>JAGAVW010000029.1 GCA_017941735.1 Solobacterium sp. | reverse complement strand
TAAGCCTTGTGAAACCAAATATACATCCTTTGTTTTCGTAATTAAGGAAGGCCACATGTAGTTGTTATATGTAGAAATAAAATTCATTAAACCAAAGGTTATAAAACTTGATTTTGTCATTGGACAAACAATTCCCCAAAGTGCGCGCCAATGAGATGCGCCATCCATTCTTGCGGCTTCCACTAATCCTTTTGGAATCTGCATGAATCCTTGACGCAACAGGAAAATACCAAAGATACTTACCGTACTTGATATGATAATACCTCGAAAGCTATCTAACATATTCCAGTCCGCTAAGATGATGTAACTAGGAATATAGGTTGCTGCTACCGGTAACATATAGGTCGCCATAACAATCGTAAATAGAATCTTATTGGTTCTAAATTTTAAGAACACGAGTGCATATGCCAACATTGCCCCTGTTACAATCTGGATTGCCACAATCACAACTGCCACCCAAGTCGAATTCCACATATACTTTGGAATATTCGAATCAAAAATGACTCTTGTAATATTGGACCATTGTGGAACAGCCGGTATGAAGCTGTTTGGATTCATGACCTCTTCCTTTGTCTTCAACATCGAAAGAATCATCCACACAAATGGAAAGGCGGTAAACATACTTGTAATACCAAGTATGAGTACTTTACCAATAACCGAAAGGATTCGAACTGGTAAAGATCGTTTATCACTATACCTTGTATTCATAAACCCCTCCTAGTAATGTACCCACTTCTCACTCGCTTTAAATTGAAGCAGTGATAAGGTAGCTGTAATAATAATCATAATGACCGCAACTGCAGTAGCTTTACCCATATTGAACTCTTGGAAACCCAATTGGTAATACATATATAAAAGTGTTTTTGTACTACCGGCTGGACCACCTTGGGTTAATACTTGAATTTGGTCATAGGCTTGTAAGGAATTAACCATGGTAATAATGGTTAAAAAGAACGTCGTTGGCGAAATCGACGGTAAGGTAATGTCAAAGAATTGACGTAAACTAGAAGCACCATCCAGTGCACCTGCTTCATATAATTCTCCAGGTACTTTCTCTAAAGCGGATAAATAGAATATCATCGCATAACCTAAGGATTTCCAAATGGTTACTAAGATAACACTAAACATTGCTGAAGAAGATTTATCAATCCATGTATAGGGTGCCATCCCAAACATCTCTAAGATCTTATTCGCAATACCTCCATCTACCTTAAAAATCCATGTCCAAACAATGGAAATCGCAACGGTTGGTGTAATCCATGGAGAGAAGAGGATAAATTTTAAGATTCCACTTCCTCTAAAATTCTTAACGAGTAATAGCGCAAGAATTAATCCAATCACGATAGTTGGAAACAAAGTTCCCAATGTAAATACCAATGTATTCATTAATGCTTCATAGAAACGGACATCTTTAAATAAATTGATATAGTTACGCAAACCAACGATTTTATAATCTGGAGTCATGAAATCCCAGTTTGTAAAACTCAACCAAATGGATCGAGAAATGGGATAAATCCAGAATACAATCAGCGGAATGAGTGCAGGCAATACGAAAAACAATATCGTTGGCAACTTATCATACCGCTTCTTATATTTTCTCTTAACTTTCTGTTTCATATTAATTTGTGATAACCCTTTCTGTTTCAGGATCAAAAATATGAAGCTTTTCTTCTAGTACAGATAAGTATATCTTTTCACCATGTTCATGGCGCTTCACGTGTGGTGTATTCATAACAATGCGACCATCTGGTGTATCAATATAAACAATCGCATTGCTTCCTAATAATTCGAAGACATTCACTTCGCCTTCAAACGCACAATGTTCTGCATCCGATAACATGACATGTTCTGGGCGGATTCCAGCGATTACCTTTTTTCCAATCCAATTTCCTTCTTTTACCTTATTTGCTTTTTCTTCCGTCAATTCAATTTTTCCATTTGCTGTTTTTAGATACACTTTTCCATTTTCTTCGAAGCATTCGCTATCAAAGAAATTCATCGTTGGAGTACCAATAAACCCAGCAACGAATTTATTGACTGGATAATTGAATAAGTTTGTTGGATTATCAATTTGTTGGATTTCTCCATCTTTCATAACCACAATTTTTGTACCCAATGTCATTGCTTCGGTTTGGTCGTGTGTTACATAAATAAATGTTGTATTTAACCTTTGGTATAGATCAGCGATTTCTACACGCATTTGACCACGTAACTTCGCATCAAGATTAGAAAGTGGTTCATCCATTAAGAATGCTTTTGGTTGACGAATAATTGCACGTCCCATTGCGACTCTTTGTTTTTGGCCACCAGATAGTTGACCTGGTCTACGATCTAACAACTCTTCTAATCCTAATGATTTGGCTACGCTTTTTACACGCTCATCTATTTCGTTTTTTGGAACCTTCTTCAACTTCAAACTATACGCAATGTTTTGATAAACCGTCATATGCGGATATAATGCATAGTTTTGGAATACCATAGCAATATCTCTATGTTGTGGGGCAACATCGTTTACTTTTTCGCCATCAATCAACAAATCACCATCACTAATATCTTCCAGCCCAGCAATCATCCGCAATGTTGTGGATTTTCCACATCCCGAAGGTCCAACTAAAATCACAAACTCATTATCTTTAATTTCCAAATTAATATTTTTAACTGCTTGGAAACCATTTTCATATTCCTTTGTGATATTTTTTAAGATTATCTCAGCCATATGTTTTTCCCTTCTCAGATAAGAAAAGTAGCCGTAACCGTAATTACGGCTACTTCTCAATAATCATTTATTATTTGCCTAGTGCTTCATCAACTGCTGCTTGCGCAATTTGTTGTGCTTTGTCTAGGACTTCTTGTGCAGGTGTACCACCATCTTGTTGAATGCTACTTGCTGCATCGTTAAGTGCATTTAAGATACCTTGTCCAGATGGATCAGGTGGGAATACAGAGGAGTGTGCTGCTTGTTTTGCGAGTGTAATCGCAACTGGATTTTCTTCTGCATACTTCTTGTATTCTTCGGTATCTGCTGCGCCTTTATTCGAAGCAGCATAACCAGAAACAATCGCATAGCCAGCAGAAATTTCAGGACTGGTTAAGTATTGTAATAATTCAAATGCTTTTGCTTGTTTGGTTGTATCGGATTTCTTAGGCATGCATAATAC
>JAGAVW010000028.1 GCA_017941735.1 Solobacterium sp. | reverse complement strand
GTCTACGCGTTGATGGAAATGAGTGATAAATAATCTCTAAAATCGAAGAGGAATCTTCGATTTTTACAAAAAGAAAGGTGTAGCAATGCCAGCAGAACAAAAACAGATTACATTTGACGATGTTATGGAGGTCGCAAAAACCTACATTCATCGAAAAGAAAATCTTGCGCTCATTGAACGGGCTGCAAAATTTGCGGAAGAAAAGCATGAAGGCCAATTCCGTAAAAGCGGCGATCCGTATTTTGTGCATGTTTTAAACGTGGCCTATATTTTAGCTACACTCCATGTTGGACCAACAACGATTGCGGCAGGCTTCTTACATGATGTTGTGGAAGATACGGATGTCACAAAAGAAGATGTCATTTCTCTTTTTGGGGAAGAGATTGCCGAACTGGTCGATTCGGTTACTAAAATTGGTGCCTTAAAGTTCCATGACAAAGAAGACCCCGAATACCAAGCAGCGAATCATCGTAAATTATTTATTGCGATGGCAAAAGATGTTCGTGTCATTTTGATTAAACTAGCAGATCGCTTACACAATATGCGCACCTTGCAGTTTAAACCTGTGGAAAGCCAACAACGCATTGCCGCAGAGACGCTTGATATCTATGCTCCAATTGCACACCGCTTAGGTATCAGTGCCATCAAAAATGAATTAGAAGATTTAAGCTTTTTATATTTACAACGTGAAGAATATTACCGCATTGCGCATCTTGTTGAAGCAAAAAAAGCAGAGCGAGATGCCTCTGTTCAACAGATGATTGCGGATATTAGTGCATTACTGAAAGAACATGGAATCGAATTCCGTATTTTTGGTCGCTCGAAGCACCTCTATTCGATTTATCACAAAATGGCGGTGCGTCAAAAACGGTTTGATGAAATCTTAGACTTATTAGCGATTCGTATCATCACCAAAACGGAATTAAACTGTTATGAGATTTTGGGTTATATCCATGCGCAATATCGTCCTATTCCTGGACGCTTAAAAGATTATATTGCCGTTCCAAAATCAAACATGTATCAATCCTTGCATACGACAATTATTGGGGATGAAGGGCGTATCTTTGAAGTTCAAATTCGTACCGAAGAAATGGATGAAATTGCGGAGCGAGGCGTGGCAGCACATTGGCGCTATAAAGAAGGCAGTGGGTATGATGCACGCGTCGAACAAAAAGAGATTGAAGATCGTCTTTCTTGGTTCCGTGATTTTGCGGCATATACAGGTGAAAATGAGAATGAAAGTGCCAGTGAATATATGGCAACCTTGCAACGGGATGTCTTTGAAGCCAATGTCTATGTCATGACCCCAAAAGGGCGTGTCATTGATTTACCAAATGGGGCAACCCCCATCGATTTTGCGTATCGCATTCATACGGATGTAGGCCATACAACCGTTGGAGCAATTGTGAATGATGCGATGGTGCCTCTTAATACGGAACTACATACAGGGGATGTCGTCCAAATTAAAACGATGAAGAATACTGGGCCTTCAGAAGACTGGTTGAAATTTGTTAAGACGAATCAAGCAAAGAATAAAATTCGTGCTTATTTAGCGAAAAAGGAAAGCGATAAAAAAGAAGAAAAAGTACCACAAGGGGAAAAGGCACTTGCGGAAGAGTTACGAAAGCGTGGCTTTGAGGCAAATGAATACATGGAGAAAAAGAAGCTCGAAGGCATTCTCAGCCAATTCTCCGTTACCAATATCAATGATTTGTACTACAATATCGCAACTAAAAAGGTTCATGCTTCACAAGTTGTAGAAAAATTAACCAACCAAAAGCGACCACTCAACAACGATGAAATTACCCGCATGATTAACCGGGATGCAAAAAAGCATACCGCATCCAAAGGTGGCATTGTGATTCCAGGAATTGAATCGATGAAGATGTCTCTTGCGCAATGTTGTTTACCTGTCTATGGGGATGAAATTTGTGGCTATATTACAAAAGGGGAAGGGGTTAAAGTCCATCGTAAGGATTGTCCAAACATCTTAAAACAAAAAGAACGTTTAATTGATGTGGAATGGGAAGGCGAAGATAGTGAACGTCTCTATGATAGTGATTTAGTCGTTTATGCCCATGACCGGAATTTCTTATTGACCGATATTGTGACCGTCGTTTCGCAGTGTAAAGCACCAATGATTCAAGTCAGTGCTACCGTGAATCAAGAAACATTAACGTCTACCATCAAGATGAAAATCCAAGTGCATAATAAAGAACAATTACGCACCATTATCGCTAATTTAAGGAAAGTCGATTCGGTTCTATCCATTGAGCGTGAATCAAATTGATTGCGCGGCAAAAAAAGCGTATAATGCGTGTATATCTGTTGAAGAAGAGATCTTTTGAACTATGGATATAGCGACAATGGATTGGTGAAAGCATTGGCCAGAACGCAAAAGAAAGACACTTCTGAGGAGTTTTTCTGAAGACAGTAGGAAAAACCGTATTCCGCGTTAAGGATAGAGGGCATAACAAGTTGTTATGAACTAAGGTGGTACCGCGTGCAAACGTCCTTAGAGAAGGACGTTTTTTTATGAAAGGATGGAGTTTATGAATTATCAGACACCACGAGGAACGTATGACATTTTGCCAGAAGAAATCGCTGCTTGGCATGAAATGGAAGAAAAGATTCATACAATTGCGAAAAAGTATCATTACCAAGAGATGCGAACCCCATATTTTGAAAGCACCGGGGTTTTCGCAAGAGAAAACGATAGCTCAGATATGGTGAATAAAGAGATGTATTCCTTTATGAGTGGCGAGGAATCCTATACCTTACGTCCAGAAGGGACCGCTGGGATTATTCGTGCTTTTGACCAACATAAACTCTATGGCCAAGAGCTTCCCGCAAAACTTTACTATATGGGTGCGATGTTCCGTCATGAGCGCCCCCAAAAAGGTAGACAACGTCAATTCACCCAATTTGGGGTGGAAAACATTGGTGCGAAACAGCCAGAAGTGGATGCGGAATGTATTGCCTTAGGCATTGATATTGTAAAAGCATTAGGCATTCAATCAGTAAAGGTATGTTTGAATACCTTAGGGGATGATGCCTCAAGAAGTGCATATAAAGAAGCATTACGCGCATACTTTGAACCACATCTTGATTGTCTATGTGGTGATTGTCATCGTCGTATTAAACAAAATCCATTGCGTATTCTAGATTGTAAAGTAGACCACGAACAACCGATTATGGCAGATGCGCCAAAACTACATGATTATTTAAATGAAGAATCAAAAGCATATTTCCAAAAGGTTTGTGACGCCTTAGATGCACTTAAGATTCCTTATGAAATCGATGAGCGCTTAGTGCGTGGGTTAGATTACTATACGCATACGGTCTTTGAAGTCATCAGTACAAGAGAAGATAGTGGCGCCCAAGCAACCATCTTTGGGGGTGGACGCTACGATCACTTAGTGGATTATTTTGGTGGGCCAGATTTATCGGGGATTGGTTTTGCGATTGGCTTAGAGCGCCTTTTACAACTTTCAAAGGATGATGGCTATGTATACCAAGAAAGCGGAAATTGCGATGTCTATGTGATTGGCTTAGGAGAAGTTGGCAGTGCTTCCTTAGCTATCGCTAATGAATTGCGTGATGCAGGATTCACAGTGGAAGCGAATTACTTGCCACGTTCTTTAAAGTCCCAATTTAAAAGTGCAGATCGCGTAAAAGCAAAATATATTGTGATTATTGGCGAAGATGAATTAAAACAAGGCACCATCAATGTGAAGAATACCGAAACAAAAGAACAAGTAACAATCCCAATGGATGCGTTAGTAGGGTATATCAAAGGATAGGAGAGGATGTTTATGAAAAGAACACATCATAATGGAACATTGCGTAAAGAACAAATTGGCGAAGTCGTACATCTTGTCGGCTGGGTTGCGAAGCGTAGAAACCTGGGCTCTTTGGTATTTATTGATTTGCGAGATCGCTCTGGAATTGTACAAGTCGTCTTTGATGAAACGATGACGGATGCGGTAAAAGAAGTACGTAGTGAATATGTCTTAGAAGTGGAAGGCATTGTGCAAGCAAGAAAAGATGCCAATCCAAAAATGGAGACGGGTGAAATTGAAGTCATTGCGAAAAATGTGAACATTTTAAATACCGCAAATACGCCGCCAATTACCATTGCGGATGATACCGATAGTTTAGAAGATACACGTTTAAAATATCGTTATTTAGACTTGCGTCGTCCCGTTTTACAGAAGAACTTAATGCTTCGTCATCAAATCTGTATGATTACACGTAATACATTAAGTGAAGATGGATTCATTGAAGTTGAAACACCAATCTTAGCACGCTCTACACCAGAAGGGGCAAGAGACTATTTGGTGCCATCTCGCATCTATAATGGGAAGTTTTGGGCTTTACCACAATCCCCACAAATCTTTAAACAATTATTGATGATTGGGGGCATGGAGCGTTATTTCCAAATTGCCCGCTGTTTCCGTGATGAAGACTTACGTGCGGACCGGCAACCAGAATTTACCCAAATCGATATTGAGATGAGCTTCGTTGATGAAAACGATGTATTCGCAACGGTTGAAAAGCTCATGCGTAATATCTTTAAAGGGACAATTAACTATGATTTAGAAGAATCCTTTGTGCGTATTCCTTGGGCAGAATGTATGCGTCGCTATGGAACAGATAAACCTGATTTACGCTATGGAAATGAGATTGTCGATTTAACAGATATTTTTGAATATACCGAATTCCAAATCTTTAAGAATATTCAAAGTGAGGGCGGTATCATCAATGGAATTTGTTTTGAAAATATTGCGGATAAGTATAGCCGCAAGAATTTAGATGCATTACAAGATTTCATTAAGCATGGTTTCAAAGCCAAAGCTTTATCCTATCTCAAAATGGAAGAGGGTGGATTGAATGGTTCCATTGCGAAAGTGTTGAGTGAGAAAGAAAAAGAAGAAATCATTGCTCGCTTTAACTTAAAGACCAATGATTTGGTTTTGATTGTTGCGGATCAAGCGAAAATTGTTCAAGCAAGCTTAGGGGCATTGCGTGTACGTTTAGCCCATGAAAATGATCTTGTGGATCAAAATCAATATCGTTTCTTATGGGTAACGGATTTTCCAATGTTTGAATACAGTGAAGAGGAAGCGCGCTACGTAGCGGCACACCACCCATTCACTGCCCCAAAAGCAGAAGATGTGGATAAGCTCTTTAGTGATCCAGAACATGTCAGTTCTAGAGCCTATGACTTAGTCTTAAATGGCTATGAACTCTTAAGTGGTTCGATTCGTATTTATGACCAAGAATTACAAGCGAAGGTCTTTGAAGCCATTGGTTTAACACTCGAAGAAGCAAAAGCACGCTTTGGCTTCTTCCTAGATGCCTTCCAATATGGAACTCCTCCACATGGTGGTGTGGGCATTGGCTTAGAGCGTTTGACGATGGTACTTGCTGGTACAGAAAACATTCGTGATGTCGTGGCTTTCCCAACCACCAATAGTGCGATGAATCTCATGAGTGATTCACCAAATGTGGTGGATCAAAAACAACTGGATGTCTTAGGCATTTCCATTAATAAAAAAGAAGAGGATAAATAAATGATTGATGCGAATTTTTACATGCATGAAGACGATAAGAAAGCGTTAGATGCCCTGAAGTCTTTTCCTGGTTTTACGGCCATCATTAAAGGCTTCTTCAACAACTGGAATGAACGCCAAGCGCGCATCTTATTCATGTCTAGCTACATCAAAGCGAGTCCAACCCAATTTTCAAAGTATTATGAGATGTTACCACCGATATGTAAGAAGCTAGGTATTGAGATTCCAGATTTATATATCTCGCAAGATGTTGTACCAAATGCCTTTACAACGGGGGATGAACATCCAAGTGTTGTCTTAACTTCGGGCTTATTAAAAGCCTTACCGGAATACTTAATTCCAACCGTTTTAGCGCATGAGTGTGGCCATATTGCTTGTAAGCATGTCTTATATCGTACGGTAGGGGCAAGTATTCTTGCGGGTACCTATCTTTTTGGACTAGGCCGTTTGATGTCATTACCTTTACAAGTCGCATTCTATTATTGGATGCGCTGTAGTGAGTATTCCGCCGATCGGGCTGCGATCATTTGTGATGGGGGAAGTGAAAAGCTAAACGAATTATGTATTCGCTTATCCGGTTATGATAAAGCAATTGATGCGGATGTTAGTCCGGAAGAGTTCCGTAACCAAGGTCTTGCGTATCGCAAATACATTAAAGAATCTAAATGGAATCAAACCTTAGAATTCTTGTTGTTACATAATCGTACGCATCCGTTTATGGCAGTACGTGCCTTAGAAGCAACCGAATGGGCAAACTCGATTCAATTCAAAGCAATGATGGGCAAATAACCCATCATTTTTTTGAGGCAAGATAGTATCATTTTAAGGGGAAAAGTCAAGACTGTTAGAGTGCTTTGTATAGTGCTATGATGCAATTGCAGGAAGGTTCAGTATTTTTCCTACATTTTGATATAAGGGAGTTCTGACTGGCGATATCTGTGTTGAATGCCTGGTACGGCTAGGAATCCTAACGATTGACCAAGAACACCCACCTCTACATAAGAGGGAACATATCACCCTTCCTGTTTTTATTATGAATAAAATCTTCATTAATCTTTCACAATTTATTCAAAAAACGTTGAAAACGGTTACATAAGTGGTATAATTCTATTAGCACGTATGTGCAAGGATTTAAATAGGAGGAAAGAAATGAAAAAGTTTAAATCACTTGTTGCATCTGCATTAGCACTTACATTATTAGTAGGTTGTTCTTCTGGTAATGGCGGAACAGCAGCTAGTACTGGTAGTGAAAGTGGTGCTTCTGGCGGAGCAAAAACTTACAATGTTGGTGTCGCGATTTACCAATTCGATGACAACTTCATGACACTCTATCGTAACGAATTAGAGAGTTACTTCAAGAGTCTTGAAACTGACAGTGTTAAGTACAACGTTACCATCGTTGATGGTAAGAACGACATGGCTGAACAAACAAACCAAGTCGAAAACTTCATTACACAAAAGATGGATGTTATCATCTTGAACTTAGTTCAAACATCTTCTGCAGACGCAGTTATCGACAAAGTCGTTGCAGCAGGTATTCCTCTCGTTCTTATCAACCGTGAACCTTTAGGTGACAATGGTGATGAATCTTATGCTGGTATTCTAGACAATGCGAACGTTTGCTACATCGGTGCAGATGCTCGTCAATCTGGAACATTCCAAGGCGAAATCGTTGCTGAATTACCTGACAAAGGTGATATCAATGGCGATGGCAAGATTTCTTACGTTATGATCGAAGGCGATCCAGAAAACGTTGATGCACAATATCGTACAGAATATTCTGTTAAAGCTTTGACAGATGCTGGTTTAAAAGTTGAATGCTTAGATGACCAAGTTGGTAACTGGGCACAAGCTAAAGGCCAAGAAATCGCAGCTAACGCTTTGACACAATATGGCGATAAAGTTGAAGTTATCTTCTGTAACAACGATGCTATGGCATTAGGTGCAGCAGCAGCTATCACAGCAGCTGGTCGTACAGTTGGTAAAGACATCTACTTATTAGGTGTTGACGCTCTTGAAGAATGCGTTGAAATGGTTAACAATGGCGAAATGACAGGTACTGTTTTGAACGACCACGTTGGTCAATCTCATACAGCTGTTGACGTTGCTGTTAAAGCATTAAACGGCGAAAAGATCGACAACTACTACTGGGTAGACTACGTTAAAGTTACAAAGAAATAGTTTATTGAACATTTAACGGTGAGGGGTAAGCCCAAAAGCTTGCCCCTTTTTCTAAGTTTGGTAAAAACCATGCTTGATTTATTGATTAGAATGGGAGGCAAGATATTATGTCTGAATACGTATTAGAGATGAAAGATGTCTATAAAGCTTTCCCTGGCGTTGTTGCTTTAAATCATGTACAACTCCAGTTAAAACCTGGAACCGTACATGCGTTGATGGGCGAGAATGGTGCTGGTAAATCGACATTGATGAAATGTATGTTTGGCATTTATACAATGGATGAAGGCCAAATCTACATTGATGGAGAAAAAGTAGAAATCCACAATCCAAGTGAAGCTCTGGAAAAAGGAATCGCCATGGTGCACCAGGAATTGCAACCAATTCCTGCACGTACAATTGGGGAAAATATTTATCTTGGACGTTATCCTTTAAAGAAAATACTTGGTTTATTTACCGTTGTAGACCACAACAAGATGTACGAAGATGCAAAACGGGTATTAGAAGAAGTTCGTATGGACTTTGATCCACGTAAAAAACTAGGTGATTTAAGTGTTTCACAAATGCAATCGGTAGAAATTGCGAAAGCTGTTTCTGCGAATTGCCGTGTCTTGATTTTGGATGAACCGACATCTTCCTTAACACAAAATGAAGTCGAAGCACTATTTAGAATTGTAGATGATTTAAAGAAAAAGGGTGTTGCGATTGTTTATATCTCGCATAAGATGGATGAAATCTTACGTATTAGTGATGAAGTAACCATTATGCGTGATGGACAATATATTGGGACATGGGATGCAAAAGATTTGACAACCGATTTCATCATCACCAAAATGGTAGGTCGTGAATTAACAAATCTTTATCCTCCAAAAGAGAATGTTCCTGGCGAGGTGGTCTTTGAGGTAGAAGACTTTACCTCGATTAACCCAAAGAGTTTCCGTAACATTTCCTTCAATGTTCGCAAAGGTGAGATTCTTGGGGTTGCGGGTCTTGTAGGCGCACAACGTACCGAGCTCATGGAAGGAATCTTCGGAATCCGTTCCATCACCAAAGGGCAACTTCGTTATAAAGGAAAACCAATCACGGTAAAGCAGCCAAAGGATGCGATTGATAATGGCATTGCGATGCTGACGGAAGATCGCCGTGGAACTGGAATTCTTGGGGTATTATCAGTGGCAGATAACATTTCCATCGCTTCACTGAATCAATATGTGGATCATGGTATTGTACTAAATACGAAGAAGATTGAAGACTTGGTAAAAGAAAACCAAGAGAAAATGAGTATTAAAACACCATCCAGTAAAACACCAATTCAATCCTTATCTGGTGGAAACCAACAAAAAGTATTAATTGGTCGTTGGTTAGCGAATAATCCAGATGTCCTCATTCTTGATGAGCCAACCCGTGGTATCGATGTCGGTGCGAAGTATGAAATCTACTGCATCATCGCGGATTTGGCAAAACAAGGTAAGAGCATTATCATGATTTCTTCCGAAATGGGAGAACTCATCGGTATGTCAGATCGAATTATGGTTATGTGTGATGGTCGTGTGACTGGCTTCATTGACGGTAAAGATGCAACGCAAGAAAACATTATGGAACTTGCGACTAGATTTGAAGCGTAGGGGAGGAAAATTATGACAAAAGTTTGGAATTATTTTAAGGCGAATCCAATCGTCATTATGCTAGTGATAGTATCACTAATTGTTGGGTTTACAACGAACAACTTCTTTTCCTGGGCGAATCTAGGAAACTTAATTAGTAATACAGCGGTTCGTTTCATTATTGCCCTTGGTGTATCTGGCTGTTTGATTACAAAGGGAACAGACCTATCCGCTGGACGTCAAGTTGGTTTAGCAGCATGTTTAGCTGGTATCTTAGTACAACGTGCAGATTATTCTGGTCGTTTGTATGCGCATCTACCAGAAATGAATATGTTTGTGGCATTGATTATTGTTGTGATTATTGGTGCATTATTAGGAGCCTTTAATGGAGCAATCATTTCTCGTTTGAAAGTACCTCCATTCATCACAACCTTAGGTACGCAAACGATTGTTTATGGTGCATGTCTTGTCTTAACGGATGCGCAACCAATTGGTGGTTTCCAAAAGAACTATACCCAACTTGTTACAGGGCGTATTGGTTCGGTATCTGGTTTCCATTTACCATACCTATTATTCGTTGCGTTAGCGATGGGTTTATATTTCTATTTCTTATACAACAAGACACGTCATGGCAAATACATGTATGCAATTGGTGGAAATGAAATTGCGGCAGAAGTATCTGGTGTTAATACAAAGAAATCCATCATGTTGATCTATATCACAGCTGGAATTATGTATGCATTTGCTGGATGGCTCTTAGCAGCAAAATCTGGTGGTGCTTCTTCCAGTATGGGACAAGGTTATGAGCTTGAAGCAATTGCTGGATGTACCATCGGTGGTGTTTCGACAACGGGTGGTATTGGTACCGTACCAGGTGTATTAATTGGTGTCTTAGTATTTGAATTATTAAAAATCGTCTTACAATTCTTAGGCGTTAACCCATATTACAACTACATCGTACAAGGTGTCGTTATTATCGTAGCGGTTGCCTTAGATATTCGTAAGAACATCAAGAAGAAATAAAAAAAGAGCTTGCATATTTGAAATTGTGAATTTAATAGTTGAAAGCGATTTCAAATTATGTTATAAGTATTACGCAAGGCTTGTTATCGAAAGAGCAAAACCTGTTCATACTTTTATGTGGACAGGTTTTTATTTTCGGAGGTTGAAGGAATGATTATTAAGCAGGTCATCAATAACAATGTAGTTTCAACCGTTGTTGATGAAGAAGAAGTCATTGTATTTGGAAAAGGAATTGGGTTTAAGAGTAAAGTTGGACAAGAAATCAATCCAGCGGATATCGAAAAGATCTATGTTTTAATTGACCCTGCCGAAGAGAATCAATTAAAGACGTTATTACAAGAAATTCCTTATGACATCATTAAATTCAGTTTAAAAGCGACCGAATACATCAGTGATCACTTGCATAAAAAAATCAGCAAACGTATTTTAATTCCTTTAACCGACCATATATATGCCGTCTTAACCCGCTATCAAGAAAAAGGGAAATACGAATCCGTAATGCCCATTAATGTGAGTCATTTGTACAACGAAGAGTATCAAATTGCATGCGATATCGTAAAGCAAATGAATGAAACATTCCAAGTTGATGTTGGTAATGCGGAAGCTTCCTTTATAACCTTGCATATTGTGAACTCAGAATTAGATGTTGATTTACAAGATACCTATCGCGTAACGGAAATCATTAATCTGAGTGTTACTACAGTCGAGAAATTTTATGGGATTGAACTCGATTCATCGAGTATCAATTATTCTCGCTTTTTAACCCATCTTCAATTTTTTGCGGAACGCATGATTAAAAATACATTTGTGGCAGATGATATCGATGAATTATTACATAAACGTATGAATCTTCGCTATCCAAAGGCATATGCCTGTGCCAAGGAAATTGGCAAACGCATGAAAGAAGCTTATGGATGGGAGATTGATGAAAATGAATATACTTTTTTAACAATCCATATTGCGCGATTGTTGAAATAAGAATCCAACCAAAGAAAGGGGTATTTTATGGATTACAAACAAATAGCACAAAACATTTTAGACAGTGTTGGTGGTGCAAGCAACGTAAAAGATGCAACGCATTGTATGACACGTCTACGCCTTGTCTTAAAAGATCCAAGTTTAGCAGATAAGGCAAAAGTCGAAAAACTTGAAGGTGTCATTCAAGTTGTTGAGGCAGGGGGACAATTCCAAGTTGTTCTAGGTGGAAAGGTAAACAAGATTTATGACGAATTCTTACCGCTCGTAAATGTTGAGGGTGGAGAAGAAGTTGCGATTACTGGAGATAAGGGTTCTTTAGTAAATACGGTTTTGCAAACCATTTCCAAAATCTTTACACCAATCGTTCCAGCGATTGCGGCTTCTGGTTTAATTAAAGGTTTATTATCTGCAGCAAGCCGTTTAGGATGGGTTGACCCAGCAGGAAGTACTTATATTATCTTATTTGCTGCATCGAACATTATTTTCTATTTCATTCCTGTTTTCTTAGCTTACACAACTGCAAAAGCATTGAAGACAAACGAAATCATTGCGATGGTATTGGGCGCATTCTTATGCTATCCACAAATTGATGCATTGGTACAAGATGTTGCTACTGTATCGACCATCTTTGGCTTACCTGTTGTTAAAACAGCATTCACAATTGGGGAACAAACAAGGGTATTCAGTTATACGGAATCGGTTATTCCCATTGTCTTATCAGTCATTGTCTTAAGTTTCCTTGAGCGTTTCTTGAAGAAAGTCATTCCTGATATTCTTCAAATTATCTTAGTTCCAGGTCTATGCTTAATCATCATGTTACCAGTCATGCTTACGGTTGTTGGTCCAATCGGTGCATATATTGGTTATGGTATGCAATGGCTCTATAGCTCCCTCATGGGTATTAGTCCATTATTAGGTGGCGCAGTCGTCGGTGGTCTTTGGGGTGTATTTGTCATCTTCGGTGCACACCGTGCGTTACTTCCAATTGGTTTAAACGATGTATCGGTTACAGCTGCTGTTCATAATTGTGGAGCAGGTCATAATACCTTAATGTGCTATGCAGGTGCAGCAAACTTCTCACAAGCAGGCGCTGCATTAGGTGTTATGTTAAAAACAAAGAGTAAAGAACTCAAACAAGTTGCAGCAGCAGGTTCTCTATCTGCATTCTTAGTAGGTATTACAGAACCAGCGATTTATGGATGTAACTTACGTCTTAAGAAGCCTATGATTTGTGCAATCATTGCCGGTGCTCTAGGTGGTGCTATTATGGGTATTGGTGGCGCAAGTAACCATGGTTTTGCGAATAATGGTATTTTAACAATCGCTACCTATTATTGTTCCGATAATACCTTAGGTATGTTCTTGTCTTATCTCATTGGTATCGCGGTTGCTTTCTTTGGTGCTGCCATTCTTACTTACATCGTTGGCTTTGAAGACGATGCAGATAATGCACTTTAAGAATTGAATGAATGGGATAGCCTCGACCTTTTAGAATGAAGTCGGGGCTTTTCTTAGAGAGGAGAATATAGCATATGAGCAATACATTTCCAAAAGATTTCTGGTGGGGTGCTTCTTCTTCCGCTTTCCAAATTGAAGGGGGCTGGGATGAAGATGGAAAAGGAATGACCGTTGCGGATTTTAATTCCTTTAAACGATCCGACAAACAAGCCGATTCCAAAGTCGCAAGTGATTTTTATCACCATTGGGAAGAAGATATCGACTTAATGCATGAACTTGGTCTCCACGTTTATCGCTTTTCCATTGCGTGGGCACGTATTATTCCTGATGGAGATGGAGAGGTAAACCAAGCTGGCATTGATTTTTATAACAAAGTCATTGATCGTCTTTTGTCTTACAATATCATTCCTTTTATTACGCTTTATCATTTTGATTTACCATATGCTTTAGTTGAAAAGTACAATGGTTGGGAAGCGCGTGATTGTGCGTATGCATTTGAGCGCTATGCGCGTGTATGTTTTGAGAACTTTGGAGACCGTGTGAAGTACTGGCAAGTGCATAATGAACAAAACCTCATGGTCCGTGTTGATGAGCGCATGAATCTCTATGAGACAGATCCTGTTAAAAAAGAGAAGATTCGCGCGCAAATGGATTACCATATGTTTTTGGCACATGCCTTAACGGTCAACGCATGTCATGAAATGATTCCAGAAGGAAAAATTGGATGTGCGGTGAGTTCAACTGTCACCTATCCAATGACCAATAAACCAGAAGATGTTTGGTCAGCACGTATGAATAACCAATTTAAAACGGATTATTGTTTAGATATGCATGCGTATGGAGAATATCCTGGTTACTACAAAGCTTATTTATTAGAACAAGACTTATATCCAAAAACGGAAGTGGAAGATGAAGCGATTCTCAAATCCGCAAAGATGGATTTTATTGCGCTTAACTATTATCGTACGTTAACGACACATTATTTACCTGCGGATGAAGCGCATCCAAAAGGCTTACGTCAAGAAGGAATGAATGAAGTGGATTATGATATGTATGGGTATTGGAAGATTGAAAAGAATACGAATCTAGAAGCTTCAGAGTATGGCGCACAGATTGACCCGGTTGGCTTACGAATTGTCTTAAATGAGTATTGGAATAAATATCGCTTACCATTAATCATTACTGAAAATGGATTGGGTATGGCAGATACGCTCACAGAGGATGAAAAGGTTCATGATGATTATCGAATTGATTATATGCGTGAACATATTAAAGCCATTCGTGATGCGATTGAAGATGGAGTGGAAATGATGGGGTATTCCCCATGGTCCATTGTGGACTTATTGAGCTCCCACCAAGGCTTCCGTAAACGCTATGGACTTGTCTATATCAATCGTACCGATATGGATTTAAAAGATTTAAGACGGATTAAAAAAGACAGTTTCTATTGGTATAAAGAAGTAATTGCCTCCAATGGAGAAAAACTATAAGAAAGGAGCATGATATGGGTTTATTTAATTTATTCAAAAAAGAGGAAGAAATCCAATTGCCTGCACTCGAGGTAGATGATGATGCCTTAGTTGCAATTGCAGATGGGGAACTAGTGGATATTAAGACAGTATCGGATCCTGTTTTTGCTGGGGAGGCACTTGGAAAATCCATTGCCTTTCAATACAAATCAAAAGTTGTATTGTGTTCTCCCGCAAATGGCACCTTATCCGTATTATTCCCAACAGGGCACGCTTTTGGAATCACAAGAAATGATGGTGTAGAAATCCTCGTACATTGTGGTGTGGATACGGTAAACGCAAAAGGGGATGGCTTTAAGCTTATGAAGAAAAAACAAGGGGATTCTGTGAAAGCAGGTGACCCAATTGTGGAAGTGGACATTGAGAAATTATCGAAAACGTATGACATGTCGACCATGTTGATTCTTACCAATGAAAATGATAAGAGTTTCACCTTCATTGAACCCCAAGCGGTAACGCGTGGACAATCCATTATCAAATAAAAAGACCTTCGGGTCTTTTTACTTTAGTTGATTTCGAATATTCATAACTAGGAATAGTAATAACAAGAACACAAAGGATCCATAGAAGAAGACGAGTAATGGGTTTTGACGCAAGAAACGCTCTAACTTTAAACGATCGTTTTCTTCAATCGCATGGTCTAGATAATAACTCTTTTCAAATAGGACTTCATCTTTATATTTAATTACGACACTTCCTAAGCTTTCTCCTTCTTCGGCAGGAGCTTGGATGGATTCCACAAAGTGGACTTCTTTTGTGACTTCACTTCCTCTACGTGTGACGAGTTCAATTGCTTCTTCGGCTTGAATGGTGATTTCTTCCTCTTCTTTGGCGTCAATGACAGGAATCGTTCCAAATAATTCACCCGGTGTCACAACGGTGGTCTTTTTGAATTCGCTAGCGGCCCATTCATAGATTTCAATCGCATCCGTTTGGGCACCAATGTCTAAACGACTTTTGGCGGTTGCGAGAATATAATGGACGCCATTGATTGTGGCAGAACTCGCAAGACATCTTCCGGCTGTAGGCGTATAACCACTTTTTCCACCTTCAAAGCCAGGAATCTCTTCAAACATACGGTCAATCAATAGCTTTTCCATATGTAAGCCACGTACGTGAGAAAGGACGGGGGAAGAATCATAGGTATAAGTTGTGGTGATTTTTGTGAATAAATCACTTTGTCGACAATAATTTAAGAGGACTGCCATATCACGACAGGTGGAATATTGATCATCATTATGTAACCCAGTTGGATTGGTGAAGTGGGTTTTGGTCATACCAATTTCAAGTGCTTTGGTATTCATCAAAGTGACAAAATCCGCAATACTTCCTGCTACCCCAATGGCTAGGGCTTGGGCGCATTCGGCACCGGATGGCATTAAAGTTCCATAGAGTAAATCTTCAATTGTTGGATGATCTCCAACACTAAAGCCGGCTAAGGAAGCACCAACCCCAGCAATTTCCGCATAGGTTTCATTGGTGATTAAGATTTTTTCTTGGAGGTCATCAAAGTGTTCAATTGCTAAGATGGCGGTCATCATCTTCGTCATACTGGCTGGATAGATTGACGCATCCCCATCTTTAGAGAAAAGGGTTTGTCCTGTATCTCCATCCATCAGATAGATATATTGACTATGCAGTTTTGAAGTATCCAATTCTTCCGCTTTTAACTGCTTCGGGGAAAGCGTAAGTGAGAATAGGGATAGACAAAACAGGTATATCGTTATTTTTCGTAAGAAACTCATGCAATTATTATCCTTAATTTATTGGATTCTTGCAAACAATATTTAAAAAAGTTAGAATAACGGAGTAAATAAAAAGGTGGTGTATTTATGAGTCCATTTGTACAATCGATTTTATGGTTTTTAGGTGGAGGCGTCGTTGGCGCTGCAATTGGCTATTATTTCACAAAACGTCAATTCGAAAAACAACTTCGTGAGAATCCTCCTGTAAATGAAAAGATGATTCGTGCAATGTTTATGCAAATGGGTAGAAAACCAAGCGAAGCACAGATTCGTCAAGTCATGAAATCCATGCAACAGTAAGTAAAAGTGGTGTTTTTACACCATTTTTCATAGGTGAGATATGTTTCAAGAATTAAAACGTAAAAAACAAGCATTAACAAACGACCAATGCATTTCGATTCTAAAGAGCACCAAGCGTGGGGTGTTATCCATTTATGGGCTAGAAGGGTATCCGTATGGAATGCCCTTAAATCCCTATTATGAAGAAGAAAGCGGGAAACTCTATTTTCATTCTGGAAAATTTGGCCATAAGATTGATGCGCTTAAAGAAAATCCACGGGCTTCTTTTTGTGTATACGATGAAGGCTATCGCAAAGATGGGGAATGGGCGCTTAATATATCTAGCGTCATCGTTTTTGGTGAAGTCCAATTGATAGAAGAAAAAAGTAAAGTAGAAGACATTTGTCGCAAACTATCTTATCAATTCACAGATGATGAAGCCTATATTGAAGGAGAAATCGAAAAGTCCTTATCCGCAACGGTGCTTTTAGAATTCACAATTCATAATATTTGTGGAAAAATAGTAAATGAAGCATAAGTAATTGGTTTATGAGTTTAGAGAAAAAAGGGTGGCGTTATAAGCTTTTCCAACTCGTGGATTATGTCGATTCAACAGGGGATGGAAGACGAAATATTGATTATTATGATTTTTTCATGATTTTCTGTATTTCCTTAAGCTTAATTCCACTTTTATTTAAAGAAGAAAATGAAATATTAAAGATCATTGATTTAGTGACCGTTACATTTTTTATCATTGATTATCTATTAAGATGGATGACAGCGGATTATCGGTTAGAAGGGATTACAAAATCACCGTTTTTACTTCATCCCTTTACGCTTCCTTCCCTTGTCGATTTATTGTCGATTTTGCCTTCTTTAGTGCATATCAGTAGCGTCTTTAAACTATTGCGTTTCTTCCGTATGTTCCGTTCCATTCGTGTCTTACGCTCTATCAAGGCGATACGGGTCCTACGGTTTACGCGCTATTCGGCTTCTTATGAAATTATTGTCCAGGTCTTAAAAGACTCCAAAGAAGCACTCATTGCGGTTGTGACGATGGCGGTTATGTATATTTTTATATCAGCACTCATTATCTTTAATGTCGAGCCAGATTCCTTTGAAAATTTCTTTGAAGCCGTCTATTGGGCTACCATCAGTTTAACAACAGTTGGCTATGGGGATATTTATCCTGTTTCAATGGTAGGGCGTATTGTCGCTATGGTCTCATCGGTATTTGGGATTGCGATTGTTGCCTTACCTGCCGGGATTGTGACGGCTGGTTATATGTCAGAAATACAAAAGCGCATCAAGGACTAAAAGTTTCCATGAATTCGAATAAAAACATGCTCAAAATGGGCATGTTTGTTTTATAATAGTTATGTTAACAGGAGGAAATATGACAGATAAGAATAAGGTTTTCGAAGCGATGGATGGTAATACCGCTGTTGCGCATTCTGCTTATGCGTTCACAGAAGTAGCTGGTATCTATCCTATCACTCCATCTTCACCAATGGCTGAAAATGTTGATGCTTGGGCAACCGAGGGTAGAGTCAATGTTTTTGGCGACAAAGTGAAGGTCGTTGAAATGCAAGCAGAAGGTGGTGCTGCAGGTACAATTCACGGTGCATTACAAGGTGGTGCATTAGCTGCTACCTTTACTGCTTCGCAAGGTTTATTATTGATGATTCCAAATATTTACAAGTTGAAAGGTGAATTGTTGCCAGGTGTTATTCACGTTGCTGCACGTTCCCTCGCAACGCATACGTTAAGTATTTTTGGTGATCACCAAGACGTTTATGCATGCCGTCAAACCGGTGCAGTCATGATGTGTTCTCATTCTGTACAAGACTGTATGGATTTAGCAGGGGTAGCACACTTAATTGCGATTGATGGATCGGTTCCAGTTATGCACTTCTTTGATGGTTTCCGTACCAGTCACGAAATCCAAAAAGTAGAAGTTATGGATTATGACTATTTGAAATCATTGTTACCAGAAGGAAAAGTCGAAGCATTCCGTAAAAATGCATTGAACCCACATGGAAATGCGATTACACGTGGTGGTTCCCAAAACGATGACATTTACTTCCAAGCAGCAGAAGCACAAAATCAACATTATGATGCAGTTCCTGATATTGCGGCGAAGTATTTCAAAGAAATCAGCAACCATACAGGACGCAACTATGCACCATTTGTATACTATGGAGCAAAAGATGCAGAGCGTGTGATTGTAGCGATGGGTTCGGTAACCGATACGATTACAGAAACAATCGATGCATTAAATGCAAAGGGAGAGAAAGTTGGTTTAATTAAGGTTTACTTATATCGCCCATTCTCTCAAAAGTACTTAGAAGATGTTTTACCAGCAAGCGTGAAAAAGATTGCGGTATTGGATCGTTCCAAAGAAACAGGCGCAAGAGAACCTTTATATCTTGATGTAGAACATGCATTAAGAAAACATACAGACCTCACCATTATTGGCGGTCGTTATGGCTTATCTAGTAAAGATACAAATCCAAGTCATATTGCTGCTGTCTATGAAGAATTAAAGAAAGATAATCCAAAAGAAGAATTCACAATTGGTATTAAGGATGATGTTACAAATCTTTCTCTTGATCCAGTGGATGTTGATGTTGTTTCGGATTATAGTTCCTGCTTATTCTATGGATTAGGTTCCGATGGTACCGTTGGTGCAAATAAGAGTACAGTTAAGATTATTGGTAACAACACCGATAACTATGCGCAAGCTTACTTTGCATATGACTCCAAGAAGTCTGGTGGTGTCACACGTTCCCACTTACGTTTTGGAAAGAGCCCAATCAACGCACCATATTATATTGACAAAGCAGATTTCATTTCTTGTTCCTTAGATAGTTACTGCTTCAAATATGACATGGTTAAGAACTTGAAGAAGGGTGGAACATTCTTATTGAATACAACCTTCGATGCAGATAAGATTGCGGATCACTTACCAAACCGTATGTTAAAAGGCTTGGCTGAAAAAGAAGCAAAATTCTATATTATCAATGCAACGAAGTTGACAGAAGAAACCCATATGGGTCGTCACACCAATACCATTCTTCAATCTGCATTCTTTGCACTCAATGAGCAAATCATGCCTTATGATCAAGCAGTTGAATTAATGAAGGATTCCGCACGTCATACTTATGCACGTAAGGGTGAAGATGTTGTTAAGAACAACTGTGATGCGATTGATACAGGTAAGAGTGGACTTGTACAAGTCGAAGTGAAACCAGAATGGAAAGACTTACCAAGTAATGCATTATTTGAAAAGACCGGAGATGATTACTTCGATAACAACCTCCAAATGATCAATGCATTAGAAGGCTATGAGATGCCAGTTTCTAGTTTCATGAAATATGGTGTATTAGATGGATCCATTCCTGAAAATGTTGCCTTCCGTGAAAAGAGAACGATTGCGGTATCGGTACCTGCATGGGATGCAAGTAAGTGTGTACAATGTGGTAACTGTGCATTCGTATGTCCACACGCAACCATTCGTCCATTCTTATTGAATGAAGAAGAAATGGGTCGTGCCGAAGAATGTGCAAAAGCGAACAACATTGAATTCAGTGTATTAGAACCCGGACCTCTCTATAAGGGAGCAAAAGAAGCTGGTCTCAAATATCGTATCCAAGTATCTCCAGCAAACTGTGTAGGTTGTGGCGTTTGTGCAAAAGAATGTCCAACAAATGCACTTTCTATGGAAGATATCAATAGCCAACTCAACCAAGAGCCATTAGCAGATATTCTCTATAAGGAAACCGAATACAAAGCACAATATGGTAACCAAGATACTGTGGCTGGTGCATCACTCTTAATGCCATACTTCGAAGTTTCTGGTTCTTGTGCTGGATGTGGTGAAACGCCATACTATCGTTTAGTTTCCCAATTATTTGGTAAAGATATGATGGTCGCAAATGCGACGGGTTGTTCGATGATTTACTGCTCGAGTACACCAAGTACACCATTTGTAACTGATAAAGATAACAATGGTGTGGCATGGGCAAACTCCTTATTCGAAGACAACGCGGAATATGGCTTCGGTATGGCAATTGCACAAAGCTTCAAAGAAGCAAAGATCTTGAAGATTATGGAAGATAATCTCAATGATGTTGAGCCAGACCTCAAAGAAGCATTCCAAGCTTATATTGATGCAAATGACAATCGTGAGAAACAAAGAGAACTCAAAGATAAGATTGTAGAAGGCGTCAAAGCAAGTAAGAATGAAGCAGTTAAAGGCTTACTCGAATTCGAACGTGATCTTGTTGGTAAATCTGTTTGGATTGTTGGTGGTGACGGATGGGCTTATGATATCGGTTACGGTGGATTAGACCATGTTATGGCTAATAACTTGAACGTTAACGTTCTTGTATTAGATACCGAAGTTTATTCCAATACAGGTGGTCAATCTTCGAAGTCTTCTCAAGCAAGCTCCATTGCGAAGTTTGCAGCTGGTGGTAAACCAAACGCGAAGAAAGACCTTGGTCAAATCGTGATGGAATATGGTCATGCGTATGTGGCTTCTGTCTCCATGGGTGCAAACCGTGTACAAACATTGAAAGCATTCAAAGAAGCAGAAAGCTACAATGGACCATCCCTCATCTTGGCTTATAGCCCATGTTTGGAACATGGTATTAAGGGTGGCTTAATCAATGCCCAACAAGTTCAAAAGAATGCGGTTGCTTGTGGTTATACAACCTTGTATCGTTTCGATCCAAGAAAAGAAAAACCACTTCAAATCGATTCGAAAGAACCAGATTGGACAAAATTCCAAGACTTCTTGATGAACGAAGCACGTTACTTCAACTTACCACGTGTACGTGGCGAAGAAGAAGCACAAAAACTCTTCGATAAAGCATTAAAAGATGCACAAGTTCGTTATACGAAATTGGTTCAAAAAGCGAAGATTCAAGAAGAAGAATAGTTAAATTAGGGATTTGGGAAAAACAGTGGACCCCAAAATGTTCACAGTTAAAAAAGGTCTATGAAGAAGTGATTGTATAATCACTTCTTTTTTAACCTTATTCTCGTAGTGTTATAAAACTCAATCCATTCTTCTACTAATGTTATATATTCTGATAGAGATG
>JAGAVW010000027.1 GCA_017941735.1 Solobacterium sp. | reverse complement strand
GTTGCTCTGCCAACTGAGCTAGGGGGTCAGCCTATTCAATATATAACAGAGTCCCCTTAATTGCAAGTCGCTTTCGCTTGAAAAAAGATGCCCAATTTTGAGCATCTACATTTCAAAGAAACGATTTCCAACCTTTTCACGAATGAGTTCGCGGAAATCTTCATCTTCTTTTTCCGTGAGAATTGCACGTTTTGGAATGATGACCGCATCTCTTGCGTTGACCCCAATCATGTAATAGTTTTCCAATTCTTTGATTTGGAAAACATCACTCCAAGGGTTGGAACCGGATTCTTCCGTAGAACGATTCTTAAAAACAAATCCCTCGTCATCCACAATGACTCTGCGCTTAATATTCTTACCTGATTTGAATTGTTTTGTATATTTTGTCATTCCAATCAGCATTGTGACATACGCAGCTGCCACAACAACCGTAACCATTAGCGAACAAGTGTAGACAACATTTGACAAACGAATCACTTTTAGAAGATTCAATAAAAACAGGACTGCCATAACAACCCATACACAGAAAATGCCTATGCGTTTCCAGCGCTGAATCCCAAACGTGACCGCTGTAATTGTCTCACGATAGTCTTTTGGTTCAATATTAAAATCAAATGTGAATCGATTAATCTTTTTCATTATTCTCCAAATCCAGAATTAATTAAATCAACTAATGTTTTGAGCGCTTCTTCTTCGTCTTCACCTTCACAGATGAGCTCAATTTTTTCTCCTTGGCTTAAACCAAGACTCAACATTGTGATAATGCTTTTTGCATCCAAACGTTGTTCTTCACTTTCACGACCAATGGAGATCTTTGATTTGAACTTCATTGCTGCTTGAATGAAATCAGAAGCAGGTCTTGCATGTAATCCAGATTTATTAATAATTTCAACGGTATCTTTTACCATAACGAATCATTCCTTTCTTAAAAATAGACACACTGCTCATCCAAAGGACAAGCAGTGTGTATTTGGTTTTATTAAACTTTTACCAATTGTTAAGCTGCAACTTCTTCTGCTTTTCCACTTGGATTGAGAGCTTGACGTTCGAGAGCTTCGTGGATCTTTTCCATGTTCTTCTTGAGAACGAAGTAGAGACCTGCGAATACAACTGCTTCGATAACGACACCAATCCAACCAAGTTGTAACACGATAATGAAGAGTAAGTAAGCAACTGGTTGTCCGATGATGATTAAGGATGTAACCATCATGCTTCCATATGTTTCACCACCTTGTTCTACAACCACTTGATGGAAGATAGAACCACAAGCTGTACATACATATAAGAAGATAACGGAAATAATAACACCACCGATAACGGACTTCAATACGTTACCATTAGCCATCGCAACCATTGGTTGGATACAGTATGGTAATGCAACTAAGTCAACGACTGGTAAGCATTGGTTACCTGGTAAGATGAATGACAAGAATAAGCAGAATGGCATTGTGATTAAGCCAGAAATTAATGTAGCTGTTTCACCATAACCAGTTGCGTCATTAACTGCCAAGTACCATTCGCCCTTGTAACCCTTTGTGTTCTTCTTGGAAGCTTCTGTCATAGCTGTGAAAGCACCAGAGAAGATAGAAGAGATACGTGGGAACACGGACATAACTGCTGATGTAGCGATACCACAAGTTAAGATTTCACCCCAAGCAGCGAGTTCGCCGATACGAGAGATGTTACCAACTAAACCGATGATAATACCAAGAATTAAACCTAATGTCATTGGTTCACCGATGAAGCCGAGTTTCTTCTTCATTGCTACTGGGTCAGCTTCAACTTTGTATAAGCCAAGTTTGTTCATAATCCAGTTTAATGGAATTGCAAGTACACAGATTGTAGCAGTGTGTAGAGAAGCAATTGTACATCCTGGATAACCATAGTATGTAGACCAACGCTTTTCGATAACTTCTGTCAACAATAATGTGTAAATCAATTGTAATGTCATCAAAGCAATAGCGAGAGCTAAGTTGCCTGTGAGAACCATGATCATTGAACCCCAGCAATAGTAAGAATAGTTATTCCATAAGTCACCTGCTTGGAAAATATTTGTGAAGTGAGTAAGGAATAAGATTACTTGGAGTGCGATAGAAATCGCGATAAATGTCATACCAGCTGTTGTAGAATATGCAACGACTGATGTGTTTGGCCAACCTAAGTCATAAACTGGGAGGTTAACGCCTGTAGCATTGATCATACGATCGATAACAGGGTTGATAACACTACCATAAGACCCAATGACCAGTGAGAAGCCTTCAAGACCAACGCCGGCAGATAGTGCAGACACGAATGCTTTCTTCGATGTTACACCAAATGCTTTGTTGATGATGAACATGATGATTGGAACGAATACTGCTGCTGGGAAGGTGTCAAAGAACGCCTTCAACGCACCAAAAAATCCATTCATAATTTAGAAAATCCCCTTTCTTTTATTTATAACCCCTTAAATGGTATAAATAACTATTTAAAAATACTTATTCTGCGCTTTTAATGATTTCAAACATTCTCTCCTTGAATTCGTCTACGCCTTGTCCAGTGATGAGGCCAATAGCTGGAATTGCAGGAACGCCATTCAATTCATCTTCATCGATTGGGCTAGCGTAAGCAACGAAATCGTAGTGCGCACGAGCCAAGAAGGTTGGCATTTCACTTGGATTCGATTCGTCAGCATGACCATCGTATCCTTCTTCTTCTAACATCTCTTCGATTGTGTTAGCAATCATAGAAGATGTAACGATTCCAGAGCCACAAACTGTTAAGAATTTAATTTCTCTTGCCATAGTTTTTCTCCTCCTTTCCCTTATCTAAAGAATATTTTCATTTCCTTTAAGCCAATACTTCATGAAGTAAATCATATACTTCATCTACTGATTTTGCATCACGTACTTTCTTGAGGGTTTCAGGATCTTGAATCAAACCCATAATCTTTTTCAATGTCGAAATTTGATCTTGTGAATCCGTGATTGCAAGCATGAATAATACCTGTGGATGCAATGTAATATCTGGTGAACCCATTTGTCTGAATTCAACTGGGTGCGCTAATACTGCACATCCCATAGCTGGTTCATTCACATGTTCCGCAAATGTGTGAGGCACTGCAATATCGAAAGCGGTTGCAGGTAATGCCGTTGGATAATTTTGTTCTCTTAACACAATTGCATCAGGATAACTTTCCTTTGCGACACCTGCTTCAACAAAAACAGATGCGAGGCTTCTTAAAACTTCTTCATTTGTCTCCCCTTCGAGGCCGACACGAATCAATTCTTTCTTCAATAACATGCTCTATTTTCCTCTCAACTTTACCTGTTGTAATTATGGTACTTTTAAAAAAAAGTGTCAATAAATTGAAGCGTTTTCACATATTTTTATATGAACAAATTGTTCATATAAAAAGACCATGGTTTGCCATGGCCTTTTAGTTATGCGCTTTTGTATGCTTCCATCGCTTGGCGGATTAACGCATCAAATTTATCCGCATCCCAAGCTGCACGTCCGGTAAACAATCCATCAATTGCTGGTTGAACAATGAGTTCACTCGCATTGGTTGGATTAACACTTCCCCCATATAGGACTGGAATTTGACTGGATTGCCCTGGGAATAATTCCTCTAAGCATTCTTTAATCACGACATGCATCTCTTGTGCGTAATCTGCACTTGCAGGAATGCCATTTACGCCAATTGACCAAACTGGTTCATACGCAACCCAAACCTTTGATAAGTCGGAATCTTGCACATCATGCAAACCGATGATGAGCTGTTGACGTAAAATTTCTTTACTAATTCCATATTCCTTTTCTTGCATGGTTTCCCCAATACACAAGAGGGTTGTGAAGCCATGGCGCAAAGACGCAAGAACTTTCTTATTCTCATCGTAATCATTTTCCATGAATACGTGTCTGCGCTCAGAGTGCCCAATCATCACAAGATCAACACCAACTTCTTTTAACATCACTGGAGAAATTTCACCTGTGAATTGGCCTTCATCTTCCCAACACATGTTTTGTGCACCAAGCATAATGTTGTTATGATCAATTGCCTTACATGCACTTTCTAGCGTTGTATAGGAAGGAATAATGAAGAGTTGGATTTCTTCTTTGGAAATATCGTTCGTATTTGCTTCTAATTTTTGTAGATAGGAAACCGTTTGCGCAACGGTTTTATACATTTTTAAGTTGCTGCCGAAATATAGTTTTTTTGCCATATTAGCGCTCGTTATCGTATGCGACATACGCATCTACTTTTGGTTGAGAAGAACAGCCTGGAACGAATTCATTTGTTAAGAAAGCTTCAATGAGTTCTTCACGTAATTTGTTTCCTGTTGTAAATGCACCTAAGCAAGCAATATTTGCATCATTGCTTAAACGTGCACGTTTTGCAGAATAAACATCGGATAGAAGTGCAGCATAAGCACCCTTTACTTTGTTGGCAGCAATCGAAACACCGATTCCTGTGCCACATAATAGAATGCCACGGTCATATTCTTTTGCCGCAACTGCTTCTGCAACTTTTGCAGCGGTATGTTGGTAGATGACATCGTCACTTCCAAAGTCTGTTACTTCTCCTAGATTCTTTGCTTCGATGAACTTGATGAGTTCTTGTTTTGCTTCTTCCGCATTTGGATCACAACCGATTGCAATTTTCATTATTTGTTTCCTCCTTTTGCAATACTATTCTTCTACATATCCCCAACGTTTGAGGGATTCTTCTAATTCTTTATGGCCTTTTGCTGCTTTTAAGAAGTCTTTGCCAGAGCACGCAATATCAATCGCATCACGCATTGCTTTTGCCCCTGCTGTTGCACCCATCTTATGGCCTTGGATGGAGCCACCTGCTGCTAAGACGATATCTTTGCCAACTTCTTTAATGTATTTTTCAACAATACCTGGATGTACACCACCACCAATACTTGGCATCGTTGCCTTAATATGATGAAGAGGTAACGTTAATTGTTCACAGGTTTGTAGATATTTTTGTTTGCGTAGTGGATAACCACCATAAGGTGTATTCAACATCACAATATCCGCACCTGCAATACGCGCTAACTTACCAACCGCAAGAGGTGTTGCCATTCCGTTTAATAAGCCTTCGCAATACATTCCTGCTCCAGCACTATGCCCTAGAATAGGCAATTTGGTATGTTCAGAAATATATTTGAGTGCGCTATAGCCTAGAACAGAGAAGTTCACCATCAAGCCATCGGCACCTGCTTTTTCTACCTTTTCAATATTTTCTAATAGTTCGCCAATCCCACTTGTGATATTCACAAAGTATTTCACTTCATGGCCTGTCTTCTTTGCGGCTTTTTTCGCAGCCTCTTTATACGCTTTAACACGCTCTTCTGGTTTTGAGTAGTAAGGATTCCCAAACAATTCATCATCCTTAATCAAATCCACTCCACCAAGGGCAACTTCATAGAAAATCTTTGCGCCTTCTTCTGGTGTAATACCCGTACAAGGCTTAATCATATTCAATAATAGAGGTCGATTCTTAACACCAAAGTATTTTTGAAGCCCTTCAATACCAAATTGTGGTCCTTTAAAGTTCTCTAAGAATTGCTTTGGGAATTCAATGTCCATGAGTTTTACTTGTGCACTGGTACTTGCATCATTCCCTAATAAAGAAGTAATCATCAATGGGAAATCGGTTCCAAAGTTTGCGGCAGGATATGCAATTTGAATTAAATAAGCTGCTTCGTCTTTATCCACTTGGGTAGCTAATTCAATTGGTGCCACATCAAAGATGTTCACTACTTTTCCCATATACTTTTCACGGATTTCATCCGTAATACCAGGAATAGGTACCCATGTTCCAATGGTTTGTCCAACTGCTAATGCGGACGCTTTTTTGACGATATCTACATCGAGTGGAAGTTCGATATAGTAAGTTGCGATAACATAATTTTGATCATGAATATTTTCTGATAATGCATGTAATACAGAATCCATAATCTACCCCTTTCTTTTTACAACTATCTTTAGAATACATCAGAGCCTAAAAGAAGAAAAGAACTCAATTCTTAAGAACATAAAAAATATCCTGAACGATTGTTCAGGATATGAATTTAATCAATTTTATAACCTTCGTAGGTTCCTTTTACACATGCGACTTGGTTCGCAACATTATAAATATCGCTTAAAATTGCACCATCTGTCGTAAACATTTTCTTTGTGATAATGTTTTCGGTTTCTGATAATGCTTCCGACTTATAACCATTTTCTTCGACAATCTTAATGTACTCTTGCATTGTCCAAGCATCTTTAAATTTTGCTTTGTGTGAAATGGTGACAAGTGTGTTTTCTGGATATTCATTATTGAAGACCTCATTACGGCTGAATTGTTCCGCAATAAATCCTTTGTCCAAATAAGGATAGAGTTTCGCAATCTCTAAAATTTCAGGTGCGACATTTTCCTCTTTTGGTTTTGCGTCATCATCAATGTGAATGAAACGAACTTCATCTTCGTCTTCTTTGTTTTCTTTTTCTAATTCTTTGATTAGTGCTGCTGCAGCTAAGACAGCCGAAGCCACCAAGGCAGCGCCAATGGTTCTACGAAATAACATGGCATTCCCCTCTCTTCATTTTTTATTATTTTATCACACTTTATGCGTATCAAGATATTCCATAATTTGTACGGCATTGGTTGCGGCACCTTTACGTACTTGATCCCCACAACACCACAACGTAATTCCACCATCAAACACGACATCTTCACGGATTCTACCCACATAAACAATGTCTTGGTTCGAAGATTCTAGTGGAGTTGGGAAGCCATCTTTAAATACTTCTACCCCTTCAAAGTTTTGGATTGCTGCTTCTACTTCTTCAACGGTAATTGCCTTTTCACACTGCAATGAAACCGAAATGGAATGGGAGCGATAGACTGGAACACGCACACAAGTACAACTGACCTTTAAGTTTGGATTGTGTAATATTTTTCTGCCCTCATTTTGCATCTTAGCTTCTTCACTGGTGATACCATCTTCATTGAGGCTTCCAATCATTGGAATACAGTTAAACGCAATTTGTTTTGGGAATACATTACATTCAATCTCTTTCCCATTTAGTACACCTTGCACTTGCGAAGTCAATTCACCAAAACCACCAATCCCAGCTCCAGAAACAGCTTGATAAGTGGAAGCAACCATTGTCTTAATAGGACTGATCTTTTGAATCGCCGCAACTGCCATTAAGGTAATGATCGTACTGCAATTAGGATTCGCAATAATTCCTTCATGTTTAAGGGCATCTTCGCCATTAATCTCAGGCACCACTAATGGTACCGCGTCTTCTAAACGAAAGGCAGAAGAGTTATCGATATAAACCGCCCCTGCTTTATGTATCATTGGCGCATATTCTTTGGATAAGGCATTTGAAACTGCGCCAAGTACATAATCTAAATTCTCAAAACAACCTTCTTCCACAATGCGTAGTGGGATTTCTTCACCCTTAAATGGAAGCGTTTTTCCTAAACTTCTTTCGCTTGCGAATAGGCGCAATTCTTCCACATCAAGGTTTCTTTCTTCAATACACTGTATCATTTGACGCCCTACCGCACCGGTAGCACCTAGGATTCCAATTCTCATGAAAGACTCCTTTCCTCGGTGATAAATTTCTCATAAATGCAACGAATTGCTTTTTCAAAGTCTTGATTCATCACACCGACCACAATGCTCAATTCATCTGCCGTTTGACTAATCACCTTAATATTAATCTTGTTATTACCAAATTCAGATAGTAACTTACCCGAAATACCTGCTAATTCCTTCATTCCTCTACCTACCACCGCAACTAGCGCAAGATGGTCTTCATAGCGTAAGTCATCTGGTTTCACTTCTTCTTTTAAACGCCCTAACACTTCATATAAACAAGATTCAATCGTTTCACTTGCGACAATTACTGAGAAAGTATCTACAGTACTTGGCACACTTTCTACAGAGACGCGATAATCTTCAAATATCGAAAGAATCTTACGTAAGAATCCTACTTCGGTTGAGGAATGCGATTTCGTGATCGTAATCACTGTAAAATCTTTACGCCCCGTAATACCAGTAATCACATGAGGAGGATTCTCCAAATCTAATTCTTTACAATCTTCCAAAATTAATGTGCCTGGGTTTTCTGGCTCATTCGTATTACGAATGTTGATAGGAATATTTTTTACCTTTACCGGGAATACCGCATCATCATGTAATACATTCGCACCTAGATAACTCATCTCACGAAGTTCGTTATAAGTAATGGTATCGACACGCATTGGAGAATCAATAATCTTTGGATCGGCCACATAGATACCGGATACATCGGTCCAGTTTTCATAGACATCCGCATCCACAACATTTGCGATAATCGAACCGGTTATATCACTACCTCCACGGCTCATTACTTTGATTTCTCCGTTCGGTAAAGCACCATAAAAGCCAGGAATTAAAACGCCCTTCCCATTACATTTTTGGGTAAATAATTCTTTGGTACGCTCCATATCAATTTCCCCATCAAAGCCAAAGGCAATAACTTCCGAAGCATCTAGAAACTGGTAGCCTAAATATTCTGCCAATAATAAACCGGTTAAATATTCACCACGCGATACAAGGTAATCGGTATGTACGCCCTTTTTCATATTCATTTCGATTTGATTTAATTCTTTTTCAATGTCGGTTTTGAGTTTCAATTCTTTTTTAATGCGCAAATATTTATCCTTCACGCTTTGGTATAAAGATGCATAGGAAACCCCATAGCGAATATGTGCATCGCAAAGATAAAGTAAATCGGTCACTTTATAATCTTCTTTATTTTCTTTTCCACAAGCACTGGTCACCACAAACTGGCGTGAAGCATCTGACTGCACAATCTTTTTAACACGTTTAAACTGCTTTGCGCTCGCTACACTTGAGCCCCCAAACTTTACAACTTTAATCATTTTCTTACCTCCGCAACAAACGCATTTGGATCCTTTTTGAAACAAGCTAAGACCGTTTTAAAGGACACATCTTCAAGAAGAAATACATTTTTTCTTTTCTTTTTCTTTGCCTTACTATTCCATGCGTCTTCATTGATGCAACGTACATAGTACGTATGTTTTCCTTTTGTGTTTTGTTTTCCTTGTGCAAGGGCGAAATTAACCGGATCACACAAGCTATATAAATCTTGAACCACCGCATGCGCGGTAGGCAAACTACCTGCTCCTTGGCCAATATAGAGACTTTCCCCTAAATTGGTACTTGTCACTTTCATCGCATTATAATTTTCTTTTACATGCGCAAAAAGCGTATCTTCTTTTACAAACGTAGGTATAACATAAGCCTCTACTTCATTGCCTACTTTTTTCGCTTGGGCAAGTAAACGAATGCGATACCCTTCTTTTTTTGCATTTGCAACATCTTCTTTTGTGATATTACGTATTCCAAATAATGGAATGGCGTGATAAGGAATATACTGGCCAAATGCCTTAGCAATACTGATTGCCAATTTATAACGTGTATCCATTCCATCAATATCATCGGACGGGTCTTGTTCTGCATAACCTAATCTTTGTGCTTCTTTAAGCACCGTTGAAAAGGAAACCGGTTTTTCTTCCATATGCGACAAAATATAATTCGTCGTGCCATTAAAGATGCCTTCAAATGCCAAAATGGAATCGACTCTTTGTAGATGTTCTAATTCATGAATCCAAGGAATGCCTCCCCCAACCGAAGCTTCATAACGCAACGCGCAATGGTTTTTTTTGGCTAAGGCAATGAGTTCCTCATAATGCTCTGCTAACATCTTTTTATTAGAAGTGATCACATGCTTTTTTAATGATAGTGCTTCTTTTACATATGAAAAAGCGGGTTCTATGCCACCCATACACTCAATGACCGTTTCAATGTTGGAATCATCTAGGATACGTCTTACATCTATCGTCATCCTTTTATCCACGCATTCTTCTTTTATCTTTACAAGAATCCGTTTGATTTGATATTTACTATGGCTTTCATCGAGAATCTTACATACTCCACTCCCGACAACACCACATCCTAAGAGGCCTATTCTCATACTTCTCCTTTGTCTTTGTGTGAAACACAGTTGTTTTTCAAACACGAACATAGTATCATGCAAGAAGTGCATTGACAAGGAGAATCCTATGCAATATAACAGTACGCGAAATAACAACGAAACAATAGAAGGACACCAAGCCATCATCGAGGGGCTTGCGAAAGATGGTGGGTTATATGTACCTAGTGTGTTTCCCGCTTCCATTTTTCAAGAAGCATTAGTAAACGATTCTTATCAAGAACTTGCTTATCGTATCTTACATGCTTTTTTTGATACCTATACAGAAGAAGATCTTAGAAATTGCATTCATCTTGCGTATACGAATCGTTTTAAGACAAAAGAGATTACCCCACTTACCATAAATGGGAAGTATCCTTTATTGGAGTTGTATCATGGACCAACTAGTGCCTTTAAAGATGTGGCACTTTCCATATTGCCTCACCTATTAACAAGTGCTTATCGCATGAATCATAATCAAGAAACCGTAGCGATTTTAACTGCGACAAGTGGAGATACAGGCAAAGCTGCATTAGAAGGTTTTCGTGATGTGAAAAATACACTCATCCAAGTTTTCTATCCAAGTGAAGGCGTATCCCCTACCCAAAAAAGACAAATGCAAACCTCTCTTGGCGATAATGTGAATGTGGTTGCGATTTCGGGGAACTTTGATGATTGCCAACGGGTTGTAAAACAAGCGTATCAAGATGCCTTTGTACAATCCCACCTACATAATGTCATCTTATCAAGTGCTAATTCCATCAACATTGGTCGCTTGATTCCACAAGTTGTCTATTATTTTGATTCCTATCTTCAACTTGTAAAACAAGGACGCCTCCATTTTGGAGATCGTGTGAATTTCGTGGTGCCAACCGGGAACTTTGGAAATATCCTAGCTGGTTATTACGCAAAACAAATTGGTTTGCCGATTCATCGCTTAATTTGCGCTTCCAATGAAAACCATGTCTTAACTGACTTTATCAAAACAGGGACGTATTCTAGGAATCGTGACTTCCATGAAACGATGTCCCCTTCCATGGATATTCTTGTCTCGAGTAATTTGGAGCGCTTGTTATATCATTTCGCAAATGGCGATGGTGCATACATCCAAGCCCTCTATCAAGAATTTGAAAAAAGTGGTTCTTTCTCTATTACTCCAGAAATGAAAGAATTATTAGATACGCATTTTGTTGGGTATTGGGCAAGTGAAGAGGCTTGTGCTAAGACAATCCATGATGCTTATTTTATCGACCATATATTACTCGACCCACATACTGCTGTTGCCTATTACGCCGCAAAACAATATGAAGCAGAATTTGGAAGTGCTATCCCTTCCATCGTTCTAGCAACTGCTTCTCCTTTCAAATTTTCAAAAAGTGTTCTTACAAGTTTGAAACAAAATGTTCCCGAAGACGAAGAAGAAGCGATGCAACAACTTGCGGATTATACAAAACAAGAAATACCACAAGGACTTGCACAAGCTTTCTCCTTACCTATTCGTTTTACAAAAACCGTTACAAAAGAAGCGGCAAATCAAGCCATTATAGACTTCATAGAAGGAGGACTACATGTATCAGATTAGAGTACCTGCAACTTCCGCAAATTTAGGACCCGGTTTTGATTGTTTGGGCCTTGCCTTAAATCTATATAATGAATTTCTTGTCGAACCAGCAACAGAAACAACTTTACTCGGCGTGGAAGAAGCTTATAACGATAGCGATAATCTTTTTCTTGTTGCTTATCGAAGTACCTTTGATAACGAGCCCCTTCCAATTCAAGTGACTTTTCAAACCAACATTCCCATTTCACGAGGATTAGGGTCGAGTTCTTCTTTGATTATTGGTGGCATTCTTGCTGGCTATCTCATACAAGAAAAAGCATTGGAAGTAGATGCCATTTTAGAAAAGGCAACTGCCATTGAAGGGCATCCAGATAATGTTTCCCCTGCTTTGCTTGGGGGCTTAGTTGCAAGTTATCAAACTATTTATCGTAAATTACCTGTTGATTCTTCCTATCATTTCACTCTGCTTATCCCCAATGTAAAAGTTTCGACGGAAGAAGCACGGGCGATTTTACCAGACCAATACTCACGCTCGGTCGCAGTTTCAAATAGTGCAAAAGCAATCCTAATGGTAGATGCTTTACAACACTTTAATTTGCATCAGTTACGTACTGCTGCAACCGATGAAATTCATGAGCCCTATCGTAAGACGCTTATTCCTCATTTTGATGAAGTAAAAAAGATTCTTACTAAAAATAATCAGGGTGTTTTTCTGATCAGTGGGTCTGGTGCTACTTGTCTTTATATCAGTGCATCCTCTTTATCTGATGAAGAAAGAAAGGCCATTCAAGAAATGGTTGATTGGAATATCCAAGAAGTATCTGTTTGTGAAAGTGGTGCTTGCATCCAAAAGGAGGGCGTATGGGTTCCCGTTATTTAAAAGTTGATACACGAGCTTTACCACCCTATTTTGAACAAGTCTTACAAGCAAAACAACTCCTTGCCCATCATCAAGTAGATACCGTTACTGCAGCGGTAAAAAAAGTGGGCATTTCTCGAAATACTTTTTATAAATACAAAGATTACGTCTTTCCGTATGAAGCCCCTAGCAATCAAAAACGCATTACCTTAAGCCTTGTTTTATCCCATGAACCAGGTAGTTTATCAAAAGTACTTAAAACAATCAGTGAAATGAATGCGAGTGTCTTAACCATCAGCCAATCCATTCCCATTTCTCAAACCGCTACGGTTACTATTTCTTTAGATATCACCTCAATGACTTGTTCCACAAAACAACTGTTAAGTAAATTAAAGAAAATTCAGCCTGTTGTTTCCTGTTACATTGATGCAGAAGAATAATGAAGTGTGCTAAGATAACAATATGAAACCACAAACCAAAAAAGCAATCGCATACGCAATGATTTTAGGCGATTTATTTATGTTATTAGTCGGCGCCGCTTTGATGATGGATGGTGATATTGGTATTGGCTTAGCAGTACTTGGTATCGTCATTGCAGATATCTATATGACGGTGGACTATATTAGCGAACAAAATGGGAAAATCAAGATTCTTTCCGAATTAGAAAAAGAAAATTTCTATGAAGAATATGTACGTAAACAAGCTTCTCGCGTGCAAGCAAAAAAGAAACCAAAGCCACAAGAAGAGGAAGAAGACTTACAAGACGTACTCAATCAAAACCAAAACCAATCACAGAATATGCATGGATAGGAGATACGTATGATTATTATCGAAATGGAGAATGGAAAACAAATCAAAATCGAACTTGATGAAACAAGTGCACCTCTTACGGTAGCGAATTTCAAAAAGCTCGTGAAACAAGGTTTTTATGATGGCTTAGGTTTTCATCGTATTATTCCAGGTTTTATGATTCAAGGTGGAGATCCGCAAGGTACCGGCATGGGTGGCTCCAATGAAACAATTCAAGGTGAGTTTCTTTCCAATGGGTTTCAAAACCCAATCAAACATGAGCGTGGAGTCATCTCTATGGCTCGCTCGATGGATCCAAACTCTGCCTCCAGTCAATTCTTTATTATGCATGAAGATGCGCCACATCTTGATGGAAACTATGCAGCCTTTGGGCATGTGGTAGAGGGAATTGAAGTGGTGGATGAAATCGCAAGTACACAAACTGACTTTCGAGATCGCCCACTCACAAAACAAGTTATGAAACGGGTTTACGAAGAAGACTGATGCCCTTTTACCTCTAATTCAATCCAAGACATAAGAAGATGCACAATCTTCTTTTCTTGTTGTTCCGTAAGTGGTACCCCTTTTGGCACGCGATACCACTTTTCTAAACAACCTCTACAACAGCAAGCACACGCATGTTGGGCAACAAATACAGGATGGCCTTTCATTGGGGTTTGTTTCCCATCGTTTTTAGGATGGGCAGGTTGTAGTCTTTCTCGAACAAAATCTTGCGCATGCTTTTCAATTGTTTCAAGCCCTTTTTCTTCGATGTATAAAAAATCTTTTTCCTTTAAGTGAAAAGAAGATCGAAATTTCGATTGTTTTAAACGTTTAAGTGTTTCCGTTACAGTTGGTGCTTTTGGTGTCATTTTGTACCTTTTTCTCTTCTTATAACAAATATTTTTAAAACTTCAAGACTGTTTTTTAACACAATTGGGTATAGGATAAAAAATGGAGGTGTTTATATATGAATCAAACCAAAGACATTTTTGTTATCAACAACCATCAATTGTGTCTTGTAGCACTCTATGGGAATTATGAACCTTTTTTATTTAATGGACGCCTCATACTTCGTACCTATTACAGTGATGCCGCAAAGACAACCGTTGATGAAGAAAAAACAACCCAATATTTCTTAGATACGATATTCTATGAAGCAAATAAAATCATTCGCTCCCGTGACCAAGATGCTTATGATGAGCGACGTACTTTAGTTGTAGAAGAGTGCCCCCTATTAGGCAACCCTTATTACATGCTCTATAACACAACCGCCTTTCCTTCCAACAAAAAAGACAATACCGTTTCGATTCTTTCCGAAGAAGGAAAGAAAATCCGTGGTCTTGTCTTGATTGTTAAAAAAGTGGGTGAAAATCAATTCACTTGGTTAGAAGAAGAGGAGGCACGCTCCATTCAAAACCAAATTAACGCCATTCGCTAATCCTTTGCGAAAAGCGCTAGAATCGCACTGCGATTTTGTTCCATATCTTGATAACCTAAGTCATAGAGTTTTTGAAGGTTTTCGGGATCCCCTTTAAATCGACTAATTGGGATACTAACACTCGGACGCATTAAAACGGCGTCCTTTTTTGCAACCAAATCTTCAATAATCTTCATCTGTTTTTGGTAGTTGATATGGCGCACACGATAATCCTTTAACACCTTTGGAAACTTACGATAAAACACTTTCATCATGGCAATTACCGCTTTATTGGCTGGTTTACGCACGAAGCCTTTTGGTTTGGTGGTAATAACTAAAAACTTATCACACCCTTGTTCAATTGCGCGCTCAATGGGAATCATCTTCGTGATGCCTCCATCCAAATAATATTTTCCTTTGTATTTCACTTTTGCGGAAGCGATAGGAAGAGCACATGCAGCACGCAATAAGTCTAAATTCTCATCGAGATCTTCCGCCTTTAGCCACTTTGTTTCTCCTGCTTCCATATCATATACCCCAAACTCCATGGCAGGTTTTGCCTCAACAAGTGGCTTAATATCAAAATGCTCTTCTTCTTTTAAATAATGATCAAAGAGATAATGATACGCAACATAATGCCCCTCTTGCGCAAATGCCTTTGCCCCAATGACGGCTGGGTCACTCGCATAATGGACGGACATATTGTATGGGGTATGTTTATCATTCATCAAATAACACGCTAAGTATGCAGCCCCAGAAGAAATACCCACGGAATAATCAAAGTCAATGTTGTTGTCATTTAACCACGCTAAGGCGCCTGCCGTATACGCACCACGCATCCCGCCGCCTTCTAACACTAAACCTACTTTAGTCATATTCTTCTTCTCCTTTCTGCTGCTCTTTCAATAAGGACTCATATTCCACTTCTACCATGTTTTTAAATTCATCCACACGTCCTTCGGTAATCATACGATGTGGGCACACTTTGTTCATGAAGTCCTGATGCAATTTTACATCATCTACTTCTAAACCATAGTTTACTAATAAAGCCGCCGTAAGTTTTGCGGTATTTTCTAGCGTCTTATCATAATCGATTCCCATACTGACGCACATCTCTATGCCAATCCCATTAATGTTTCCACCATTTCGCGTTCTTCCATCTCCCGCGTTAAACGCAATCTCGTTATCTGGCACATGATGATAGATCGAATGATCATCTACGGTATAGTGCCAAGAGGTTATATCTTGTGCATTTTGTAATAGGAAGAGCTGGTGTGCTAGGGCATCCGAAGTCGAATTACGATTATCCGTTTCGTGAATCGTCACATACTTAATTGCCCGAATCTCACCTGGTCTTCGTGGGCTTTCAACATCGATATATTCATGATGAATGGGAATATCCCCTACTTTTTCAAGTTCTAAGTTTTGGGTTATATAGATGCGTACTGGTTCTTCTTCAACAGGAACTTCTTCTTTTTGACGCAATGTTTGTAACCCCAATACACTCACCCCTAAAACAAGTGCTGCCAACGTGAAGAGGATAAGTAAGAGTGAGACCGTTCGTTTTTGCATTAGAATAGTGGCGAAAATAACTTCAAGATACTACGAACGATTCTCCAAGCAAGTCGCACTTTACGGCAGCTTTCCAATGTGACTTGTTCAGATTCCGCTAATGAATCTAAGAAGTGTTGTTTCATTTCTTGAATGATATGCGATTGATAGAATAAAACGCCATCTTCAAAATGTAGATAATAACTTCGATAGTCCGTATTCACACTTCCAATTAAACCAATACAATCATCACTCACAATATTCTTCGCATGATTAAAGCCTGGTGTAAATTCATAAATTTTAACACCTGCTTGGATTAAAGGTTCATAGTTTGACTTCGTGATGGTAAATACATATTGTTTATCGGGAATATGCGGCACAAGAATGCGCACATCAACGCCTTTTTGTGCTGCTAAGCATAAGGCAGTAATAACATCATTGTTGATAACCAAATAAGGTGTATCAATATAAATATAATCTTTCGCTTGGTTGATTAAGTTTAAATGCATCGCTAAACCAAGTTCTGCTTGATCTGTTGGTGTATCACTAAAAGGTTGGACATAGCCATCTGTTGGCGCTTTGTGTGGGATTCGATATTGTTCGTATTCAAGATTGTCGCGCCCACTTAAATAGCTATACATCCCCAAAAACATATCGGTCATACTCCAAACCGCTTCTCCCTCTAACATGACACAAGAATCACGCCAATAGCCAAAGCGCTTAATCCGATTCACATATTCATCAGCTAGATTAATACCACCTGTAAAGCCATATTGATTATCAATAATGCAGAGCTTACGATGGTCTCTATTATTCATTTGAATAATAATGGCAGGTCTAAGTCGATTAAAACGATAGGTCTCAATCCCAAATTCCTGAAGTTTCTTATCATAACGATATGGCAAGGTTGATGCACACCCAAAATCATCATAAATTAAGACAACTTTAACCCCATTCTTCACTTTTTCTTTTAAGATTTCGAGTATGCTATCCCACATTTCTCCTTCATCGATGATGTAGTATTCCAAAAAGATGAAATGCTTCGCTTCTCTTAATCTCTCTAATAAGACAGGCCACGCTTCTTCGCCACTTCTAAAATACGTCAAGTTTGTATTTTGATAGACAGGGAAATCCGACATCTGCCATGCATGGCTAAAGATACGTTGAATTCGATGATCTTTCTCTTTTAGTTCATCCATAATCTGTATATCTTGCGATAAGAGATTTGCCATTCTTTGATTGGCGCGTGTTGTGCCTTTAAATAACTTTTTAGGCATTTTTCTACCCGCACATAACATGTATAAAAAACCACCTAGAACCGGCAAAACCAAAATCAAAATAGACCATGAAATCTTATAGGAGGGATCTTCTTGTTTATTGACGACATAGATGACAAGAATGACCCCAATGATACTCATTGCGGTAGAGATGTAATAATATAATCCCGCACGAAAAAGCACTGCAAAAAAAAGCGCAATTTGCAGAAGAATTAATATAACAAATAAAATGACACGACTCGTTAATATCTTTATTAAACGATGCATACAGTACTATTTTACTACAAATTAATTTAAGAGATATTCATAGATTTCCTTAACCGTTTCTCCTCTTTGATAGAGCCAATGGGAACTAGGAACAACGGTTGTCTCTAATAGTTTTCCATTTAATCGTAAGAGTGTTTTTTTCGAAGGTGTATTTTCTGGTGAACAGGTAATAATGAGCTTTTCGATTTGGTGTTCTTTTTTTGCCACATCAAAAAGAAGACGACATGCTTCATAGGCATAATGGTTTCCCCGATATTTTTCAAATACATGGTAGCCAATATTCCCCGCATAATAGAGTTCTTCATTATCCCCAATGCGTAAATCACAACGTCCCACTTTGATATGGGTATTGTGTAAATAAATGCCGTAGTAAATCGATGGAATCCAGTTGTTAAAGGCAGATCCCTTAACAACTTTTTCTTCCACCAAATCCACAACTGGTCCTGCTATACGTTTTTCTCGATAAAAGAAACGTAACATATTACCCTCTTTATACAAAAGGCAGTTAGTCAACAACTGCCTCTATTAATTCAAGATAAATCTGATCAAGCTCTGCTTTCTGTTCGTCATTCATCTGATTGTCGCCTTCTGGATGGAAGCCTTCCACAAGTGCTAAATGATGTCCAACAATTTCGCCTTCTTTGATGGCTACGACTTCTGGAACCTTGAAGGCACCATTGTCATAAATCGAAGAAATATAGGGATCTAATTTATAGTACACTTCTTCTGTAAACGATTGTGCACGTACGTCAATGTAATACACTTTGATGTGGTTTTCTTTGGCAACTTTGTTTAGTTCCACAACAGCCCGTTCACACCAAGGACATCCTACATATCCAAAGTATAAGATGCCAGTCCCTTTTTCCGTAAACATGCGAATGGATTCTTCTGCCGTTACTTCCATGTAGGCATGGTCACTATCTTGTAAGAAACGATAGCCACTCATATCTGCCTTTTTCGTTACAAGATTGACAGGATTTGTAATCGTCGGATAATTCTCTTCCAACTGTTTTTGTCCACAAGCAATCAAATGCATTGCGCAGCAGAGTAATAGTAAAGTTGTTTTAAAAAGTTTTCTCATATTTTGAAAGTTTATCAAACTTTAGAAATCTTTTCAATTTATGCGAGTTTTTTTACCTCCGCATCTTGATAGAATGCTTCAATCTTTTCTTTCTTTGCCATGCCTTTTGAATAAGCTGTTGCACTTCCACAACAAACCGCAAACTTGAAGGAATCGATTGGATCATTGGAACGTGCATAGTTCATGATGAACCCAGCTGTTAAAGAGTCACCTGTTCCAACGGTGTTAACTGCTTTATTATCATGGAGGATTTCTCCTTCGTATACGCCTTCATCACAAACAAGAATGGCTTTGGAACGGTTATCCAAAAGAATAATGACATGTTCTGCGCCTTCTTCATGTAACTTCTTAGCTGCTTCAATAATATCTTCATCACTTGCCAAATTCTTCTTTGCATATTCGGAAAGTTCTGCACTCGACATACGAACTAAGAATGGTTTTGAATTCACAAGATAGCGAACAATATCCGCATTGGTATCAAGGATAACTTTAACGCCTTCGCCAATTGCTTTCTTTAACATTGTCACAACTTCATCTTCAAGATAATTTGGGCACATGCCAGCTAAAGCAAAATAGTCTCCATCGGTTAAGCGACCTACTTTATCACTCAAATTCTTCATATCTGTATTTGTGATATAAGGGCCTGCTGCATTTAACTCTGTTTCTTGCTTGTCATGCATCTTAACATTGATACGTGTATGGCCATCAATAATTGTGAAGTTTGGTTGTATGAATTCATATTTTTGTAACAACATAATATAGAATTCACGTGTAAAGCCACCCAAGAAACCATATGCCCTCGATGGAATCTGTAAGTTACTTAAGACACTGGAAATATTAATGCCTTTTCCACCTGCCTCATAGTACTCCAAATTACTACGGTTTGGATGACCGGACTCTACATTTTTCTCAAATTCCATGTAGTAGTCTAATGATGGGTTTAATGTACATGTACAAATCATAAATTAGTCTCCTTCAATGTTTTATCTACAATTAAACGAATTAATTGACTTGCCTGTTCTAATTGCTGCACGCAACAATACTCATAACGGCCATGGAAATTGCCGCCTCCTGTCCCTAAGTTTGGACAAGGTAAACCATGATAAGAAAGCTCAGCGCCATCGGTACCACCACGGATGGCTTCGCATTCTACCACATAACCAAGTTCTTGAATTGCTTCTTTCGCAATACGCGCAACTTCTGGGTGCTGATCAATGATTTCTTTCATATTGCGATAAGAGTTTTCAATTTCAATCGCGACGGTCCCTTCACCATAAATCTGATTTAAATATAGCACACTATCCTTCATTCTTTCTATTTGTTTCTCTAATTTTGTGCGATTATGGTCACGTAAAATATACTGTAATTCCGCTTGATCGGTATTTCCACTCATTTTTCCTAGGTGAATAAAGCCATCTCTTCCTTCTGTATGTTCAGGACGCATATATTCTGGCAATAAGCGATGGAATTCAAATGCTACATTGCTGGCGTTAATCATCTTATCTTTTGCAGAACCTGGGTGAATAGAAAAACCTTGGAATTTCACGGTTGCTTTTGCCGCATTAAAGGTTTCATCGGAATAGACCTCAATCTCTCCTCCATCCATCGTATACGCAAAATCCGCACCAAATTCTTCATAATTGAAGTGCTTTGGTCCTTCGCCAATTTCTTCATCAGGCGTAAAGCCAATTGAAATCGGTCCATGTTCCACTTCGCTATGCGACAATAAATACTCGATTGTCTCCATGATGGCCACAATCCCGGCTTTATCATCTGCCCCAAGTAATGTACTTCCATCGGTCACAACCAAGTCCATGCCCTTTAATTTCTTCATTTGTGGGAATTGATCGACACGTGTCACAACACCTGGACATAGTTCAATATCTCCGCCATCATAATTTTCAATGATTCTTGGATTTACATTTGTACCTGTATAGTCTGGGGCGGTATCCATGTGCGCAATAAAACCAATGCGTTTGCAATTTTTATCTGTATTTGCGGGTAAATGCCCATAGACATAACAATATTCATCCACATGCGCATCCTCAATGCCCATTTCTTTGAGTTCTTCCACTAATACATTCGCAAGATCAAATTGTTTTTGACTAGAAGGACTCGTTCCTGATTCTGGATTGGATTGGGTATCAATCTTACAATAACGAATTAATCTTTCAACAGCGCTCATTTTTATTCCCCCTTTTTTAACTCTTTGAAGCGATGTTCATATTGGATGCCATAATCCAATTCATCAAGCGCTTCTTCTCCCAACACAAATTTCACAATATTACGCGCAAATTCTAAGGTTGCCCCCATTCCTCTTGCGGTAATGAGATTTCCATCTACCACTGATAACTCTTCTTGATAGAAGCCACCATATTCCCCATCAAAGCTAGGAAAACAAGTATACTTTTTCCCTTTTAAATACCCTCTTTTCCCTAAGATCGAAGGGGCTGCACAAATGGCTGCAAGTGGTTTATCTTTGGCTAAATGGTTTTCAATTGCCTTTGCAAGGGGTTCGTATTCTTCTAGATTCTTTGTACCTAGCTTTCCACCTGGTAAAATAATCAAATCATAAGTGTCCATATCTACTTCTTGAAAGGCATAATCTGCCTCCATATGAATACGATGTGAACTGATGACTTGTTCTTTTCCCATGATGGAAACGGTGTCGATTTTGATTCCTGCACGCCTTAAAACATCCACCGTGATTAAAGCTTCACAAGTTTCAAATCCATCCGCTAATAAAATTACACTTTTCATGTTGTACCTCTTTTTTAATTATATAATAAGCGCTTGTCCCCTTCTATAAAAAAAGCGACTCGGTTTCCCTAATCGCTATCTTCATCTTCTACTTTACCTAACTCTCTTGCGTGACGACGACGGTCTAGACTCGTTAAATACTTCTTACGAATCCGAATATCCGTAGGTGTTAATTCCACCAATTCATCATCATTGATAAACTCAATGGCTTCTTCTAAGGATAGAATACGTGGTGGCACAAGCTTCATCGCCTCATCATTTCCTGTTGAACGAACAGCCGTCATCTTTTTGTTTTTGATGGGATTGACTGCCATATCTTTATTTTTGGAAGCCATACCAATAATCATTCCTTCATAAACAGGCGTTTGGGCACCAATGAATAGTTGTCCACGCTCTTGAATATTCCATAACGCATAAGTCATCGCATTTCCACTTTCGGTCGAAATAAGTACACCATTTTCACGATGTGGAATATCTCCTTTATAAGGTTCATAACCAGCAAGACGTTGTACCATCGTTCCTTCCCCATGTGTTGAATTGATAAAATCGGAACGATATCCAATCAAACCACGGGTTGGAACTAAATAAGTAATCCGTGTATAACTGCCTTCTTCTTCCATATTCTGCAACATGCCTTTGCGTACATTTAAAGCCGCAATGACCGTTCCGGAGTATTCATCTGGTACATCAATCACCACTTCTTCAACTGGTTCCATGGTGACTCCATCCACTTTTTTCAAAATAACTTCTGGACGCGATACCGCAACTTCATAACCTTCTCGACGCATATTTTCTAAAAGAATCGATAAATGTAATTCCCCACGCCCAGATACTTTAAAGGTATCCGTCGAATCGGTTTCTTCCACTTTTAAACCAACGTTTACTTCTAATTCTTTTTCTAGACGCTCACGAATATTACGTGAAGTCACAAACTTTCCTACTTGTCCTGCAAATGGGGAGTCATTGACCATGAAGTTCATCGATAGCGTTGGCTCTTCGATCTCAATAATCGGCATTGGTTTTGGTTCTCCAACCGGGCATAACGTATCCCCAATGGAAATATCTGGAATGCCTGAAATCATACAGATTTCACCACATTGAATTTCTGGAACCGGAATGCGACTTAATCCTTTATAGACAAAGATTTGATTTGTCTTTCCACGTCCAGACTTTCCATCTTTATTACAAACTTCATAGATGGTTGCTTCTTTGAGGGTACCGGAATAAATCCGTCCAATCCCAAGACGACCAATATAATCATCATACGCAAGTGCACATACTTGCATTTGTAATGGTTCATTTGTTAAATCAGGATAAGCTTGGGTATGTTTGAGAATGGTTTCAAATAAGGGAATGATATCTTCGTTTGTATCATCCATATCATAGCGAACAACCCCTTGCCGTGCAGTCCCATACAAAATTGGGAAGTCCAATTGTTCGTCTGTCGCATTCAAGTCTAAAAAGAGTTCATAAACTTCATCGATGACTTCATCCGCACGCGCATCTGGTTTATCCATTTTATTGATTAATAAGATTGGCTTTAACCCACATTCCAATGATTTTTGTAATACAAAGCGTGTTTGTGGCATTGGTCCTTCGGAAGAATCCACAAGTAAAATAACGGTATCCACTGTCTTAATAATCCGCTCTACTTCCGAAGAAAAATCAGCGTGCCCTGGGGTATCTACAATATTAATCTTATAGTCTTTATATGTAACCGAACAGTTTTTGGAATAAATGGTGATTCCTCTTTCCCGTTCTAAATCGTTGCTATCCATGACACAGTCCACAACTTTCTCATTGTCTTTGAACACATGACTTTGTTTGAGAAAGGCATCAACGAGGGTTGATTTTCCAGCGTCAACGTGTGCGATAACAGCGATGTTAATCATCTTTTGATAATCCATTCAAACTCTCCTTAAAACGTGAATAATTATATGACTAGAAGGCATAAATTACAATCTCTTACGTTTACGCTTTTTTCTCCGTTTTGGTAATAAGAGCCAGATGCACACAAGAATCAGCAAGATTAAAACAATACTAAATCCAACCCACCAATACGCATGCGTCAATTCATAAACAAGCGTACGTAGGATTCCTGTGATCTGCAGTGGTACTTGTTTATTCGCAACTAATGGCACACTTTTAACAAGCACATCATGTTCATAGATTTCTAATGCTCCTAATACCTGTCCTTTTTCAATTGGCGCATTCACAATAGCTGGCGCCTCAACCACAATGTTTGCCTGGCTCGCAAGAGCAGCATATGGCGCTTCTGGCACAAGTAATAAGTCTTTCTCGTTGCTAAAGCGAATGGAGGGCACTTCATATGCTTCACTTCCATCCACAATCGTTTGATATGTAAAAGTATCCCTTGCCCAAGCATAAATCGTTTGTGCATCTTTAATGGCAGCCGGATAAGTTTCCCCAATATAGGCATGAATCGTAATCAACATTAAAAGCCGCCCATTCACTTCCGCAATGGATGCTAAATTATAACGACTTTCAATCGTATAGCCACCTTTACCACCAATAAAGCCTGGAATATCAAACGTATAGGTAAATTTCCCGGGACGAGGTTGGTTTACATAAACCAATACATAATTATCCATCAATAAGCCATTCTTATAACTCGCAACTGGGCTAGAACGGTATTGAAGAGTTTGGAGCACCTCCATGAATGTATCGTTTTTAATACAATAGGAGAATAGCTTTGCCAAATCTTCACAGGTCGAATAATGCGTAGTATCAAATAAACCAGACGTATTTGCGAAATGTGTACGATCCATATTCAATTCTTTTGCCTTGGCATTCATCATTTCCACAAACGCTGCTTCCGAGCCAGCAATATGATAGGCAAGCGCTCTTGAACAATCTGCACCACTTGGCAATAAATCTCCATAAATTAAATCTCTTGCGGTTGGCTCATCTCCCACTTGAAAGCCTGCCATATTGGCATCCGCTGCTTTAAGTCCTTCCAACATAGTACTTGTTATTTCAATGGTTTCTTCTAAGTTTGGTAAGTGCTCAATCGCAAGAATGGCTGTCATCAATTTGGTTAGACTAGCTGGATAGACTTTTTCATCTGCTTTTTTATCCCATAAGACACTTTGATTTTCCACATCCAACAGCAATACATTTTCACTGCGTATTTCTGGTGTAACAAGCGAATCAAAAGATGGTTTTTCAGTTGTCTCTTGTGGTGCTTTATGACACGCCACAAGAATACTAACGAATAAAACCAAAAGAATCTTCCCTATCTTTTGATGTTGACTAATCTTTTTTCGCATTGTATTCACTTTCCATGTTTATTCTATCTTAGATAAATAACAATCCGCACGTGAAACGTGCGGTTTTTCGGCTCCCCTATAAGGGCCTATACCACACATCGACCCTTAAGGGTCTCGTAAATGACCGCCAACCGTGCTCTGCACTATGGCTTACCCCTTAAAGGGGTCTACAT
>JAGAVW010000026.1 GCA_017941735.1 Solobacterium sp. | reverse complement strand
TGAAATAGCAGAAAAGGTGGGCATCTCAGATTACAAATACTTCAATAAAGTGTATAAGAAATATGTGGGCTACGCACCTGCTAAACTCTTTGAAGAAAGTGAAAAGAAAACCGATGACGCGGAAACAGAATAGAGTTATCTTTATTAACGATTAGGATATATGGAGGCAATGATGGCACGAAAAATAATCCTTGATGTGGATACAGGTAGTGATGATGCAGTAGCCATTATGATGGCACTACTTTCAAATGATATCGATGTAATTGGAATTTGTAGTGTAGCAGGGAATCAGCCAATTGAGAATACAACCGAAAACACGTTACGTGTGGTACAGGCACTTGGTAAAAAGGTGCCTGTTTATCGTGGGGCAAGAGAACCATTGGTGAAATCCATGTTTCCAGAACGTTTTATCAAAGGTGCGAAGATTGTGAATGATCGTATCTATGATGCAGATGGGAAGGAAATTAAAATACACCGTGATTATCTTGATTTACCAAAGGCTACAATACAAGAAGAATCCATTTGTGCTGCCGAATTTTACTTGCAGTATTTAAGAAATGCGAAAGAAAAGGTGACACTTGTTTTGGTGGGCCCATTAACAAATTTAGCGTTAGCTTTGATGATGGATGCGCGTATTGTATCAAATATTGAAGAAATCCTTATCATGGGTGGTGGCCATCATATTACCAATTCAACAAGTGCGGCGGAATTTAATATTTGGTATGATCCAGAAGCAGCTTACAAAGTCATTAATTGTGGCGCAAAGGTGACGCTTGTTCCACTTGATGCAACCCATGAAGCATGTGTAACCGAAGAAGATTGTAAGGCTTTAGAACAATTAGGTACGCTTGCGGGGAAGTTTGCGTGTGAACTATGCCGGCAACGTATTTTAATTCATAATGCAATGCAACCCTTAGATATTCCAGATGCGGCAGCGGTGCATGATGCTTTATGCATTGCCTATTTAATTGATCCAAGTGTTTTATCGGATATTGAACATGTCCATGTGGATATTGGATTCTATCATCGTGCCGAAGGACAAACCATTATTGACCAACGTTACTATACGGAAGATAAGAATTGTTATTTTGCTTATCATGCGGACCGCCATAAGTTTGTCAAACTGTTGATGGATACGTTCCGATAATAATGATTGTTTTTGTTGTATAATTAACGTTGTGATTTGGAGAAAGAAATGAGATTAGAAAACCGTTATAAATGGAAAATTGTGACTATCGCAATCTTAAGTGTATTGATACTCTTGGGGTTGTTGTATTTGAAGTTGATGAAGCCAGGTTCTAGTGCAAATAAGAAAGATGCTGAGCCAACTCCAACCCCAACAGCAGAAGTGACAGCTACACCAGAGCCAACACCAACGCCAGAACCTACCCCAACCCCAATTACGGTAGACTTAGATAGTGATGATAGTATCAATCGTTTATTGAATAAGAATCATCCAGTGAATAAGGATTATGTACCAGGTGATTTGGTGGCAGTGGATGTAAAATCGAATGGCAAACAACAATTACGTGCAGAAGCAGCAGAACAGTTAAAACGGATGTTTGATGATGCGATTGCCCAAAAGATTTACTTTAAGCTCATCAGTGGCTATCGCTCTTATGGCGAACAAGAAAGTCTCTATAATACTTATGTGAATCGATATGGTAGAGCGAAAGCAGATATCATGGATGATCATCCAGGCGCAAGTGAGCACCAATTAGGCTTAGCCGTTGATTTGGGGAACTGGAATGGTACTTGTGAATTAAACGCATGTTATGTCAAGTATCCCACCTATACGTTCTTACAAGAACACGCTCATGAATATGGATTCATTGAGCGTTATCCAGAAGGAAAACAAGAAATTACAGGTATCCAGTATAGCCCATGGCATTATCGTTATGTTGGCGTAGAAGAGGCAACGAAAATCCATGAATCAGGCTTAACGATGGAAGAGTATTACGGATATTAAACAAGAAAGACACCAAACGGTGTCTTTTTTAGGACAATAAAAATAATTTGAAGGGTGTTATACATTGACACCATATATGACACCATATAGAATGAAGAAAATACAATACATAGAAATAAGAAAAGTATGGAGGAAATGCGACATGAAAAAAATTGATTCCCTCATGAAATTGCCATATCGAATTGAAATCATTCCAGATATGGAAGAAGGTGGCTATGTAATCCATTGTCCAGAATTACCTGGATGTCTTTCAAGTGGAGAGAGTGTAGAAGAAGCATATGAAAATATAATGGAAGCCAAAAAAGAATGGTTTGAAAGTGCAATCGAAGAAGGGATTACGATTCCAGAACCCGATTCCTTACAACAATATTCTGGTCAATTTAAATTACGTATTCCGAAAAGCTTACATCGGGCATTAGCAATGCACGCAAAACAAGAAGGAATTAGTATGAATCAATATTGTTTATATTTATTATCAAAGCAAGAAGGCATTGAAATAAAATAGCGGTGGATTGTCTTTCTCCAAATATACAAAAGTAGCATATAATATAGGTATACGCAGTAGATTGGAGAAAACTTATGCAAGTAATCAATAATGGATGGGAGTACATCGATGCTTGGGATGATGCTTTTTTTCATGGAAAAAAGGCAGATTGTGTTGTACGTATTCCCCACACTGTAAAAGAATTACCCCTACATTATATTGATCATCAAGCGTATCAAAAAATAGTAGGGTATCGTAAAAAGATTAAGATTGCGAAAAAAGATAAAAATAAACGTGTCTTTTTACAACTCGATGGTGCTGCCCATATTGCGACCGTTTATTGTAACGGGATAGAAGTGGATACACACCGCAATGGTTATACCGCTTTCCGCGTGGAATTAACCGCTTGTCTAAATGACAGTGATGAAAATGAAGTGGTTGTAAAACTAGATACAACGGAGAATAAAGAAGTGCCTCCATTTGGTTATGCGATTGATTACTTAACCTTTGGTGGGATTTATCGTGATGTCTATTTAGATATACGTAATGAGACGTATTTAAAGGATGTCTATGTTACAACTCCAACCTTAACCACCGCGAATGTTTTATGTTCCGTAGACCGTAAAGAGGGAAATGAAACACTTGAAGTTACCATTGAAACAGAAGATGGTTTCTTTGTTGCGAAACAAGAATTTAAAGTAGATGAATGGATACAGATAGAGGCGAAGAATATTACGCCTTGGTCTTTAGAAAATCCATGCTTATATCGTGCTACGGTTGTGTTAAAGCGTAATGGGAAAGTATTAGATACAATTGAAAAGCTATTTGGTTATCGCACGGTTACCTTTGATGAAAATCATTTCTACTTAAATGGGAAGAAGGTATTCTTACGTGGCCTCAATCGTCACCAAAGTTTCCCTTATATTGGTTATGCGGCAACGGAAAGTTTACAAAGAGAAGATGCACGTATCTTGGATGAAGAGTTAGGTGTAAATGCAGTGCGTACATCCCATTACCCACAATCACATTACTTCTTAGATGAATGTGACCATCGTGGAATCTTGGTATTTACAGAGATTCCTGGTTGGCAACATATAGGCGATGAGGCTTGGAAACAACAAGCCATCCTCAATACGCAAGAAATGATTATGCAATATCGTGGACATCCATCCATCTTCTTGTGGGGAGTTCGCATTAATGAATCTTTGGATGATGATGAATTCTATAAGAAGACAAATGAAACGGCTTATCTCTTAGATGCAACGCGTAAGACTTCTGGCGTTCGTTATTTAGAAAAGAGTTCGTTATTAGAAGATGTATATTCCTATAATGACTTCTCACATGATGGGACAAATGCGGGTGTAAAGGCGAAAAGAGATGTCACACCGGATGTGCATAAACCATTACTCATCAGTGAAGCTAATGGGCATATGTTTCCAACGAAACCATATGATGATTGGGCACACCGTCAAGCCCAAGCATTACGTCATGCGCGTGTATTAAATGATGCGATGGCAGACGAGGAACATGCGGGTTGTTTCCAGTGGTGCATGTTTGACTATGCAACCCATCAAGATTTTGGATCAGGGGATCGTATTTGTTATCACGGAGTGATGGATTCTTTCCGTAATCCAAAACTTGCGGCGAGTCTCTATGCTTCCCAACAAAGTGAAGTACCTGTGTTAGAGATTGGTAGCTCGATGGATATTGGGGATTATCCAGCAGGGCGTATTGATCCAATCTATGCCTTCACAAATGCGGATGAAGTCGAACTCTATAAGAATGAGGATTATGTGGAAACATTCTATCCGAAAGAGTTTTCTGCTTTACCACATGGGCCAATCTGTATTGATAACTTCATTGGTGGTTTATTAGAGACAAAAGAAGGATTTGATAAACAAAAAGCAGCCTTAATTAAAGATTGTTTAAATGCCGCCGCAAAACTTGGTATGCCTGCGTTACCTTTGTTGTATAAGGCAAAACTTGGTTATGCGATGTTACGGTATCATATGACCTTTGAAGATGGTGTCAATCTTTATCATAAATATGTAGGAAACTGGGGCGAAAAGGCCATCGTTTGGAAGTTTGTCGCAAAGAAAAATGGCGAAGTGGTCAAAGAAGTCATTAAGACTCCTAATACGGAATTAAAACTAGAAACTGTAGTATCGAATCAAAATTTAAAAGAAGGTGTCACTTATGATATGGCAGCGGTGCGCATGCGCCTTGTGGATGGGAATGGAAATCCTGCCATCTATGCGCAATTGCCATTAATTTTAAAGACAAAAGGTCCAATTGAAATTGTTGGGCCAAGTGTAGTGACTGCAGAAGGTGGTATGACAGGAACTTACGTCAAGACCACAGGCGAAGCAGGAACTGCTGAACTCATCATATCTAATGAACAAATTGGTACAGAACGCATTGTATTTGTGATAAAAGGAAAGGAAAAATAGTATGAACTTTTCAAAGAAAGAAACATTTGCGTATGGACTGGGAGCAATTGGAAAGGATATGGTATATGCCTTATCTGCTTCCTATGTCATGTATTATTACCAAGACATTTTAGGCTTATCCGCATCCTTTGTAGGACTCATCTTAATGATTGCGCGTGTCTTTGATGCGATTAACGATCCGTTCATGGGTGTCTTAGTCGCGAAGACAAAATCCAAATGGGGAAGATTCCGTCCTTGGTTATTCTCTGGTACGGTTTTAAATGCGCTTGTCCTTTATGCTTTATTTGCGGTACCTGGTGGCGTACAAGGAAAAGGACTCATGATTTATTTTGCGGTGATGTATATTCTTTGGGGTATGACTTATACCATGATGGATATTCCATATTGGTCTATGATTCCTGCTGTTACAAGAAATGCGAAAGATCGTGAAAAATTATCGGTAGTTGGTCGTACTTGTGCAGGCGTAGGAAATGCGTTAATTACGGTTGGTACGGTCATGTCGGTAAGTGCGTTAGGCGCAGGGGTAGAGCGGACGGGCTTTAAGTGGTTTGCGTTAATCGTGGCGATTATATTTGTGGTAACAGAAACTTATTTGTGTTTGACGATTAAAGAAAATGCGACGGATACGGATATGAAAACAACCAGTGTTCGTGAAATGTTCCGTGCCTTACTTGAAAATGATCAAGCGATTGTCACGGTTATTACCATTATTTTGATTAATATGGCCCTCTATTTAACCTCCAATTTAATTATCTATTTCTTTAAATATGATATTAGTGGTGCCGGTTGGAAAGGGAACTATACATTATTCTCGACAGTAGGTGGCGCTTCGCAAATCTTAAGTATGATGTTGTTGTATCCACTCTTACGTCGTAAGTTCTCTAACACAACCATCTTTAAGTTGTGTCTTGGTTTAGCGACACTTGGTTATTTATTGATTCTTGCGGTATGCTTCACAGGTTTAGCGCATAACATGTTAGTGCTATGTCTATGTGGTAGTTTGGTCTTCTTAGCAAATGGAATCTTAACCGTCTTAACAACGGTCTTCTTATCCAATACGGTAGACTATGGTGAATTAAAGACGGGACGTAGAGAAGAAAGTGTCATCTTTAGTATGCAGACATTTGTGGTAAAACTTGCTTCTGGCTTAGCAGTATTCTTAACCGGAATTGGTTTAGATTTAATTGGGCTAGTTGGTAATACGGATGAAGGTGAAATTGTTGCGCAAAGTGCAGGTACGATTATGGGCTTACGCTTACTCATGACAATTCTTCCTATCATTGGTTTAATCGCAGCCTTCTTTGTGTTTGGTAAGAAGTTTAAATTGACCGATGAGCGCGCAAATGAAATTGCAGCAGAGCTAAGAGCTTCTAGAGGTTAATATGGGATTATTTTGGCATGTAGAAGGTGTGGATGAACACGAACAACCATTCCACCAAAGGGGTTATGTAAGCGAGTTAAAAGGAGCGGTTCATGTAAAGGCAGATCTTCCTAAAGGAAGAATCAAAAAAGTCTATGCAGAAATACCCATTGGGATTAAAGAAAACGAACGAATCTTTTTAAATGGCTATCAAACATGGACCTATAGTCCGGAATATAAACGAAATGAAAAAGTAAGAGGTGTGAACCATTTACCTCTTTTCCTCATTAATCAATTTAGTTTAGATCGCTATGGAGATTATCATTTTGTGGATTATCACAAAGAAGGAAATCTTCATGGCTTTTCCTGGTGCTATATAAGGGATAAAGAACAATATCGCTTAATCGCATCTTTAGATGAATTACCAGGATATACCATCTTCTATTATCGACGTAAGACTAGAGGTTTAAAGTTGGTAAGAGATTGTGAAGGCATTATGTGTGAAGGGAGCTATCCATTATTTGATTTGTATTTTGCGACAGGGAGTGAAAAAGAAGTCTTTGATGGTTGGTTTAACGAGATGGGTGTTAAACCACGCACAAACGAAAAGATCGCAGGTTATTCCAGTTGGTATAATCATTACCAAAACATCAATGAAGAAATCATTAAAAAAGACTTAGAAGGATGTAAGGGTCTATTTCAAGAAGGAGATTTATTCCAAATTGATGATGGATGGGAACCTTATGTCGGGGATTGGCTCATGGCAGATCTTAAAAAGTTCCCAGGTGGTATGAAGCAACAAGCTGATGCGATTCACGAAGCAGGATTCAAGGCAGGAATATGGCTTGCGCCATTTGTGGCAGAAACCAATTCCTATATTTATCAAAATCATCCCGATTGGTTTATCCAAGTAGATGGGAAACCATGGAAAGATGGCTGTAACTGGAGTGGTTTTTGTTCATTAGATTTAGACCATCCAGAAGTGATTGCGTATTTAGAAAAAGTATTCCACCAAGTCTTTGATGAGTGGGGTTTTGATTTAGTGAAGTTAGATTTCTTATATGGCATTGCGCCTTTTGGCACCAGCAAAGAGACACGTGCTGCTAGGATGTATCGCGCTATGGAGTTATTGCGTAAGTGGTGTGGAGACCATTTGATTCTTGGGTGTGGGGTGCCTGTGATGAGTGCTTTTGGCTTAGTGGATTATTGTCGTATTAGTTGTGATGTGACATTAGATTGGGATGATAAGCCACATATGCGTATCATCCATAGAGAGCGTCCTTCTACCAAACAAGCAATTACAAATATCCTAACGCGTCGTGGATTAAATGGACGGGCTTATTTATCGGATCCGGATGTCTTCTTCTTACGAGATGAAAATTGTGAGTTAACTGAAGCACAAAAAGATCACTTAGCGAAACTCGATGCTTTGTTAGGTGGTGTATGGCTCATGTCTGATAACCCAAGTGAATATAGTGAAGAAAAGCGGAAACGCTATTATGACTATCGTAAACTCATGGAGGCAGAAGATGTAGAAGTCCATGAAGATAGTGGTGTCATCTCTTACAATTTAGAAGGAGAGCATTATATACTATATTTATAACTAAGCATCCTAAATGGAACAGTTAGAAAGGAATTATTATGTTGTTGATTTTGGTTGCGATTGTTAGTCTTTTACCATCCTTGTTAGTATTCTTTTGGATGCGCAATAAGTCTAACTTAGAGGCACGAGATAAGGGGATGTGCGACAAAGCGTTCCGCTATGGGTTGTTTTGTGTAGTACCTATATTTTTCTTATCTGGAGTGACATTTTTATTACTTGCCTTTACAGGCCTTAAACAAACCAATCCACTTTTGTACCAAGCTATTTATAAATTCATCGTTTTAGCACTTGCAGAAGAAATAGCGAAATTCTTTATGTTTAAATATTTGTTGAAAAAAGAAAACTACACCTGCAATTGGTTGATGGCGGTTATTCTCATGACAGCGGTTAGTATTGGTTTTTCTACCATTGAAAGTGTCACATTTTCAATCGGTGCGAGTATACCTGTAATGATTGCGCGCGCGATTAGTTTCCCACATGTAGGCTATGGTTTCTTAGTTGGATATTATTATGGCAAAGGAATCGAAGAAGGGAAACCATCGCTTTGGTGGGTTGGCTTCCTTCTAGCGTGGTTTATCCATGGTTTATATGACTTCTCTTTAAGTGATGAATTACTTGCGCTTAATGATTCTCTAGTCTTCCTTCCATTCTTGCTAATAGCAGTTGATATTATACTTGTTGTGGTCTTAGTTCGCTTTATTCTTAAAAAAAGAAATAAACAAAGTGGCGCAACCACGTTACCTAATAATAGCTAAGAGATATTTATCGAATGAAAGAAGTAAAAAGCCACATTGGTGGCTTTTTACTTTTTTCTTATTCCTTCTCGTTTATGTAATAAAATCATAGTATGGAAAATAAACAACTTAATACGATTACATCCTATGCAAAAGAACATGGTGTTCCAATTATGAAAGAAGAAGGAATGCGTTTTCTTCTTGCTTATTTAAAAGAGCATCCAGAAATCAATAAGATTTTAGAAGTGGGTACAGCGATTGGCTATTCCGCAATCCAAATGGCGGGTGTACGCGATAATATTTATGTAGATACCATTGAAATTGTGGAAGACAATGTAAAACTTGCGCGAGATAATATTGCGGCATATGGATTAAGTGATCGGATTCATGTGTATCATATGGATGCGATGGAATATCAGACTTTTCAATATTATGATTTTTATTTTATTGATGCCGCAAAGAGTCAATACGCACATTATCTGGAACATTTCCTTCCTACTTCTTATGTGGGTTCGGTGTTCTTATTTGATAATTTAAATTTTCATGGCATCGTAGATGATGAAAGTAAGTCGCACAATCGTAGCACCTTACAAATGACACGTAAAATAAAAAAATTCCGGGATAAGATTCAAAAAGATCCACGTTTTGAAACAACCTTCTATCCGGAAATCGGGGATGGGATTCTTATTGCGAAACGCATTTTAGAGTAGTGGTTTAGAAAGTGTCTGGTAGGTGATATCAGTAATGTCTTTTACGCTATATGAATAATGTTCGTCATCCCATAAATAAAGAATAGAAATTAAAGCAGGGATTAAGACAAACATTTGAAAGCGTATTTCTTCTTGGCTAATTTGTGAGGTATTAAGATTCATTGCGCTAAAGTCTTTTGCGGCACTATTGGTCATACGCATAAAGACGTGATTGCTTAATTGGTTTTTACGTATGATATGAATGGTGGAACGGTGCTGATTCCAATATTTGAAAAAGTCTTCTAAGTAAGAGCGAAGATGGGCCTTATTTGAAAAGTCGATGATGGATAATACATCGCGCATATCACGAATGATTTGATCGGTCCAGAAATCGATTAAGTCACTGATGGTATCAAAATAACGATAAAAAGCTTTGCGAGGAATTTGTGCATAAGCACATAGACTCGTGACGGTTATGGTATCGAGGGGATTCTTTTCAAGAAGCTCCACAAACGATAACATAATTTTTAATTGTCTTTCTTTTGCGTGTTTACTCTTACAATCTTTGTACATAATACCACTATAGTAGAGTGTCACAGATGTGTCAATTTGGGACAGTAAGAAACAGAATTACTTGTATATAATGAAATTAACAAGAGTTTTGAAAGGGGATAATAATATGGCTAAAAAACCAGAACTCGATGAAAATGGTTTTCGCAAAGTCGGTTTATTAGACTATTTAGCTTATGCGGCCGGTGATTTTGGCTGTAACATGAGCTTCGTCTTAGCGGGAACATTTTTCACACTCTTCTATACCCAATACATGGGTATTGACTCGCTCACCTTTGCGGGCATCTTAGTCATCCTTAAAATTTGGGATGCGATTAACGATCCACTCATTGGTGGATGGATGGATTCCAGCAAGAAAACATTTAAACGTGGAAAATTTAAAACCTTTATTTTCTATGGCTCGTTCTTACTTGTGATTTCGGCATGTCTATGTTTCTTACCTGTACCACAAGCAAACATGACTGCGAAAATCGCGTTATGTGTGATTGGCTACATGTTGTGGGATGCAAGTTACACAATCGTGAATGTGCCTTATGGTTCCATGTTGTCGGTCATTTCAGCAAATGCAGCAGACCGTGCACAACTTGGAGCATGGCGCTCGGTTGGGGCAATGCTAGCACAACTTCCAGTACAAGCAATTCTTCCTGTCATCATTTATGATGCGAACAATAATTTAGTCGGAAGCAAATTGTTCTGGGTAGCACTTGTGTTAGGCATCATTGGCTTAGCAGCATTCCAATTCATGATCCATAACACCATTGAACGTGTTCAAATTCCAGAAGAAGAAAAACAAATTAAGTTCAATTACTTCCAAGCAATTAAAAACTTCTTCCAAAACCGTCCTGCACTTGGAGCAACCATTCCACCAGTGGCACAATTCTTAGGCACAATGGGTGGAGCAACTGCCGTTGCGGTTATGTTCCAATCCTATTTCCAAAATGCACGAATTTCAGGTGTCTTGAGTTTACTAACCGCTCTTCCAATGTTCTTCTTTATGCCATTCTTAAGAAAGATTGTTAATAAGTATGGTAAGAAGGAAGGGGCAGAAAAGGGAATGATCGTATCCATCGTGGCATGTTTATTGATGGTCATTATTCCAATTCCCGCAAACGGAACTGGCATTCTTATTTTCATTCTTCTGCAATTGATTAACGGTATCGGCATGGGCATGTATATGTGTGTTGGTAATGCGATGATGGCAGATGCGATTGACTACAACGAATGGAAAAATGGCGTACGTGATGAAGGTGTCACTTATGCATTACATAGTTTCTTCCGTAAACTAGCGCAAGGCTTAGGTCCTTCGATTGGTTTAGTCTTAATGGTTATGTTAGGGTATAACGAACAACTTGGTGCAGCACAACCATTCAATGTTGCTCTTAACATGCGTTATCTTGTTGCAGCAATGTATCTTGTTTCTGCAGTGCTCCAATACATTGGTATTAAGTATGTTTATAACCTTGATAAGGCAACTCTAGAAGAAATGGAACGTGACTTAGGGCGCGCAACTGGAAACTAATATGAGAACAACGCTTTCTTTTAATGAAAAATGGTATTTCACAAAAGAGAACGCTTCCATTCCAACCGGTATCACGGCGCAAATGGAATCGGTAACTTTACCGCATACTTGGAATTATGAAGATGGACAAGATGGGGGTAATGATTATCATCGTGGTTTATGTTATTACGTGAAAGAATTTGATGGAAAAGAACTACCTGAAGCGGAAGTATACTATCTTGAATTCTTAGGCGCAAATGCAAGTGCTGACGTATATCTTAATGGCACGCATTTAGGGCATCACGATGGGGGTTATTCCACATTCCGTTTTTCCTTTGCACAACCTTTAGTTGAGAAGAATGTCCTTGTGGTTGGCGTAGATAATTCGGTAAATGATGTGGTTTATCCACAGATGGCTGACTTTACCTTTTATGGTGGTCTTTATCGAAACGTCAATCTCATTGCGGTTCAAAAAGCGCACTTTGACTTAGACTATTATGGTGGCCCAGGCATACAGGTAACACCCATTCTAAAAGATGGAAAAGCAGAAGTCACTGTAGAAGTTTATGTAAATGAAGAAGCAAAAGGAAAAGAAGTACATCTATCCATTTGTGATCAAGAAGGTAACTTAGTCGAAGAATACAAAGGGATTGAAACCAAAAAGACATTTGTCTTAGAAAGTCCACACCTTTGGCATGGACGCAAAGACCCATATCTCTATTATGCAAAAGCATTGCTTCTAGATGGAGATACATGCCTAGATGAAATTGGTACGAAGTTTGGGATTCGCTCCTTTGCGATTGATGCGGAAAAAGGATTCTTCTTAAATGGTGAAGCATATCCATTGCGTGGGGTATCGCGTCACCAAGACCGTAAAGGAGTTGGGAATGCCTTATTACCAGAACATCATTTACAGGATATGGAACTGATTGCGGAAGTGGGTGCGAACACGATTCGTTTAGCACACTACCAACATGATCCATACTTCTATGATTTATGTGATGAATTTGGTATGGTCACTTGGGCAGAGATTCCTTATATCTCCAAACACATGCCAAATGGGAATGCGAATACACAATCTCAAATGAAAGAATTGGTAATTCAAAACTATAACCATCCAAGTATTGTGGTCTGGGGTTTATCGAATGAAATTACCGTATCTGGAGATGTGAATGAGGATTTACTCAATAACCATGTTGTATTAAATGATATGGTCCATACCTTAGATCCAACGCGTAAAACAACGATGGCTTGTGTATCGATGTTGAAGATAGATTCGCCATTATTGGAGATTCCAGATGTCGTATCTTACAACCATTACTTTGGTTGGTATGGGGGCGATACTTCGATGAATGGTCCTTGGTTTGACCGCTTTAGAGAAGCACGTCCAAACTTGCCAGTAGGAATAAGTGAGTATGGGTGTGAAGCACTCAATTGGCATACTTCTACGCCAAAACAAGGCGACTATACCGAGGAATACCAAGCATACTATCACGAAGAACTCATCAAACAAATCAAAGCACGTCCTTATCTTTGGGCAACGCATGTTTGGAATATGTTTGACTTTGGGGCGGATGGAAGACAAGAAGGCGGCGAGAATGGTCAAAACCATAAAGGGCTTGTGACATTTGATCGCACCTATAAGAAAGATTCTTTCTATGCTTATAAAGCGTGGTTAAGTGACGAAGCATTTGTGCATCTTTGTGGGAAACGCTATGTTGACCGTGTTGAAGATACAACCAAAGTTACAGTCTATTCCAATCAACCATGTGTCGAACTGTATTTGAATGGTGAATTATTTGAAAAGAAAGAAGGAGAATATTTCTTCTACTTTGAAGTGCCAAATGTAGGGGAAACCACAATCACTGCAAAAGCAGGAGATTATGAAGATACCGGCACCATTCGTAAAGTGGATACCTTCAATGAAGACTATCGCTTAAAAGAAGCAGGTGCGATACTCAACTGGTTTGATATTACAGAAGTAGAAGGATATTACTCCTTGAATGATACGATGGGTGATATCATGAAGAGCGAACAAGGCAAAGCCTTACTTGGACAACTTACCTCTTCCATGATGCAGGGGGCTAGTCAAGCCTCCGCAGGCATGGAGATTGGAGAAGAAGTCATGAAGATGATGGATGGCTTTACCGTCGTACGCTTAATGAACATGATGGCAGGTACGATTGGTCTAGATGTACCAAAAGATAAACTGCTTGAGTTAAACAAAGTCTTAAATACCATACCAAAAGAATAGATGCAGGCAATGCCTGCATCTTCTTTTAGAAATGACCACCAGAACCGTGTGAGAAACCACCACTATTGATGGAGGTGCCACCACCACTCGATCCTTTTGAACTCGTATCCACAATTAAGGTTCTAGATTCTGTGGAATAGAGATAGATATCTTTTACATTTTGTAAGTTTAAACCATTTTTAGGAATATAAGCGCTAGCGTCATGTTTTAGACCTTTTGTCTTATGACGCCGTCTTAAGCCTAAGCATATCAGTAAGGAAGCTAAGGGGCTTGTGCCTGCGGTGATACCAATACGCATGTTACGTTGGCGTTGTTTACGGGCTTGTAGTTCTGCCTCCGTAATTGGTGTAGCACCAGGCACATCAACAGGAGTTCCTAATTCATTTTGTTCCAACATGTATTCGGATTGATTTAGGAAGGCATCCATAGCGCCTTTGTAGTTTCCAGAGCGTAAGTTACTTTCGACATCCGATTCCACAAGCTCTTTCCCAAAATCGGTAAAGGAGGCATGGGCTTTAGAACCATAGGCAGTCGTTAGATAACTACGATCATCCATACAGATGGTTAAGAGATAACCATTTTGTTCTTCCCCAAGTCCCATTCCATCACGCTTATAAATATATTCGGCATATTGGAAGATACTGTCTTTTCCTTCTTTGTTTGGAACAATGCGGATATATAATCCAACATTATATTTTTCACTGATTTGTTGGGCTCTTTCGTTTAATTCATGGATTTCTTGTTCGGTAAGAAGTCCATAATGGTCAATGACATTTGCGGCACTTGCCTCAATAGGAAGAAAGGACAAGAAGAGAAATGCCAAGATGGATAAAAATAAAGTATAGATTTTCTTCATCGTCTTCCTCCTTATCTAAGCAATAGGAACCATAAAACGATTCCAAACAAAAGGGTTAAACCAAGGAAATAGAGTAAAAATTTTCCTCTATCAACTGGTAAATCATCACCAATCATTTTCCCGGTTTGTCCATTCATCGCAAACATATAACTTTCGCCATTCCATCTTGTCGTCAACATCCAAATTGGAAAGAAGGCATAATGGATACGGTCATGACTTAGGTGTACGCGTTCGACTTCTGGAACAAGTGTTAAATAGCCATGTGCGGTTGCGGCAATCGTATCTAAGGTTGTATTCTTCATGCGCACATCGGCACGTTTACTATTTTCAGCAGCTGTCACATCATATTTATCCGCAAGATACCCAGGCATATAACTCATTTGGAAAGGAACCATATCAACATAGTTAAACGGTTCTAAGGCATCCATGAATTCATCTGGCATCTTACTTGAGGCATCAGCTGGTACATGTTTAAAACGTACTTCCCCTTGTCGTATGACTTTATAATGTTTGGTTTCGGTTACATGGTATCGCCCTGAAGTATAAGAGTTTGTCCTTGTCCCGTGGTATGCCATATCAGAATCTGCTGTTCCATCATATAACCAAAAAGGAACATAGATGCCTTTGATTTCTTCAATGTGGGCACCATCTGTAAACGCATTAGGTAAGAAGACTTTTCCTTTATAGAAGTTATATAAGGCTTTAATCGCATCCTTTTTATCTAACTTAAAAGGGATGACATAGTCTGGTTTTAAAGCACCATGAAACTGGGCGGGAACGACAGTTGGATTCCCACAATAAGGACAACTCGTGGCTGCGGTATTTTCATCACACAAAAGCTCCGCGCTACAAGATGGACAAGAATAAGCGCGCATGTGTTTCGCTTCTTCTGCACTCCACTGTAAGCGGTCCGCATGATCGGATTCATAACTCTGTTCGATGGCTGCTTCATTCGCAGTTTTGTAAAGAGTTTCGATTTCTTCATTGGTGAATGTCGAGTCACAATATTCACATTTTAGTTTTTGTTCTTTCGCATCAAAATGAAGGGGGCCACCGCAGCGTATACATTTATAATTGGTTACTTGTTCTGGCATGGTTTCCTTTATTCAGGACGCTTCGTCCCACAGTTGGAGCAGAAGTTTCCTTCGTTTTCTTGTGCACATTGTGGGCAGGTCCATTTATTAACAACTGGGCGTGGTTCACCACACTTCGAACAGAAATTCCCATCGCACGTTGCGCCACATTTTGGACAAACCCAAGTTGCTGCAGCTGGGGTTGCCATTTGTTGATACATACCTTGTAAATTGACACCACCTGCTTGTTGCGCAGCATTCATATTCATAAAGCCAACTGCTGCACCATTTTCATTCTTTGCGGCTTCTTTAATTCCTTGCGCCGTTGCGCTTGCTAAGTTTGCGGTTGCAAGAGCAGGATCTTTGAAGGTTGTTGCTGCTTGCATATCTTTAAGACGTGCTTCATCTTCTTCGGTAGCAGTAATACTATTCACGCCAAGCGAAACAATTTCTAAACCTCTTAAGTCTTTCCATTTTTCACTGAGTTCTGTATTTAATAAATCACTGAGTTCTTTTGTGTGCGCTGGAATTTCAGAATAGCGAATTCCTTCTTCACTTAGTTTTGCAAAAGCAGGTTGTAATGCGGTTAAGAGTTCAGACTTTAATTGATCACTTAATTCCGATACAGGATACACTTCTTTGAAGTTTCCACATACATTCGTATAGAAAAGAACTGGGTCAATGAGTTTTAAACTATATTCCCCAAAACAACGAAGGGAAACATCTAAATTGATGCCTGCTTCTTTTTCTTGTACACGGAAAGGAACAGGATTTGCGGTTCCATATTTGTTTCCAACGATTTCTTTTGTGTTGAAATAATATACACGTTGGTCATCAGCTGGTTGGCCACCAAATGTAAAACGTTTACCGATTTGTTCAAAGATACGGCGTACACTTTCATCAAGACTTCCGGTAAATAAGGAAGGTTCGGTTGATGAATCGTATACAAATTCACCTGGTTCTGCGCAGATATCGACAACTTTCCCATTTTCAACAATCAACATACATTGTCCATCCGCAACGGAAATTACAGAACCATCACTAATGATGTTGTCATCTCCATTATTGGAGCCAATTCCACGTACTTTTTTATGACCTTTAATTGCGAGTACGTCATTTGGAATAGCATCACAATAGAAATACTCCTTCCAAGAATCACTAATTGTAGAAGTTGTAGCAGAAATAGCAGCTTGAATGAGTCCCATAAATCTTTCCTCCTTGGCCGAAATTATTGAGCCGATTAAAATGGTTATCTAAATTTATTTTAACACTTACTACTAATAAACAAAGGAAATTAAGAAAAGTTTCATTAGGTTCTTGCAAGGAAAGGGGTAAAATGCTATATTATTGAAGCACGCCTCAATAGCTCAGTCGGCAGAGCGAGCGGCTGTTAACCGCTAGGTCACAGGTTCGAGCCCTGTTTGAGGCGCCATTAAAAATAAGAAAGGTCCAGTTGGACCTTTTTTATTGGATTGCGATGATGTTGGTATTTCGGAATGCACTGATGATGCGTAAGATCGAGGTATAGATTAAACCTAAGGCATAGATGATGACAGCGGTATCGGGCGAGTTTAAAAAGAATAAACACAGAAACATGATGAGGATACTACCAATGCCACGTGCCATCTGCATCATCCAATGTCCTTGTAGACGTCTAGAATCTAAGGCACCTAAGATTTCGACAATCCCATAAAAGCCTAACATTCCCGTTAAATACAGTAAGACATAAAGATGAGGAATGCTGTGTAAGGATAAAGTGAAAACACCAATATCGATTAAGAAAACACCACGATATAGATCAAGTTTTCCACCTACCATATTTTTGGACATCGTGAAAAAGAAAAACAATCTACTAATCCCACTAAAGAAGAGGGAGAAACCATAGACAAGAATAATAATAGGATACGCTTCTCCTGCACCTGACATAAGGACCAGGGCAACAAGAATAACGAGCAAAGAACCCAATATGCGCATAAAACGTTGCCAGAAGGTCATAAGTTTCGATCCTCCTTTTGATTGAGTAAGGCACGGAAATCCTTTAACCCACGGAAGCCATATCTCTTAAAATCAACCGAGAAGCCCATCAAATAGTTGTTCGAAGCGAAGACACGATTTGTGACCATACTTTTTTGCGCAAGGGCGGCTAGAATGAAGCGTCCAAGTACGGTGTTATTCTTTTCTTCTTGCGTTGCATTAAGATATTCTTCTTCATAGGTTTCTAATGTAAAAGGCGCAATGGTTTGTCCAGAAAGAGATTCTCCAAATTGTTTCCATTCTTCACTACAATTGGTTTTGCGTGTACGGATGATTTGTTTAATCTTTTCTTCATACTGAGCAATCCGTTCTGTATCATAAGTATCTTTTTCAAATGTATCGATAGTCCCACGTAAATATTGAAGGGCATAGACCATTTGGCTAAACGCATGGAAATAATCGGAAGGATTATCTTTGATGATGGGTTTGTAATTTGCCCATGCTGGAACATATTCATATTTCATAAAACCATAATCAGGTAGATGCCCAGCGCGCCCGTGTCCAAGGTTCATGATGGAGCGCTCGGAAGATTGGTAAAGACTACCGGTATAGGCACCTTTATCTAAATCATCTTTGGTGACAGGGTTATGTCCAAATGAAATGGGAATGCGTTTTGTTGAACCATCTTCCATTTCCCGTAATTCGAAAAAGTTATAATCCGTATTATTAATGACTAGGGATGGGGTACCTGCAAAGTTGGCATGAGCCCAAGTATCCGCAAGCACATGCATCGCTAGACCAATTGCTTCTAGACCCTTACCTTTTGCAAGCTCTACCGTATCCACAAGTAAATCACCATTAGGCCCACAGATTAAATGATATTTATCACGATAGTGTTTTGAAACATGTTCTACCTTACTGTATAAGTCTTTTGGTAAAAAATGAAAGGAAGCCCAAATGCGGGTGATATCTTGTAAGCCAATGATATCCGTTCTTGCTCCGGCTAATTCAGATTGTAGTTGGCTTGTGGCAGCGGAAAGAGGGCCATTGATATGGCGTAAGAATGTACGCGTACACAAATCAACGAGATTTGCACAATAGGCAATATGCTCGCTTTCTTCATGCGTATATCCAGCTAAATATGCTGCACTATAGGTGGCGTAATAATGGAAATCACCGTTCATAGGTTACTCCTAATTCCTTTTTTAATTTGCGCGACTTAATGGCACTATTCAAAATATCGAATGTGCAATAGACAATGGACGCAAATAATAAGATATTGGCGAAGGTACGAATAACGGAATCGCTTGAAGATGGTTGTAGAATTGTATAGACAAGATTTGCTGAATAAAGAACGAATAATAAGAAGGTAAAGATGAGATAAATAAAACCACGTTTTTTCCCATGTCCTTCTTTATAAGCACTGATTCCAGTTAATATAAATATGGAAGCAAAGATTCCTCCAATCACAAATAAAACGAAAAAGAGGATTCCAAATTGTACACCAACCGGAAGTTCAGAGGTTTCATCAAGATAATTCGCTAATTGATCTTCCTCGTTTAACAACGAAGATAAGATGGTTTGAAGAAAACTAATAAGGCCAAACGCAATCAAAGCCTCTCCACTGATTACGAGAGTCTTAAGGTGTTTGGTTAATAGGCGTTGTTTCTCTTCTATCGAGAGTGACTGTTTTTCCATTTCTATTAAATTATACTCGCTATATGCCAAAATGTAACAAATGTAACAAAATATCAAAATGAAAATTATTTTCATATAAAATGAAAAAAACATGTAAAAAGTTCTTGAACTCGCAAAAGATTATCAATATAATGAGTTCAACTTCTTTTTTTTCAGAAGGTTAGGATTAGGGGGCAATTATGAAATTTAATCAATTATTCAAAGGAGGCCTCGCTGTTGCAATGGCAGCTACATTAGTTGCTTGCGGCAGCAATGGTTCAACAACTTCACAATCAACAGGTGGAGAAACAGCAGGAAATTCTACAGCAGCAATTAAGATTGGTGGTAGTGGACCTACAACTGGTGGTGCTGCAGTTTATGGACAAGCCGTTAAAAATGCGTTTGAACTTGCAGTAGAAGAAGTAAACGCAGTTGGTGATGTGCAATTTGAAGCACGTTTTGAAGATGATGCACATGATCCAGAAAAAGCAGTTACTGCTTATGGTGTGCTCAAAGACTGGGGTATGCAAGTATCCATTGGTACAACCACTTCTGGTCCAGGCCAAGCTGTCTCTCCTTTATATAAAGAAGATAATATTTTCGCATTAACACCATCCGCAAGTTCCTTAGCAGTTATTTATGCGGATACAGCTAATGCAAGCAATCCTTATGGTTCGGTATTCCAAATGTGTTTTACCGATCCTAACCAAGGTGTTGCATCTGCAGACTATTTAAAAGCACATACCGACTTAGGTTCTAAAGTGGGCGTCATTTGGAAGAATGATGATAACTATTCAACTGGTGTCCATGATAAATTCGTTGCGGAAGCAAAAGAAGTAGGACTTGAAGTTGTTTATGATGGTACATTTGAATCTTCTACAGAGAATGATTTCTCTGTGCAATTAACCCAAGCACAAGCGGCAGGGGCAGACATTTTATTCCTTCCTATTTATTATCAACCAGCTTCTCTCATCTTAACCCAAGCAAATGCTATGAATTATGCACCAACTTTCTTTGGTGTAGATGGCTTAGATGGTATTCTCTCTATGGAAAACTTTGATACTTCCTTAGCAGAAGGCGTCTATTTATTAACACCATTTAGTGCAGATGGAACCGATCAAATGACTAAACATTTTGTTGATGAATATCAAAAACGTTATGGAGAAGTTCCAAACCAATTCGCAGCGGATGCATATGACTGTGTTTATGCGCTTGCACAAGCTTGTAAAGCAGCAGGCATCACAGCAGATATGACTCCTTCACAAGTCGCAGATGCATTAAAAGCAGAATTCACCAAGATGACCTTTGATGGTATTACAGGTGAACAAGTTACTTGGAATGCGAATGGTGAAGTTAGTAAGTCGCCAAAAGCGGTCGTCATTAAAGATGGCGTATATGTAGGTGTACAAGACTAAAGCGAATCAATCGGCTTAGAAGTAGGGTTGCCATTGTGATTCAATGGCAACCTTATTATTATTTTAGGGGGAGGTGCAGTGAGTGGAAATTCTATCTTATCTGATAAATGGCCTTGGATTAGGTAGTGTATACGCAATTATCGCACTTGGTTATACGATGGTTTATGGTATAGCGAAGATGTTGAATTTTGCGCATGGTGATATCATCATGGTCGGTGCATATCTTTCCTTTTTTGCGATGACACGCTTTCAGTTGCCAGTGATTGTCAGTGTAGCTTTAGCCGTACTTGGCTGTACGATTTTAGGTGTCGTTGTGGAGCGCTTAGCATATAAGCCATTGCGCCAAGCAACAAGTCTATCCGTTTTAATTACTGCAATTGGCGTCAGTTATTTCCTTCAAAATAGCGCGCAATTATTGTGGTCTAGTTCGACCAAAGTATATCCAACAATCATTTCTAATGGGGCAATTAAAATTGGTTCGTTATCGATTTCCTATTTATCGATTTTGACCATTCTTGTTTGTATTTTAGTGATGACTTGTTTGACACTATTTGTGAATAAGACCAAAACAGGACAAGCGATGCGTGCTTGTGCAGAAGATAAAGGGGCAGCCCAACTCATGGGCATTAATGTGAATCACATTATTTCGATTACCTTTGCGATTGGCTCAGGCTTAGCGGCAATTGCAGCTGTATTACTTTGTGCAGCTTATCCATCCGTTAGTCCTACCCTTGGCTCCATGCCTGGTATCAAAGCATTTACCGCCGCGGTCTTTGGTGGAATTGGCTCGATTCCAGGGGCATTTTTAGGAGGCATTTTATTAGGTGTCATTGAGACCTTAACCAAAGCTTATATTTCAACACAATTATCAGATGCGATTGTGTTTGCGGTATTAATTATTGTCTTACTCATTAAACCAGCTGGTTTGTTGGGTAAAAAAGTAAGTGAGAAAGTCTGAGGAAGTGCATATGAAAGAAAAGTTAGCTCAGATGTTTCAATCCAAAAATCGAAGTCGTACGCTTTCCTTTGGCCTTGTCATTATTGCGTACATTGTTTTAGAAGTGCTTTTATTAACCGGTAACTTATCCAGTTTATTCACGAGTTTACTGGTACCGGTATGTTGTTATATCGTTGCGGCAATTGGACTCAATTTAAATGTAGGAATATCAGGGGAATTAAACCTAGGGCAAGGTGGCTTCATGAGCGTGGGTGCTTTTGTGGCAGTTTGTGTAAGTGGTGTTTTATCCTACAGTATTCCTAGTCCCATCATTCGTTTGATTGCTTCGATTTTGTGTGGGGCAATTGCGGCTGGTGTGATTGGTGCTTTGATTGGGATTCCGGTATTAAAACTACAAGGGGACTACTTAGCGATTGTGACCCTTGCGTTTGGTCAAATTATTAAGAGTATCATCAACAATCTCTATATTGGTTATGATAAAAACGGATTCCAAATGAGTTTTGTGGAAAACAAACTCGCTTTAGCAGAAGGTGGAAAAGCCTTGTTGAGTGGACCGATGGGCGCAACCGGAACCGATCGTATCGCCACCTTTACCTTTGGGGTGATTCTCGTATTGTTAAGTTTATTAATTGTTTATAACTTGATGTATTCCCGTAATGGGCGTGCCATTATGGCAGCACGTGATAATCGTATTGCGGCAGAATCGGTTGGGATTAATGTGGCCAATACAAAGATGCTGGCGTTTGTTACCTCTGCAATGTTAGCCGGAGCAGCCGGGGCCCTTTACGCATTAAACTATGCAACCCTAGCACCTTCAAAATTTGACTTTAACTTATCCATCTTAATTCTTGTTTATGTCGTATTAGGTGGATTAGGAAATATGACAGGAACCATTATTGCAACAACGGTCCTTGTTCTTTTGCCAGAACTATTAAGATCCTTACAAGATTATCGTATGTTAATCTATGCGATTATCTTAATTGTCATTATGTTAGTAACCAATAATGAATTCTTGAAAGAGAAGTTTTCCAAATTGCGTTTAGGTAAGAAAGGAGCTATGAAATGAGTGAAGAAAATAGAACTCCAATCTTAGAAGTAACCGATTTAGGAATTGATTTTGGTGGTTTAACTGCGGTTAATAACTTGGATTTAACGATTTATGAAAATGAAACTGTTGGTTTAATTGGTCCAAATGGAGCTGGTAAAACCACGGTCTTTAATCTGCTTACAAAAGTTTATGAGCCAACCCGTGGAGAGATTTGGTTATGTGGGGAAAATACCCATAAGATGACAACCGTACAAGTCAATAAAGCAGGTATTGCGCGTACATTCCAAAACATTCGCTTATTTATGAATTTAAGTGTTTTAGATAATGTAAAAACAGGAATGCATAATGAGCATTCTTATTCGGTGGCAGATGCGATATTACGCTTACCGAAATATAAAAAAGAAGAAGCGGAAATTGATGAAAAAGCACGCGAATTATTGAAGATTTTTGGCTTAGAAGATAAGGCAGAATATATCGCCGGTAGTTTACCTTATGGAGAACAACGCCGCCTAGAAATTGCGCGTGCCTTAGCGACGAGTCCAAAACTTTTATTGTTGGATGAACCGGCAGCAGGTATGAATCCACAAGAAACCGAGGAACTTATGGATATGATTCGAAAGATTCGTGATCAATTCCACATTGCCATATTGTTAATTGAACATGATATGAAATTAGTTATGGGGATTTGTGAGCGTATCACTGTATTAAATTATGGGGCTATGTTAGCGACAGGTACCCCCGAAGAAATACAAGCGAACCCACAAGTCATTAAGGCGTACTTAGGAGAATAGTCTTATGTTGAAGATTGAAAACTTAGTTGTGAAATATGGAATGATTGAAGCAATCAAAGGGATTTCTTTTGAAGTACGCGATGGGGAAATTGTCACTTTAATTGGCGCCAATGGAGCAGGGAAAACAACCACCATGCATACCATTTCAGGCTTATTGAAACCAGAAAGTGGAAGTATTCTCTTAGATGGGGAAGATTTGGTGAAGATTCCTTCTCACAAAATTGTGGAGCGCGGCTTAGCACAGGTACCAGAGCGTCGTCGTGTGTTTGCGAATCAAACGGTAGAAGAAAATTTATCATTAGGTGCTTATACAAGAAAAGATAAAGAAGGAGTCGAAGAAGATCTCAAAAATGTCTTTGCGCGCTTTCCTCGTTTAGAAGAAAGAAGAAAACAATTAGCCGGCACTTTGTCAGGTGGCGAGCAACAGATGTTGGCGATGGGACGTGCTTTAATGGCAAAACCAAAAATCTTATTGATGGATGAGCCATCGATGGGATTATCCCCATTACTTGTCAAAGAAATATTCCGCATTATTGAAGAAATCAACAAACAAGGAACAACCATTTTATTAGTTGAACAAAATGCGAAGATGGCACTTGGCATAGCCGATCGCGCATATGTGTTAGAAACTGGTAAAATTACATTAGAAGGAACGGGTGAAGAACTCGCGAATGATACGCGTGTGCAACAAGCATATCTAGGAGGATAAAGATCATGTATGTAAAAGACTATATGACCGCAAATCCATTAACGGTCACCAAAGACGTTTCGGTTTCGAAAGCCGTCGATCTAATGGGGAAGAATAATTTCCATCGTCTTCCGGTTGTGGATGAAGACGGAAGGCTCATTGGTCTTGTGACGGGAGGTCTTGTTGAAGAGACAAGTGGTGCGAAGAATACGTCTTTATCCATTTACGAACTCAACTATTTATTATCCAAAACAACCGTTGATGAAATTATGATTCGCAACGTATTAACGGTAAGTGAAGATTTATTCTTAGAAGAAGCGGCGCAAATCATGATTGATCATCATATCTCGGTACTTCCTGTTGTGGATGATTTCTATCGTGTCTTAGGAATCATCACGGAAAAAGATATTTTCCAAGCTTTTGCGGATGTATTAGGCTATCGCCACCAAGGAACACGCTTCGTGATTAAGTGTAATGATGTTCCAGGTTTCTTCCATGGGGTTACAAAATACTTTGCGGACAACAATGCGAATTTAGAAAGTTTAGCAGTCTTCCATACGGAAGAAAGAGGAACAGAAGTTGTTGTAAAGGCAACAGGTGAAATTCCAGTCGAAGAAATGCGCGATATTCTTATTGAAGCGGGTTATGATATTACCGAAATTGTACAAACCACAAAAGAAGGGGAGCGCATTAAATATCCAGTCGATTAAAAAAAGGACCATGGACAGTGGACCCCAAAATGTTCACAGTTAAAAAAGGTCTATGAAGAAGTGATTGTATAATCACTTCTTTTTTAACCTTATTCTCGTAGTGTTATAAAACTCAATCCATTCTTCTACTAATGTTATATATTCTGATAGAGAT
>JAGAVW010000025.1 GCA_017941735.1 Solobacterium sp. | reverse complement strand
TGAATACTGTCTGAACAGTTATAGGAACAAATCCACAGTACACAATACAAGCATAGCAGTTTGGCCTACTGTATGCCTGTAAATATGTTTAAGGCCAAGAAAGGAATTATTATCTAACCTGACCTAATTAGATAATACGAGACAATTATGGATGAAAAACGAAAAGATTTAATCAATGCGATTATAGCGATTATTGCTTGTCTAGCAATCTATAAGATATTTGGGAAACTGGTTGAAAATCTTACGACAAACGAAAATGTAAAATCGCTCATTGCACAATTGATATTTGCTAGTTGTGTCTTCATTGCCATGATTCTTTGTAAGAAATCAGATATATTTCGTAAGAGTTCGATTCCATTTGCCAAATACTGGGCAACCCCTTTCTTACTTGTTGTACAAATGATTCTTGTATCCTTAGTTAATATTGATAAATTCTTTGAAATAAGTATTCCAGGAGTTGAAGTTGTATTTTTCTTAATTCAAATGATTCTAGTTGGATTTTGCGAAGAGGTGTTATTCCGTGGCCTTCTCCAACGTGCGTTACATAACCTTTTTGGGGAAGATAGTTGGATTCTTGTGATTTTTGCGGTTTTGATTACAGGTGTATGTTTTGGAGGTGTGCACCTCGTTAACGCATTTAATCCCAAAATTACATTGCGTACGGCTGCTTTACAGGCACTTTCCGTACTAGGAACAGGAACTTATTTCTGTGCCATTTATTATCGATCTGGCAAAAACATATGGTATCTTATTTTCCTTCATGGATTATGGGATGTCATCGCTTCCGTCGCTTCAGGTCGATTAGCAGGGAAAACAGTTGTGGATGCCGTCGATGTCGCAAGTCAGTTGACTGTTTCTGGGATACTACCTCTTGTTGGTATTTACTTACTTGCGTCCCTCTTAATTCTTCGACCAAACAAAGTCAAAGAAGTTGTGGAACTTACAAAATAACTTATTATTCTATTTGTTTACTAGAACATTGAAACCTAAATACAAATTGGGTTTCTTTTTTGATCCATTCTACTGCATGTGCTTTTCACTTAAAAAAGGCTCAATTCATTGAAATTGAGCCTTTATTCTTTTCGATAATATGATGTTCACATTACCAATTTTACTTCTTGTATCTTAGCTTAGAAGCACTGATTAGACCAATGAGTACGCTAGCACCTAAGAGTAATAGGTATGGTAATGCGTGGAAGTCATCGCCTGTGTATGGAGTTGGGATTCCTGCTGTTCCGCCGCCTGTACGGATGCACTTCTGTGCTGCATCACTCCAGTAGTATCCAGCTGGATATCCATCATCTTGACAGGTACGACCTGGTTGTTTTGGTGTGACAGACTTCTTCTCAGAAATTGGTTCCCATTGCGCTTCGAATGTATGGTTGCCTACTACATTGTAAGTATCACCTGGTTGATATTCCGAACCCTTCCAATAAGTGAAGCGATAGCCATCTCTTGTTGGCGCATCGGTTACTTTGATATCTTCATCGTAATGGTGAACTTCTACACGGTTTGCAGTAGAACCATTCCAGTTACCACCATTTGGATTGTAGATGATTTCGTAGAATTCGTCCTCATCTGCGATACCATTGTTGTTCTTATCGTTCTTCCAAGTAGCGGTATAAGTTGCATCGCCACTAACTTTTTCTGCAACTTCTGGTTCCCAACCAGCGAAGACATAATCTTTTAACGTTGGTGTTCCACCACTGAAGGCTGGTGTATTCATTCCATCTAATGCTTTATCGTGTACATCATCTTTGAAGGATGCTCCACCCTTACCATCTTTATAAGTAATGTTACGATATTCATCTTTATCAGGAATGCCATTGTTGTTCTTATCCTCATTCCATGTTGCTGTGTAAGTAATCATACCATCTGCATCTGCATCTTCTGCTTTTACTGTGTCATGGAATTCTGGTGTCCACTTATCAAAGACGTAATCTTTCTTCTCTGGTTTTGGATCCACAACTGTATCGCCAAGTTTGAGATCTTTGATTTCTTCAATAACAGAATCATCTTCATCCTTGAATACAACACTGAATGCTTCTTCATCATCTGGAATACCATTGTTGTTCTTATCGTCTTTCCAAGTAGCGGTATAGGTTGCATCCCCATTCACAAGCTCTGCAACTTCTGGGTTCCACTTATCAAAGACATAATCTTTTAATGTTGGCGTTCCACCACTGAAGGCTGGTGTTGCTAAGCCATCGAGTTGTTTTTCATGTACTTCATCTTTGAAGGAAGCGCCATCTTTGCCATCTTTATAAGTGATTGTACGATATTCATCCTTATCTGGAATGCCATTGTTGTTCTTATCTTCATTCCAACTTGCTGTATAAGTGATGACACCTTCTTCATCCGAATCTTCTGCTTTTACAGTATTGTGGAATTCTGGTGTCCACTTATCAAAGACATAGTCTTTCTTGGTTGGTTTATATTCCTCTACTGGATCATTGAGTACTAAGAATGGTACTTCTTTGAGTAATGTGCCATCCTCATCTAAGAACTTAACGATGAATTCTTCTCTATTATCAGGAATACCATTATGGTTCTTATCCTCTGACCATTGTGCTTCATATGTGATTACAGAATCTGTATCTGCATCTGCAGCATCCACTGTTGGCTTAATTTCACCATCTTCTTCATTCCATCCAACAAAGACATAATCGGCATTACCTTTTGGTAAGTCATACTCATCTTTTTCGCCCGCATATTCAGGTGTTGCAGCGCCTACTCCAAGACCTTCGAATAATGTTTCATCTTCTTTGTCTTCAGTAAAGGCTCCTTGTTCACCCTTTGTATAACGAACTTTGAATGTTTCTTCATCATCCGGTTCCCCGTTGTTATTCTTATCTTCTGCCCATTCTGCAACAAGATAAATATCGGTTGTGCCTTCTTCACAATCCGCAGCACTGACAACGGTAGAATTTGGATTCCAACCAGTGAAAGTCCAATTTTCTTCTGGTTTTGGTTTATCGTAATCATCCTTTTCCCCATTGTATGCAGGAATTGCTTCTCTAACATTTAAGCCACCAAACTTCGTTGCATCATCTACATCTTCTGTAAATGAACCATGCTCACCCTTCTTATAATGAACGGTAAATGTTTGCGTCGAATCATCGATTCCATCATGGTTTCTATCTTCTGCCCATCTTGCATAGATATCAACATGACGATTTGGCATCTCAAATTCACGATTTGTAATGACTACATGATCTGGACGATCTGTATTAGCTTCCCAATCTGGTTTCTCTTCATCATTTGGAGAAACAATGAGGTAATCTTCATACGCATCATCGCTTGGTTTTGGTTCCAATTGAACCTTTTGTCCATAGCGGTAATTCTTCTTTTCTGGAGTATCGATATTGGATGCTGGCAAAGATCCTCTATGATGATATTCCACATCATATACTTCACGATCATAGTAGAGTTTCAATACCGTACTGCCATCTCCGTTTACATAAGCAGATTCAATCGTTCCATCTTTAACCACATAATCAAATCCTGTGTATGCTTTTCTTTCTGCAGTTACAAGGGATTCGGTTGTAGCTGTAGTTGGCCCTACTGTTTCGAATAATGTATATTCATCATCATCCGCATTTTGTTGATAGTATTCTACTTTGTATTCGGCAGTACCAGGTGTGAAGAAGCCCGTAATCTTTACATCTTTTGCTGGCATTGTGAAGCTGCCTGATGTAACAGTTGCATCTGTTGATGTCCAACCTTCAAAGTTATAACCAGGAACACTTGGTTTTGGTTCTACTGTTACATTTGCTCCATATGCATAAGTCTTTTCTTCTGGTACTTCTGCACCCTTATTGTTCGTAATTTCATAAGTGACTTTGTATTCATTACGAGTATAGTAATACTCAAATACCGTTGTACCGACACCTTCTTCATTTGCTTTTATGGTGCCTGTCATACGTGTCACTTTGTCACCAGATTCTGGTGTAAACGAATGGTTTGCATTTGCTGCAGCATTACGTGTCTTATCATTATCGACTTTGAAGCCTGGGTTCGAAATTGGAACTGCATATGCGCTATTTGAGCCAGTTGTACCAGTTCTAGTATATGCACTACCATAAGGTTCATATTCGCCAGGAGTAGTTAATGATTCAACAAAGTGTTTAATTGTATAAGTTGTATCTGTCTTTGGTGTCCAAGTACCAATGATTTCAACATCTCTTGCTGGCATCTTAACTTTGCCATCAACAATTTCAACACCTTCATGCTTGGTTTGCCATCCGTTGAATGTGTAACCATAACCATCTGTCGTTGTTGTATCAATTGTTACTTCTTCTGTATATTGTAGATCGGTCACTTCAGAAGGAAGAGCCACTTCTGTTGGATAATCACCTTCAAATTTATAAGTTAACTTATATCCTTCTGTTAAATCATAATAGAGGTTGAATACGGTTTGCCCATCACCTGTAATCGTCTTTGTGATTTCAGATGCTGTGCTATTGAATTCATATCCATCATAATCTTCAACCGATACGGTAATTTCTGTACCGGTAGTGGTTCGATAATCATGACCTGTACATTCTTTCTCAGTGCCAGATTCTACAAATTTATGTGTATAATCACCCGTTGCTTGATCTTCAAACCAGTGCCATACCTTATAAAGTGTATTGGTATTTGCTGTCCAAGAGCCAGAGATTATAACAGCGCGTGCTGGCATTTCAAATGGTTCAGTAAAGTCGGTTTCGGTACCTGCTTGGTTGACTCTATGTTTCCAACCATTGAATGTATATCCATCAGCGGTTGCTGGATCTGCTGGACTTACCTTAGCACCATAGTAGTAATCTACTGTAGTTGGTAATGTTGTTGGAGTAGAACCAGGTGTGTCATTGGTATATTGATATGTAACTGGATATTTCCTTGGTTCATAAGGAATACCAATAACAAGCTTATATCCTTCTGCAGAACCAATAATCTTATTGCCTTCTGTTGCAGGAATATCTCCACTTGTATCACCCATTTGTTTATCAAGTGGTCTTAACATGAATATTACATTACTTGTATCCGGTGTATAACCATCAATGGAATGTGTGACATATGTAGCTGTTTGACCAGCTGAGCCATCATGTTCTGCGCCTTCCTTATAAGTATAAGTAGTTAACAGAGCATTATCATCTTTATCTACATCATGTACCCAATGTTCAACAACATAGACCGCACGATCTTCATGGTTGAATGTACCATAGTAAACGATTCCGTCTACATCTGGCATTGTGAAGGTCTTACCATAACGACGTGTTTCAAATCCACCAAAGGACCATCCATTATATGGATTTGTTGTAATTATTACATCGACATCTGGACTTACAGTTTCACCATAACGATAGGTTCTTGTTTCTGTTGCTAATGCTGTATCATCTGGATTAGCCACACCACCATCTGCAGTTAATGCATCATAATTGGTATATGCATAGGTAACAGTATGTTGGTTACGATCATAGTACAAGTTCAGTACGAGCGTTGGATTGCCTTGTTCATCTACCGCAACCTTACCAGTATTAGTACTTCGATCGGTATTGTAATGGAAACCAGTAGGTGCATCGATGACTTCGGTTACAGATGTACCAGTCGTACTATTCTTATCTGTAGAAGAGACTTCATCGTATCCACTTCCATCAACTTTTTCTTCGTAAATGTTCACCTTATAGGTGGTTGGGTTTGCTGTCCAACTACCTGTTACGTTAACATTTCTAGAAGGCATTACAAAGGAAGTTGCATCACTTTGAATTTGGCTCGTTACAGACCAACCACTGAATGTATATCCAGGAGCTGTTGCATCTGGTTTGAAGTTGACTGTTTGCCCATAACGATAGGTATTTGGATCATAACTTTCGATTGTTGCAGCATCTGGGTTTTCACCTTCTACATCGGTTGCATAGTGATAGTAAACATTATATTCTTTACGATCATAATACAACTTCAATACTAGGGTTCCTTTGACTTCAGTACCATCTAATTCAGCTGTGATTCTTCCACTTGAATTACTCTTACTTGAATTATATACAAGACCATTTTCAGGAGCGTCTGTCGTTGTGGATACTAATTCATTCATATAGTGTCCAGTTACTTCTTCTGTTAAACTATCTTGTTTTACATACTCAGTAGGATTATTTGGATCTTGATAATAGTATTCAACATAGTAAGGAACTTGATTTGCTGTCCAAGAACCACTGACCACAACATCTCTTGCTGGCATTGTGAACGATGTTGCTCCACCAGCTAATACAGTCGTCCACCCTGAGAAGGTATAACCAACTGCAGTTGCAGGATCTGCCAGTTCAACAGTTGCCCCAACTTCATAGGTTCCATTATATACACTTGGATCGGTTGGATTTGGATTCACCGCACTATTTGTATATTGATATGTGACATTAAATGATTGTCTATCATAGTAAATATCAATAACCGCTGTGCCATCTCCTTTGATTGTAACGCTACCTTGATCTTGTACAGTTGGATCATCATGTGTTGTCTTAGTTGCGTTATAGGTATATCCAGCATTCGTATATCTTGCTAATGGGCTTGCATAAGCCATGGTCTCGGTTTCACCATATGCTTCTTCAAAACTATCTTTTGTATAAGTATCTGGACTTCCAATATTAGATACCCAGTGATTGATTGTATATTTGACATGGTCATCGTGTGCATAAGATCCAAAGATATCAACATCCCAAGCTGGCATAGTGAACGTTCCACCACGTTCAACGGTTTCTTCACCACCATCTCCCACGGTATTTGCTTTCCAGCCAACAAAATCATAACCATCTTTATCTGGAACTACATCAGTACCTACAGTTGTTACTGTTTCACCATATTTATATTGTTTTGGTGTTCCAGCAGCTGTGCGGACTTCTTCAATCGTTGGTCCACCTGTAGGAGCACTACTACGATAATAGTATTGAACTGTATAACTATTTCTTGTGTAATACAACTTCAATGTTGTTGTGCCATCACCTTTAATATCGGCTTCACTTACCGTACCAGTAACTGTCTTATCTAATGTAAATCCAGCAAATTCTTTTTCACCATCCGCGATGGTAGCTGTACTTACATGTGCACCAGTTGTACCAGTTAAGGTCTTGGTTTCTGCATCAACCTTATCAAATACAGAATCATCATTTAGATTTTGTTGATAATATTCAATCTTATATTCTGTATCTGTCTTTGGTGTAAAGCGTCCTGTAACATTTGCTTCACGTGCTGGCATGATAAAGTATTTACCACCTGCATCTTCACCTGTTTCAATTGAACTTGTTACAGACCAACCACTGAAGTCATATCCAGGAGCAGTTGCATCTGCCTTGAAGTAAACTTTCTCACCAAATAAGTGTAAGTCTGTATCATAATCTCCAATCGTTGCAGCATCTGGATTTTCACCATCTACATCATTTGCATAGTGATAATAAACACGGTAAGACTTACGTGCATAATATAGCTTTAAGACAAGCGTTGGATTACCTGAAGCATCTACCGCAACAGTTCCACTTGCTGTACTTAAATCTGGCATATAAATTAAACCATTTTCAGGTTTTGCCGTTTGAGCATAAACTGTTTCGCCCGTCTTATGACCGCTTACAGTTTCTGTCATAGCGTCTTGTTTTACATAATCTGTTGGATTATTTGGATCTTGATAATAGTATTCAACTTGATAAGTTGTTTCTTCTGCTTCCCAAGAACCACTGACTACAACTGCTCTTGCAGGCATATCAAAGGTTTGTGCATCGCCCGCAATGACAGTCGTCCAGCCCGAGAAAGTATACCCAGGAGCGGTTGCATTTGCTGCTAAGTTTACTTCTGCTCCATAGTAATACTGGCTTGATGTTGGTAATGCACTTTCGTTTGGTACATCACTTGTATATTTATAAGTTAAATCATATTTAATTGGTTCGTAGTAAACTTTGACAACTTTAATGTTATTGCCACCAATAACCGTTGTATCGGTAACTTCTACATCTTGTGTGTCATCTGTTGCATCTTTTGGACGTGTGAAGTATTTCACTTGATTTTCTTTTAAATCATAGCCTTCATATGCTTTATCAACATAAGTAGCTTGCGTACCAGCCGATGCCGTATTTGTATCAGTATCTTTTAATGTATATTCATCCGTTAACTGATTGTTTACTTTATCTAAGCCTCTTTGATAATGTTCCACTTTATAGGTTGCATCATCGATATGTTCAAAGGTTCCATAGAAGACCAAATCATCTACATCTGGCATATCAAACTCTGCACCATAACGATTTGTCTTGAAGCCTCCAAAAGTATAACCATCGGATGGATTCGTTGGAATTGTTACATTGACTTTAGGTGTTACACGTTGGCCATAGCGATAGGTATCGGTAATAGTTGCCAAATCTGCATCGGTAGGATTTGCTACACCACCTGCAGCTGTTAAAGATGAATAGTTTGTATAAGCATAGGTAACGGTATACACATTACGATCAAAGTATAGTTCGATTACCGTTGGATCATTTGGATCGCCTTTTACAACCAATCCATTCTTACTTAAATCTGCATTGAATGTAAATCCTTCTGTAGCTTGTGGCGTTTCGGTTACCGTTGTACCGGTTGTTGCTTCTTTTGTATCTGTTTGTATGAGCGTGTATTCATCATCATCGATATTTTGCTCATAAATTTTAACAAGATAATTTACAGGAACTGCTTCCCAAGAACCATCGAGGATAACATTACGGTCAGGCATTGTAACAACACCATCTACAAATACAAGCGATTCTTGTTCTTTTTGCCAACCTAAGAATTTATATCCATTAAATACTTCCCCTTCAGCAGGTGTTGTTGAAGCTGTTACTTGTTGGCCATATTTCAAATCCGTTTCAGGATCTGGTAACGTTGCACCATCTGGTACTACACCAATGTATTTATAAGTTAAGGTATAGCCACCGTTACGGCTATAGTAAACTTTTAATACTAAGGAACCATCCGCTAAAATTGTACCTGTGTTTTCTGTACCTGTACGTGTTTCATCAAAAGTAAATCCAGTATAGGTCTTTGGTGAAGCTGTCACTTGCGTTCCAGTTGTACCAATCTCTGTTTCTGTATCTGCATCTACTTTTTCATATACAGCAGGATCATTCACACTTTGTCTATAATGTTCGATTGTATATTCAACATCTGGTGCGAATTCCCATTCTCCATATAAATCATTGTTGCCTGCATGGTCAGCAAAAATGGTTTGTCCTAAATCAAAATGAGACCCACTGCCATCTGCTGCTGTATTCCAACCAACAAGGGTGTAACCTTGTAATGAGAATATTGCGCCTTTCGATGTAACCGCTACATTACGCAACAAATCATTCCCATCATCATCCTTATCTTGTGTTTGTGTTTCTTCTGCTTTTCCACTTTCAGCTGGATAATTGGAATGATAGGTAATTGTTACAACATCTTCTAAATCATGGTCATGTTCTTCGTTTCCATGATACGCAAGGAATGTAATCACATTATTAGTTGCCATTTCAGGATCGTTTATTACGATGACATCACCTGGTAAATAAACGGTATCTCCATAGCCCTTAATCTTCCATCCATGGAAATGGTGTGTCTCTGTAGAAACTGGTGATTTCTTTAAGACAATTTCGGAACCAAAACGATATACATTTGAATCTGTTGGAACACTATGTCCTTGGTCATCTTCATAAGCAATTGTGTATTCTTCCGAAGCTACTGTCCAGTGTGCAACGACAGTTGTATCTTCGCTGAAACGACGTTGCGAGAAGTCAATTCGGTCATCCGGATTTCCTTCTACACCCCAACCAATAAATTCATAATTCTCTCTCACTGGTGTTCCAGGATTTGTTGCTAAACTATCTGCTTCAATTTCTTGCGTTGTTGTTGGTTCCCCATCAATCAAACCACCATTTGCATCAAACGTAATCGTAATGTTAGATGGTTTCCAATAAGCATAAAGTACCAAGTTATGCGCAGGCATTGTTGCATTATCGAATGTATATCTATTGGTATGCTGACGATCGGTATACCAACCTTCGAATGTGTAATAATCAGGTAATCCCGTTTCATCCCTACTTGGTACATAGCTCGCATATTGAGAAATATCTTGTTTATATTCGATATCGGTTACTGTACTTTCGGCATTATAGTTATGGAAAATAATGTCATATTTATTTTGATTATAGTAATAATAACGAATGGAACGATTCGTATCTGATTCCCAAGTGATATACGAATAACCTTCGATTGTTTTACGTGCATTATAACCAGTTTGCGAATAAGTAAGATGCTGTGTATATTCTGGCATTTCTACATATTCCACACCGCTACGCGTACGACGTACAAGGCTTGAATCATATTCTTTGCCATCTTGAACTTTCTCTACATAATATGCCGTTAAATCTACTGAAGTATTATTATTTGCACCATGTGGCCAGAAATTTGTAACTTCTTGTGGAACATTATTTACCTTATAAAAGATATCTGTAGTAGCTCTGTGACGATGTGTAATAAAGTTACTAGCGGATGTTCCTGGTTGTGTATCCGTTCCAGCTGATGTTGGACTAATTCTCCATCCAAATACTGGATATTGCGAATAATAATTTGGAGACTCTGTACGGCTTGTTGTAAAAGTAAAGCTTGGCCATAAATCAGTAATATTTTGACCTAATTTAGCGGTAAAGGTATAATCATTTCCTCCACCTACACCGACTTCTTCGCCATTTTCGATATGGATAATATCAGTAACACGCCACTTAGCGCTTGCACTTGCATTATGGAATGTAAAGGTGAATTCTTTTAAATCGAAGTAGATATTTAAGATGGTTGAACCATCCCCTTTAATCTCTTCGGAATAAGTATCAAAATCTGTGACATTCACATAATAGTCGTGATTAAAAGATGCATCAATTTCAGCTTGATGTTCTTGGTAAATCTCGATTAATTTAGAACGATCAACAATTGTGCCTGCAGGTAAGGTATCCATGAAGTTAACCTTAACTGCATATTTTTCTTGAGCATCTGCTGGATATGGATTTCCATCATCGTCCATAGTTTCAGCCCAGATATATACTTCAAAATTAACTTCTTCGCCTTCCCATCCGGCATAAAGTTGTAAATCGCCTTCCCCATCTGGCATCACTTTTGTGCCATCAGTTAGCATATCAAATAGAGTTGTGCATTCCTCATCTTCATACCAACCTGTAAAGGTATATCCAGGATTTGTTGGTTCTGTTACCACTGGAATTGTTTCCCCAGGAACGACATAAATAGGTGCCGTAAAACTAGCTGTATCGGAATTCTCAAAGAATTGAATCTTACGTACTGGTTTCAACACTGGATAGAAATCAACATCATCATCGACAAATGTATATGTATCGGTTAATTCATATTCCGGATTTGTTGCACCTTCTGTTGTAGACCACCCAACAAGTTTCATTCCTTTTTCTTCGATACCAGGAATTTCAACATCCATGGTAATTTCGTCACCAGGTCCACCTACTTTTTCACGTTCGATATCGCCTTCCTCATCATAGAATATAGCGACATATTTATCGATATAGCGTGCGTAAACTTTAACTTCTTGATCGGTTGAACCCATTGCGGTAGGAATATCATCAATTGCATTGCCGAAGGTCATGCGTGTTTCGCTACCTTCTGCATACCAACCATTGAAATATGTATCTGGATTAGATGGTAAGGATGGTGTTCCAGGTTCAACTAGAATATCTCCATTCTTAACAATTTCTCTTGCCCATTCCACATATTCAGATTCAGTGTTGGTTACAGGCCATACGGTTGGACGATAGAAGATATATGTTCTACGAGCTTCTTCTTCATCAGCACTTTTTCCATCTTCACCAACAATTGCATAAACAGAGAAACCAACCGAATCAAAAGATGCACCATCTTTATTAGCTTCGGCTACGATTTCGGCATTTCCATTATCATCAATGTGAACGACATTGTGTATTTCACCTTGAATTTCACGGTAAGGTGTTAATTGAACGTGTACACCAGCGGGGTTAACTGGATCAACTTTGACACGTCTTCCATCTTTGTAACTATAAAAACTGATATCAACTGCCACTGCATCGACGACTTCTACGTTTTCATTTAATGCTTGGACGATGGCTTTGGTTTGTTCGCTAGAGAATTGACGAACAACCATAGTGATATCTTCCGGAAAAATCCCTTCATCGATTTGTACGAAAACATCCATCTCTGGTGAACTTGCCTTCATGTTTTGTGCAGGCATCTTCACTTCGACTTCTTCTTCGACAACTTCTTCTTGCTCTTCTTCTACTTCTTCTTGTTGTGGTTCTGCAGGTTCTTCTACCACTGCTTCATCTTCCACCACTTCTGGTTGCGCTTCTTCAACAACTTCTTCTTTGGCAACTTCTTGTGGTGCTTCTTCCACAACTTCTGCAGCTGGTGTTTCTTCTACAACCACAGCTTCTTCTACTTTCTCTGGCTCTGCAGTTGGCTCCTCTACGACAGGTGCTTCTTCAACAGGAGCTGCTGTTGCGGTTAGAGCTTGTTCTTCAACAACTGGAGCTTCTTCCACCACAGGCGCAACTTCCTCTTGTACAGGAGCTACCTCTTCAACAACAGGAGCAGCTTCCTCCACGACTGGAGCAGCCTCTTCAACAACAGGCGCAGCTTCTTCCGGTTGCACTTCTTCTTGTACAACCTCTGACGCTACTTCTTCTGCAGGCGTTTCTTCCGAAACGGCTTCTGTCGATTCTGTATTTTCCACCGGTTCATCTACAGCGTATACGGTATTTGCCGTAATGTTGGAAAAAACTGTGAAAATCGACAATAGAATGGCTAGGAACTTTTTAGATTTCATAGTTTTACACCCTCCCCAATTACTTCGTTTTACTGCTAAGGCAAAGAAAAGACATACTAATTTTCAATTATCTATATGTACGCACCTTTCTCCTTGTCAATAATTTAACAATTGTTGTGCGTCAAAAGTGTGACTCAAGTGGCGCCCAAACCAAAAAACTTACTTCCGTTTGTGAAAGTAAGCTTTTATTTCATATCATTGAAACGATTGTTTTAGATGCTTTCGTGTATGATGGGATTCATTTCCGCCCACGAATATTGCGTCATATACTCGCCTTGAAATTTATTTCGTGCTTTTTTATCTCCTTTGAGATAATCAAAATAATCACATTGAATCTTATTTGTATCTACCGCAAGTCGATTTCTTTCCTTAATAAGGATATCTTCCTCATTGACTTCTCTTAATGCTTTTCTTAAATCACTGATTAAATGACGTAATTGGGATTGTACCGTTTCATCCACTTCCCGATCTTCCCAAAGAATGGCCATTAATTCTCCCATTGTACAAAAGGACCCATTACGATCAATTAAATAAGCAAAGAGCTCTTTTGCTTTACTGCGTTTAAAGACTACAGGTTCATTGTTATAAAAGACTTGGAAGTTTCCAAAGCATTGCACTCTTAAAATATCCGTAATTGGATAACGTAAATTCTTAAGGGCTTTTTTAATATCTTTCAAGGAAGTAGGTTTTAATAAATACCCACTCGCAAATAAATCATAAGATTCATAGGCATACTGACTATAAGCCGTCACAAAGATGATGTTGGTTTTCGGGTGAATAGCCAATAATTCTTTGGCTAAAAAAAGTCCACTTTTCCCTGGTAGTTCAATATCTAAAAAGGCAATCTCAAATTGTTTGTCTTTTGCTTCTTCAAGGGCAGTTCTAGCATTCATGCACACAACAATATTTGCCTTTGGTAAGGCCTGTTGCACTAATTCCTTCATTCCTTCTAAGAGGATATTTTCATCATCTACAATCAATACATTAATCATTTATTATGCCACCCTCCGTTTTTTGGTAAATAGATGGTAATTTTCGTCCCTTTGTCTGGTGTGGATTCCACATTGAGACGTCCATCACAGAAGACACGAATACGCTCTTTGATATTGTTTAACGCAATGGATTGAGTAGCTTTGTTATTTGTTGCATTTACATCAAAACCAACCCCATCATCTTCAATACAGATAATGTCTTCTTTTTTATTCCCATAGGTAGAGATTTTGACCGTACCTCCATTTTCTTTTTTCGTAATGCCATGCTTAATCGCATTTTCCACAATGGGTTGCACCGTCATGGCAGGAAGATCAATGTCGGTATTCTGTAAATCATATTCCACACGTACGCGATCCCCAAAGCGCATCTTTTCTAAAGCTACATAGGATTTCACATGCTCCATTTCTTTTTCAAGCGAAATAGGTTTTGGGTTATCTATCGCATCCAAGTTTCCTCTTAAGTAGTTACTAAAGTAACTGAGTGCTTTACGTGCTGCCTTTGGATCTTTCTCACACAAATAGCCAATCGATGCGATGCAATTATACAAGAAATGGGGTTTGATTTGGCTTAAAGAGATGGCGGTATTGGCAGAAATGCTTTCAACTTCCAGTTTTCGTTTTTCTTGAATTTGTTCTAAGTCAACAACGAGCGATACGATAACAATGGACAAAGCAATCCCTACATTTTGAAGTTGGTAGTTAAATTGGCGGAAGAAGGTTAAGGCAAGCGGGATCGAAAAGGCAATCAACATGACTGCGGGAATATGTCGGATTGGATAATTACGATGCCGATAAAGAAGATAAAACAAAATCACCGCAATCATAACGCCCGGGATTGACCCAAAATAATAGAGTGGTCCTCGTTGCCAACCATCCGGTTCAAAATGGCCAAAGTTTCCACTGACTAAAGAAATGGTCCAAAGAATAAAACCAATAATCGCTAAAGGAATGGTGACATACACCAAACGCATTTCTTTTGGATCTTGGATATCAAAAATCTTAGCGCAATAAAAAGCGGTCCCCGTTAAATTGATAAAGTGTGTCGCATATACAACTAACTCACTAAGGTAAAAGAGAAAGTCACGTTGATTACTATGCGTAAGTGCATACGCATCCGCTAGTAACGCAAGCATGACTGTCGCAAGTAACACATAAGGGATTCTACGATATCGACGAATATCATAAACATCATCAAGAAAAAAGTACGAACAAACCCATACCGCTCCAACAATAAAAGCTGAATAGATTTCTAAAGCAGCGCTAATCTCTAACATAAACTCACACTTTCTACTATTCTAAAGTTTACCATACTCTTTTGATTCCCTCGTTTTCTTTTTATTTCCAAAACCATCTTCTATAATGAAATTATGAACTTTAATGATCTCTACATCCAACGAAAAGAAGATTTGATTAATGCCATAAAGGAACTTGGTTTTATTCCTTATTTTTCTAATAGCATTGAGGGCTTCTCCATTGAAGAACATGTACATCCTTCCCTTTGGTTTTCCGATATGCCTGGCATATGGGAATGGAAAGGCCCCATCATTCAGGAAACCAAGTGTGCTTATGGAAAGTTTGCGCATAATAAAGCGATGTTTATTTCCAAACATTGGTTTTATGACTTTGCGAATTATCGACGTGATGGCTATGACTTTGATGCCCGCTTCGAAGACCATTTAGCGACTTATCCAGAACAATACTTATACAACATCATCGCAAGTAAACATTTCATTCGCTCCAAAGAAGCAAAAGCCATTGGTGGCTATATCAAACCCAAAGGCAAAGGGAAAGACGAGTGGATTCCTCGCAAAGGTTTTGATTCCACAATCACAAAACTTCAAATGAAAGGCTATGTCTTAATTACGGATTTTGATTATGCCCAAGATAAAAATGGTCATTTCTATGGCTGGGGTATGGCCCGTTATGCAACACCGGAAAACTTTTATGGGGAAGCTTTCTCGAAAAAGGTATACGCACGCTCTCCACAAGAATCCAAAGAGAGAATAATGAAACACTTAAAGAAATTATTACCAGATACACCAATTCGTGAACTGGAATATTTTTTACAATAGCACGCGTTGAGGTATACTAGTTTTAAATGAAAAAGAGGACAGCATTATGAACGAATTTCTAAACAAACATCTTCGGCCAACACGAAAACTAACAGACCAATTTATCCTAACCGGAATCATTGGATTCGCATTGGTTATAATCGGGCAATTACTTGGCGCCCTTGTCTCAAGGTTTATGCGTATGTTTATTGAACTCATTACCGAGTTTAACGCAAGCCATGAATTTCTCTTACAATACTTTTCGTTTATAGGAATTTGGATTGTTATTCTATTGGTTATGGTTGGATTTAAATCCAATCGAACAATGCTACAAACATTAAAACCTCATAAAAATCGCAATAACTTTAAATCCATTTTACTTGGCTTATTATTTGGCTTTTTATTGAATGGATTCTGTGTTTTCATGTCTTGGTTACGCAAAGATATTCAACTTGGATTCTTAGGTGTCGATTTACCATTGTTATTCTTCTTTTTAGTTTCCGTATTTATTCAATCCGGTGCAGAAGAACTAACCTCCCGTTCTTATCTCTATCAAAAGTTACGTCGTCGTTATCGTAATCCTTGGCTTGCGATTCTCTTTAGTTCTTCTTATTTCGTTGCCTTCCATGCCTTTAACCCTGGCGTTACCTTCTTGGGTTTTGCGCAGATCTTCTTAGTGGCTTTATTGTATGCGGTCATCATTTATTACTATGACAATCTATTATTATGTATGGGCATGCATGCAGGATGGAATTATACCCAAAGCATTCTCTTTGGTTTACCAAATAGTGGTATCGTTTCTGATTATTCCTTATTCTATCTTCAAGGTGCTTCAGGAAGAAATGGACTCTTCTATGATCCAGCCTTTGGGATTGAAGGAAGTTTAGGTGGTGTTATCTTACATATCATCGTGATTGCTGCTCTCATCTATTACAATCGTAAGAAAAAAGAACATACCGATTATTGGCTTCCTCTTGAAGAAGAACTCCAAACCAAACAACAAGAAACACAAAGCGCACAATCTTAATAAAAAATACCCACATTGTTGTGGGTATTTTCTTAATCATCATATTCGACTTTGTGATAGCGTATTTCACCTGTAGTGGCATCAATATCATAATCGTATTCATAACCACCTGCTTTAAAGCTTACTTCATAAACATTTCGTTCAAGTTCCGCATCTAAATCATAGATATTATTGCGTGCTAATCCCGCATGATTCAGAGCGATATCAATTGCCCCATCCATCGTAATGGTGACATTCGTTTGGGTTTGGTTATTTGATGGGCGTGGCTTTTGTGTAGGTGTTGGTTGAATGGTTGGTGCGACCACTGGCGCTTGGTTATTATTTTGTTTACGGTCATTCATTTCCACATCTGTTTTCACAATGGCACCCGTTGAAGCATTCACATCGGCTTCGTATTTGTTGTTTCCGACATAGAATTCCACTTCATAGACCATCACACCATTTTCATAATCGAAATCCATTTCTTTCATGGTGACCTCATTGCGGTTTACATTGAAGTAATTAATGGCGCTTGTTAGGGCTGCTTCTTCACCAATGTATCCAGTTTGACTTGCCTCTCCTTGGGAATGAATATTTGTTTTATTCTTCGCAATGAGATTTAAATCATTTATGGATAGATCCACTAAGTCTTCAAATTCATGATAGGTATTATTGGTGATTTCTTCGATGAGTTTCGCTTTCCCATTTGAGATATGATATGTATTTGCCTTTTCTTGGATGGCTGCTGCATCATCAATTGCTTGGCTTAGGATTGCCCCTTGTAAGGCACTTTCTTGTAAGACGCCATCAATTTCCCGGGTTAATTTGTTTTCTAAGACTTCAGCACGACTTTTGTCATTGGTATCTACGGAAATCAATACCGAATTCTTTAATTCGGATAGATATCCATTACGTACCATGGAACCAATTAAGGCATTGACCGTGACATTTAAATCACTGTTCTTAAAGTTCATATCCCCAATGATGATTCTTCCATCTTCATTGACTGGAATCACATCTAGAACTTTATCCTTTTGGTTCACTTGAATTTCGACACTTGGATTGACATCTAGATAGATGGTTGCATCTACATTTTGTTGTTGGAGGTTTTGGAAGAGGAAGAAGCTAAGCGCAAAGACCATGATGGCTGCTAGCCCTGCTAATCCCCAACCAAAGTAATGTTTCTTTTGCTTTGTTTCTTCTACTACTTTTGGTAAGACTTGTGCTTCTTTTGCATCCAACATAATCTTTTCTAGTTGGTCACTTTGGGTATGTTTAATCGCCTCAAAAAGACGTTCTTCTACTTGTTTATTTTTCATATAGACCCTTCTCCGTCATTTCTTTTTTTAATTTCTTAAGTGCGCGATGATATTTTGACAAGATGGTTGCAAGAGGTTTGTTTAGCACTTCTGCAATTTCCTTAAACTTAAGACCTGTTAAGGCATGTAGATAAACAATCTCACGCTCTTCATCGCTCAAGGCTTGGAAACTAATCTCTAATAATGCTTTGTCTTCTTTCGCATTTGGATGATCTACTAACATCCAGTCTTCAATTGCGACATCCACAATTCTTTCTTGTTTACGCAATTGATCGAGACAAAGATTACGCGTGATTTTTAGAATCCAGGCAAATGGTTTTCCAAATGCTTGATAATTGGCACTCGCTCTTAAAACAGATAAGTAGCTGTCATGCACAATATCTTCCGCATCACTTTTATTCTTCATCATGCTTAACGCAAAACCATAGACTGCGGTATTGGTTAAGACATATAGTTCTTCTAAGCTTTTTAAATCCCCTGTCGCGACATTTCCTATGAGACTTTCAAGCTTATTCACATCGTATTCTTGAAACTGCATTTTTTCTCCTTTCACTATATTAACGAGAAAAAGCGTGCTTTTATTGCACACTTTCTGATTTTTTTGTGAATTTTATATAAAAAACGCATTTTTCATGCGTTTATAGTTTTTCTATGACTTCTTTTGCCTCTTTAAATACTTCTACATAGCCAGTTAAGGATTGCGCCTTATTCTTTAGCGCTCGTGTCTCAGTACTAATGAAGATTTTGCCTTTTCCTTTTCCATTATGGGCTTCTTGAATCAAATTCATAACGGCTGAATTTCCATCAAAGGCAATTAAGGTAAACGGTCTACGCTCAAAGATTTCATAATTGAAGCTCTTATAAATTCCCATACCAAGTAGTTCCGTCGATACGCGAATACCGAGCTCTTCTTTTTTCAATTTTCTAACATGACCCACACTTAATAAAGCTGGCACAATCGCGAAGATCTTAAACCCTTTCTTATTATTCTTTACTAAGTATTCTTCATAAGCAGTTAAGGTATGCCCAATAACGAAGAAGACTTCATCTGGATGATAGTGCTCCAAAAGTTCATCAATTAAATGTTTACTTGAGACTACCATCTTGGTCTTATGTTGGTCACTATTGAAACTCCCTCCGGCGATTACGATTGGATATTTATCCCATGGCAACTCTTCAATTTGTGCTTCAAAGGCATGATGCGAATCATATACTTTTTTGCGCTTTAAAGAAGTCTTGGTGCTTTGTTGGGCTTCGATACGTTTAATCAAAAGATTCTCAATGGTATCTTTTTTCAACTTTTTCAAAAATGCTTTTTCTTTTTTATGGAATGCCTCTATGCCTTGGGTTGCTAGAAGGTGATCGGTCTCTTTCATCTTCTTTAAGTCGTTCCCCGTTAAGTTTAATAACTTTTCTAAAGACAGTTGTTCATCAATACAACTTGTCCCATAAATGGCTCCCCCATCCGTTCCTTGCACACAACGAATCCCTTCCTTTAAATATTGTTTTAAAGGATGTGTTTCTAAAGAGTTTAAGTTATTAAGACGCACATTCGAGGTCATTTGGAATTCTAAGACAACGCCATTCTTTTTAATTTCTTTAACTAAGGCTTGTCCTTTTTTACCTTTGAGATTGGTGGTATATAAACCATGGCCAATGCGCATATGTGGCATCTTTTGTCCTTTTTCTAAAGAACGCTTTACACAGGCAATACTATTTGCCACATTATCTTTTAAGCTATCATTTTCACCCGCATGGATACGAATCACAAAGGTTGGATCATCTTTTGCGATATGCGTGATTTCTTTTAAGACTGGTTCGAGTTCTCGAATATCATTAATTTCTTCTCCTACAAAGTCACTCCCTGCTACATAAGGGTCTAAGGCAATGCCTTTTAAGACTTGAATGTTTTCTTGTAGATAACCTTCTTCTTCCTCTTGGCCTTTCACAAGTGTTAAGGGGATTCTACGAAAAGCAGCTAAAAAGCGAATAAGAACACCGGTTTCTTTATAGATATGGGGCATCACTTCATGCACTTCTTTCAACATCCGAATCGAATCATATTTCTTTACAAGTGTCGTATCACTTATCTCTACATAGCGAATGCCTTGGGCTTGGTAGGTACGCCCAATCCACAATAATTTATCTTGGAATAAAGAGTTGTTTTGGTAGTAACGGTTATGGCGATCTTTTTGAATTTGGTGAATAATTCGCACAATATCCTTATCTTGAATATGTTCAAGATTCTTTAAATGAATTGGCTTTTTACATGGTACGCCTTTCGTGAAGACGTAACGATATAAATAAACTTTCTCTAAGTTTGTAAAGACCGCTTGGCCATCTTTAAGAATGGATAAAGAAGCCCGTATCTTTGATAAGTTATATTCGGCATTAGCTAAGTTATGTAAGATTAAGTCCGCAAAATTAATAAAGGTATTATCATCAATTTTTCGAACAAGATATTTCCCTTCAAGTGGTGAATTCTGGAATTGTATTTCCACGCGTTTCCGTTGGGCCATGAGATTGGTTTGTTGGCGCTTGGATAATTTCAGATTCAACTTCTTCACATAATATAAGGGATATCGAATTTGATGCATAATACCTAATGCCATTAAGATATCGGGTGGTAAGATCGCATTCATATGCGTATGTAAATCGGTTTCAAATTTATATTGATTTAAGATATAGGTCTTAATAATGGTTTTCTGTTCATCGAGTTTATACTTTTTTGTTTGGCTCATTAATGTTTTAGAAATGGAAGGAATGGAAGCCTTCATTTCAATTGTGCCATCCAAATAAATATTTGCGACTTTGGTGTTGCCTAAGCGGAAGATATAAATCTTACGATTATTCCCATCCACATAACAAGGAACTTCTCCTTTAATCACAAGTAATCCTGTATCGTCCATGCGTAAAGGTAAATCACAAAGCTTCGCAAAGTTCGTGATTAAATTTCCTGATTTATGATTTGGTGTTTTGAGCGTATAAAATAATTGTTCTTTCTCTTTTTGTAAAGTGACAACGATGTCTTTTTCTTTATCTAAATAAAAGCGGCCAAAGTCTTTCATATACACCCCATGTTTGCGTTAGTATAACACAGAATTATTGTGATGTATTCATTTCGTTTTCTTTTTTTCCTTTTTGAATTGCGACGAGCACAAAGACAAGTCCTAATATCGTAAAGGTGATACAGAATGTAAATAGAGCAGGTAATCCAAAATGCTCGACTAGAATTCCACCTACCGTATTTCCTACTACGGTTCCAATCGCAACAATTGCCCCCATTAAAGAGTGTCCAGTATTGGCATCTTCTTTTTCAATCACCGCATTTGTATAGTATACCGAAGCGGAAATCGTAATCGCATAAGAAACCATTTGTAAAGTTTGCACGGCATAAAGCACACCTAAGCTACGCATAAAGGTATAGCCAAAAGCTTTTACCACAAAGCCAATTGCCGCAATCAACATCAACTTTTCTACTTTAATCTTTTTTAGTAAATACACCATAAAAAACATTGGTGGTAATTCTGCTAAAGCAGAAATCGCTAAGGCAATCCCAATATGACTCGCATCTCCACCAAAAGGCGCGATCATATTAATGAGGTAAGTTTGTGCTCCATTATGGAAAGTTAATAAACATGCACAAGATACCACCATCCACATAAAGGCGGGATACTTTTTAATAAAATTCGTCTTCTGTGTTTCTTCTTGGGTTTCTTCTACGACAATGACACGCTTAAAATCATAAGGCATCAAAACTGTCATCAAAAGATAACCCACACTTAATAAAATTCCCACAATGATAATACTTTGTTTTCCAAATTGGATGATGAGTTGGCCAACTAAGGCAGAAACAATCGCATAACCTAAGGAACCAATTCCACGCGCAATGCCATAGTTAATTGGTTCTTCACTATCTTCATAATAAAAGGCGGTCGCATTTGAGATTGGCAATAAACAATTCACAAATAAAACAAGTGAGGCATAACAAATTCCAATCCAAAAACGATTCCGCAATACCAATAGTAAAATTAAATCCAATAGGTTTAATCCTGATATAATGAGCGCTAATGTTTTCCATCCAAAGAAGACATTGCGATCCGCAAGTCGTCCTAAGATGGGTTGTATAATAACTGCTAACATCGCAAAAACCGATGTCAGAATTCCAATCTGTCCGGAAGGATATCCATATTCCCCTAGATAATACGCAACATATCCATACGCAATCACAAATTGCGCGGAATAACAAAATTGAGCGATACGATACTTTGTGTTATTTGTCATGCATTTATAGTATGTGAAATATAGCAAAAAAGAAACAAAAAATAATGTAAGTTATACATTATTTTTCGTATGTTACCCAATTTTGATTGCCCGCAATCCATTTTCCTTCCTCAATGCGATACCAGGTATAGCCTTGATTCACTTTGGTCTCATAGACCGGATAGGTTTTCCCATTTTCTGCATAGCCTAAGTTTTGACCATAGATGCTTGCTTGATTACGGATAATTAATAAATCTACTTTGACTGTTACTTTACCTAGATTACTATTAGCAGTCTCTTTTGTTTCTTGATTCACACTTACCCATTCTGGTTTGCCCGCAATCCATTGGTTCTCACCAATGCGATACCACGTATAATACGCATCTTTTGCGGTTTCATAGATGGTATAAGTTTTCCCGTTTTCCGCATTTCCTAAGCGTTTTGAAGAAACACTACTTCCTTCTCTAATAGTTAAGCCATCTACCTTAACCGTTACCGTATCCTTAGGCGTATTTTCTTCCTTCGCAACGGGTTCTTCTTGTTTGACTTCTTCCTTCACTTCTGGTTTTGTTTCTAGTTTTTGATAAGAAATCCAAGAAGGTTTACTCGCAATCCAACGACTGGTACCAATTTGATACCAAGTATAACCTTGGTTCACTTTGGAATCATAAACTGCATAGGTCTTTCCATTTTTTGCCGTACCAAGTTTATGGGCATCTTTACTTGCGTCCATACGTATCGCAAGCCCATCCACTTTGACCGTCACTTCCCCAATTTTAGGGGTCGTATTTGCCGCAACATCATCTGGTAATTTTGTATACGCAAGCTCAGGATCGACCTTTTTAACTAACGTATCTTCATAAAGCATTTGGGTCGATAAACCACCATCTAAGCGAATCGCTTGGTAGGCATTTAATTCTTTTAAGAAAGCAGTAATTCTTTCTTCACTTAAAGTGCCATAAATATTAATAAGTAAGAATTGTTTATTCTTTTTTTGCGCAAGGATGGTAACAGCTCTTCCATAAGTATGATAATTAACCCCACCTACATCACCATTTGTGATATCTACTTGTTGGCCATCTTTAAAGTAGGTAAAGGAGCCCGAAACGCCATACTCTGCATCGAGCTTATAACCACGCCACCACTTCCAGCTATCATCCCCATGCCAAAAGCCCCAATTCCAACCATGGTATTTAAGGGACAAATCATTGTGGTTAAGATATGCTGTCGCAAACCCACTGCCATACGCAGGCGTATTTTCACTTCCATACCATCTTGTCCATTGGTTATTTCTTCTTACGGCTCCTACTGGTTTCCCATATTCATAATCGCCATTCGAGAAATAACCCCCATTGATACTTCCCACAAAGCTATAACCTTCTGAAAGTCTAGAAGTATCTTTTAAACCACTTAAATATTGAGGTTCTTCTTGGTAATCCACTTGCACAATGGTGTCATTATTTGGATTCACACGTAAAATCGCATAGGAAACCCCATCCACAATCCCTTCTTCGATGGTGGCATCAAGCGTTCCATTTGTCTTTTTATAAACCGCAATTGAGGTACTCACTTTGCGCGTTAAATAATCGGTTTTATCTTCTTCATCCCATCCTGCTTCCACTTCTTCCGCGTGTAATGGATGCGCTACAAATGGGAATAACAATGCGATTAAGAATAATATAATGACGTTCTTTTTCATTTTTTACCTTACAACATTTCTATTTTATCTTAATTTGCGCAAAAATTGTATCCTTTAACGATTCTAGCCCGCTTCTATTCGAGTCTCTGTTATAATGAAGGCATCTAGAAACATTGAAAGGAGATTTTTCGTGAATAATCAGGACTTAAAAAAGATTTGTAACGAAGTCCGTAAAGACATCGTTACAGAAGTACATGCGGCAAAATCTGGCCATCCAGGTGGCTCCCTATCTGCTGCAGAGATCTACACATTCCTTTATTTTGAAGAAATGAACATTGATCCCGAAAAACCATTAGATCCAAAACGTGACCGCTTTGTCTTATCCAAAGGCCACACCTCACCTGGCTACTATGCGGTTATGGCCGAAAGAGGTTACTTCCCAAAAGAAGAACTTACGACATTCCGTAAAACTGGATCTCGTCTACAAGGACATCCTTCGATGCGTTATTTAGAAGGCATCGATATGAGTAGCGGTTCGTTAGGCCAAGGCATTTCCGCAGCTGTTGGTATGGCACTAGCGGCTAAAGTAAATGGCGATGATTACCGTGTCTATACTCTTTTAGGAGATGGCGAAATTGAAGAAGGACAAGTTTGGGAAGCAAGTATGTTTGCGGCCGCAAAGAACTTAGATAACCTTGTCGTCATTGTTGATAACAACAATCTTCAAATCGATGGTACCATCGATACCGTTAACTCCCCTTATCCAATTGATAAAAAGTTTGAAGCATTTAATTTCCATGTTGTATGTGCAGATGGACATGACTTTGATTCCTTACGTGCAGCTTTCAAAGAAGCGAGAGAAACCAAAGGTCAACCAACCGCTATTATCGCAAAGACCGTGAAAGGAAAAGGTGTTTCCTTCATGGAGAATGAAGCGGCATGGCATGGTTCTGCACCAAATGATGAACAATATGCAACCGCAATGGCTGACTTAGAAAAGATTGGAGAAGAACTATGAGTGATGTAAAGAAAATCGCAACACGTGAGAGTTATGGGGAAGCTCTTGCGGCATTAGGTGAAGAATATAAAGATATCGTTGTCTTAGATGCAGACTTAGCAGGTGCTACTAAGACCTCCGTCTTTAAGAAAAAATTCCCAGAACGTCATTTCGATTGTGGTATTGCGGAAGGCAACATGATGGGCATTGCGGCAGGTCTTGCTGCAGCTGGTAAAATCCCATTCGCAAGTACCTTCGCAATGTTTGCGGCAGGACGTGCTTTTGAACAAGTACGTAACTCCATTGGTTACCCACACCTCAATGTAAAGATTGGTGCAACCCATGCGGGTATCTCCGTTGGTGAAGATGGCGCAAGTCATCAATGCTTAGAAGACATTGGTTTAATGCGTACGATTCCAGGTATGGTCATCTTAAGTCCAGCAGATGATACTGAAGCTAGACTCGCAGTTCGCGCAGCTGTGGAACATGATGGACCTGTCTATATGCGTTTTGGACGCGCAGCCGTTCCTGTATTATTTGATGAAAACTATAAATTTGAAATCGGCAAAGGTGTCGTTCTAAAAGAAGGTACCGATGTTTCGATTATCGCAAATGGCTTATGTGTATCCGGTGCACTCGAAGCAGCAGAAAAACTTGCGGAAGAAGGCATCAACGCAGAAGTTATCAACATCTGCACCATCAAGCCATTGGATGAAGAACTCGTTGTGGCAAGCGCAAAGAAGACAGGTAAAGTCGTCACCGCTGAAGAACACAACATCATTGGTGGTCTTGGCAGTGCCGTTGCGGAAGTACTCAGCGAACAATGCCCAACGCCAATGTATCGCATTGGGGTAAGAGATCGCTTTGGGGAATCTGGTCCTGGTGGAGAACTTGTCAAGAAATATGAATTAGATGGCGAAGGCATCTATAAACAAGTTAAAGCATTCCTTACAAAATAAAGCTTAAGAGTATTACTTCAAGTAATACTCTTTTTTTGTTTATAATAGAACTATGAATCAAACACAGTTTATTGAAGCATTAGAAAATCAAAAAGTCATACCTGTCATTGTCTTAGAGGAACTTGAAGATGCCATTCCTACAGCCAATGCACTCTTAAAGGGTGGCATATCGTTTATGGAAATCACATTTCGTACGGATTGCGCAAAAGAGGCAATCGCATGCGTATCTAAGGAGGTAAGTGAAATTTGTGTTGGGGCAGGTACGATTTTAAATGTAGAAGACGCAAAGCGCGCTGTTGAAGCGGGCGCTTCGTTTATCGTTACACCAGGCTATAGTAAAGAAGTCGTTATGTGGTGTAAAGAAAATGACATCGCTGTTTTACCTGGTGTTGCAACACCTACCGAAATCATGTATGCGATTCAAGACAAGTGTAACCCGATTAAACTTTTCCCTGTCGAAGAGCTTGGTGGACCACGTTACTGTAAGACCATGCATTCGGTCTTTCCTGCCCTTACCTTTATACCAAGTGGTGGAATCAATGATTCCAATTATGAAGCTTATTTAAATACCCCTGGTATTGTGGCAGTTGGAGGATCTTGGTTTGCCTCAAGAGCGATGATTCAACAAAAACAATTCGAAGAAATAACCAAACACGCAAAACAAATCTCAAAAAAATAATTCCGTATGGAATTATTTTTGTTTCATCTTTGCGATGAGTTTGGAATAGACATGTTCTTTAAACCAGGGTTCACTACTTTTGTTGACGGCTTCTTCAACCGGAAACCAAGCCACCCCACTATTTTCATCGGGCTTACTAAATAATGCTTGGGAAGCGTCTGCTTCTAAATAATATGTGACATTTAGATGCAAATGGGAAGAGACATAAACTCCATTTTTTATATGCCCATCTACGGTTAAGGATTCGATAGAAAAGATTTCTTTGGAAATGGGATTCACATTTTGAATTCCTGCTTCTTCTTGTACCTCTTTTATAGCGACACGTAATAAATCTTCTTCCCCATCCGCGTGTCCCCCTAACCAACTCCAAGAATCATAAATGTTGTGGTAAGCCATTAAGATATATTTACGATCTAAACTGGTTACCCAAGCCGAAGCCGTCATATGCGCAAGCGTATTATCTCTTGTGAAGACATCTTTTTCATTTCGCAAACAACGCAAGATTAAAACTTTATCTTTTTCTTCTTGTTCGTTATAAGGCTGATAGGCTTCAATTTCTTTAATCAATTGTTCTTTCATACTATCTTTCTAATTTCAGATTATTGATATCGATGTTATAGATGACGTCTTTTCTTTCCACAATGACACGTGTTCTTTGGCATAAGGCTTCATCTTTTTGAATATTACTTAATAATTCCCGGGTTGGATTAACGGCAGTTGGATGCCCGGTCATTTGGAACATTGTGAAATCGCCATTCGTATCTCCATATGACCAACATTCATTTAAATCTAAGTGATACTTTTCGCTTAGCTCTAATAAGGCATGCATTTTGGATTTCGCATCCCACATCGGTGTAATTTCGCCGGTATATATACCGGTTTCATCGGTATGGTAAATCGTCCCTCTCCAATCGTCAAATTGATACTTTTCTGCCATCTCTTTCACAAGCGCATCCGGAGAACCAGATACCGCAATCACGTAATGACCCTCTTTTTTATGACGCTCAATTTCACTTCTTGTGAATTGATAGACGCGATCTCCTTTTTGTTCGATGACTTTATGGGCAATGAAATTAATATGTTCACTGGATATTCCATTTGTTGATTCTTTAAAGATTTCAACCATGCGTGATAAGTATTCATCATAATCCCCTACCCTACGGTCCCACGCCATAAAGGCAGGACGTACTTCATCCGTCCATCGGTTGGAAGAAATAATTTCATGGGTCACCATCTTTTTAAACATCTCGGTAATGAGACCTTCACGATAGATGGTTCCATCAATATCGAAAAATGCTGCTATCGCCATATTACTTCTCCTCCGCAATCAAATCTTCTAAAGAGAGTCCACAATAATAGAGTTCCATACGAAGATACATCTTCACATTCTCTAACATTTCCACTGTGCTTGCGACACACCCTTCGCTTTGGGCTTTGGTTTCATAATCATAGTTACAGGTCGTCCCAAAACTTCCTGTATCCCCAAGCCAGTTATACACATAACGATTACTATAATTCGTATAGGTAAATTGATGGTTATTGAAGTCAATGATATAACTTTCATTATCATTGTACGAAGTCTTATACACGCCTTCACTTGTCTCTTCATATTTTAAACGATTTACCAAACGCTTCCGGAAGGTCTTTTCAATTGTATCTTCTGCTTCATCACTATGGATGTCATAATCAGATATCGCATTCGTATCAATTTGTTCATAAGAGACATAGGATAAATGTTCTTGTTTTTGGTTTTCACTTATCTCAACAACTGTCGCATCAATATCCACATAATCCACAACGCTATGATAAACTACTTCAACATCCATTCCTTGTACTGCTAAGGTGCCATGAAACTCTGCATCTTCTTTTATACAATGTCCTTTTGTATTAAATTGTTGGATGATTTTACTATCGGTTATCGAAAAGGAAGAATATTGTTCTAAATCTGCAAAGTCATAATGGGTTAAGAATAACTTCGTAGCTTCTTCTTTACGTAATTGAATCTCATATTGCACATAATCTGCATTTGCCGTTTCAATAATTTGGTTTACTTCTTCTTGGTTAAAATGGTAGGGATCCATAGGCACAAGTAAGGATTCTTTAAGTTGCGCAAAGTTCATAGGATCATAATAGGTCACATTGTTATAGTTGTTATAAAGACGATCTCCATAGAAGTATCCTTCCATCTTGATAAACATTCCATTCGAATCGAGATTCTCTGCGACATGGGCAATCGGACTTGTTTGTAGGTCTTGTGCCTCTAAAACCGCATCCATGTGATACATCTCTTTGGAAGCGTCTGGATAAATCATTTCATAATCCGAGCGTACACTTGCTGTATAGCTATTTGGCATTGGTTTATTCTGGAAGTAAGAATCATAATTCCCACTTTCAAAAGAAGCAGGTGCACTTGGAACTGCTGTTTCTTGTGTCACAGGTACACTTGTAGCACACCCACAAATAAATAAACATAGTAAAAGGGAACTAATCTTTTTCATCATGATTCTCCGGATATAAAATGATCGGAATCATTTCTTCAGCAACACTTGGTCCGGCGTGATTTCCTTTTTCACGACGTGGTCCATAATACATTTGTGAATCATCTTTCGAAATGGAAATAAAATCCCCAATAAACTCTTCAAAACGAGGATGCGCTATCCCTTTCCCAAATAAATCACTTTCAATAATTTCTTTCTTCGTTAATAACGCAAAATGATCTCCATACTGTTTTTCAAAATAAGCTTGGAATGCTTCTTCTTTATCTTCTTTGACGTAGAAAACCGTCGTCCGTGTTTCTAAACATGGTGGATATTTTAAGAACTTCTGCAATTCGATATCTTCCATCAAATTGATGCGTTCTCCCACATCAATTTGCCCGTGATCTGCTAGGATAAGTAATCCAACATCGTTTGGTAGGTGTTCTACGAATTCTTGTGTTTTCTGATTTATCTCTTCTAAATATTCTTTTGTCTTCAAAGAAGAAGGTCCTTCTTTATGCATCAAAGAATCAAAATAATCCCAATACGCATAGACAAACTTTAATTCTTTATCTTCCACAAGTTGATTTAATGTATCTAATACTTCTTCATATGAATAGCACGCATTCCGCTCCCCAAACGATGGCCATACGGAATCTGCCTTAATGCCATGGGCATTTAAAACATCAAAGATCTTATCAATCGGTAATGTATCATAGGCATAATTTGGATAAGGTATGCCACTATAGTCCCCTTTTCCATAAAATAGAATCAAGGTATCTTCTAATTCTTTAAAATATTGTGTCCAACCAAGCCACCCTGTTTCTTTTGGGCTTAACCCCGTCATAAAGGAAGTGGTAGCTGCTACGGTTGTGGGTGGATAGACGGTTGAAATACTCTCTTTTTGGTGAAGAAGTAAGAAAGAATTCTCAGGAAGATGTTGTTTTAGGATTTCACTTCCCATCCCATCAATGAGTAAGGCAATCACACAACGAAAATCATGTGCCTCTAACCACTTTTTGACTACTGGGTCATCTTCATAATGATTTTCCATCCCATAGTGATGAAAGAGTGTTGCACTTACTTGTAAGATTCCTTTGTCATAATTCCATTTCTTCATGCCTTACCTCAAACTTAAGATATTATTCTACCATTCTATTCAAAATATTCGAAGATACAATCCCAAAGTATCCCTTCAAAATCCCACTATTTTCTCGCTATAATAGGTTTATGAACACTTTAACAACTGGAAAAATAAAAACCATCTTTGATGAAGAATTCGAAAATATCTTTTTAGGTATCACCATCGCTGATTTCCAAAAGCGTGGGTTTTCCTTTGGGGATAGTGTCACCATTGTCTTAGAAGATGGAACGACGCTTAAGGATATTCCTTTTTACTCTGGGTATTATAGTGGCGTAGAAGAACTCATGTTATGTGGGTATCCAGGTGACCCCTATATTAAAATCGCCAGAAATTGTGGAAATCCTACTTGGTATGAATTTGACGTTAAGGATGATACTTATGCGGAAGTATTCTTAGAAGAAAAAGGAAAATATTTAGAGATTCAAGAATTATTCTCTTTAGAATATTCGGATGCCATTGAAGACTTTGACTCATTAGAAACCTATTGTAATTTTAGAGAATTAAAATGTGGAAATATTAAGCCCCATTATTTTTATCGCAGTGCGTCGCCTTGCGATAATTGGCACCACCGTGGTACACCAACCGATCAACTCGTAAAACAATATGGCATTCGTTGTGTGCTTAATTTGTCCAATAGTGAAAAGAAATATGCTTCCTTTTTAGAAAAAGAAGATTTTAATTCGCCTTATTATCATTCCCTATATGAAAAAGGAGATGTCTTGTTGCTGTTGTTGAATGTGAATTATCGCTCTTTGGATTTTAAAGAGAAACTCGCAAAGGGCTTACTGGAAATGACTCAACACGAAGGACCGGTTTTAGTACACTGCGCCGAAGGAAAAGATCGCACGGGATTTGTATGCGCAACAATCATGTCCTTAGCCGGTGCGCATGCGCAAGATATCATTGCGGATTATATGAAAACATATGACTGCTATTACCAAATTACCGAAACAAGTGCCCCTAAAAAATACGAAGCGATTTTAGATAACATCCATGATTTCTTATACAGTATGTGTGAAAAAGAACCTACCACTCCTTTAGAAGATTTAGACTTACAAACTTCTGCCATCCAATATCTCAAACAAGGTGGACTAAATAGTGAAGAAGTATCTCAAATCCTAAACTATATACAGAATAATACATGAGCTTAGTTCATATATTTTTAAATACGAATCTGTAAGACATTTAAACCTAAGAGATTTTGATAATCAATTTTCTTTGCGATGCGATAGACCATACGAATACCGATATTCTTTGTGATATCTTCATTCTCGGTTAAGTCTTTACGCTCTTTTGGATCAAACGGGATACAGTCATCTTTAATACGCATAATGACATCTTCGTCTTTATAAACGACACGCACATCAATCGTATGTTTTTTATGGTCTTTCGTAAAACCATGGGAAACAATATTCCCTGCCATCTCTTCCATCGCAAGCGCTGCTAAATAGGCACGTCTTTCATCAATGCCCTTTTCTTTACAGAAGGCTTGAATCTTTTCAGCTAAATGAACGACTTCTTCCATCGTATTTAAACTAATATCGATACGGTTTTCTTCAGGTGCCCCAAACTCTTTTGGGATAACCATAAGATCTTCAATACTTTTAGGCATCCGTTTTAACTTAATCCATGCATAGGCAATGATATAGATGGTTGTGATGACTCCATTTAAGACATTTGCGACATATACCCCATTAATACCCATCGAATGAATGAGTAAATAGGAGAAGACCACGACACAAATCACTCCATCTAGAAGCGCTAATACATTGATATAGACTTTACGGTCAATCGATTGTCCGTAACATACAAAATGTAAATACATGACACTAAATGGCATACATAGTGGAAGAATACGCAAACCATTTGCGGCCATCGTGAATACTTGCGAACTCGTGTCTTTAAATAAGAGATAAGTGAGTGGATTCGCGCACAAAATAATTCCCACATCAATCAATGCCATAAGTGGCACATAATACCACATTGCCCCTTTCATCACATCGATTAAACTACGTCGATCTTCTTCACCAATACTAATGCCCATTAATAAACGCGACACCGCAACCATTCCACTCGGAATTGCCCAGAATAAGCCCATAATATTATTCGCTCCCGCAAAAGCAGATAGACCTACACTTCCAATACGCGCTTCTAAAAGACGATTGACGATTAAGCCACGCACCGTTTGATAAAGAAAGGATGCCGCACCTGGAAAACCAATACTGATGATATTTGTGATTTGTTGCCAAGGGATAGAATGGAATACATATTTCAGTTCTGACTTCTTGGAGACAAAGTATTCACCTGCCACAAAGATAAATATCCACATTCCTAAAGAAGAAGATAAGGCTACCCCAAAAATTCCCATCTTCATGAATAAGACAAATGTCACATTAAAAATTAAATTAAAGAAAATATAAACTAAACTTGCGATAAAGGTACGCTTGTTTTGATTTTCCATGGCAAGAAATACCGGTAGTTGCGCAGAGAGAAGCGTTGGCACCATACCAATGACTTGCCCTAAAAGAAATTGGTTGAAAAGATTTCGCACAACTGGATCTTTGGTGAAGAACGAGGTTTGATTCAGTGCAGCTGCACTTCCTAAAACAAGCGCAAATAGAAGCCCAATAATACTTGCGACAATTAAGTCTAAAGAAAAGACACCTTGTAATTTTTTATGATCATTTTGACCCAATAATTTCCCACAAATGATCGCACAACCACCTGAAAGTAATGTGCCCGTTGCGTTAAGAAACATATTGAGTGGACTATATAAGCCAACCGCACTCAACGCATCCACACCAACATAATTACTTGCGAAATAAGTCGAAACTAAATTATTAATGGTTCCTACCACTGCCAAAAGAATTTGTGCAGGTAATAAAAGAAACATCATTTTTCGAATCATTTTCATGTTGTGCATACGTTACCTCTTGTTGTGTCGATTACGTTTTATAAATACATTATATCGCACGCTCAAGATTTATGATTTGATTCCATCTTCCCCTCTTTTTTGAAGCCTGAACATAACCACCATCATGTATAATAAAGACGAGGAAAACTTATGATTAATATAGTTGAAACAAAAGAGAGAATCACTGCCGATAACGAGAAAGCGGCAGAAGAAACAAAGAAATCATTAAAAGAAAAAAATATTTTCTTTGTGAACGTAATGGCTTCTCCTGGTGCAGGTAAAACTTCTTTTTTATGTGCTATTCTTCCTGAACTTAAGAAACACTATCGCATTGGTGTCATGGAAGCGGATGTCGATTCTAAGGTCGATGCGGAAACCATCCAACAACTAGGTGTAAAAGTAATCCAACTTCATTCTGGTGGTTTATGCCATATGGATGCGGATATGACCGCACGTGGCTTAGAAAGCTTAGGCCTTGATGATTTAGATGTCATCTTCTTAGAAAACATTGGGAATCTTGTATGCCCTGCAGAATTTGATACCGGTGCTACGTTAAATCTTATGATTCTAAGTGTGCCAGAGGGTGATGATAAACCACTTAAATATCCCCTCATGTTTCAAGTAAGTGATTATGTATTAGTGAATAAAATTGATACAAAACCAATCTTTGATTTTGATGATGCTGCCTTTGAAGCAAACGTCAAGAAACAAAATCCAAATGCTAAGATTTATTATTTAAGTGCCAAAACAAAGGAAGGCATTGATCCCTTTCTTGAAGTACTCATAAATGAAATTGAAAGTTATAGGGAAAGACAATGAAAGTAATTGAACTACATAAAACCGTTACCGCATCGAATGATAGAGATGCGGAAGTATTACGCAAGGAATTAAAAGAAAAAGGTGTATTCTTCATTAACCTTATGTCTTCAGCAGGCTCAGGCAAAACAACGCTATTGAAAAAGACTATTTCTGATTTACAACACGAATACAATATCGCTGTTTTGGAGGCAGATATTGAAGCCGATGTGGATGCCCGTGCCATTGAAGCACTGGGTGCACGTTCCATTCAAGTACATACCGATGGAATGTGTCACATGGATGCAGGAATGACACGCCAAGGCTTAGAAGAGATGGGTTTAGAGAATATTGATTTAGCCATCTTAGAAAATATTGGGAATCTTATTTGTCCTGCGGAATTTGCGACCGGTGCATCAAAGAATGTGATGTTGTTGAGTGTACCAGAAGGCGATGATAAACCACTTAAGTATCCTCTTATGTTTCAAACAAGTGATGCGCTTGTTATCACGAAGATGGATGCGTTACCTTATTTTGATTTTGATTTAGAGAAATGTAAGGAACGTGTGAAGTATTTAAATAAAGACATTCAAATCTTCCCTGTCAGTGCGAAAACTGGAGAAGGAATGGAAGCATGGGAAGATTGGTTAAAAGAAGAAATAAAGAAATGGAAAGAAGATTAATATGCATGAATTGAGTATTGTCACACATGTCGCAAAAACTTTGGATGAATTAGCAGAAGAAAATCATCTTTCAAAGATTGGTTCGGTTACCTTAGAGATTGGAGAAGTCTCTGGTATCATGACAGACTATTTTGAAGAGTGTTGGGATTATTTCAAAAGAAAGCATCCTCTCTTAAAGGATGCCAAACTCTATATTGAAGTGATTAAAGCCGTTACCTTTTGTGAAGATTGTAAACAAGAATATGAAACAGTAGAGTATGGAAAGATTTGTCCTTATTGCCATAGTGAACATACTTATCTTGTAGAAGGCAATGAATGTAACATCAAACAAATAGAAGCGGAAGAAAAAGAAGATCAGCAATTAAGCTGATCTTCTTTACTTATTGGTTCTTCTTATTGTTAAGTAAGATCTTAATACCACGTTTTACGATATGTGGAAGGATGGCTTTGAGTTTCCCGTTTTCAGCTGTATACATTCTTGAAGCTGCTGGCATATCTCTTGTTAATTTAATCGCATCAAATTCACAACGTGTTGTACATAGACCACAACCGATACAACGATTGACATCCACAAAGGATACCCCACACTTCAAGCAACGATTTGCTTCTGCTTTGACTTGTTCTTCGGTTAAGGCAAGACGTAAATCATCATAGGTATTTTTTGCATCACCTGGCTTCAAGCCTGGAACTTGTCTTTGTGCGTTGTCATAAGATTCAACACGAATATCCTCTTTATCTAATTCGTTGAATTCTCTTAAGTCTCTACCAATCGTTAAGCTTTGTCCATAGTGGACGAAACGGTTGATACTGATATACGCTTTGCGTCCAGTTTCAATCGCATCAATCGCAAACCGTGCGCCATGGAAAATATCGCCACCAACGAAAATATCTTCTTCAGCAGTTTGATAGGTAACTGGGTTTGCTTCGATGGTTCCATTTGGTCTTACAACTACTTTGGTATCTTTGAGTAAGTCACCAAGAACAGCTGCTTGGCCAATGGATAATAGAACGTGTTCACATTCTACTGTCTTTAATTCATTTTCATCATAGACTGGATTGAATTTACCATCTTTGTCATAAACTTGTGTACATTGTTTCATCACAATGCCTGTAATCTTTCCATCTTTGACAAGGATTTCTTTTGGACCCCAACAGTTCTTAATGGAAACGCCCTCTTCTTTTGCTTCGGCGATTTCATCTTTTGCTGCTGGCATTTCATCTGGTCCTTCTAAGCAATACATTTCAACATCCGAAGCACCTGCTCTAAATGCACAACGTGCTACGTCAATTGCTACGTTACCGCCACCAATTACAACCGTCTTACCATGGAGTAATTCGCCAGGATTTCCATTTGCGCGACGTAAGAAATCAACACCACTTTCCGCATACTCTTCGTTTGGTATATTTGCTTTTCTTCCTGCCTGCATACCAATTGCGACAAAGAATGCTTTATAACCTTGTTTTCTTAATTCTGGAATTGTGATGTCTTTTCCAACTTCCACGCCACACTTAATCTCAGCACCCATGGCACGAATGACATCGATTTCTGCTTCAATGACTTTCTTTTCTAAGCGGAAGTTTGGAATTCCATACATCAACATGCCACCAGGTTTTTCTTCTTTTTCAAAGACTGTAACTGGATAACCTTGTTTTCTTAGATAGAAGGCAGCCGATAAACCAGCTGGGCCAGCACCAATGATTGCCACCTTGTATTCATCGCCCCATTGTTCACCAACATCGTTATAACAATTTGGAATATAACGTACTTCTGCGTTTAATTCTTGGGCTGCAATAAACTTCTTGATTTCATCAATCGCAACTGGTTGATCAATCGTTCCTCTTGTACAATGATCTTCACAGCGTTTATTACATACTGCACCACAAACCGCTGGGAATGGGTTATCTTGTTTGATGAGTTTTAAGGCATCTAGATAGCGCCCTTCTGCAGCCATCTTAATATAGCCTTGTACTGCTAAGTGAGCAGGACATGCCGCCTTACAAGGTGCGGTTCCTTTTTCATAAGTATTGATTTTCGCATCTTCACGATAATTCTTATTCCACTTATCCGTTCCCCACTTTTGCGCATCTGGAAGTTCGGTTAATTTATACTTCACTTCTTCGCCATTTTGGAGACATAGCTTTTGACCAAGCTTAGCTGCACCAACTGGACAAACTTCGACACACTTTCCACATGCGACACACTTTTCACGATCGACATGCGCACGATATGCGGAAGCAGACATATTTGGTGTATTGAATAATTGGGAAGTACGAATCGCATTACATGCGCCTGCTGAACAGTTACAGATACCAACAATCTTATCTTCTCCATCCAGGTTTGTAATTTGGTGTACAAATCCTTTTTCTTCGGAGATCTTTAAGATATCCATAACTTCTTCGTACGTAATGTATTTTGCATCTTTATGGGTTTCAACGACATACTCTGCCATATCGCCTACTGCTAAGCACATATAGCCTTCGATATCGCCAACGCCTTCCCCACGCATTGCCTGTTGACGACGACACGAACAAACATCAACACAATACTTATCGTATTTCTTTAACCAGTGTGATAAATGTTCTACCGATACCGACTTGCTTTCATGTTCAATTGCTTTTTCAACAGGAATAACATGCATGCCAAGTCCGCCTCCTCCTGGCGGAACAAAGCGTGCAACTTTTCCAACCGGAACACTCGAGGCATAGTTGAAGAAGGTCGCAATTTCTGGATGTTTTTCTAGTAACCACGATGTCATCATCATGTATTCACCAGAACCAACTACCCATTTCGGAATGAAATATTGTCTTCTTTTTTCTGGGTTTTCCCGGTCAAATTCCATGAGGCCAATTTCACAGATTTCGAATGCCATCTTCTCTGCTTCTTCTGGTGTCATGTTGTTGCGTGCTGCCATTTCTTCTGGTAAGAGTTTTACAACTCTCTTCTTTTGGAATGTCAGCATAAACTTAATTTGTTCTTTGGTTAATAAACGGTCTAAAATCCAAAAATCTGGATCTTGTGGCGTGATATCAGTTGGTTTTTTCATGTTGATATCATCCGTAATTAGGCATGCCAACTCTTTAACGAGCTTTTCCTTTTCCGGATCTTCGCACTTATAATCCTCATTGAAAAAGTCATTCTCGTTGAACATATAATTCTTATATTTCTCTGGTATCATGATGTCCTCCTCATCTATGAAGCCCTTTAGTATGTTAATTTTATCACAACTATATGGATTCTGTAATCAGTATAAAACTAATTGTGATTCCAAAATGAAAATGTCTCAATAAAGAATCCTTTAAACATTGGAGAAAACGGGAATGTTAAAGGTAATTGATATTGAAATATTTGATTATTGTTTTGATGAAATCTACTATACAAAAGCACAGGTAAAACACCTATCAAATCCTGTGCTAATCTTTAACCTATATTGAGCCAGTCTCTATTTTGAATCATAATTAAGCTTTGAATTTATATGTAACCCTTGCGCTAGAACCATCACTAATTCCGCGTTTTACAGTCACACGATCACCAACAAATATACGAACATAATTCATTCTTAAAACTCCAGACATATAAGCTGTTATAACTTCACCATTATCTAATTGAACGGTAAAACCACTATTAGGTAAAACCTCGATTACAGTTCCGTTTATTTCAACATATCCATTTTCTCCTGCACCACCAGAAACATGATCTAATTCTTCATCGCTCAGTATATTTTTTTCGTTTAATGCCATAAGTAAATCCTCCATAACTATTATCATTTTTATCATAGCATCTATTCTTATTGTTATATGCGATATAGATTATAAGTATGGCAATAATATATTTGCTTTTTGCCATTCCACTTAAAGTAATGGTTATATTATCGATTCATATTTTTATGGATATATAAAATAAACGTCATCAAGTAGACGACGACCAATTTAAAGATAAAAAAAATGAGGGATATTGCTCCCTCAATTACATATTACATTATTTTATTCTAAATGCAAGGGTTTTTTGTGAACTCTAAACACATTTGAGATATTGTCTAAATTCTATCATCTATATAAAACTTATTTATTTTAGAGAATTGCCGATCCACCTGTCACAATCCAACATGCTAACATAGCAGTTAAAAGCGCTCCAGTATATGCTCTTCCCGTCAAACGATATGCATATGTACAAAGAATCGAAAAGAATAATACTTGTGGCACGAATAGAATCAAGATAGACATAAATGGGCCTCCAAAAGTCGATCCAAATAATAGGTCTGCACCTGGCCCAATGTTCGCGAAGAATGGGATATATTCAATTAAAACAATGATTAATACCCCACCTGCCATTAATAAGAAGTTCGCAAACCAATTCTTAATAAAGCCAAAGATTCCTTTTTCATAAGTTGAATGGGTACGTAAATCACGCATGATCTTGGAGTTATTCAATACATAGAAAAGCGCAAAGAATGGTAAATATACAAAGAATTGACCTAAACGTTCTAAGTTAAATGGACGGAAGAAAGGCCAAATGAAACGTAAATCCAAATCAAATAGTAAATAATAAACAAGATTGACCACATACATAAATAGCATTAAGACAAAAGCTAATAACAATGACTTCAAGAAGACCATCCAATCAAACTTCTCATTTTCAATGCCCTTTTTCTTATTGTTGTTTCTAGTGATAAAGGAAGTGATAATCATAATCACAATTAGAATTAAGTACCAACCTAAGAAACCATTCCCAATGGTCATACGGAAGATGTTTTCAGGTAATGGAAGTAAGGCATGCCCAAGTTGCGTCATAAAGGGGAATGTTGCACCAGATAAGAAAATCGTAATCAGTGCACCCTTTCGCCATCCTTCTTTTGAAACACAATGTTCAATTGGTGGTAAGGTTTGTTTTATACCTTCAAAGAATTTCATATCCAACAATAAAGCCATGAGTGGGAATAGACTCGCCAACACAAGAAGCATCGCCGTTAATACATAGTATTCTTTTTGAATCGCAATGACTTGTGAAATCCGATTTGGTAAACCGATTGCTTGATCAAACCAATCGATTGCGACATTTAAGCCACCAATATGATGCGTGGTTAAACGGTGATTGGTATAAAGAAGTTCCATGCGACGTGCACTTCCATCTTCAAAGTTTCCATACGTCGTATTCCACTTTGCTTTTTCAGCCGTGGTATTTAAGAAAGATGTACGTAAATTTGATTTCAATAAATTATCATCGACGACTCGTTTGTAATCTCTAAAGTAAGAAAACTCATCGTATTTTGCCTGTAATAATAAGACATTATTAAACTTTATCTTTGAAGCATCATACGCATCATTCGTAAATAATTCTCCACACTGTAAGACAATGGCTCTTGGGGCAATGTCTGTATTTGCGTAATCCGCTGCCACACTCCAACTTGACCAAGTTCCCATCGAGTGACCCGATACAGCCATGCGCTTATTATCCACATAATCTAACTTTGATAAAAAGTCATAGGCAATACTACCGCCACAAGAAGAATCAATGATTCGATTGCCCGCATCGTCTTTGGAATAACGGTCCTTGAAGAAAGATAAATTTGAAAAATTCATCAAGACGCGATAGCGTAAGGAACCACCAATACTTTTGAAAGTTCCATCCTCAACCGAATCTTCCCCATAATTCACTTTCACAACATGATTGACATAACCTCGATTCAATAACCCAAGTGTACTTGCGCCATGCCCATACTCATCTAAACTAAGAACAACTGCCCCTCTTCTTGCGAGTTCAATCGCATAAGCTGCACAGGTTTCATGATCGTTTTGATAGCCATGCAGCAACAAAACAGCTGGTGCTTTATTTTGGCTCGTTGCGGTTTGTGGTTTATAAAGCTTGTACATTAATAAACCATCCCCACGATCAATTGCACCATCTAGAATCTCAATCTGACCATGATCTTTTTGGATATTGTTTGCCTGCCACATACAAAGGCTAGCGGAAACAATAAAGAGTGTACATAAGATACTTAAAAAACTCTTCTTCTTTTTCATGATGTTTCCCTCTAAACTCTCTTTTTTTCATTATACCAACACAAACTCCAAACAAAAAAGCGCTTATGCACTATTTGTGATTTATTCGAACATGATATTTTTACTTTTATAAGATTTAAATTTTTAATCATGTGTAATAAATATCATATTCTCTTCGATTGTTTGGGCAAGTAGGTGATTCGTTATTCTATTTGGCAAGAATACCAAATCAAAAAGGGATATTTCCCTTTTTGTTGTATATACATAATTAATTCTCAAATTCAAATACCGCAACCAAATCCATATTTTGATCAACATGAACGGTGATGGTATCTTCTGTGGAATAGTCTTCCCCATTCAACTTCCACTTCACGAACTTCCATCCTTCATCTGGCTTAGCAGTAATTGTGAAAGTTGTTGGTTCAGCTAATCCTTCATAGATTGATTGGGTTGGGAAGTTTTCATCAAATACAACCTCTTCCCCTTCTCTAGCATACGCAAGTCTTCCTAGACCTTCTGTATTGACCGTCATAGTTGCCACAACTGGAGGAAGCTCTTTTGGTTTAAATGTATGTTCTTTCCCATCTGGTGTGATCAACAATAAATCCTTTTCTCCAGATTCTTTCACTGTGACAATATATTCTTCTCCTTCCCCAGGAGCAGTCAAGTTTCCATGCAACGTATTCCCTTCTTGTTGAATAATCCAACCGTGCACCTCTTCACCTGCATAATAACCAACAGACCAACCTTCATAACCTGGTGTCTCAGACTTATACACCATCATCATCTCTGATTCATCTTCCGATTGAAACACACCTTGTCGACTCCATTCAAAATTTGGATCCACTGCTTCTGTTTTATTCCCACATGAAGCTAAGCCATATACTAGAATCGAACTGAGTCCTAATTTCCATAATTTGTTCATCTTTTATAGATCCTTTCAAATTCATTTTTAATTAACTATATCATCCATTGTATTCCTCACCGTCAAACAATCCTACCTTTTTTACAATCACCTAACATTGCCTAACACAATTCCGAGTGTAATCAAAAACTGTCCAACAATATACGTTAGCATCACTGTAAAATGTTTCTTGAAAATGATTTCAGGTTTCTTTGAATAGCGCACGAGAATGACAGTACAATCCGAAATAAAGAATAATAATGCACCAATAAACGCAATGAAGGAGCCAACTGAAGGATGGCTGATAAAGCGCATTAACGCAAACACATTCATTGTGCTATTACATAACAGATAAAAATAGATGGTCGCTATCATAATCTTGGACGTATCCTTTTTAAGCATGAAGATAATCTTTAAAGAGATTCCATAATAAAGCAACGCAATTAGTATGATCATAATCCAAGGTATTTTAGAAAACTGAATGCTGCCATAAAAGGCAAAGATATAGAAAAAGTGGCTAATCATAAAACTAATGCCACCCAACGTAAACCATTTATGCCCTTTAGGGATTAATAATAGATCACCTAACCAGCTAGCTGTTAAAGCTATCAATAAAGGAATCGAATATTCTTCTGTAGAAAACAAGTAAAAAAGAATAATCAAAATAAGTAAGAATGGTTTTGTGTATGCTCTTTTTTTCGCATCATCATTCCAACTATCAATTAAATGTTTTACCGTAAAAACGATTAATAGTATTAAGAATACATATTTCATCTATTTTCATTATAGCGTTTGTCCACCAAAAGTATGTAGCAAACCTCTTTATCGTTTCAAAACGAAACAAGATAAAAAGGTGATAATGGCTAATATATAAACCACTATAGAAGAATCCATTTCGCTTCGTTTCGAAATGGATTTATTCTATCTGTCTTTTCTAATGATCCAACTAGAGTAAATTCTGTAAACCAATGGATATTCCAATTTTTAAGGTGTCTTTTTAAAGTTTTCCTGTTTAAATCGACTATAATAAATGTATGTATGATAAAAACTATTTTTGGATGCGCGAAATAGATTCCAACAAGAACATTGGCTATCGTGTATTTTCTAAAAAGCATCTACTCATGTTATTGGTTGTCGTTTTATTTACTTTTTTTATCACGCTTATTTATATCCATGCAAATGCTGAAACGCAATCCATGATTCGAAAAGTGACAGCTCTTACTTTGATGGTGAGCGAAGCGATTAAATTACTTGTTATCTATTTAAATCATGGAGATGCATTGAACTATATTCCAATCGAAATTTGTAGTTTTGGTGCCTATTGTATTGTGGTTGATGCGTTTAATCCTAATATCACTTTTATTCGCGTTATGTTATTAGTTTTATTTTTGCCTGCTGCCATTATGGCACTTATCTATCCAACCACCGATGCGCTTCCCGTTTGGAATTTCTTCACCCTTCATCAATTTCTTTTCCACGGATTAATTATCGCCTATGTGACAATGCGTTTTGTTTTTAGAGAGATTTCCATTGATTATGGAGACGTTTGGAAATCCATTTTTACAATCTTGTGTATTGCTTGCATTGTCTATATCATTGATCGATTAACAAATCGTAACTATATGTTTCTTACTGGGGATGAAAATAACTCCATGCTAAAAAGATTAACTACGATTTCTGGTGGTGGAGTGAAATACACCCTTTTACTTGTATTGTTCTGTATTTTTATGATTCATGTTTTCTACTTTGTTTTTAAATGCATTGAAATACTATTATTTTGAAATAAAACTCTCTACTAGCACTTGTCTAGCTTTCTCTTTTTATAAAACAAAGCTCCTATTTCTAGGAGCTTTGTTACTATACTAATTCAATGATAGCCATTGGTGCAGCATCGCCTCTGCGATTATTGGGTATTTTATTAATATTATTAACAATTAACGGGTGACTATTTCAAGCAAACTGTGTAAGTGATTAACGGTCGTATTAACGATGTAAGTATTCATTTTTTTAATCCAGTATCAACTCTTCTTGATTAATACTTTCATAAAAATCTATCTCGTCTCGCCACGTTTTTAAAATATAATCATTTATTTTATCTTCGTTGCCCGCTTTTCTAACCCTTTCCCAACGTTCTTCAATTGACCACGGTTTTTCTAAAACTCTGCTTTTACATAGTTTTGTGAATTTTTCAAATGATTCAGCTGTGTATAATATCTTCTCCTTGTCGTGGTATTTAAAAGTAACTCCTCCGTAATTATTTGATGTTTTATTAATGTTTATAGAAAAATAGTCTCCCCATTCGTTTTCGCCAATCACCAATAGTTCTTGTTTTAACATTTCATAAGCCAATCCTTTATTCTCAAGTATAGTGTTTAAATCATATTCTTCTTCTTTTATGTTTAAACCGAACAAAACATTGATGTTGCTTTTACACTTAGAAACATATGTTTCAGGAGTGTAACCTCCGTTATATTTAATTATAAATCTCTTATAATCATTCGGTAGAATAATCGAATAGCGCTCTTCAAACATTAATAGATTATTCATATTATCTTCATTTCGAAAACACGATATTAACATTTTCATATACCTCCTATTTATAAAAGCTATGCTAACCAAAATGTGAAAATTGTTCATGAGTGTTTTTCTAAACAAGTTGGATCTTATACTAAGTATTAATAAAATTTTAAGTCTCCTTCTATTGGTTGTAATCTAGCAGCAACCGGAATAAGTCTATAATTAGATGGATTATCTAATATTGTGTTTGATATATACCATCTACCTTTCTTCTTATATTTTCCACGCATAAACTTTTTTAATTCTTTAAAAGCTTCTATCTTTTTATCATTAACAAATATAGTAGAAATTCTACCAAATAGAATCATATTATCTTCATAGGAACAGGCTTTTACATCTATACCATTACAATTGATGTCAGATGGGCCGAGTAAATAACTTATTGAATCATCTCCTTTTGTCCAAAGTGTCCTTATCTCGACTTCCTTATCAAAACTAAAAAAATATTCATTATGTCCATCTGCTCTTCTGTGGGTTTTTTTTAATTCTTCATTGAATGTTTTCACCAAAAAATCCTCTTTATTTTTCTTGATCCCGTCAGAATATACTGTTAACGAATTTGAATCAAGCAAAAAGTTAAGTAATTTTTCTTGTTCATCGTATGTACAAAAGTAGTTAATGTCTAAATTCATATTATTTGTTCCCCCTTAAATAATCAGAAATTTCTGAAACATCTACATTTTTCGGAATTAGGATAATATGTGAATCTCCTCTCAAATCGAGTTCTTCGTTAATCATTCTTGCAGCATCTAATTCGCATTGAGTTGGCATACCATTTGCGTAAGTATCGACTGTATTGATTATTTGCACTGATTTTAGACATATATCATTACATTTTTATATGCATTATTCCTATTTCCAGGACTTTATTTGGTCATTATTTTGATAACTAAATAGATGTTATTGGTATAGCATATACGTTGTCATCCACCTTATAAATTGTGTCAGTATTACATATTATACAGCCTGTTCCTATTTCGTATTTAGTTTTATTCAATTGCTTAAAACTCTTGACATTAGAAGAGTTAAATTTAACCCCTGTTTTACATTCTATTGGTGTAAGAACTCCATTCTTTAACATAATTAAATCAATTTCGTTTTGGTTACTATCACGATAATAATAGAAACGACAAGATTCGTTATTGTTTTTATATGATTTTATAATTTCGTTTATTATATATGTTTCCACAAAGTGCCCAGCAAATCTACTTCTTTTTAATGTCTCTGGATCATTAAATCCTGCTAAATAACAAGCTAAACCAGTATCATTAAAAATAATCTTTGGTCTTTTTACTATTCTTTTTGTAATTGAGTCTTCATTATATGGCTCAATTAAAGTAATTATTGAACCAGCCATTAAAACACTTATCCATGATTTAATAGTATCAATACTTACTCCTAAAACTTTAGACACATTTGCATATACCAACTCTTCACCGGTCATTGATGCAATTAATTCTAAAAAAGATTGAAATAACAATTTATCTTTAACATTAATTAATTGCGAAACATCTCTTTCGATATAGGTCTTAACATAATCGGCATAAAAACTTTCTTCATCAAGACTTGCATTATCATGTAACTCAGGATAAAAACCTTTAATTATTATTTTATACAAATCATCTACTTTTATTCTTAATGATTTAATCCTATTTTGAATTTTAATAATTTCAACATTAAAAGGTTCTTCTTTAGTTTTTTTTATTTCGCTATAACTCAAAGGAGATATTTCTATTATGCCTATTCTTCCTGCCATAGATTGGCTGACTCCTTGCATTAAATTATATGATTGTGAACCAGTTAAAACATACATGCCATAATTAGAATCGTTTTTAAATTTACTATCATTTACAATTGATTCAATTACATCAAATAATTCTGGTGCATATTGCACTTCATCGATAATTAGTGGAGATGGATGTAGCTGTAAAAACATTTCAGGATCATCAATTGCTTCTTTTCTTTCTCGTATATTATCTAAAGAAACATAATTAAAAGCCTTCTCTTTAACAAGTTGTTTACAGATGGTTGTTTTTCCGACTTGTCTTGCACCAGTTATTAAAGTGACTGGCCTATTTTTAATAGTATCTAATACTTGTTTGTATATGGTTCTTTTTATCATGTTTACATCCTCAACACAATTATATATTATGCATTTATCAAATTCAACTTGATATTTGCATAAAATATAAAACTCAAACAAAAACTCCTATTTCTAGGAGTTAATGTAGTTATACTAATTCAATGATAGCCATTGGTGCAGCATCACCACGACGTGTACCTGTTTTGATGACTCTTGTATATCCACCATTACGGTCTGCATACTTAGGCGCAACATCTTCAAACAATTTTTGAAGTGCTGTTTTGCCTGTTTCTTCATCAAGTACGTTACGTACGTATGCTGCAGCTCTTCTACGTGCAGCTAAATCACCTTTTTTACCAAGTGTGATTAACTCATCCACAACCGAACGCATATCTTTTGCTTTTGCTTCCGTTGTTTCTACACGGCCGTAGAGAATGATGGATGTTGCTAAGTTACGCATCATTGCTTTACGGTGATCTGCTTTTCTTCCAAATCTACGATTGATCATCGTTCTATCCTCCTTTAATCGAAGGACCTAAAGCCCATACCTAACTCAATGAGCTTGTCCTTAACCTCTTTCAAAGATTTCTTTCCGAGGTTGCGGACACGCATCATCTCATCCTCGGTCTTTTGTGTTAGTTCATCAACAGTTTGAATCCCAGCACGCTTTAAGCAGTTATAAGAACGGACAGAGAGATCCAAATCTTCAATCATCATCTGTTGTCCTTTGCTTGGTAATTCTGGTCCACCTTCTTTTAGAACATCTTCCATGTTGAGTACATCTTCGTTGATGTTCGCAACGATATCTAAGTGATCCATTAAGATTTTAGCACCCATAGATAATGCTTTTTGTGGGTTGATGGAACCATCGGTCCAAACTTCCATTGTTAAACTATCATAGTTTGTATCTTGACCAACACGTGTTGGTTCAACTTCATACGATACCTTTTGAATTGGGGTATAGATGGAATCGGTAAATACTGTTCCAATTCCTTGTGAACTACCTTGGTTGAGTTGTTTGTTTAAATCACTTCCAACATAACCACGACCGTTCTTTGCACGAAGTTCCATTTCAAGTGTTGCACCTTTTTCTAAGTGTGCGATTTCTAAGTCTTTGTTTAGAACTTCAACTTGTGCTGGGCAAATGATATCCCCTGCTGTTACAACCCCAGGTCCCTTTGCGGAGATTTGTAAAGTGTATGTTTCATCATCATCAATTGTCATAACAAGTTGTTTCAATTGAAGAATGATCATCGATACATCTTCACGAACGCCTGGAATTGTAGTGAATTCATGGTATACACCATCCACTTTGATAGAGAATACTGCCGCACCTGGCAAAGATGACAGTAGGACTCTGCGTAGCGCATTCCCGATTGTTGTCCCGAACCCTCTTTCAAGTGGTGCTAAGACAAACTTTCCATAGTTATCAGATTCAACATATTCTTCAACTTCAAAATCGGCGCGTTCAAATTTTTGCATGCTATTTCCTCCTGTAATATCTTTATCCACGTGGTCTCTTTGGTGGACGGCATCCGTTGTGAGGAATTGGCGTCACATCATTGATTGCTGTGATTTCAAGTCCTGCAACTTGTAAGGAACGAACGGCAGCTTCACGTCCTGGGCCTGGGCCTTTGACATTTACTTCAACCGTTTTCACGCCTTGTGTTACAGCTGCTTTTGCTGCAGCTTCTGCACATAGTTGTGCTACATAAGGAGTACTCTTACGGGAACCTTTATAACCTAAAGCTCCAGCAGAACTCCAAGCAATTGCATTTCCAGCCTCATCGGTAATTGTTACGATCGTATTGTTGAATGTGGAATGGATGTGTGCAACACCCTTGGCCACATTACGTCTAACTTTCTTCTTACGGCCGGTCTTTTTTCTATTATCTGCCATGATTTAGATCCTCCCGTTATTTCTTCTTGTTCGCCACGGTACGACGTGGTCCTTTACGTGTACGTGCATTGGTTCTTGTACGTTGTCCATGCACAGGCAATTGACGTCTGTGACGGATTCCACGGTAACAACCAATTTCCATTAAACGCTTAATGTTCAGTGCACGTTCACGACGCAAATCACCTTCTGTTTTGATTTCGTCTACTTTTTGACGAATTGCTGTTTCTTGCTCATCCGTCAAATCACGTGTACGAATGTTTTCATCGATTCCACATTCCGCAAGAATCTTCTTCGCAGTTGTTGGACCGATTCCGTAAATATAGGTTAGGGATATTACAATTCGCTTATTCGAAGGAATATCCACACCAGCTATACGTGCCATATGTCTCTTTCTCCTTTTTCTTAACCTTGTCTTTGTTTATGCTTTGGATTCTCGCAAATAACCATAACTACGCCTTTGCGCTTAATAATCCTGCATTTGTCACAAATCGGTTTTACTGATGGTCTTACTTTCATAATTCTTCCTCCTGGACTCAAGTCCTTCGGGCATTATTTATGCCGATATGTTATGCGCCCACGTGTTAAATCATAAGGTGAAATTTCGACGGTGACCCGATCGCCTGGTAAAATGCGAATGTAATTCATACGGATTTTACCAGCAACGTGAGCACGAATCTCCATTCCATTCTGAAGTTTCACCTTGAAGTTGGCGTTAGGGAGAGTATCCTCCACGATGCCATCCATTTCAATGACGTCCTGTTTTCCCATTCAATCTCTCTTTCCAGGTTTACGCCTGGTGCGAGAAACTCGCACCAGTTTACGCAACCTCTCCTAAAGCCTCCTGTACCTCTGCAAAGACGATTTCACGATTCCGTGAAGCGTCAATCGTATGCACGAGGCCTTTCTCACCGTAATAATCAATTACTGGTTTTGTGCTATTTTCGTATTCTTCCATACGGACCTTCAATTGTTCGATGGTGTCATCTTTACGTTGCACAACTGCGCCACCGCAAACATCACACACACCTTCTACTTTTGTAGGATGTCCTTCAATGTGGTAAATGGCACCACATTCGGAACAAACACGACGACCAGTAATGCGTTTTTCAAGAACTTCCATTGGAACTTCTAACGCGATTACAGTTTCGATTGGTTTTCCAATCTTTTCAGCAATTTCACTAAATGCTTGTGCTTGCACTAAAGTTCTTGGGAAACCATCTAATAAGTATCCTTTTTGACAATCTGGTTCAAGAAGTCTCTTCTCAACCATTGCGTTGATAACTTCATCAGGAACAAGCTTTCCAGCCTCCATATAAGACTTTGCCTCTTGTCCTAATTCGGTGTTGTTGCGTACATTTTCTCTAAGCATATCGCCTGTCGAAATGTGAGGAATGTCATACGCATCAATGATACGTTCCGACATTGTACCTTTTCCAGACCCTGCTGGACCCATAATCAGAATATTCATATCGCTCCTCCTATTTTAGGAAACCGTGATACTGTTTCTGTGTTAGTTGTCCCTTTAATTGCGAGACTGTTTCCATCGCAACACCAACTACGATAATAATACCGGTTCCACCTAAAGCAGTGCTTGCGGGCAAGATATTTAACATTGGTAACAAGTATGGTAATACTGCTACGATAGTTAATGCCGTTGCACCTAAGACCGTAATTCGATGAATGACTTTCTTCAAATACGTCTTTGTTTCAGTGCCAGGACGAATGCCTGGGATATAAGCGCCACTCTTACCTAAATTCTCTGCTACCTTTTCTGGATCGACTTGTAAGTCGGTATAGAAGAAGGTAAACAAGAAGGTTAATACTGCATAGATAATTAAGCCCACTGGTCTTTGTAAACTTAAGAAGTTACTGACCGTACGATATGCATCTGCGTTTATGAAACTCAAGATGATTTGTGGGGCTGTCATGATTGCGGAAGCAAAGATGACAGGAATTACGCTTGCAGAGTTAATCTTAAATGGCAAGTAGGTAATATCGTTTCCTCTTGTATTCGAACTCGAGGTATATTGGATTGGTATCTTTCTTTGTGCAAGTTGCATAATGATAACTCCCACAATAATGACAAGATACAATACACAATAAAGTAAGAATCTTAATACACCACTGAATGCCGCACCATTTGCAGCACCGGCAACTTCAATATTGAATACTTGCGCAAAACTCGCTGGCATATTTGATACGATACCCGCAAAGATAATCATGGAGATACCGTTTCCTACACCCTTCAAGCTGATGCGATCCCCAATCCATAAGAGGAACATGGTTCCAGCCGTCAAGACCGTCGCAACAAACAAGTAGGTTGAGAGTTTTGAACTTTCCAATATTGCATATTGGCGATCAAATCCATATACCAAGCTTGCGGCTTGTACAAAGGCAAGCACAACGCCAAGGTAACGGGTAATCTTATCCATTTTCGTCCGGCCAGTTTGTCCAGACTTCGCCATTTCGGTTAACGCAGGGATGACATCCATACTGAGAAGCTGGATGATAATACTTGCGGTAATGTATGGCCCAACACCCATCGCAAATACGGACATACGCTCGAAGGCGCCACCACCCAGCATGTTCATCATGCTGAGGATGGAGTTGTCAGCGATTTGTGCTGCTAATGCTTCGGTGTTAATACCTGGAACAGGAATGGATGCACCGATGCGATAGATAAGTAACATCGCCAAGGTAAAGAGAATCTTGTTACGAATCTCTTTATTCTTAAAGAAACTGGCGAAAGTGCGTAACATATTACAGCACCTCTGCTGTTCCGCCTGCTTCTACAATGGCTTTTTCTGCGGATTTCGTAAATTTGTTAGCTTGAACAGTGAGTTTCTTTTCAAGTTTTCCATTTCCCAAAATCTTTAGTCCATCTAAAGGTTTTTTCACAAGACCTGCTGCCTTTAAGGATTCGAAGTTTACAACAACCCCATCCTCAAATTTGTTCAAGTCTTTTACGTTTACGATAGCGTATTCTTTACGATTACGGTTTGTAAATCCACGCATTGGGATTCTCTTATAGAGAGGTGTTTGTCCACCTTCGAACCCAATTGCGACACCGCCACCGCTACGCGCGTTTTGTCCTTTGTGACCTTTTCCAGCTGTCTTACCTTGACCGGAACCTTGGCCACGACCAAGTCGTTTCGATGTGAAGCGCGCGCCATCGTTTGCTTTTAGTTCATTTAACTTCATGTTCGCTCCTCCTTATCGAATTTCTGCGACTTTCTTTTCGCGTGTTTTTGCAACGTCTTCTACTGTTCTCATACTTTGAAGTGCTTTGCATGTAGCTTGTACAACGTTAACTGGTGTACGGCTACCGATAACTTTCGATAACACATCACTAATGCCAGCAAGTTCCAAAATAGAACGAACTGCACCACCAGCGATAACTCCAGTACCAGGAGCAGCTGGTTTCAAGAAGACATTTGCTGCACCATGCTTACCTTGTGCTGCATGTGGAACGGTACGGTTGTCTTCAACAAGTTGTACACGGAATACATTCTTGTTTGCAGCTTCGGTTGCTTTCTTGATTGCATCAGGTACTTCTGCTGCTTTACCAAGACCAAAGCCTACACGACCTTTATGATCTCCTACAACAACAAGGGCACTGAATCTCATTCTACGTCCACCTTTAACAGTTTTACTAACACGGTTAATGGAGACTACAACATCATCGAACTCTTTTGGTTCACGTGGTTTTCTAAATGGTTTACGTTCTGCCATAATGTACTCTCCTTTCTTAGAACTTCAGTCCGCCTTCTCTTGCGGCATCCGCAAGGGCTTGGACTCTACCGTGATATACATAACCGCCACGGTCGAACTTTACAGATTCAATCTTAGCGTCTTTACATCTCTTTGCGATGTCTTCGCCGACTTTCTTCGCTGCTTCAATATTTCCACCATTTTCAAGTTTCAATAGTTCAGAGCTAGAAGCACACAAGGTTTTTCCTGTGGAGTCGTCAATGACTTGCGCATAGATATGCTTGTTTGAACGGAACACATTCAATCTAGGGCACTCAGGAGTACCGCTGACAATACGACGGACACGTGCATGTCTGCGTAAACGCTCTTCATTTTTCTTTGTTTTCTTAAGCATTGTATACTCCTTTCCTATTTCTTAGCAGCTGCTGTCTTACCTTCCTTACGACGGACATGTTCACCCTTGTAGCGAACACCTTTTCCTCCATAAGGTTCTGGTTTCTTAGCTGCGCGTACGTTTGCGGCAAATTCGCCGACACGTTGTTTATCAATCCCTGTAACGTTGATTGTGTTTTGATCTGGTGTTTCTACAGTGAGATCACTTGGAATCTCGAATTCAACTGGATGCGAGAAGCCTAGACCCATCGTTAGCTTCTTTCCTTGAATGGATGCACGGTAACCAATACCGACAATCTCAAGTGTTTTGGTGAAGCCTTCGTGGCAACCTGTGATCATACTGTTGAGTAGGGCACGTGTTGTGCCGTGAAGTTGTTTTGTGTGTTTTTCCTCATTCGGACGGGTGACTGTGATAATTCCGTCCTTGTTCTCAATTCCAATGAGTGGGGAAAACTTTCTTGTTAGCGTTCCCTTAGGACCTTTTACCGTCACCTCATTCCCTTCGGTGATTTCAATTTCAACACCGGCAGGAACGGTAATCGCTTTATTTCCGATACGTGACATTTTCTTTTCCTTTCCTTATTACCAGATGTAGGCAACGACTTCGCCGCCTGCATGTTTCTTGCGTGCGTCTTTATCTGTCATCATACCCTGGCTTGTGGAAATGATGGCAACGCCTAACCCATTCAAGACTTTTGGAATTGCGTTTTGTTTTGCATAAACGCGAAGTCCTGGTTTGGAGATACGCTTGATTCCAGAAATGACTTTTTCTTTGTTTGGTCCATATTTCAATGTGACCGTCATTTTCTTTTCAATGCCTTCTCCTGTGATTGCATATTTTTCGATGTATCCTTCTTCTTTAAGGATTCGAGCAATTTCTGTCTTAACCTTTGATACCGGAACCACATCGACGGTTTCCATGTTAGCCTGTACGCCATTACGAATTCTTGTCAGCATATCGGCGATAGGATCTGTCATATTCATATCTCGTGTTCCTCCTTTACCAACTAGCCTTCTTTACTCCAGGGATTTGGCCTTTGTATGCCAATTCTCTGAAACAAATACGACATAATTTATATTTCTTTAAGACAGAATGTGGACGTCCACAACGTTCACAACGTGTGTATTCTCTAGTGGAGAATTTAGCAGGACGGCTCTGTTTAATTTTCAAAGATGTTTTTGCCATAATTCTTAACCTCCTACTTTCGCAAATGGCATTCCTAATTGTTCTAGTAATGCATATGCTTCTTTGTTTGTCTTCGCACTTGTAACGATGACAATATCCATACCACGGATTTTCCCAACTTTATCGAAGTTGATTTCTGGGAAAATCAATTGTTCACGAACACCTAAGGTGTAATTTCCACGACCATCAAATGCGGTCCCAGAAACACCATGGAAGTCACGCACACGTGGTAATGACACGTTGATCAACTTGTCGAGGAAGTCATACATACGTGTTCCACGAAGTGTAACTTTACATCCGATTGCCATGCCTTCACGTAATTTGAAGTTCGCAATGGATTTCTTCGCTTTTGTGATAACTGGTTTTTGACCAGAGATTTGTGTTAATTCAGAGACTGCTTCTTCCAATAATTTTGGATTGGTAATCGCATCTCCAACACCGAAGTTAATGACTACTTTTTCAAGCTTTGGAGCTTCCATTGAACTTGTGTAACCAAACTCCTTAATCAAGGCAGGCTTGATCGTTTCTTTGTATTTTTCTTCCAAACGGTTCATTATTTCTTAGCCTCCTTGACTTCTTTGCCAGTTCCTTTGTTGATACGAACTTTCTCACCTTTTTTACCAGTTGAGAATCCAACACGACCAGCTTTCTTTGCTTTGCTGTCATACAACATGACGTTGCTGATATCGATTGCTGCTTCACGTTCCACAATGCCACCATCTGGATTAGCCTGTGTAGGCTTAAGAGATTGTTTGACAATGTTGACACCTTCCACAATAATCTTATGTTTCTTAGGACTAACCGCTTTTACTTCGCCTGTTGTTCCTTTATAGTGGCCACTAATGACTTTTACTGTATCACCTGTTTTAATCTTCATCTTGCGACCTCCTATAATACTTCCGGTGCTAAGGAGACAATCTTCATGTAACCTTTATCACGAAGTTCTCTTGCGACCGGTCCAAAAATACGTGTACCTTGTGGTGTCATATCATCTTTGATGATAACAGCTGCGTTTTCATCAAATTTAATATAACTACCGTTGTCACGACGTAAGCCATAAACGCTACGTACGATTACACATTTAACGACTTGTCCTTGTTTCACAGATCCATTTGGAATTGCAGATTTCACTGTGCATACTACAACATCGCCAATGTTTGCTGACCGACGGCGACTACCGCCCAAGCAGCGAATCACCAATAACTCTTTTGCACCGGTGTTATCAGCGACTTTCAATCTACTTTCATTTTGAATCATTGCTTTCTCCTCCCAGTGTTTATAGAATTACTGCTTTTTCAACGACACGTACAAGACGGAAGTGTTTGTCTTTGGATAGTGGTCTCGTCTCCATGATTTCGACCGTATCGCCAACATGTGCTTCGTTGTTTGCATCGTGTGCTTTGAATTTATTGGAATACTTTACACGTCTTCCGTATAATGGATGACTCTTCGTGGTTTCGATTTGGACAACAATGGTTTTGTCCATCTTGTCGGATACGACAACGCCACGCAATACTTTACGATTATTTCTTTCCATGACTTTGTCCTCCTTTACTCACCTTTTGCACGTTCTGTCATCACGGTTTTAATACGTGCGATTGTTTTACGAACATCTTTCATATGGGCTGGGTTTTCCAATCCGCCTGTAGCTTGTTGGAAACGTAATCCATATAGTTCTTCTTTGAGCGCATCGATTTCTTTTGCAAGTTCTTCGTTGCTCATATCTCTAATTTCTTTTACGTTCATGATTACTTACCGCCTTCCCTTTTTACAAAGCGGGTCTTGACGCAAAGTTTGTTCGCGCCTAAGCGCAATGCTTCACGTGCCACTTCTTCACTCACCCCGGCGATTTCGAATAGGATTCTACCTGGTTGAACAACAGCTACCCAATGATCAGGAGCACCTTTACCAGAACCCATACGAACTTCGAGAGGTTTCTTTGTTTTTGCTAAATGTGGGAAAATTTTAATCCATACTTTACCACCACGGTCCATATAACGTGTCATAGCGATACGTGCAGCTTCGATTTGGTTACTGCTGATATATGCACCTTCGTCTGCTACGATACCGTAATCACCGAACGCTAATTCACGTCCTGCTTTTGCACGGCCTTCATAACTCAAACGATGAGGTCTTCTGTATTTTGTACGTTTTGGCATTAACATTATTCGTTACCTCCCTCTGTTGTTTCTTCTGGGGCGGTTACTGGTGCTTCAACCGGTGTTTCCACTGGTGCAGCAACGTTTTGTGCCTCTACTGGAGCTTCCGCATTTTCTTCTTTACGTGAACGGCCAGGTCTACGATCGCCACGGTTGTTTTTGCCACCACGACGGTTGTCACGTGCTGGACGTGCTGGTGCTTCTGGTTCTTTGACCATTTGTCCTGGCAATACTTCGCCACGGCAGATCCAAACTTTTACACCAATTTTTCCATACGTTGTATGTGCTTCATCCCACGCATAGTCAATGTCACTACGCAATGTATGTAAAGGTACAACACCTTGAGAGTAACCTTCAGAACGAGCAATTTCTGCTCCACCTAAACGACCAGCCGCTAAAGTTTTAATTCCTTTTGCGCCAGAACGCATAGTTTGTTGGATGGCTTTCTTTTGCGCAATACGGAAGGATTGACGTTGTTCTAATTGTTCGCAGATCTTACGAGCAACTAAGGTTGCATCTAAATCTGGATTTGCGATTTGTACGACATCAATCTTTACGTTCTTATCGCCAACCAATTTGGAAATCTTTTGTTTCAAGACATCCATACGGTCCTTACCATTGTCATCTTTACCAACGGCAGCACCAGGTCTTGAACAGCGGATAATGACTTTCAAATCTTTCTTTGAAGTACGTTCAATTTCAATGTGAGAGATGTACGCATCTTTCAATTCTTTCGAAAGGAATTCGCGAACTTTTACATCTTCATTTAACAATTCACCAAAGTCAGCTTTTTCTGCATACCATCTGGATTCCCAGTCGCGGATAACGCCAACTCTCATGCCGATCGGGCTTACTTTTTGTCCCATAGCTTCGCTTTTCCTCCTTACTTCTCATCCGATACCACAACTGTAATGTGGCTCGTTCTCTTTAGAATTTGTGATGCACTACCTTTTGCGCGAGGCATCCATCTCTTCATGACGATTCCTTCGTCTGCATAACAACTCTTTACATAGAGTTTTGTTTCATCTAATTGATGATTGTGTGTTGCGTTAGCCGCAGCACTTTTGACTACTTTCGCTACAGCGCCAGCTGCTTGGTTAGGCATGAATTGTAGCATTGCGAGTGCTTCTTCTACACTCTTGCCACGAATTAGGTCTAAGACTAAGCGAGCTTTACGAGGGGTGCAACGAACGGTTTTAGCAGTAGCTTTTACATCCATATTCATTCTCCTCCTTACGCTTCCTTATCCTCAGCTGGTGCAGCTGCTGGAGCAGGTGCTGCGCTTGATGCAGCATTAGCTGCTGCGAGTGCAGCGGCATTTCCGCCTCCACCACCAGAGGTAGTTCCTTTGCTGTCGCCATGTCCACCAAAGCGACGTGTTAATACGAATTCACCAAGTTTATGTCCAACCATATCTTCGGTAACATAGACTGGCACATGTTCTTTGCCGTTGTATACAGCGAATGTATGTTCTACAAAGCTTGGATAAATAACTGAACGGCGAGACCATGTCTTAATCACTTCTTTACGGTTTGCGGCATTTTGTGCTTCTACTTTTTTCATCAAGCTTGCATCACAGAATGGACCTTTTTTAACACTTCTTGACATTTTTTCTTTCTCCTTTCAATTACTTACCTTTACGGCGACTCATGATGAGTGCGTTAGATGCTTTCTTATGTTTACGTGTCTTAACACCCATTGCTTTCTTGCCCCATGGGGTCATTGGCGATTTACGTCCAACTGGTGTACGTCCTTCACCACCACCGTGTGGGTGGTCAACCGGGTTCATCGCAGAACCACGTACGGTTGGGCGAATACCCTTCCAACGATTACGACCTGCTTTACCCCAGTTAATCAAACTGTAGTCTTCATTTCCTACGATACCAACGGTTGCGCGGCAGTTGTTGCGCACTTTACGAACTTCACCACTGGATAAACGTAAGGTTGCATATGGGCCATCGAAGCCTAGGATTTGTGCGGAACATCCAGCAGCACGTGCCATTTGTCCACCTTTTCCTGGGGTCATCTCGACACAGTGTACGAAGGTACCTTCTGGAATGTTGCGAAGTTCCATCGCATTTCCGACCTTGATGTCCACCGCTTCGCCACTGATGACTTTATTGCCTACTTCAAGTTGTTGTGGGCAGATAATGTAGCGTTTTTCACCATCTTTATAGTTGATGAGGGCAATGTTTGCGTTACGATTTGGATCGTACTCAATTGCTGCTACAACACCTTCGATGTTGTCTTTGTTTCTCTTGAAATCAATAATTCTGTATTTTTGTTTGACACCGCCGCCGTGATGTCTTGTTGTAATACGTCCTGTATTACCACGGCCACCAGTGCTTACTTTTTTGACGACCAAGCTTTTCTCTGGCTTTGACTTTGTAATGCGGTCATTGCTGAGTGTCGTCATGTTGCGACGACCATTTGTCGTCGGCTTATACTTAATGACTGTCATTTTTCTCTACTTTCCTTTCGCATCTTATCCGGAGATCGCGTCTTCCTCCGATAGTTGTATCAGCTTATTTATTCTCGTCATTGAACAAGCTGATATCTTGTCCTTCTGGTAACTTCACAATTGCTTTACGCACTGCGTTTGTCTTACCAGTGTAACGTCCAACACGTTTTGTTTTTGGATGAACGTTTACAATGTTTACTTTTTCAGGCTTGATGTGATAGATCTCTTCGATTGCCTGCGCAACAGCTGTTTTGTTTGCGTCTTTGCGTACTTCGAAGTAAACCTTATTGCCTTCACTATTATCACGCATACTCTTTTCGGTGATAATTGGGCGAATGATAATGTCACGAGCACTCATTATGCAAATACCTCCCCAGCTGTCGTAGCCGCTGCTTCTGTGAAGACAATCTTATCTGCATTGACGATGTCATAAACATTTAATTCTTCTACACAGACGACTAATGCATTTGGAATGTTACGCATGGAGATGTATGCATTGTCATAATCTTCCGATGCATCCGCAACGAATAATGTCTTGCGGTCAAATTCAAACGCCTTCATTAGCGCAACAGCTTTCTTTGTTTTCATTTCGTCAAAGTTCAAGTTTTCAAGAACAGTTAAGTTTTCACCTTGTAACTTTTCACTTAATGCACTACGGAGTGCTAATTGACGAACTTTGCGGTTCAACTTGTAACCATATTTACGTGGATGTGGACCAAATGCGATGGCGCCACCTCTCCATTGTGTTGCACGTGTTGAACCTTGACGTGCTCTACCTGTTCCTTTTTGACGGAATGGTTTTTTACCTGTACCACTTACATAGGCTCTTGTAAGTGTGTTATGTGTGCCTTGTCTTAAACCAGCTTGGTAGACGAGGACCGCATCATAAATTGCTTGTTGATTTGGTTCGATTCCAAATACTTCGTCAGAAAGATCCATTGTCTTAACTTTTTTGGCTTCCTGGCTAAATACATCAACCTTAGACATGACTTACCTCCTCTACTTTCCTTCTTCGTTTTCTGCTGGAGCAGCTTCTTCAACTGGAGTTTCTTCTACAACTTCTTCCTCTGCAGGAGCTTCTTCCACGACTGGTTCTTCTTTTGCGTAGCTGATTAATTCTTCTACCGCAACTTTCTTAACCGGTTTTACAGTTGTCTTAATGATGACAAGTCCTTTTCTTGGACCTGGTACATTTCCCTTAACGAGAATGTAGCCTTCTTCTGCATCAACCTTAATAACCGTTAAGTTTTGGTTGGTTGTTGTATCAACTCCTAAGTGTCCTGGCATTGGTGTGTTCTTTTCGATACGTCCATTGTTACGACCTGTTGTTGCTAATGATCCAATGTGACGAACGTTTTTGGAACCACCGTGCGATTCTGGACCACGATGTGCGTTGTAACGTTTGATTGTACCTGAGTATCCTTTACCTTTAGAAATACCAGTTACATCTACGACATCACCTGCTTCGAATACATCTGCTTTGATAAGTGCACCAACTTCTTGGTCCATCATTTCATCTGCTTTGATTTCACGGATGTATTTCTTTGGCGCAGTGTTTGCTTTCTTTGCATGTCCAATCGATGGCTTGTTTGCACGTTGTTCTTTGACATCTTCATAGCCAAGTTGTAGTGCTTCATAACCGTCGATCTCATTTGTTTTCTTCTGCAACACGACGTTTGGTTGTACTTCAATTACAGTAACTGGAATGAGTGCTCCATTTTCTGTAAAGACTTGCGTCATGCCGAGTTTACGTCCTAAGATACCTTTCATATTTAATCACCCGGTCCCTTTCCTTAAAGCTTGATTTCGATGTCTACACCACTAGGTAGATCTAATCTACTGAGTGCATCAATCGTCTCAGCACTAGGACCAATGATTTCAATTAGTCTCTTGTGCGTGCGGATCTCGAATTGCTCACGAGAGTCCTTGTACTTGTGAACAGCACGTAGTACTGTAATCACTTCTCTTTCCGTTGGAAGTGGAACAGGTCCTACAATCTTTTTTGCGCCATGATTGTTGACAGTCTCAACAATTTTTTGGCTGGCTGCATCTAGATTTCTGTTCTCATAAGCCTTCAAACGAATTCTTACAGCGTTTTTTGCCATGAATTTTTCCTCCTTATATTCACTTCCTATTTATATATAGGAATCGCTCAGTGGAAATTCCCCGGTTATCACGTTGTGACAACGTCTTTCAGCGTGCCGGCAACCTCCCACGTCTACACGAGTGCTTTGGTATAATATCACTCTAAAATGGCTTATGCAAGCATTTTTTTAAACTTTTTTAAAATAATGAAAATTTTCATTTTGGTTGCCTTTTCAACCTTTTTCAAACAGAAAAGCGGAAATTTTTATGTTTCCGCTTACATTTTTCAAATTATTTCCCAAGAAAAGGGAATTTATATGACTTTTACTTCATTTCTTGCCACGTTTGGTCAAGTTCATCAGGATATTTTTCCCATGTATCCGGATAAGGAGGTTGCGAAATAGATTTACGCTTTTCATTTTTTTGGTATGCATATTTACCTAAACGCGCCCTATCCTCTTCTTTTGAAATCTGTGGACGGGTATTTGTTGGTTGCATATCCTCTACCCAACCTGCATGGAATTCATTTTTTGTTGTTCGTTGCCACATACCTGACAATATCTTCCATCCATCTTTTTCTTTTACATGAACGCCTGGAATCATGCCAACACTCCATATTGCCATGGGTGTCTCGCGAAACTTAGATAAACCCTCTATTCCGATTGACCACCAAAGACCTCTTGCCTTTGAATTGTCTTTATTTACTTCGATGATTGGTGTTGTGATAGGGTGAATCAACATATTTCCCTCTAAACTATCCACAACGGGTGTCTTTCGAAAATTCATCTCTCCTTCCACATCAAAGCTAGGATGATGAATTGCCTTTAATTCAAGACGTGGCTCCCCTATATGTTGATCATCATGAAAAATTGCCATCCTCCCTCTCAGGTTTTTGATTTCCCATATTGCTATTTGTGTTTCGATTCGCCTTTCTAATTCGGCAAACTCATCTTCCTCTAACACATCTAAATCTTCAATTGTAATCATAGCCACCTCTTATTTTGTTTTATCATTCCGTAACATCCAATTTGCACCATCTTCTGTTTCATAGGCATAAGGCGCCGCAGGTATTCCATAACGTATTGCTTTTGAATGGTATGGATTATGATAAGTTGTCGGTTGAGCAAGAGGATGCATGGGGATATTGGGTCGGTTAATCATACTTGTATCTTCCACCCATCCTTTATGATAATCACATTTCACAGTGCGGAAATAATGCAGATGCAAAATGAGCCATTGCCCGTTTTCATATACAAAATCTACCGCTACCTCTCCCCATAACCAAATAGGTTGTGGATTGTTGTTCTCCTTAGCTAAAGAGGTGATTCCTGGTGACCACCATACTGCACGTGCACTCTTTACATCTTTTGCAACTTCAATAATTGGTGTTGTTAATTGGAAATCAATTAACTCTCCTTCTTCATATCCTTTTCCTATCGATTCCGAAAGAAAAGTTTGGATTGCTTCTCTTCCCACAAATATGCCTTCATCCGCATACTCTAAGGATACGTCTTCTCTTTCATTAGAAAAAAAAGACATACATTTCATTTCTTTATAATTAATTGCTGCTGTAAAACGTCCCATTTGATTTTGGATTTCATTATATGCTTCTAGTCGAATCATTTGATTGCGTAATTTTTCTTTACGCTCCAAGTTAATCATAAGTTTCCCTCACTTCCTAACATAATCATAAAAAATGCGAACACAAACTTAACATGTTTTTTCACATTGCACGTATGTGCAATGCCCCTATTTTCCATTGCATACAATTTTATCGCTTTGCTAGTATGCAACTAACAAAGGATATTGTTCCAATATCCATAGATATTAGTTTTTCATCATTAGATAGGAGGAAGAAAAATGAAAAAACTATTTTCCATCATGTTAGCGCTTACAACGCTAGTTGCTTGTAGCAATACTGCAACAAGTTCTACCGATGCACCTGCAAGTGCAAGTGCTGAAACACCTACAACTGCAGAGTCTGCAGCCTCTAGCGAAGAATCAAAAGCTTACAAAATTGGTTTTGCATTCATGAGTCTATCTGACACATCTATTGCAGTAATTCGTGATGATGCACAAAAGAGATGTGATGAACTTGGTTATACGCTTGTTGTTGGTGATGCAGGTGGGGATCCAGCAAAGCAAATTAGTGATGTTGAAACTATGATTATTCAAGGCGTGGATGCAATCGTTGTCCAATGTGTGGATGCGGATGCTTTAAAATCTACACTTGAAGACGCGCAATCAAAAGGCATTAAGATTCTTTCTTTTGGTATGGATTCTGGTGTTTATGATGCATTCTATGTTTGTGACAACAAAGCAGTTGGTACAGCTGTAGGTGAAATGGTTGCGGATTTCATTAACAATGAATTAAATGGAGAAGCAGAAGTTGCAGTTCTTGAAATGGGCTTAGGTATGGCAAACACCAATGAAAGAGACGCAGCAGTAAAAGAAACCATTACTTCCTTAGCTCCAAATGCGAAAATCGTCGGTGTTGCAGCTGCACTTGATACACCAGGTGCATTAGATGCTGTTGAAAGTTTATTACAAGCAAATCCAAACATCAGTGTTGTTGCAACGCTTACTGATGGTGCCGCATTAGGTGCAGCACAAGCAATGGAAGCTTCCGGAAAAGATCCTGCTAAGACTGCGGTATTTGGTAGTGATATTTCAGCTGTAGGTGCTGAAGAAATGATCAATGGTAAAGGATTCTATAAAGGAAGCACCGATGTTGATAGTTTGGTTTTAGGTATCCGTTGTGTTGATTTAGCTACTAGTCTAATTGAAGGTACACAAACCGAAACTATTATCCCTATGAATGTTGATAAAATTGATGCTTCTTCTGCAAGCACCTTTGTTAAATAGAATTTAGGTGAATTTAATGCAATTATGTGAAAATCTATATAAATTAAGTGGAGTTGACTATCGTACAAACTCAAATAGCTATGTTGTAAAATGTGGCGATGAACTTGTCATGATTGACCCTGGATTTTCTGAACAACAATGGAATACCATTATGAACGGTTTAAAGGAGTGGGGATTGGATTCTTATCCAATCACCCACACTTTCCTAACCCACTCTCATTTTGATCATTCTGGGAATTGTTTCCGTGTGAAAGAACTTGGATCCAAACTTTATGTTGGACCGGAAGATGCAGATGAGATTGAAAATGGATTCCCTCCCATCATAGAAAAACTTTTTCCAGGCGCAGTCTTCACACCAACCAAAGTGGATGTCGTTGTAAAAGATAAAGATGTCTTTGATATCAATGGCACAAAATTTGAAATCATTCATATCCCAGGACATTCTCCTGGTTCGGTAGCGATCAAAGTATATCTCAAGGATAAAGTTGCGATTGCGTTAGGAGACTTCCTAGAAATCCAACCTGATCCACCACACGATGATATTACTATTGGACTTCCCTTTATGCCACCAGGTTCCGATGTGAAAGGTTATGTAAATTCTTTACGTCGTATGAACGAAGAAGTTGCAGATATCCTTCTTCCTGGACATTACTATGTAAGTTTTGGAAAAGAAGATTGTGCAAATGTTTTAAAAGTAGCATTGGATACTGCATTAGTTGAATTAAAAGAAAGGCTTGAAGAAGAATGACAAACGAAGAAATACTTGAAAAAGTGGAAGCACTAGAACATGAGCTCTGGTTGCTGAAATCGAAAAATGAAATTTGTAATTTAATGGCAAAATACGAAAATGTTCATAACCAAAAATTTATGCATAAGCACATTGGTCACTTTGCAATGAATCGTGATGATGTATCCATGCAGTTTGCGGTAAGTGAAGAATTAATCGGACCAGATAAAGTGCATATGATTTTCGAAAAAAACTTTTATATGGATGAAGATGCCTCCAAGGGTATCGTATTAAAACACTACTTAACCAATCCCTGCATCGAGATTGCAAAAGACGGGAAAACAGCACGTGGCACATGGGAATCTCCAGGTTATGAAACGATTGTGAATGAAGCTGGCGAACTAAAAGCTGTATGGTGTTTTTTAGCCTATGCAAATGACTTCATTTATGATGAAGCAGAAAAGGCTTGGAAATTATGGCACCTCCGCATTTGTAGTAATGGTGGTGGTAAATTCTCTTTTGAAAAAGGATGGGTTGGCGATACAACGAAGTATACTGTGAAAACCGGTGTCGCAAAAGAACTCCCACCTACGCATAATCCCTATACAGTGGATTTCATCCAAACATCCATTCCAATCGCCCCAAAGCCATATGATACATGGGACGACGAAAAATGGTACTTAAACGAAAACAATCTTTAATAACCTTTTCTCCGGTACATTGCTTATTCAATTTGAGTAAGCAATGTACTACTTCTTTGTGAATTCGAGGTATTTATGGAACCGATATTAAAAATTAATCATCTAACAAAAATTTACCCCGGTGTTGTTGCTTTAGACCATTTTTCAGATGAATTTTATCCTGGCCAAGTTCATGCAATTGTTGGCGAAAATGGCGCCGGTAAATCTACTTTAATTAAAATGGTTTCTGGGGCAGTAAAGCCAGATGATGGCGAAATCATCGTAAATGGCCAAAAGATGGAAACAGGAAATCCTATGATATCGCAAGAAAATGGAATTGCTGTTATCTATCAAGACTTTTCATTAGTCATGCCCATGACTGTTTCTGAAAATATTTTTCTAGGTCGCGAGCCAAAAAACGGCATCATTTTAAATCGAAAAGAAATGAATGACTTAGCACTAAAAGAATTTAAAGCATTAGGTTTATCGATTGATCCAAATGAAATCGTAGGCAATCTTTCCAACTCCTATATGCAACTGGTAGAAATCGTTCGTGCTATTTCCAAAAATGCAAAAATCTTAATCATGGATGAACCCACTTCAACACTTAGTACAAGTGAGGTAAAATTGCTATTTGAAGTCATTTCTAATTTGAAACAAAAAGGTGTCGCTATTATTTATATTTCACATCGACTCGATGAAATATTTGAGATGGCGGATCGTGTCACCATTTTACGTGACGGCCAAAAAGTAACAACGGAGTTAACCAGTAATTTAGATCACAATAAATTAATTCGATTAATGGTCGGACGTGAATTAACAGAAGAATATCCACAACGCAATGCCACCATTGGTGAAGAGGTTTTCGAAATAAAAAACCTCTATAGTGATAAACTTCATAATATTTCTTTTAAAGTACGCAAAGGTGAAGTGCTAGGTCTTGGTGGTCTTGTTGGGTCAGGGCGTTCTGAAACCGCAATGTCCATTTTAGGATATCTCCCCATTGATCGAGGTCAAGTATTTATTGAAGGAAAAGAAATTAAACGTATTTCCCCCTCTGAAATTATTAAAAATGGAATCGGCTTAATATGTGAAGATCGAAAACGACTAAGTTTATTCCAAGGAAGCAGTGTAAAATTTAACTTTTCGATTCTAACCATTAAAGAGTATTGTGACTGGATAGTTGTAAATAAGAAAAAAGAACTTGATGCAGTCAATGCTTATAAAGAAGCGATTAATATAAAAACTTCTTCACTCGATGAAGCAGTTGCAGATTTAAGTGGTGGGAATCAACAAAAAGTGGTCATTAGTAGATGGCTAGCATCAAATATGAAGGTCTTGATATTTGATGAACCAACACAAGGAATTGATGTGGGAGCACGATTTGAAATTTATAAAATTATTAATGATTTGGCGGCAAGAGGAATGGCAATCATTATGATTTCTTCCGATATGTCAGAGCTATTAGGAATGTCAGATCGAATCCTAGTTTATTCAGAAGGACGTATTTCTGGTGAACTACAAAAAGAGGAATTCTCACAAGACTTAGTTCTGCAATATGCGTCAAAAGCGGTAAAACCGTTGTAATGGAGGAATTATGAAAATAAAAGTTAGTAAAACGACTGGTATCTATTTGGCATTGTTAATGCTATTTATTGTCTTTTCCATCGCTTCCCCCGTCTTTTTAACTTTCGATAATTTAATTACTGTGTTAAGACAAATTGCGGTATTAGGTGTTTGTGCAACCGGTATGACTTTTGTTGCAATATCAGGTGGGGTCGATTTATCCGTCGGCTCAATTATTTCTCTTGTTGGTATTACAATTGGCATTCTAAATAATCGTGGGGTTGATGTTTGGGTTGCTGCTTTGCTCGGTGTATTATTGGCTGTTTGCGCAGGTGCGTTCAATGGTTTTATTGTAACACGCACAAATCTAGCCCCTATGATTATCACCTTAGGTACAGGTCAAATCTTAAAAGGCTTAAGTTATACACTTTCAAACGGCTTACCAATTGGTGGTTTAGACCAACGACTCGGTTTTTTAGGTAAGGGATATGTTGGTATTATCCCTACTCCTGTCATCATTTTATTGATTGTCGTTGCAATTGGCATCTTCATTCTTAAGTTTTCTTATTTTGGACGTTATTTTTATGCCATCGGAGGAAACAATGAAGCTGCTAGATTACAAGGAATTGATGTCAAGAAAGTACGCTTAGCCTCCTTTTTACTCTGTGGCTTCTTTACTGGAATTTCCGCGATCGTCATGTTAGCTCGTGTCAGTTCTGCTCAACCAGGTACTGGTATTGGTTTAGAGATGGATGTTATGACTGCGGTTATTCTTGGTGGTGTTAGTTTTGCAGGAGGTGGTGGCTCCATTGAAGGTACCATTGCAGGCGTTATGATTATTGGTATTCTAAATAATGGTCTATTGTTAATTGGGGCAACAGAGCACGTTCAAACGATGGTAAAAGGTATCGTTCTCGTACTAGCTCTTTGTTTTGAACCAGTTCAAAATGCAATTGTTAATCACTTCATTAAGAAAAAACGAATGCAAGAACAACTAAAAGATGCTGAATAAGTTATAATTAATTACAGATGAAAAAGGCTGTAAAAGAAAAAATCATTTATCCAGAAAACTATAAATTAAAAAGTTTCGAAGAATTAGAAAATTTTGAAGAATCGTATAAAAATAGTGCGCTGATTTCGCAAGTTGCTCACATGTACTATGATTTAAAAATGGAACAGGAGGAAATTGCACAGCGCATTAATTTTTCACGTTCCAAAGTATCTCGATTACTTTCGAAAGCTAATAAGATTGGAATTGTTGAAGTAAATGTAAAACAAATCATGGACATTGACCCCAATATTCAAAGACAATTGAAGAGATCTTTGAACCTCAAAACTGCCCTGCCAATTGATGATTCAAAGCTTAGTTCCTATGACGAAAAATTTGAGGCAATTACAGATTTTGTTGCGCTTTATTTAATTCACCAATTAAGTGGAGAAGTAACATTAGGCGTATCTGGTTGTTATGGGGTTAATCAAACAATTTGTAAAGTGAAGCAGTTATACCCTTGTCATCTTGAAGTGGTACAGGCAATGGGACTAGCACTTAGTCCAAGTGTTATAGAAGAAACAAAAGCTGTATTACAAAAAATAACACATGTTTACGATGCAAAATTCTATGCGCTCGATTGTCCATTATATTCTCAGAAGAAAATCAATTTAAGCGCTAATCCTGTATTAAAAGAAACTTTTTCAAAGTTTAATGATTGCAACATTCTACTTTCTCAAGTAGCACCTTTTAGCAAGAAAAGACAAATATTACCTGTGGAAATTAACAATTATATTTCTAGAGAACAAATTGATGAATTGACAAAGAAGAATGCGGTCGGTTCGATATGTGGTATTTATTATGACATTAATGGTGATTTGATTTCTTGCGATTGGAATAAGCACTATTATGGGATCTCCTACCAACAGATTAAAGACGTTCCAATTTCCATTATTTTTGGGTTTGGAGAAAACATGGTTAAGCCATTATTGGGTGCCGTACGCGGTGGACTAGGTAATGTGTTAATTACTGATGTTTCTACTGCAAACCTATTAATGAAAGCAGCAAAAAAGGTATAAAAAAAGCGTCCAATGGACGCTTTCTTTCATTATTTCTTCAATGCCATTAATAGATTTAATAAATCTGTACCATCTAATGTACTTTGTGCTTGTTGTTGGCTTTGTGCTCCACCTAACAAGGTTCCAAGTACAGAATTAGTCTGTGGTTTTTGTTGTTGCGCACTGAGTAATGCACTCAACATATCTGTTGGTTGTACTTGTTGTGTTTGTTGTGGTTTGCTTCCACCAAACAAAGAACTTAATAAACCTTGTGGTTTTTGTTCTTGTTGTACTTGTTGTGCTTGCTGTTGTTGTAGGAACATTCCTAATACATCATCTAAGCCAAACTTATTGTCTTGTGCTTGTGCACCACCAAATGTGCTAAGTAGACTCGTAAGATCGACGCCATTGCTACCAGCAGATGCAGCACTTGTAGCTGCAGATAAGCCAGATAACAATGCTGGAGCGATTGCGCCTAAGCCTCTAGAAACTTCGCTTGTATTTAAGCCTGTTTCGGTTGCTAATTCATCAACCACTTTTTCTTTGTCATTTCCTAAGATATGACCAATGATCTTTGCACCGTCTTCTTCATCGACTTCGTCGATTTGTTCTGCCATAGAACGTGTGTTCTTATGTTGTAATAAAGCACCTAACAAACTTTGCGCACCAGAAGTGGAAGACGCATTTTGAGTCATGTACTTAATTAACATAGGAACCGCAAGCATAATGAGTTTCTTCACAAGCTTGGAGGAAATTCCAGTCTTATTCGAGACGGAATTTACAGAGTTGCCTGAAAGCATAACTTGAAGTAATAATTGTAATAAATTCATATTTCTCCCTACCTTTATTATTAATTTAATTATATAGGATAATTATGCAAAATATACAAGAATAATTTTGTGCCTTAACTTGTTTAAATTATCTCTTTATTCTTTTTCAATTGGAGATTCAGCATTCTTACGAACAGACGCAATCCCATTCAGACAATTCTTTAAAGCAGTATAGCCTTCACTCACTGCGATAACTTGTCCATTCTTTGCTTTGAGGCGGAAACGGAACTCATCCCCTTTGTCTTTATAGACTTCGAATTTTGGATTCTTTTCTTTTGTGTAACCTTCCTCTGTTTGATTTTCCACTGCTGCGATTGGAGCGTTTGCTTTTACACTTTCTACCCCTTTCACACAAGAGCCCTCTGTGCTATACACTTCGGATGTCGCTATGATTTCCCCATTCGATGCTTTCAAATCAAATTTGAAGCCTGTTTTTGTTTGCTTTACTAAAAATTTTCCCATTTTAAAAACCTCCTGTGAGATAAAGCATAAGTATTAATATTATTATAAAGTAATTGTTATTTTTTGTAAGGAGAATCATTTCGCATCCATTTGGAAGGTCAAGGTCACATCTCCTTTTGACAAACGTGCGACAATTTCTTCATCACTTAAAGAAGTGATTTTCCCAAGCTTGGTATAAGCCCAACTATTGGAACCATAGAAGACAACAATTTGATCCCCAGAATATAGCACCAGGTCCCCACAAGAAGTAACCATTTGCGAATCTTCTCTTGTTAAGGAAAAGCCTAAGGAGCCTACTTGTTCAAAACCTCCATACATGGACATTTGGATTTCCACTGGTGCTTCTTTTACTTTTTCTTGTAATTCTTTAACTGCTTGGTTTTCTTCCCAAGCGACTTCTACCATTTCTTCATTGATATAGATAACCATCTCTTCTTCCCTTTCTATTGCTACCGCTACTTCTGGGGTAGCACTGGGTGCTTCTACGGGCGCATTCGTTGCACATCCCAATAAGAAAATAAGTGGCAGGATTGTCACTCTTTTCATGTTCTCTCCAAGAAATAGTTTTCTACTTCTTCTAAGGATTTCATTTGTAAGATCTCCATGTTGGAAGGACAAAGATGTTCCCTTGAAAACCATATCGGTAACATTCCAGCTTGTATTGCCCCTACCACATCTGTCGCAAAGGTATCACCAATAAAGGCAACTTCATTTGGTTCTAACTCTAAATTCTTCGCAGCCTCTAAAAAGATACTCGGATCTGGTTTTCGAATCCCAAAATCTTCACTGACAATTACGGTATCAAATAATTCCCGTAAGCCAAGATAATCAATCTTTTTGTTTTGTGAAAAAGAAGAGCCATTGGTCACGATACCTAATAAGTACTTTTCCTTTAAACGCTTTAAAATTTCGATACAATTCTTCTGTAAGACAATATGTAAATAAAATTCTTCATACCATCGTTTACTCCACTCTTCCACATCTAAATGAGGAATAAACAGACGCTTTGTCCGTTCAAAAATATGTTCTTTTTCTATCGTCCCATACTCATCCCATAACATCATGCGCTGCACAATTGTCTCAAACGCAAGGGAATCTGGATCCATTTCAGGAACTTCACTTTCCACAATGAAGCGATACATGTTGTATGCGGATTGTACACGGTCCGTTAAGGTCGCATCCAAATCGAATAAGAGGCCTTTAATCATCTTGACTTCTCCGAAATTGAATGTGTAAATGCGGGTTATTCATTGCGGCCTTCCCAAAGACCATCAAAACGCGATACGCATACTCATTGTCACAAATGCTTCGTAAGCTCTTATCTGTAAATACGATTTCTTTATCTTCATCAATTTCACAAAGGCTATCGTATAACGCATCCAAGTTTTTACCATAATACTCTGGAAAATTGAAAACTTCTTTGAGATATGCATGAATATCTTTTTTACTTGTCATGCGTAAATCATCGATGTCAATTCTTGTTTTCATAAGCTTCCTCTCCATATAGTAATTCAAACGTATCATAGTGATCGTTTGTGTAATACACTAAGCCGTCATTTGAAAAGACGATGCGCTTTGCGCCACGCTTTTTCTTTGTCAGCGTATCGATATCACATTCATAATACGTACGTCCTGCTTTTTCTGGGAGTGTTCCTTCAAAGTTAGAATACACATCCCCACCAATACATTTCCCTGGCACAACAAGATGTAACGCTCCCCCGTCCCATCCTTTTTTGCGTGCTTCTTTTTTGGTCATGTAATTATTTGGTAAATGTCCAAAAGTATAGATATAGAGGGCCACTTCCTCTTTCGTATCAAATTCATCCGTTTCCTTAATTGAAACGGATGCTTGTGGCTGTTCACTCGCGGAAGGTTCGACTACATTTGAAGAGGCAATCGGGGTCGGTTGCTCTTTGGGTCCTTTGGCTAATAAGAATAGACCAAAAAGAATAAAGACAATCGACAACCCGATTAAGATTTTACGTTTCATGATTTATCTTTACGCAAATACAAACCCACTAATGCGCCAACTACGCCACCAACGATATGGGTTAATTGTGAAACATTGTCTCTTAGAAAGAATACTTCATAGATTTGTTCACCAATATATAGAAGTGTCACGATGATAAAGGTTAATGGAATCTCATTTTCTTTCGTTGAGCCTGTAATGGATGCTAATAGAATAAACGCAAACACAACACCACTTGCACCTAATAATGCTGTATTCGCATTGAATAGAAGATGCACAATGCTTGTGACAAGAGCTACAAGCACGATTACTAGAAGTAACTTTTTACTCCCATATTTTTCTTCTAGTAATGGTCCAATCAATAAGAAAATCAGCATATTATTTGAGTAGTGTTGCACACTCGCATGCCCCAATACATGCGTTACCATCCGCAAATACGCAAGCGGATCGGAGAAGGAACTACGATATACACTGAAAAATAATTGATTCGCTCTTCCGTTGGTGAGTAAGTTTGCAATCAAGGCAATTCCAGATAATAACGCAAATCCTAAAATCACTGGGGAATTCCAAGTTATCTTTTTCATATTATTCATTATAAAATATTTTTATCATTTCCAAAATAAAATATCTTTCAATATAATAATGATGAGGTCATTACTATGAAGAATTATGAAATTATAAAGCTTAGAACTCGCTACATTGTCCCCTTTGAATACGACATTGATGACGCCTCCTTTGAAGAAATCTGTGAACGTATCGATAATCACCAAGATTTTCCTTATGCTTTCTTTCATAAAGAAAATCACCGTGTCGAAGGGCATTGGGTACGCTCTTCTCTTTTATATGATGATCAAGACCTTTACACCTATATTGCCAATGAATTCTGTTTAACAGGACCCATTGATTACTCCAAGAATATCGATAAAATGGGACTCTATTGGAAATATGAATATTTAACGGATGAACATTTTGAAATGTTGTTTTCTTATGATACCTATTTGGATAAAGATTCAAAAACCATTCCGTTATCCATCATCGATATGGGTTTATATGTCTTCCGTAGTGGCGTAGGTTTAATTTGGTATGAAACCGATTTAGATGAAACCAAAACCCCTACTTCCCTTGAACTCATTCACTTCCAAAATCTCTTTAAAGAATTAAGCCGTGGAAAGAATAACCACATTTGGCTTTCAACCGATAAACTACAAGTCCAAGATAGTGGACAAGAATATGTTCCATTTATGTTAGGAACGTGGCTTGTGAACCGTCTTTCTTTTTTGAACGTTTCCTTCCCCGCAAGTAATAAGAACTACTATACCGACTTATTGCGCGATCAAACCTATAGTCACCTCACCTTGGAAGAACTCCAAGAAAAAACCAACTGGTTGAACCAACGTATTGCGACAACCAGTGCTGATAAAGCTTTATTGTTTACGTATGCGGTATTTAAAAAGGATAGTGCAGATTGGAAAAAGGATTATGATACCTTGCGTACGGTTTATTACTTAACCAATGGGTATCGCGAAACTTACGAAATGACCGAACAAATCGGCAATATGATTAAGAACCCTTTCTCAAACCTTTATTGGTCAGCCGATATTGAAGGCTGTGGATACTTTGCGTGGGCAAGTGAAGAAAATAAACTCTTCTTTATGGAGCGCCAATATGTGCGTATTATGCGCCATTATTTCTTATTGTATATTCGTGGTGTCTATCAATCTGCTTCTTTGATGCGCTATGCGGTTTATACTTCCACCTTATTACCCAATCGTTATGAATCTTATATCAGTATTAATGATGATACCGAGAAACTCTCACAACTGATTTCTATGATTGGCGCAAGGATTAATTTGTTTATTGTTAAGAGTATTGTCACAACCGTTAGTCATATCACCCACCAAAATGAATTCTATTCTTATATCATTGAGCGCCTCAAGATTAAAGAAGACGTTGCGTCCGTTACCGCTGGCTTAGCTGCGCTGAATGAGTTACAACAAGAAACCGTCATGAAGAAACAGGATGAGCTTGAACGCAGTAAAGAAAAAAAACGACAAAAAGAATCGCAACATGAAAAGCGTTCCGCAAACCGTTTCCAAATTGGACTTGGTCTTATTTCTTTCTTGGCCGCAATTTCGGCGATTACCGATACCTATTATGTTGTTTATTTGATGTCTCATAATACGATTGAAGCACCATGGACCTACATTTTTGGAACGGTTTCCTCCATCTGTATCATCATCCTCATTGTATCCATCGTGATATTCGTACAATCCGTAAGAGAAATTACACGACAAGACAAGGAGCAATAAAACCCTATGAAAATTGGAATTGTAGTAGCTGTTGAGTTCGAAGCAATCAATATCGTATTAGGAGAACCTACTAGTACGATGCAATTATGTAATCAAGAAGTTTCAGTTTATAAACGCCAAGCACATGAATTGTATTTATATCGTAGTGGACCCGGGGAAATCGCTGCCACCATTGCGACCCAACGTTTAATCAGCGAATGCAAGGTAGATATAATTATGAACTATGGAATTGTTGGGGGCCTTAGTGAAGAGATGAAAATTCAAAGCATCTGCATTGTGGATAAGGTTGTGCATTATGATTTTGATACAAGTCAAATTGACAATGTAGAAATAGGTCGTTATTCAGATTACCCTTCCATCTATCTTTATCCAAGTCGCACCCTCATCCAAATCGCAAAAGAGGTAGAACCTCGTCTATACGAAGCAACTTGTGCTTCTGGTGATAAGTTTGTTGGGTCAATGGAAAAGAAAAATGAATTACGTGAGACTTTCTCAGCGGATATCTGTGAAATGGAAGCGGCAGGAATTCTCTTAACTTGTCATAAGAATAAGATTCCAAGCTTATTTATCAAAGTTGTTTCCGATGGATTAACTGGCGATGCGAATGAATACTGGTCTGAAAAAAAGAGCACTTCTGTCTTAGCTCTAGAAGTTCTCTTAAAAATTATTGATCAATTAACCGAATCCTCTTTTGATACAGGATTTGAAGCTTAACCTTAAATGGCACCTCCTAAAAGGTGCCTTTTTAATCCATAAGTCGTTTCAAAATATAGGAAAACTATGCACCTTTATTATGCATGTTTTTAAAATAAAAACTTGGGAAACCCAAGTTTTCAAATTATTCAATTGTGACACGTACGCCAGGTCCCATGGTTGTGGAAACAGTAACGCTCTTCATGAATGCACCTTTGACCGTAGCTGGTTTAATCTTAACGAGTTGGTCATAAAGTGCTTTGAAGTTTTGTGCCAATGCTTCATCAGAGAAGGAAGCTTTTCCAATCATGACATTGAGGTTTCCATCTTTGTCTACACGGTATTCTACTTTACCCTTCTTGATTTCATCGACTGCTTTCGCAACGTCTTGGGTTACAGTTCCGGTTTTTGGGTTTGGCATTAAGCCTTTAGGACCTAATTGTTTACCTAATTTACCTAGCGCGCCCATCATATCTGGTGTACATACGATGATATCGAAATCGAGCCATCCACCTTGGATTTTTTCGATCATATCATTTCCACCAACATAATCAGCGCCAGCATTCTTTGCTTCTTCTTCTTTTGGCCCTTGTGTAATCACAAGCACTCTTTGCGAACGGCCTGTTCCATTTGGAAGAACCATTGCGCCACGAATATTTTGTTCTGCTTGACGTGGATCTACATTTAAGTAGAAACTTGCTTCTACCGATGCGTCAAACTTTGCTGGATTTGTTTTCTTTGCTAATGTGATTGCTTCTTGATATGGATAAGTCTTGGAGCGATCAATCATAGCTTTCATTTCATTGTATTTCTTACCTGCCATGATTATTTCTCCTCCCATCCTTCAATTGTAATGCCCATGTTGCGTGCTGTACCCGCAATGATTTTCATTGCTGCTTCCACATCATTCGCATTTAAGTCAGGCATTTTGTACTCTGCGATTTCACGTAATTGTGCTTCGGTAATCTTACCTGCTTTTACAGTCTTTGGAGTACCTGATGCTTTTTGAACTCCGGCAGCTTTCTTGAGTAATACTGCTGCTGGCGTTGTCTTGATGACAAAATCAAAGGTTTTGTCTTCATACGCTGTTAAGATAACAGGTACGATGTCGCCATGACGATCTTTCGTCTTGTCGTTAAACTCTGTGCAGAACTGTGGCATGTTGATGCCTGCAGATGCAAGAGCTGGGCCTGGTTTTGCACCACCAGCCGGAAATTGTAACTTTGTTACTTTTGCAACTTTCTTTGCCATGTGGCTTACCTCCTTATTCTAGAAAGTCCACATGCAGTGGTAAACGGATGAGTTGCTCACCCTCCCACGCATGAAGCGCACAAAAAATGTGTGCGCATCTATACTACTATTAATTGGGCTTTGCGTCAATGAAATTATCCACAAGCTTGTACGGAACAACCACTATTGTCATCTTGGATTTCCTCGATGCCCAATTGCTCATGAAACCACTTGGAAAGATTCTCTACACTTTCGTAATAGACTTTATCTTCTTCCCCATCTGCGGTAAGTTTTGCCTTTAATTGTCCATTCTCAAAGAGAAGTATGGAAGGCGCATATTCCACTTCTTTTTCAACGATGGAGCCCGTACCCTCCGTATCTTTGTAGGAAATGGAGACAATATCAATGAGATTCGCGTCTCGATATTCACTAATAATTGGTAAGAAACTTGCGCAAGTGGCACAACCCGGTAAATAAACATATACCGCATAGGTCTCTTTATTCTCATTCCGTTTATCGATTTCAGAAACGGTAATATTCGGAATGGAAGATTCCGAAACAACCACTTCTTCTTTTTCTTCTTGGGTATTCTCTTGCTTCAAAGCTTTAAGATTTTCAAAAAGAATTGGATGATAGTTCACCTTTGAAAAATCATAATAGGATTTTCCATCGAGTTTTCGTTCCACTTGTACCTTATGGTCACCTTCGTAATACCAATAACCACCTACGTTATAAATTTTATTTTCATCCCATCCTAAAGCAATCAACATTTCCTTCATCATCCCGGCATAACCGCCACCCCCACACATGAGGAAAAGGGTTTTGTCTTTTGGGAATAAATGCTCGAGGATATCCATCGATTCAAAATAGTTTTCTTGATAAGTAGAACCATTCTTCGTGAATAATGTTGGGCCTTGGTAACCTTCCCCTACTTCTTTTGGTAGATTTTCCACATTCACAAGATATGGATAAGGAACTACTTCAAATCCTTCCACAAAACCCGATAAATAGGAATCGCCCCCAATGGCTTCGTAGTTTGCTTCATCCTTCAACATACGCAAATCAATATAGACACTATCTTCGCGATTCAAATATTGATCAATCGTCTTTTCATTGATGTTCGCATCAATCCCAAACTGTTCCCCACGAATTCCTGTCGTTACTTGTGGTTTGGGTAAGGGCTTTGTGCCACAAGCCATCAAAAATAGGCATAAGAAGAAAGCTATAAACCGTCTCATGCTTCCCCTGCACTTTCTTGGAAAAGACTACGAATCCATTCCCCATTAATGAGTGGGAATTCTTCGTTATTCACTTCATAATAATCTGGATGCTCAGCCATCTCTTCTTCCAACATTGAGACAGGAATTAAAAACGACATACCTTGATCATCCGTACGCACATTAATCTTAATTACCCCATTATCTGCCTTTTGGTATTCAATGGAAGTAATGTCTTCTGGTTTTCCTTTTTTATTATCCACAAACTCTATAAAACAATCGTATTTCGCAAGTTCCACCATCACATCATCAATACCATCTTCAAAGATTTGAATCTTTTCCACAAACTGCGCAATGCTTTCACACCGACGGAATTTATAGCCTTTCATATTCTTTGTATAAGCACGCAACGCTTCCCCCATTTCATTTTGGGATAACCACAAAATGAATCGATTGGCTTGATCGATGTAAACGAGTGGATATTGTATGAGATAGTCTTTCTTACAATGTGGACAACTCACACGAAATATATCTCCCGACATACAGCGTTCTTTTAAATCGACATCTTCCGCATTGACCACATCATAAAGCTGTACTTCAAAGGTTTTATGACAATAAGGACATTCATAATTAATCGTTCTTGCTTCTTGCATGGATACTCCTAATTCTTTAAGGTACGATAACTGATGCCAAGCTCTTCTTCCATCCCTTTTTGAATGGACTCTACCATTTCCTTTTCTTCTTTAGACATCTTTTCTCCGACATAAACAGCCAACAGATGATATGCCCCCGCAAAGAAGATAGGTAAAGCCTTGACATGTTCATTATTATAAACGTATTTATCACTCTTTGGTACATGAACCAATTTCCCATTAATAAAAGGCATCTCTAATTCTTCAACACGCATAAAGTATTCATATAAATACGTACCATCTAAAATCCCTACGCGCACAAAATCAGGACGATGGAATTGCCGTACACCATCTAAGCGTGCATCTTTTCGTAAGACAAATAATTCTTCTTCGGTATAGGAGAATTCTTCTTTTAATACGAATTCATTTTTGCGCACCATACGTGGAGTAGCTTCCACAAAAGTTAAGGAACAATCTTTTATTTCTTCAAGTTCAAACTCCCCTAAGATTTGATTCTTTTGTAAACCACGACGACAATCTTCTACGCTTTTACCAATACTTAAAATTGGGAAAGCAAGAATCCCATCTTGGCGGATATAATTGGAACATAACGCAAAACAATCCTCTTCTTTAACCGCAATGACTTCTTTACAACGCTCCGTCAACGCATCAACCTCAAAGACGATATATTTGTGATAATATTCGGTAAATTTAAAATCCAATAAACGCATGCCTTCTCCTTTATATAAAAGAAGGAGTAACCTTTGTTACTCCTTCCTCTAATCACGACTTCTACGACCTAAGATTCTTAAGATTTGTAAGAATAGGTTGATAAAATCTAAGTAGAGTTCAAAAGCTCCAAACGTTGCTAAGTTTTCTTGTAATACCGGATCATTAGTTGAATAGTAGAAATGCTTAATTTTCTGCATATCATATGCCGTTAACCCAAGAAAGAGAATGACCCCAAAATAACTAATTAAAAGACTCTCTCTTAAGATTGGTATAAAGATAGATAGGATGGTTGTGATAACCAAAGCCACTAAGCCACCTAACAATAAACCACGGAATTGGGATAAATCGACATTGGTGGTATGTCCAATCACCACACAACCCCCAAACATCACTGCCGCAAATAAGAAAGCCGTAAAGACATTCCCAAATCCATACACAAAAGGTAAGGTGCTAAAGGTAATTCCTGTAATAGCACAATACGCAAAATAGAGAATGGATGCGGTCGTTGGATTGAGTTTATGTAAGGAAGTTGATAACCAAATACATAAACCAAGTTGTAATACGACAAGAATGACCATAATAATTGGATTCCCAAAAACCATGGCCCCAAGTGCGCCACCGGAAGCTAAACTTGTATATCCAAAATATGCGATTGCCGCGGTTAACGCTAAGCCTAATCCCATTTTTGTAAAGACATTTAAGATGTATGCTTTTAAACCCGTATCAAGCGCAGTATAAGTCGTTGTACGATTCATTTCACTCATAAGCTTGCCCTCCTAATACGATTTCATGATAGATTATTTTGACCAAAAGTCAAATTTCTTATTGTGCTTGGTTTGGAACCCGGGCAAGTTTTGAACCACAATAGGTACAATATTCTAAACTTGCATCATTTGGTGCCATACAACATGGACAAGTAACTTTCCCATCTTGTAAAGCTGGACGCGCCATAGCTGTTGGGGTCGGTTCACTTGTGGAAGAAACGGTACTTGAACCTGCCCAATTCCATAACATTTGTGGAATGTTGACGTTTGGTTTTACTTCATAGGTAACAGGTTGTGGTTCATTATAGTCGGTTGTATAAACATCTAATATCGCAATCTTATTCCCTTCTCTTTGGTTTGGACGGGCTTGAATGCCACGAATACGATCTTTCGCAAAGAGTTCATAGTGATACCCTTGTTTCCAAACCAGCCAATCTTTATTCACAAATAGTGTCTTACTATTCCCAACTTCTTCAAATGGGGTTGCGTTGAAGGATTCTAAACTCCCTTGACGTTTAATACGACTTTTTAAACGATTCGATTTAATTAACGCAATCACGCTCAGCACAATTAATGCGACAAATAAAAGGAAAACAACAATCGTAATCGCCCCAATCATCTCCGTAATTGGCAGGAAGAAAGCTGCGATCGCTAATCCACAAATCGAAAGAAACACTAGAAACAACCAAATCATCATGTTTCTTTTCATATAACGTCCACGTATTCTTTTATCATTTGCTTTCATATTGACTTCCTCCTAAGATGGTACGCACCGCATAACTCGCTGCTAAGAGTCCTGCTTCTGCAGGCACAAAAATCATACTCGCAGGTGGAATGCGCTCTTTTCTTGTGGCACATTCTTCATTGACGATTCTATTTTGTTTAATCGGCTTTTCTTTACTGATTAAAACCGGTACGGCTCCTGTGATACCTGCCTTACGCGCAAGTTGACGCACACTACGCGCCAAGGGATCTCCACTTGTCTTAAATAAATCACTTATTTCGACTTCGGATGGGTCTAAACGATTTCCCATTCCTAAGGAACTAATAAAGGGAATATTTGCCTCTTTACAAGCTTTGATTAAGGCAATTTTACTTGAAACCGTATCAATCGCATCAATCACAAAGTCGACCTCTTTCACAAAGCTACAATCTTCCCCAATAAACATCTGTTTTGTTTCCACAAGACACGAAGGTTGATAGCTATGGATGCGTGTTTTCATCGCCTCGACTTTGCTCATACCGATTGTATCATGGGTTGCCATGATTTGCCGATTGAGATTGGACGAGACGACGACGTCTTGATCAACAAGTACAAGATGGCCAATGCCACTACGCGCTAAGGCTTCGCACGCATACGAACCTACTCCACCAACACCCGCCACAAGTACACTTGCCTTGTTTAAAGTAGAAAGTGCTTCTTCCCCAATCAATAAGGAGACGCGTTCTAATTCTTCTCGTACCATGCCTTAATCTCCTTTTTCATTGCTTCGCGCGCATTGTTATCTAAGGCATCAAACCAATGGACTTCCATTTGGTGATTGAGCCATGTATATTGTCGTTTCGCATATTGACGGGAATGCTTTTGAATATTGGCTTTCACTTCTTCCAAACTACAATTCCCCTCTAAATAATCTTTCCACTCTTGGTAACCAATCCCTCTTAAACCAGGATCCTCAAATTGATATCCTTGCGCAATTAAGTTACGCACTTCTTTCTCTAAACCTTCTTGAAACATTTCTTCTACGCGAGCATTGATGCGCGCATACAAAGCTTCTCGCTCCATCGTACATCCCGCAATAAAGACATCATAAATCGGCTGATGATTTTGTTTTGCTTCGATTTCACTTTGCGGAATGCCAGCGCGCTTTTGTTTGGTTAAACTACGAAGTAAGCGCCAACGATTATTCACATGAATTTTTTCTGCTTGAATGGGATCACTTTCTTGAAGTAAGGCATAGAGTTCTTCGTTGGAATAGGCTTCTAAATCTTTATCCACATAGTCCCCTTCTTCATCCGTAAATTCATAATCATAAAGACAAGATTTTAAATAAAAACCTGTCCCACCCACAATCATTGGTAAAGGGTTGATGGTTTCAATTAAGGCACGTGCCATTCTTTGAAACTGGACAACCGAATAGTTCTCATTGGGTTTTAAAAAACTCAATAAATGATGGGGAATGCCCTCCATCTCTTCTTCTTTTATTTTCCCTGAGCCAATATCTAAACCTTTATAAACTTGAATGGAATCACCACTGATGATTTCGGTTTGGAATGCTTTTGCCACTTCAATGGAAAAAGCACTTTTTCCACTCCCCGTCGGTCCTGCAATCACAAGTACTTTTTTCATCGCAAGAACTCCTTGGTTAATTCTTTTTCATCCAAGATGACAAAGGTGGGTCGCCCATGTGGACAATGATATGGATTTTCACAGGTAGATAATTGCTTTACTACTTCTTCCATTTCTTCCATGGTTAAAGAGCGATGAAAGCGAATAGAACGATGACACGCCATCGTCGCAATCTTTTTCTTTTCTAATTTTTGATAGCTTGGTTTGGTTTCATTTTTAAAGAGTTCTATCACATCATGCAAGAAGGCTTCCTCTTCTACTTCCTGCATCCATAATGGTACTTCCCGCACAAGAATCGTATCTTTCCCAAACGCTTCAAAAGGAATCTTTAAATCCGCGCATGCTTCATTGAGCTCATCCATTCGCATCACGATATCCGCTCCTGCCTGTAAGGAAATTGGCACAAGTAATTCGGTACGCGGTACCTCTTGATTCAACTTTTCTAGTAGCTCTTCATAGTGGACTCTTTCTTGGCACGCATGTTGGTCTAAAATCGCAAGCCCCTCTTCACACTCGCAAAGAATAAACTTTTGATGAAGTTGTCCTAACACTTTCATTTCGGGAAAAGAAGTCTTCTTTTCTTCATATGGCACAACCTTCTCTTCCACCACCATTGGTGCTTCTTTCTTTTCTTTTCCCACAAAGGCTTCTTGTAGGACTTCTTTGGTATCGAGCTCTAATGGTTCATAGGTTGGTACAATCGCTTCTTTGACATTTGTATTTGGTGCAAGTAAGGTTCCCTTTAATGCCTTACGGATTTCATCACTTAATAAATATTGAAGTTGGTTTTCTTTGGATAAACGAATTTCCCACTTCGAAGGGTGCACATTCACATCCACAATTTGCGCATCCATTTCCACATTCAATACCACAATCGGATTACGCCCTTTCACAATGAAATCTTCATACCCATCTAAGATGCCTTTGTATAAACGATAGGTACGCACCATACGTCCGTTGATAAAGACATAAAGATAATTACGTGAAGCCCGGGTGATATTTGGTTTTACGATATACCCCGTAACATGGTAATCATAATCTTGAAAATCTACTGGAATACTATTTTCCGCAACTTCTCTTCCCCAAACTTGATACATCACTTCTAAAAGATTTCCTTGCCCGGTTGTACGCACTGCTTCTTTTTCATCACTCTTAAAGACAAATGCTATATCTGGATGCGATAAGGCAAAACGGACAATCACATCTTGAATTAAGGAATTCTCATAGGCAGCACTTTTTAAATGTTTTAAGCGCGCAGGTGTTTTATAAAATAAACCTTCGACACTGATTTCACTTCCTTGATCAAATGGATAAGCACTTACTTTTACACGCTTCCCATATTCCATTTGGACTCGTGTCGATGTATTCCCATCACTTGTTGTAAGGGTGGTTTTGGAAACCGAGGCAATGGAAGGAAGTGCTTCGCCACGAAAGCCTAAGGTATGAATCGACCATAAGTCTTTTTCTTTCTCAATTTTACTTGTCGCATGACGCAAAAACGCATTCACCGCATCTTCGCTATCCATCCCACTCCCATTATCGCGAACCACAATTTTTTCGAGTCCACCTTCCCAAACGGAAATATCGATGCGTGTACTTCCAGCATCGATCGCATTTTCGACAAGTTCTTTGACAATACCCATTGGCCTTTCGACGACTTCACCAGCCGCAATCATATTAGCGATTTGGGTATCTAATTGATGAATCTTTCCCATAATTTTCTAGCGTTATTATACCATGCATGGCTATAATGAATGCGTTAGAGCTATGCAGATTAAAGAAGAACATCGCGAAACCATTGTCATTCAAAAATCACGCTTTATTGCGTGTGTAAAACCATGTCATTCCGAAGAAGAAGCACGTGCCTATATCGATGCCATTCGGAATGAGTTTTCAGATGCCTCTCACGTATGCACTGCTTTTGTGGTTGGCCCCAACAATGAAATTCAACGTTCCAACGATAATAAAGAACCTAGTGGTACTGCAGGGGTACCAATGTTAGAAAGCATTAAGAATGCGAATATTCAAAATGTATGTGCTTGTGTTGTGCGCTATTTTGGTGGCATTAAACTTGGGGCTGGTGGTCTTATTCGTGCCTATGCTGGCGCTGTAACAAGCGCCCTACAAAATGCCACAAAGGTCATCAAAAAACCCGTATCCTATTGGAAAGTCGTATTCCCTTATGAAGAAGCTGGTACCATTGAACAATGGATTCGCAAACATTATGAGCTAAAAGAAATTCAATATGAAGAAACGATTACCTGTTATTTTGAATGCGAAGAAAAAGAACCGGTCTTAGAAAAGATTGGTTCTCTCTCAAAGGGAAGTATTACCCCTGAATTCATTGAAACGCATTATGTGGATGTTATTGTTTAGGAATCATACGGATATTTAAATCAATGGGTACATCAACCCCATTTAATTCTCCTGTACAGGAATATTGCCAAATGGAGAAATCATATTCATAAGGCCACTCTTTCGTATCAAACGAAGCCACCCAAAAGGAACATTCCTCTTGTAACTCTTCCATATATAACTCATCTTTAAGCCATGAAGCACTACTATATACCATCGCCTCATACCCGGCGTTTTTTATTTCACGCACAAAGGCTAAGGCAATATCCGTTCTTTCGCGTGGGCTTAAATCATGAATGCGATCTTCTTCATGCGCAAACTCCATATCTAACGCAATCGGTAAATCTAATGGATATTCTTCGACGAGTTTTAAAACATATCTTGCTTCTTCGATTGCTTCTTCTTCATTGATGGCTTGGGTAAAGAAATACACTCCTACAGGAATCCCAGCAGCGATGGCAGTTTTAATACGATTATGAAAACGTGTATCGGTATTTAAGTAACCGGTTTGATACCCACGATAACCCGCCCGTATCATCGCAAATTCTACCCCTGCGTCTTTAAACGCATTCCAATCAATATCATCTTGATGAAAACTCACATCCACCCCAAAGGAAGAACGATAATTTTCATCTTCATAACTTAAAAACTGGCCATTCTTTTTGAGTTTATCAAAGTCATAGGGATTTGGATTGACAGGATCTATATAGACAAAGGGTGTACTAGTTGGTTCACTGATAGCTGGTGACGTGCTTTCACAATTACGCAAGAAAAAAAGGGCCACAATTATCGGCATACATAACAATAGAACTCTTGATAGTTTAATCTTCCTTTTTTTCATCGTTCCTAGTATATCAAAAAGCATAAAAAAATAAGCAGGGATTCCTGCTTATTCCATATCGACTTTTTGTAGATCGTTATAGTTGATATCGGTTGGGGTTTCACGCCCGAAGAGTGTGGTTAGAACACTTGCGACTTGGGTTTGGTCGTTCATCGCACTGATCTTGCCTTCCATACCAATAAATGGTCCGGTCAAAATCTTGACGGTATCGCCTACACCGAAATCCACCACAACCTTCTTGTCGCTTTGTCCCATTCGACGTAAGATGGATTCCATCTCATCAGGGGAAACAGGGAATGGTTTCGCACCACCACCAGATGATCCAATAAATCCAGTTACACCTGGTGTATTACGCACAACATACCATGCATCATCCGTCATACGCATTTCTACAAATACGTAACCTGGGAACATATTGCGCATCTTTTCGATTTGTTTTCCATTCTTGATTTCAATTTCTGGTTCTTCGGCCACAATAATCCGGAATAAGTAATCTTGAATGCCCATGCTTTCAACACGTTTTTCTAAGTTATCTTTAACCCGGTTCTCATGTCCAGAATAGGTATTTACGACATACCAACGTTTTTCTGTTTCATCATCAATTAAAGGTTTTTGTACTTCGTTTTCCATATTAACCTCCAATTCCTAGTGCACGTAAAATAAAGGTAATCGCAAAGTCACATAAGACAAAGAATAACGCAAAGAAAACGACGAAGATTAAGACTTCGGCTGTGTTACTCGTCACGTCTTTGACCTTTGGCCAACGTACACGCTTCGCTTCTTTTTTAATACCGCTCCAAGTAAACGTTTTATCCATAATAGGTACCTCCTATTTAGTTTCCTTATGAAGTGTCTTTTTATTGCACTTAGGACAAAACTTCATGAGTTCCAAACGGGCCCCACTATTTTTGCGATGCGATGTTGTGTAGTTGCGTGATAAACATACCTCACAAGCTAAGATCACTTTATTGTCCTTCGCCATATATAAAAAAGAACTCCTTTCGGATGCCTACTTACAATAGCACACCCTCTCCACCCTCGTCAATTGTTTTATAGGGATTCTTCTTTCGTTTCCCATAGATTCAAAAATACCCTAATCAATAGGGTCATTGTAGGTCACTTCTTTAATGGCTTTCTTTAAACGCTGTAACCGATTGTCATAAGCTTTATAGCTGATGTTTAATGCTTCACTTGCCTCTTTATAAGATTTATTCTCTATCCACATCTTCAGTGTGTCACGTTCCTTTTGGGTTAAGGAAGCCATCTTTTCCTGAATTCGCATCCGTCCTTCGTTATAATAAAGTGAAAATTCTGGATCATTGAATGGATTCGCATTTGGGATAAAGTCATATTCCACCCCATACTCAGAAACAAATTGGGATAGAGAAAGTGTGTTATGGGGTTGAGGTGTACGCTTTGAAGAATAATAACGTAAATAGGAACAGAGTTTTCGATGCACAATCATATAAAGAAATGACCCAAAGGAACAATTGCGATCATAGCGAAACGTATCAATCGCTTGAGAGATCGCAATCAGACCTTCTTGTATCATATCTTCTTCATAGATTTCTAAGCGTTTCATCTTCTTGATCAACTGTTGCACAATGTTACGTACAACCGGTTGGTACAGGCTGAAAATTTGCTTTAAAGCTTCTTCGCTTCCTAAGCGATGCATATAAAGCAATTCATATGGATTTTCCATGTTTCCTCTCCTTTTAGATGGGGAAACGTTTGTTATTAATTTCGTAAAGTAGGATTCCTGCACTTACCGAAGCATTGAGTGATTCCATCTCTCCTACCATTGGTAAAGAGATGATATAGTCACAGGTTTCTCTTAGTAAGCGGGAAATACCTTTTCCTTCGTTGCCGATCACAAGTACCACATGGAAATCATAATCCAAAGTGCGATAATCTTGTCCGTCCATATCGGCCCCAAGAATCCAATAGCCTGCTTCTTTTAATTTATTCGCCGTTTGCGTTAAGTTTGTCACTTCTGCACACTTCACCCGGTCAATGGCGCCGGCTGAAACTTTGGCGACTGTTGGGGTTAACCCAACCGCATGATTCTTTTTAAAAATCACACCATCTGCCCCAATCGCATCTGCCGTACGTAAGATGGCCCCTAAGTTATGGGGATCTTCCATCTCATCTAACAAGATCAGTAAACCATGTTCACTTTTCTTTTGCGCAATCAATTCTTCCAAAGGATAGGTTGGATAATCTTTCCGCTTCACAACATAGCCTTGGTGGTGTTTTGATTTGGAAAGCTTTGACAGTTCTTTTTTAGAAAGAATGTGACACGGAATCTTGTTTTCGCGACAAACCTTTAACACCTCTTTGTCTTCGCTTGCTAAATAAACTTCAAGAATGACATCTGGACTTGTTAAAATTTGTTTTATAACGTTTTTCCCATACACAAATTGTGACATAGCTACTCTCCCATGAGGGTCCTTACTTGTTCCCATATTTCGTAAATGCGGTCTTCTTTTTGTTCTATTTCAAGAGCACCAATCAGAGCCTCAAAACCCGTACTCTTTCGATAGATTGGAACAGGTGTATTTTTTGGAACACTTCCTGCATTCGCATTACGACCGCGTTTAAAATATTCTTCTTCCTCTTCCGTAAAGAAGTTCTTTTCTTTTAAAGCATCATAAAAGGAAGCTTGTGCCTTGGCACTGACAAAATGAATGGTCTTTTTTTGTAAGTCTTTCCCAATGCCTTCCCCTTTTTCAATGAGATGTTTACGCACTAAGAGTGACCACACCGCATCTCCTAAAAATGCTAAAGTTCTACCTGAACAATCCTTTGCCCTCACAATAATCCTTTCTCACTTAACGTTGCACGATACGAATCCGCTAAGTCAAAATTCTTTTCTTCTTTTGCTTTATTCCATGCTTCAAATAAAACACGATCTTCCTCACTGATTTCAACCTTTTCCACTTGAATACCTAATACCTTCAACATTTTTTCCACCGCATTACGATACTTTCCCACTTCTTCATAATTGATTTCTTTGGTACGTAATGCCCCATTTAGTTTTTTTACGGTTTCAAAAATCACCGCATAGGCATTTGGGGTATTCATATCATCATCTAATTGATCTAAAAATTCACGATAGGAAGCTTCTTCATACGCATCTGTATAAGATACGCCATTCAAACCTGCCTTAATATCTGCTTGGCGCAAAGGCAATAAGACACGTTCTAATTCTTTCCGTGCAGTTTCAATTGTCTCTTCACTAAAATTTAATTCTTTACGATAGTGCACGGAACTAACAAGCCATCTCGTTAAATTCGTGCCAAGTTGCGCAATGACATCTTTAGCCCATAAGACATTCCCTAAAGACTTAGACATCTTATCGCCATCAATATTTACCATCGCATTATGAACCCAATAATTCGCTAGGGAATTATGGTGTAAGGCTTCTTGTTGGGCTGCTTCATTTTCATGATGTGGGAAACGCAAATCCATACCACCTCCATGGATATCAATCTTTTCCCCAAGGTTATTGTTGATCATCACAACGCACTCCGTATGCCAACCTGGTCTTCCTTCTCCCCATGGGCTATCCCATTTAATCCCTTTATCGGTTTTCTTCCATAACGCAAAGTCATAAGGATTCTTCTTTTGACTATTTTCTTCTATCCGTGCTCCAGCCTCTAACATCTCCATGTTTTGATGAGAGATTTCCCCATAGGTATCCACAGAATCAATGGAGAAATAGACATCTCCATTGACTTCATAGGCATGCCCGCTCTTTACTAAATCATCGATAAAGGCAATGATTTCATCCATCGTTTCGGTAACACGTGGCGTAATATCTGGAAGTTCCGTATTGAGTTGTCTACGCACTTCTTGATAGGCATCAATATAGCGCTGTGCAATCACTGCTTCACTTGTATTTTCTTCTTCTGCTTTGTTGATGATCTTATCATCTACATCGGTAAAGTTTGATGCATAAGTCACTTCATAACCTTCTGCCTCAAATAAACGCTTTAATACATCAAAGACAATCATCGGTCTTGCGTTGCCAATATGGGCATAGTTATAAACGGTTGGCCCACATACATACATGCTGACTTTATCTTCCTTAATTGGTTTAAATTCTTCAAGTTTTAATGTTTTCGTATTATATAACTTAATCATAATTCTCCCCCTCAAATAAAAAGCGCCTTCCAAAAAGACGCATCTGCGTGGTTCCACTTTTCTTGCTTCTCAATCGCTTAACGCGCGTCACGTTTCATCCTACTCGATTCAGATGATCCCTCCTAGATGCATTTCATACATCGTTGGGCCTTTTCACCATACTACCCTCGCTACAAGTGATGTATTACTTCTTCTAATCCTCGGTTTCATTCAGTATATCCTCTTTCCAAGGAAATATCAAAATATCAAATTGATGTCTGTTTATAAACAATAAAATTGAAAAGTTACCATCTTCTCCATCAAAAAGAAGATAAACCTTTCGATTTATCTTCTTTCTATTCCCGTTAATTTGATTTCTTTAAGAAATAAACGGAACCACACATGGTAATCATTGCACCCAACAATAATCCAATCCATACAACACTATGGAAGTTGTCTCCAGTATAAGGTGTTGGTACTTTTGTGACCGTTGTCTTTGTAGGTACATTAGGTGTTGGTGTTGGCGTGACTTTTGGAGTTGGAGATGAAGAAGGTGTTGGCGTTGGCGTAGGTACATATTTATTTGTGATGGTAAATCCACTCTCGCCATCCTTCTTCACAACAGGTTCTTCATACCCTTCTACCTTTGTTTCTTCGATGGTATAAACAATCTCTTTTCCATCTTTATATTTTGGTAAATCTACAAAAGTATAGGTCCATTGTTCATTTACGCTAATTTCTTTACTTTGAATTTCTTTTTTATCCGCAAGAAGTTTAACAACAATTGTGGCTGGACGCGTATCTTCGCTATCACCTTCCCATGTCTTTTTAACCACGAGATTGATTGTCTCTGGTACATGTTTATTCGTAATGATATAGGATTTTGTTTCTATATTATCCAATTCCTCAATCTTGTCATTATCTAATTCTTCATCTTGTTTCTTTTCTGTAATACCAACCAATTCGTATCCTTCGACTGGTTCTTCTTCAAGTGTATATTTGATTTCTTTGAACTCTTTATATTTCGGTAAATCGGTAAAAGTACACTTCCATGAATTTGCTTCTGTCACTTTTTGAGATGTGACTAATTCGCCATCTCCCAATAAATTCACAGTGACTTCTTTTGGACGAACACCATCTTGGTTGTTTGCATCTTCCCAAACTTTTTCCGCTTCGATTTGAATCTTCGCACCATAGGAAGTATTTGTAATTTCTACAACCGGACTATCGCCTGCATTCTCTAATGTTACATTTCCAGAAGTTACAATTGCTCCATCTTCATAGCTACTAGAAGGGTTCGCGGCACCATCAAAGCTAACATCCCAACTATATTCTTCTCCATTCAAATATTCGGTAATGGTGTATTCCCCCATTTGTAGGGGTTCAATATTATAAACACCATCCACCATATCGGAATATAAGAATTCAACTTTATAATCATTTGGGCCAGTTACTACAAACTTTGTATCTGCAGGTGTTGGTTCATTTACGCTGTTTTTCTTAACCGTAATTCTACCTACTGGTTCCAAGTAGATTTTTACTCTTCTACCGATATCTGTGAAGTAGGTACCATCTGCAGCATAGGAAACATATTGATAACTATGGTATGCAGGACGATTAATTGCGTAGACCATTTCTGGATCTTTAAGGGTTGGATACTCTGGAGGCGCAACCATTGTGATAAAGAATTCTACCCCTTGGTTTTTACCAAGCTCCGCATCCGAGCCATCTTGCATTTTGCGAAGATCGACCGCAACCGCTGTCACTTTAGAAGGATCGGATGGAACTTCAGAGGACCATAGTGTCGTATCATCAATCCAGATGTTATCTTCTCTACCTGTAACAATGTTGTAATCTAAGTCGGCTGGATCTGCGGTGGAGTAGTATACAACTGGCGCAAAGCCATGCGCTTCAATCGAACTAACATCAATACTCTTAAAAGAACCTTTCCACGTTACTTCTCCAGTCTCCAATTGGGTATTTGCAGCTTCTTCTAACGTGTCATAGATAATCAAATCTGTAACATGTGTATTATCTCCATTCGATACACGTACACGATAATAGTATTCTTTATTAATATCGGTATGGTCTAAGTCAGTCCAAGTTTCAGAATCTCCCATGATGTGCTTTTGAATGCCTGTTGTCGCACTCATGGTTACGTTTGGTGAAACGGTGGAATACGCGTATAACGTATTTGCGGATGTACTATCTCCATCTTCATTTAAATCTTTATAGGCATACTCTCCGTTTTCATCTAACACCTCACGGAATACACCATAATTAATCCACGTATCAACTGGGCTTCCATTATCTACACTACCGCCCATAACCTCTTTTCCATCTCCACGTTGCTCTCCATAGAGATTGTGCTCATTTTGATAGAACACCAAATCATTCCATGAGATTTGCGCAAGATAGGAGGATTCCAACACAAGTCTTGTTGGAGAAACCCCTTTATTTAAAGCTCTTGTCTTAATAATGTTTTCAATGTCCCAAGTGAAAACGACCATTTGACGTCTTGTATTCTTATAGTTATTGATTGTGGTAATCGTAGGAGTTATATAATCTGCATACCCAAGATTCACCCTTGCTTCCGTGCCTCTTCTTTTTATAGAATCAGTATATGACATGTTCCCAATAAATTTTTCAAATACATATCCCTCCGGCAACAAATCATATCCAACTAATGTCTTTACATCATCTAAATCTTTTAATTCTTCAAAAATATGTGGATGTGCTTGTCTTAAATCGTACATGATTTTTCCTGCTGCATCCGCAGATGGATTATCTCCTAAGTTTCCTTCGATTAAAGAGTAGATATAGGTTGTTCTAAGGCTAAATTCCACATGTGCCATTTCATTGACCGGATCATTGGTTACGCTACCTGTGAATTTCTGTGCGCTCGAGCTTCCATATTCAGTCAATGGGAAAAGAGTTATCATTCCCCAGTCACGCACGGTGTATTCTTTACTACCGGTAGTATTATATAGTTCAATATTTGCCCAGTTGGTATATTGATCAAGTTCCTGTCGTAAAAAATAGTCAGACGTATCATCTGTGCCATGCATATAAGCACAAACAATATCTTTGTCGATAACAATATTCTCTATCACTCCGTTAAACGTTACGCGGAATTGGCGATATCCTTTCCCAACCCACATTGCTGTCACATCTGCACTGTATGGAGTGGTATTCGTACCTCCAATTATTAAAGGGTCATGTGGATTGTCATGTGCAACTGTATATACTTCTTCCCATGTTGAACCATCTGTAGAGCCTTCAATCACAATACTCTCAAACCATTCCCCATCAAACGCATCAATACTTTGTGTCTCTTCATTATAAATTCGCAATTTCCCATTAGCTAATACGGGTAAATAAACACCACATACTTCATATTCTAAATAGGGTGCTCCACTTGGTTCGGTTTCCCCAGTTCTATCAATGACACGTTCTTGTTCGAGCCCCGTATCTGTTATTACAAGTTGATTACCATTCCCATTATGTGAAAAAATGACATGATCATCTTCCACACCAATAAAGAAACGAGCAGGTCCTCGATAACTATCGGTTGAACTGGTTACATATTGTGGGCGAGTGCTTACAAATTCTACACGGTCGCGATTCTGTCCAACAGGGTTTTTATACCAAATACCACGTGGTTTATCTGGATATTTAGGCCAAGTATAGTGATATCTTGTACTACGGCTTAGTCGATCATTATAGTCTTCTGGCTCTTCATGTGTATCATCATCATATGCGGTAACATCACTCGTTACATACATAACATCTTCTTCCACTTCATCGGAATCTGGATAACGCACATAAACTTTATATCCACTTTGCCATTGCATCTCATCGGAAGTATCGCCTTCTCTATTCGATCCCCCATCATTGATAAATGACTCTATTGCATAATAGGCTTTTGCTTCTTCGAGGGTCATGGTTGTACCGCTTTCAAAGTTTTCAACTGGACCAACAATTTCACCATTGGTCCCCGCAAAATCGAATGTGAATTCTTCAAAATAGGGAGAGTTCCCTCTTACATAATAAAGAATTGTAGCTAAATAGTAACGATATCCATCTTTTATCGTTACCGGTTCAAACCCGGTTCCTTTAGTGCAATCGGTTACGCCTGTAATACTTTCTAAACCAACGTCAAGTTGATAAGTGATGGTTGGTGAAACCCTCTCTTCTTCCTCATAGGTGCCTGCTTGTTCTGCCTCTGGTGTTGCTTTGGCTTTGGCTTGGAATGATGCGGTATCTAAGTCAATGATTACATTAGGATTCACATCATACATGACTTCGACGGTAGTATTTTCACCTGCAGGAATATATTTTGTATTGATAAATACCAATTCATCGTTTTCTTCATCAACCCAATAACTAAAGAAATAATTTGGACTTGTTTCTGGATATTGTGGTGCACTAATGTCCGAAGGCATCACGGTTGTTGGATTATATACTTTCGTAGAGCCATCACGGTTTATGGAGGTTGCTCTTTTTGTAAACATGGTATATGGAAGCCTGATTTCCATAGATTCTTCCGCATAGTTAACAGAAGAAGTTTGAATTGTTAACCGATACTTTGGTTGTAAAATGGCACTCGATGCGGTAATGACCTTTTGGTTATATTTTTGACTTGGATCCGCAATATCCCATTCTAAGTCAATGGAATAATGTAACCAGTCTTGTTCACCCGATGTAGCAGCAAATAAAGAATTCTCCATGACTTCTGGTTCTTTCGCACTTTCTACAACGACATCTTCATTATTTTCTAGCACATGATTTAAAGATTCTGTTGTTTCATCCTCAACCGGCTCAAGGCTTTCCTCAGTAGAAGATGGTTTTACGTCATTTGGGTTTTCTTCTACCAATTCTACCTCTTCGGTTGTTGAAACCTCTTCTTTTATTTCTTCATCTAAAATCTCTTCCGTAACACTTTGTGTTTCAGAAGTATTTGTGATGGTTTCTGTTACTTCACTTTCCTCATTTGCCTCGTTTGCGATAATCCTTTCAGGCGTGATTGTCGCAACCCCTATAAACAAACTTAAAAATATAGGGAAAATCTTTCTTAACATGGTTTTCTCTTTCATAATGTGCTCCTTATAATTCCGTTCTTTGTTGGGGCGCATAAGCGCTTAGCTGTTCTAACAAAAATGGCCACCTATCGATAGTTATATCTCTTGTTTAGAACGGTGTGGCATACTCAACAAGTGGTCATCATTTTTTTACTACGAATGTAATATATTATATTCTTTTAATTTTGTAAATATTTATTCGTATTATTGTAAACAATATTTAGGCATGATTATGATTCAATTTACCAATTCCATAGTATAATAGTTATCGCAACAGAAGTTGCATTCGTACAGAAGTACAAAAGATATACATATCAGAAGATATTTTTGTTTGTATATCTTTTCTTTTTTGGAAAGGATGTTGCCTATGAAACAACTCTATATTGATTGTAGTTCTGGTGCAGCTGGTGACATGCTGACTGCTGCATTGCTTGGCTTATTTGAAGACCCCCAAGTAGAAGTAGATAAATTGAATCATATGGGTTTACCTGGCATTCAATACAATCTTGAAAAGATGATGAGCTATGGCATCGAGGGCTACCACATGCAGGTAACTTATCATGGCGAAGAAGAAGGTGAACATGAGCACAATCATGATCATACGCATGACCATCACTCCCACGCGACTCTTCACGGCATACAGCACATCATCGAAGATCATCTCTCTGCTTCAACAAAAGTCAAACAAGATTTCTTACATATTTATCAATTGATTGCGGAAGCAGAAAGTAAGGTACATGGCGAAAGTGTCGAAGAAATTCACTTCCATGAAGTTGGGGCGATGGATGCGGTGGCAGATATCACTGCGGTATGTCAATTACTTGAAGATCTTGGGATTGAAGAAGTCCTTGCTTCCCCTATCCATGTGGGCCGTGGATTTGTGAAATGTGCCCACGGCTTATTACCGATTCCCGCTCCAGCAACTGCGAATTTATTAATGGGTATTCCCATTTATAGTAAAGAAGAAGTAGAAGGTGAACTTTGTACGCCAACGGGTGCTGCCCTACTGAAGCACTTTGTGTCAAAATTTGAAACCCTTCCTACCTTAACCATTCAGAAGATTGGAATTGGAATAGGAAAAAAGGATTTTGGGATTCCCAATTGCCTACGGGTTATGCTGGCAGAAAAAGAAAAAACCGATGAAATTATTGAACTTGAATGTAACGTCGATGATATGCGTGCCGAAGAGATTGGCTATTGTACAGAAGTCCTATTAGAAAATGGAGCCCGTGATGTATTCACGATACCGGTACAAATGAAAAAGAATCGTCCTGGAACTTTACTTGTAGTAGTTACCGATGAAACGCATTTAGAAATGATGCGCACGCTTCTCTTCAAACACACCACAACTATTGGTATTCGCCAATCAAGAAAGGAACGCTATGTCTTAGACCGTTCCATGAAAGAACTTCAAACAAGTCTAGGCACGATACACGAAAAAATTTCAACCGGTTATGGTGTTACAAAAAAGAAATATGAATACGAAGACCTTTCCAATATCGCTAAAAAGACGAATCAAAGTATTGAAGAAGTAAAACAAATATTACAAAAGGAGTTAAACAATGAATCAACTAAGAATTAAAAATCTAACATTAGCGGCTATGTTTTTAGCGCTTGGCTTAGTCCTACCTTTTCTCACGGGACAAATCCCACAAATTGGTGCGATGTTATCCCCTATGCATTATCCTGTTTTATTATGTGGCTTTATTTGTGGTTGGCAATATGGTGCCCTTGTTGGCTTTATTTGCCCACTCTTACGTTCCGTTTTATTTGGAATGCCACCAATGCCAAGTGCGATCCCTATGGCATTTGAGCTCATGACTTATGGATGCTTAGCAGGTCTAATCTATTCTTTCTTTAAAGAAAAGAATCTCACTGCCATTTGTGTGACTTTAGTGCTTGCGATGTTAGGGGGACGTATTGTTTGGGGAATTGCGCAAATGGTCATGCATGGCGTACGTGGTACGGCCTTTACCTTTTCCGCTTTCTTAGCGGGTGCTTTTACCAACGCATTTGTTGGTATTGTTTTACAGCTAATCTTAATCCCCTTAATTATGGTAGCGGTAAACAAAATAAAGAAGGCTTAATCTAAGCCTTCTAGGATTTCTTTTACCTCCATTAAATCAGTAATGAGATACGTTGGTTCGCATTGCGCAATCGCGTATCTTTTTTCTTCTTTTGATACATACCCAACTGTAGGGATGTTTGCGTTTTGTCCTGCCAAGATATCATTGGGACTATCCCCAATATAGATGCCTTTTTCGCATCCATAGTATTCCATCGCTTTAAGAATTCCCTCTGGATGTGGCTTTTCTTCTTTGACTTCATCATAGCCCACATTGAATTCAAAATATTCATTGAGATGTAGGAAGTTTAATACATTATCAATCGAATCTCTTCGTCTTGATGACACAAGGGAAACGGGATATCCTTCCTCTTTTAACCACTTGAGTAAATCTAAGGCATGTGGCATCAAGGTGGTTAATTCTTCCATATGTTCTTTTTGAATATGACGATATTCATCCACGAGCTTTTGCGTATCCTCATTCGGAAAATAAAGCGCAATCATCGAATCGATGGAAGGCCCTAATACAGCCACTTGGTATTCGGGTATAAATTCTTCCTTAGATCGATAGGTTTCAAATAGTTTCCCATAGCTATAGAGGATGGCTGGCTCTGTATCAATGAGCGTACCATCAAAATCAAATAGGACTGCTCGCTCTTTTCTCATAAGCCTCGCTTCTTGTTTTCTTCTTCTAAGTATTCTAAGAGTTGGTCACGGAATTCTTTCGAACTATGATAACCTTGCTCTTTGAGGATTTGATTTGTGACTGCGGATTCTACCATGATACGGGTTGAGCGACCTGGTGAAACAGGTAATTCCACTGTTGGAATTTGGACACCTAAAATTTCGGTATACTCTTCCTTTGTATCACCAATGCGTTCGTATTCATGATTCTCGTTATAATGCGATAAATGAATGACCATTTCAATTCGATTTCTTGCCTTCAAACAACTTGCGCCATACATTCTTCTTACATCAATAATACCAATGCCACGCATCTCCAATTTTCCTTCAATCAACATTGGCGCATGTCCATGAATGTGGTTATGAATACGTTGTACATCCACGCGATCATCCGATACTAGCACATGTCCACTACGAATTAATTCGAGTGCGGTTTCCGATTTTCCAATGCCACTTTCTCCCGTTAAGAGAACACCTTTTCCATATACCACTAATAACGAACCACTAACTGTATCTTCTTCCGCTAGGGTTTCATCTAAGTACGAAACTAAATCCACCGCAAAGCGAGAGGTTGTTTGGCTTGTCCCAAAGATTGGGAAATTCTCTTTTTCCGCAATCTCTTTCAAGATTGGTGGGCAGGTGTTGTTGTTGGTGATAACAATCATTGGGGTTAAGCCATCTGTAATCATTGGATAACGTGCCCGTTGATCTTCTTCACTCATATGGGAGATGTATTCCATCTCTTTATTCCCAATAATGACTATGCGTCTTGGTTCGGTCTTATGAAAATAACCTGCTAATTCAAAACCAGGTCGATTCACGTCTGGCACAATGACCCAACGCTCCAGTGACTTCTCATCGCCAGTGAATTGTTTCATCTGAAAGAAATCGACAATCTTTTTAATCATTACTTTTTGTGAATATTCTTTTTGTGCCATACTCTCACCTCTTTACTTCTCTTTTTTCTTTTTCTCTTTTGTCCAAGATAATGCTTTTTCTAAATATTTACCGGTCCAAGAATTAGGATCTTTCGCAACCTCTTCTGGTGTCCCTTGGGTGACAATGGTTCCTCCATCATCCCCACCTTCTGGACCTAAATCAATAATCCAATCGGCACACTTAATCACATCGAGATTATGTTCAATCACGATAACTGTATTTCCAGAATCCACAATTCTTTCTAATACCGCAATTAAACGACTCACATCATCGGTATGTAATCCGGTTGTTGGTTCATCTAAAATATATACTGTTTTTCCTGTTGGCCGTTTTTGTAATTCGGAGGCAAGCTTTACACGTTGTGCTTCCCCACCAGATAACGTCGTTGAAGATTGACCAAGTTTTAAATACCCTAAACCAACATCATACAAGGTCTGTAATTTATTCTTAATCTTTGGATGATTTGTGAAGAAGACTAAAGCTTCTTCAATCGTCATCTCTAAGACATCATAAATACTTTTTCCACGATACGTACACGCAAGGGTCTCTTCGTTGTAGCGTTTCCCATGGCACACTTCACAAGGCACATAGACATCGGGTAAGAAGTTCATTGAAATCACTTTCACACCATCTCCCCAACATGCCTCACAACGTCCCCCTTTCACATTAAAGGAAAAGCGTCCTTTATCATACCCACGCATCTTCGCTTCTGGAGTATTCGCAAATACACTACGGATATCATCAAATACACTTGTATACGTTGCGGGGTTTGAACGAGGTGTCCGACCAATTGGGTCTTGATCAATTTGTACGAGTTTATCTAAGTTATCTAAACCTTTAATCCGTTTATGTTTTCCTGGTTTGATTTTGGTACGACCAAGATTTTGTTGGACCGCCTTCATGAATACTTCATTCACTAACGTTGACTTTCCACTTCCTGAAACACCGGTGACTAAAATCATTTTCCCAAGTGGGAATTTCACATTGATGTCTTTGAGGTTGTGTTCGGCTGCCCCAAATACTTCCACATATTTCCCGTTACCTTTGCGTCTTTTTTCAGGCACTTCAATTCGTTTTTTTCCGGATAAATATTGTCCGGTAATGGAGCGCTCATTTTTTAATATTTCTTTAGGCGTCCCACTCGCAATGACTTCGCCTCCATGCACACCAGCACC
>JAGAVW010000024.1 GCA_017941735.1 Solobacterium sp. | reverse complement strand
TGTCGACTTTGATATGAATAAGATGAAGTAATTATCATCATTTCAATCTTTTTTCTTAACTATCACTTTTGTGATTCTTTTTGTCATGGATTTTCATTTTTATGAAATTCCTTCTTGACTCTTAATAGTTAATCTCCTTTAAAAAACCTATACTTGATGTATAGAACTACACCAAATATAGGTTTTCTTTTATGAATACATCAGTATTGTTTCGCGACTATTTCTATTTTCCTTTGTTTAAGATCTTATCCATATCTTTCGCAAGTTTTTCTAATTGAATTCCATTTTGCTTTTCAAGATATTTAAGATTCTTCTTAGGAAGAGATTTCGCACCATTTAGTGTACCTAAGATACCTCCAACCATGGTTGCAACTGTATCCGTGTCATCACCGATATTTACGCCACCATAGATACCTTGCATAGTGTCACCTTTTGCGGCAACCATAAGACCGAAAACTGCAGGAATTGCTTCGTTAGCTGCTAAGCTAGAACCAATCTTTGCTGCAAGTTCATCGATTGCTTCATCCATATTCCTAGCGGTTAAGCCAATGTAGATTGCAAGTTTCATTCTTTCTTCTACACTTGCACCTGCATTCTCATGATATTTCAAGCCTAAACGAGCGCCTTCTCTAGCACCATATAAGCCTGCTTGTACAACGGAGAATAAATCTGCATCATCGTGCATTGCTTGTGCAGTTGCAGCAGCGACTGCGCAAGAACCGGACAATGCGATTTGGTTTGGATGGGTGAGAGAAGCAACTGTGATTGCATTCTTAATTGCCACATCAACATCCCCATTACTGAATAAGGAAACTGGTGCAATCTTCATACCAGCACCATTCGAAGATTGTGCGTTTTGGTTAATTGGTTCAAAGAGATTTGCTGGGTCAAACATATTGATGTTTGGCTTTGTTTTTGTCATCTTCGCAATGTTTGCTCTTGTGGTTGGTCCAGCAAAACGGGAGAACCATTTATCTACTTTTGACCATTCTAATAAAGCTTCTTTCGCAACTGCTTTTGTTACTTTGCCACCATTGTCAGCTACTTTTCTTGCTGTGACATACGCAACAGAGAAGTCATCGGTAATTTGTCCTGCTTCACTACCTCTTGCATATGTGTCTTTTGGTGGCTTACGGAAATCTTTTACATCTCCACCAAAGCATTCATGAATTTGATGACGACTACGAATTTCTGTTGCTGCACCCATCGCATCGCCTGTTGCGCCTCCTACAAGGCAACCAAGAATTTTGTCATAAGAAACCATTTTATTATCCTCCTCTATTTCCTTGATTCATTTCCATAAATTTTTTAACTTGTTCCACATTCGTGATCCCACTTCTACCACCCTGTTTGGTAATGGACATTGCTGCTGCTGCAGTTGCAAATTCCGCTGCTTCTCTAATAGACATGCCCGCATGAATCCCGTATGTGAACGTTGAATTGAAGGTATCACCTGCGCCTGTTGTATCCACGATATTCACATGATACGCAGGGACTTCAACAATCTCCTCTTTTGTGATAATCTTGCATCCCTTATCACCTAGTGTTTCCGCTACAATCTCCACACCGAGATCTTGTAGTTTCTTCACGAGTTCTTCTTCACTTAGACCATTGCCATAAAGCTGCACCGCATATTCATTCATAAAGGATAAATAACAGTACTGCATTAAGTCTTCCCAATGGTCCACAATGGTGGATGCTTCATTATCTAAAACAATTTTGACGCCATGTTCTTTTAAGTCTTTGAATAAACCAACTGGATTTTCAAAATCATTTAGATTGGCTAAGGTTGTGTAAAGATATTTGGCTCCTCGTAAGAAGTTCAATTGCTCTTCACTGAGTTTAATATGCCATGGCGGATTTGCTGGAACGACACAGATTGTGCGATCTGCAACATTTTGGAAAATCAGACATTTTCCATTTGTTCCTTCTTCTTCAATTAGAATTTGGGAAGTCTTAACATGATTTGCTTCCAAATCTTGAAGTAAGAAATCTAAGTAATTATCGCGATAGAGACCTATGAAGCAATAGGTTTCAATCCCATATCCTGCCATGACGCAGGCAGCATTCGCTATCATGCCACCTGGTATACCACCTTGAAAACGGCCCACATACTTATCGCCTTCTTTTGGCCAACGATTGATTTCAAAATATTCATCAATACAAGGACCACCTATGTATACAACATATTCTTTTTCTTGTGGCATATGCTCTCCTTAGTCAAGGAATTTATCTACTTCGTCAATTAATCCTTTGATATCTAGATCATTTGCTTTCGATAAGAATGACATATAGTTATTTGGAATGTCTTTCGCGCCAGAATACGCACCAGCCATTGCCCCAGCAATTGCTGCAACCGTATCAGTATCATTTCCACAGTTTACACCCATGTAAACCGCATCCATCACTTTTCCTTTTGCAGCAACGAAGAATCCAAATGCTGCTGGAATTGCTTCGTTCGCGTTGAGACCTGTACCAACTAAGCCAGTCATTTCTTCAAGTAGACGATCGAAATCATTTGCGTAGTTAACACCAATGGTAACTGCCATACGAATTCTTTCTTCTACACTTGCACCTGCTGAAGGTTTTGTCATGTTCCAAGAACGCTTATAGCCTTCTCTAGCACCATATAAACCCGCTTTTACAACATCATCAATGGTTGAAGTTTTTGTCATCGCAACCGCTGTTGCAGCTGCTACTGCACAAGCGCCGGATAAAGCAACTGGATTATCATGGGTTACTTTGCACATGACGATTGCATCATCAATTGCTTTTTCCACATTTCCCATGTTGAATACACCCGCAACCCATGCTTTCATACCTGCACCATTGGTTGCCCAGCCATTTGCACAAGCTGCATAATCTTGGCTGGTATCTACTTTTTCACCTTTGATGAGCGCAATGGCACGTTTGCTTGTTGGGCCAGAATGCGAAATATAGTAACGGTCATATTTAGACCACTCTACCATTGCTTTTTCAGCTGCTTCTTTGGTAATGCCACCTGCTTCAACAAATGCTTTAGAACTGAGATAACTAACGGAGAAATCATCCGTACATTGGCCTGCTGGTTGTCCAGCTGCTAATGTGTCAGGACGTGGCACAAGGAATTCGCGCACATAATCGCCATTGCCAACATCTTGCTTAATCAAATCAATTGGTCTTGTTTCGGTTGGTGCGCCCATTGCATCACCAATCGCACAACCCAAGTAAGCACCTTTAATGCGATCGTATTTTGTACTCGTCATTATGCAACATCCTCCTGTTCTAATAAAGCTTCAATTTTTGAGGCTGTCTTTTGTAAATCAAATTTATTCGCTTTTTCAATTAAGGCAAGATAACGTGCAGGAATATGATCATATCCTCTTAACGCACCCACGATATAACCTGCCATACATGCAACCGTATCGGTATCATCACCCGCATTGACTGCCATATAGATAGTATTCATAACATCGCCTTCTGTTGCTGCGATATAACCGAATGCTGCTGGCACAGCTTCCGCTGCAGGTAAACCGCCTCCGATTTCTTTGGAGATGATATCCATTGCTTTATCAAAGTCCCCTTGATAACGCATTCCCAAATCCACCGCATGACGAATACGTTTGACGATATTCGCCCCTGCGACAGGACGTACATCATCCATTTTGCTAGAACGTAAGAAGCCTTGTTCCGCACCATAGATACCTGCTTGAATGACATCGAGATATCCAACGCGATCTTTCATTGCTTCTGCGGTTGCTGCGGCAATTGCTGCGGCACCAGATAATGCAATCGTATTATCATGTGTTACTTTACACATGGTAATCGCATCATCAATCGCTTTATCTACATTGCATGCATCAAATAAACCAACGCATCCAACTTTCATCGCACCACCATTAGAAGCACGACTATTCACACACAACAAACGATCTTGTTTGACAGGTGGAAGTTTTTCGCCCTTCATTAGCGCAATCGAACGACGTGTTGTTGGGCCTGCACATTGGGAGTATTGTGGATCTTCAAACCACTTTAATACCGCTTTTTGTGCACCCTTTTCTGTGATTTTTCCTTTGTCCTTTAAAATCTGTAAAGCATGATAATAAGAGACTGAGAAATCATCTGTCACTTGACCACAGGTTGACCAGTGTGCCCAAGTGTCTTTTGGAGCTTGAATAATATCTTTCACAAGACCGCCCCATTTTTCTTTAATCATTTCGGTAGTACGCACTTCCGTAGCAGCACCCATCGCATCCCCAACGGCACCGCCAAGAAGACCACCTAATAGTTTTGCATATCTTGTCGCCATACTGACTCCTTATCTAAGCTTTGATTTTTCCGTATTTCTTTAAGTTCTTAAAGTTCGTAATAAAGAGAACTAATAGAACTGCGAAATATGGAAGAATTCCGATTAACTGTGTTGGTACTCCCAAAGAGGACCATGTGAGTGATAATGCTTGGCAATAGCCGAAGATAAGTCCATAGAGCATTGCCTTTAATGGGTTTCCATCCGCAACCATTGTGGAAGCCATGACCATGAAACCACGACCACCAGACATGTTTTCTGTAAACATTGCCAAGGAGTTTAAGGATAAGAAGGTTCCTGCTAAACCCATGCATGCACCCGATACCAACATCGCAATCCAGCGATACTTCACAACCGAAACACCAGCAGTTTCTGCAGCTTGTGGGTTTAAGCCCAAGGCACGAATACGTAAGCCAAATGTGGTTTTATACATTACGACATACGCAATCGCAATTAAGATTGGTGCTAACCATACAAGAATGGTTTGGTTATTAAAGATATCTTTAATAAATGGAATGCTATTGATAATAGGTAGATCCAAAGTTGGGAAGCTAACTGCACCAACGTTGGTCGCACCACGTGTATTAAAGATCATAACAAGTAACATTGTGGTCAAACCCCACCCACTCAGGTTAAACCCAACACCGGTTATCAACCCGTTGGCTCCTAGATGAAAGGTGAATAGACCATACAATGCGGAAAGAATAGTTCCTGCTGCGATACCAAATAGCGTACCGACAAAGTAACTCTTCGTCAGATAACTACCCAGCAAAGCAAAGAAGGCAGAAATAAGCATAAAGCTCTCTAATGCGATGTTCATGATGCCAGCTTTTCTGCAGAAACAGTAACCTGCAATACCTAAGATCAGTGGAGCGGACATACGGAAAGCAGCATTTAAAGTGACAGTAGAAAACATAACTCGGATATATTCCATCTACTTTTCCTCCTTCCCAATCGCCTCACGGGCTTTCTTTGCCTTATATTTGAAATAAAGCATACCGTAATCAATTGAAATAAATAGAACGAACAATGCTTGTAATAGGTTCATCGTATAACGGTTGAGGGTTGTCGCACGTTCCATCTGCATTGCACCTGTTTTGAATGCTGCCCAAATGAACGATACCAATAACACGCCAACTGGACTATTTCCAGCAACACGCGTAATCATGACACCATCCCAACCTAAGTTGGAACTGAATTGTGCAATAAATCTGTGATTGACGCCTAAGACTTCAACCGCACCACAGATACCTGCAATAAACCCAGATACAAGGAAGATAACTACGAACATCTTGTTCGCATTTACGCCACCTGCTTTGGAGAATTCCAAGTTTTGTCCAACCATCTTCATTTCATAACCAGTTAATGTGTATTTGTATAACAAATAGACAATTAAGATAATGCCTAAGGCAATAAACAAACCGGTTGTCGCAGAAGTTCCTTTAATAATTGGAGTTAATTCTGCTGATTTATGAATAAATGGCGTAAGAATGGATTGGGTACTAGTTGCACTATTACCACGGATAAGCAATAAGGTAATATATTCGGTTGCTAATACAGCGATGTAGTTCATCAACAAGGTTGAAATGACTTCATCTACCTTGAAATAGAGCTTCATCAACGCTGGTATTAACGCATATAACAAACCCGCAATACCACCCGCAAAAATACAAGCAAAATGGTGAATGATTGGGGGTAGTTCAATCATGTAACCTACACATGCAGCTACAAGTGCACCAAAGTATAATTGCCCTTCTAGACCAAGGTTAAATACACCTGACTTAAATGCAACCGAAGCTGCAATACCAACCAACATACATGGGATTGCCCAGTGAATGGTATTACCAATTGCAATCTTGGAACCAAAGGCACCCTTAAATAATTCACGAACCGCAACACCAATGTCGGCATTATTTGCGACAATCAAAATGATACCGATTAATAATGTTGCAATTAATGAGAGGATATACCGCGCAACATTAATTCCTGTATTTTCAGAAAAGCGAAGTTTTAAATTATTCAAAATCTTCATATTGCTTTGCTTCACCTCCCGTCATGAGTAAACCGAGTGCAGATTCATCAAGTTCTCCGTATTTACCGCCATTATAAAGTTCTCCATTATACATAACCATAATGCGATCACTTAATTCCATGACTTCATTCAATTCGTGAGAAACAAGTAATACTGCCACACCTTGGCTTGCAAACTCTAATAGTTTTGCCCAAATGTACTCAATTGCACCAACGTCAATACCACGTGTTGGGTCTTCAATCAGCAACAATTTATTATCTTGTGAGAACTCACGTCCAACGATAAGCTTTTGTACGTTTCCTCCAGATAAGGAACCAACATTATTGTTGATGCTTTGTACTTTAACCGCAAAATCATCAACTACTTTATCGGTAAACGCATTTGCTTCCTTATGGTTGATGAGCCATTTTGGATTAAATCCATGTGCTCGGTGATACCCCATAATCGCATTTTCCCAAATGCTGGATCTTGTATCACAACCCATGCCCATACGGTCTTGTGGGACATAACCAATATGTTTTGCACGATTTTCACGTGGGCTACTGTTTGTGATATCTTCACCAAGATATTCAATCTTACTTCCTTCTGCAGCTTTATTTAAACCAAAGATTGTTTTTACTAAATACTGCTGTCCAGAACCAGCAACACCCGCAATACCGAGAATTTCACCCGCATGGATATCGAAGCTGACATTCTTTAGTCTTTGAATGTTGTCTTCATCCACAACCGATAAATTCTTAACACTTAAAATGGTTTCCCCAAGTTCGCCTGGTTTTTTGTTTGCTTGTAAAATAACTTCACGACCAACCATTAAATTTGCTAATTTTTGTTGATCTAAGGAGTCTGGACTATATGTCCCTACATATTTCCCTAAACGCAATACTGAAATCTCATCACTGACTTCAAATACTTCTTTTAGTTTGTGTGTAATAAAGAGAATGGTCTTTCCCGATTCTTTTAAGACACGCATTGCTTGGAATAAACCCTCAATTCCTTGTGGAGTTAAGGTAGAAGTAGGTTCGTCCATGATGATTAAGTCAGCACCACGATATAGTACTTTGACAATTTCAATTTGTTGCAACATCGCAACTGGCAGTTCATTGATTAAGTCATCAAGTGGAAGATTAAATCCATAATCATGGCAAATTCTTTCTACTTTTTCACGACTCTTTTTGTAATCAATGAAGGCCCCATTTTTCTCTTCAAAACCAACAATAATGTTTTCGAATACACTGAAATTAGGCGCTAACATGAATTCTTGGTAAATCATACCAATCCCATGACGCGCAGCATCCATTGGATTCTTAAACACCACTTTCTCACCGTTTAAAATAATGTCACCATAGTCTGGTTTAACGGTATCTGTTAAGATTCCCATTAAGGTACTCTTACCTGCACCGTTTTCACCAACAATCGCATGGATCGTATTACGTTTTACTTTTAATGAGATATGATCGTTAGCTTTTAAGGAACCATAATATTTACAAATATCTCTTGTTTCAAGAACATATTCACTTAAATTTGGGTTCTTTTCACTCATTTTTTTCACTCCCAATTCAGTGAACGGGCTGAAAAGCATCGCCTCCAGCCCGTTCCATTTTTCATTTTTTGACTGATTATTCTTAGATTTGTTGATTATTGATAGTTGGATGGATCCCAACGATAATCATCATAACCTGCATAAACATCTACTTTACCAGAAGCGATGTCTTCAACAAGTTGTGTAACTTTTTCTTGTACATCTTTTGGAAGAATATCGAAGTCTCTTTGATCATATACGGATGCACCATGTGCTAAGTCATAGTAGTAAACATGATCTTTCCATGTGCCTTCCGAAGCCATCTTACAGCAATCTGTGATAGCGTCGTTGATTGGTTTTAATGCACTCCAGAATACTGTTTCTTGACCGTATTCGCCACCTTGCCACATATCAACACCGATAGCACGGATGCCTTGTTCTTTACATTCTTGGATAACACCGAGACCAGATGTGTTAGCAGCTTGGTCGATGATGTCTACGCCATATTCAGCGATAACAGATTTAGCTGTTTCTTGACCTTTGTTAGCATCTTGCGCATCACCTGTGTAAGCGTTGAATACTTCTGTTCCGTTGTTCGCATATTTTACACCAGCTTCGAATCCATATTTGAAACGATCTTGTGATTCTTGATCCGTATGTCCTACCCAAGCAACTTTTCCTGTCTTAGTTGTTAATGCAGCGACATAACCTGCTACGAATTCAGATTCCCATGGGTCACAAATGATATTTGCACAGTTCTTTGTATCTTTTGCGCCTAATACATAAGTATCATTTAAGAAAATCTTAAGATCTGGATAACTCTCATACAATTCATCTGCAAGAGATAATGCAACTTCGCCGATTGCGTCAAATTCAGTAACGATTACTTTGTAGCCTTCAGCAGCCATTGCACGGATTTGGTCAGCAAATTCAGAAGTTTCACTAACTTCAAGAACCTTGACATCCCAACCTTCTTGTTCGAGAACCTTAACACCTGTTACGCACATTGCAGTAAATGGAGCTGCTTCACCATATTGTGTGATGTAAACAACACTCTTGTTAGGATCTACAGAACCAGTACTTGCTTGTTGCGCAGAACCACTGCTGGATGATTCAGAACCACCACTTGTTGATGTTGCTTCTGTGCTGCTACCGCCGCCACATGCTACTAATGCAGCTGACATTGCAACAGCCATAGTAAGTTTGAACAACTTTTTCATTCTCTTTCCTCCTTATCCTAGTTGAAAATTTTTGATTGCATTTCACCTGGAAACGCTTTCACACTTTTAAAATAAGCGCCGTGAATAATAATTTCAATTATTAAAATATTATGTATAATATAACTAAAAGTTATATTAGTGGAGGGATAATATGGCTACAATTCGACAATTAGAGATTATCGTAAGTGTTGCGGAAGAAAAGTCTATCACGAGTGCAGCTAGTAAACGTTTTTTATCACAACCAGCTGTCACAAAGATTATTAATCAAGTTGAAAAAGAATATGGTGTCACCTTATTTCAGCGCGTAAATCGCCAATTAGAATTAACACGGGAAGGCGAAGCCATTATTGCGGATGCGAATGATATTCTAAAGCGTTATTACGAAATGGAAAATAAGTATAAAAATCACGTATTAAAGAATCAAGTACACATCGGTTTATGTAATGCTTTACTGGAAGAAACAATGCATAAAATATTAGATAAAACACGTGCAGAAATTACCCAATGTTCAATTACCATCTACCAACATATCACACGCTACATTGACCGCTCCTTCAACCGTGGAGAATTGGATGTCATCGTCATGGAAAAAGAACCTACTTCGATTACGCATTCAGAGATTTTAGTTGGAGATAACACACATGTCATCGCTTATAATGCTGCCTTAGACTCCGAAGAAATTCGTACCTCAAGTTTGCCCTACTTATTTAATAACTATAAGTTTGCCTTAGGTGTACACGGTATGCTAAGCCGTCACTTATATGACCGCTATGCGGTGCGTACTTCTGCTTTAACCACCTCCCCTTTTTATGCAAGCAGTGATTATCATGACATCATTCAAGTCGCAAAAGACTATAATACCTTAACCATATGTCCGAAGCGTTTAATTGAAAAAGAAATCCGCAGTAAAAAAATGAAGTATTTCGTACCAAGAGAAGAAGGTTTTGAAGATCACTTCCATGTCGCAAGTCGAAAAGATACTTCGATTAAGGAATTACCACTAATTGAAAAAATAGTCATTGATATGGTAGACCAAGAACAGAAAAGAGGGAAACGATAAAAAACGAATAAAACAAAAGAATGATTTTCCTTCCGAAAACCATTCTTTTTTGTTTGTTTTGAACTATTTGTTTAGATTTGCGTAGGCTACCGCAAGTTGTGCAGCAACCTTTGCGTTATTGTATACCAATTGGATATTTGCAGCTAAACTCTTCCCTTCGGTTTCTTCGACAATTGTTTTCAAAAGGAATGGCGTAATATCTTTTCCAACAATTCCTGCTTCATCTGCTTTTTCCACCGCTTCATTGATTTTTTCATCAATGTATTTCTTATCCATGGAGTATTCTTCTGGAATTGGATTGGTGATAAGAACGCCTCCACTTAAACCAAGTTCTTCTTTTGCGCGAATCATTTCCGCAATTTCTTCCACGCTATCAAGTCTTAAGTTTAATTTATATTCACTTTCTCTTGTGAAGAATTGTGGTAAGGTATCGGTTCCATAACCAACGACAGGAACCCCTTTTGTTTCAAGGTATTCCAATGTACGAGGCAAGTCTAGAATCGATTTTGCACCAGCACAAACAACATTTACGTTTGTCTTTGCGAGTTCATCTAGGTCTGCAGAAACATCCATCACTTCATTGAAGCCACGATGTACACCACCAATACCACCAGTCGCAAAGAACTTAATTCCTGCTAATGCTGCACCCATCATCGTTGTCGCAACGGTTGTAGCACCTAACTTTTTAGACGCAATCGCATACGCAAAGTCACGGCGTGATACTTTTAAGACGCCTTGTGTTTTTGCCATGGTTTCTAAATCTTCATCGGATAAACCAACTTTAATCTTTCCATCCATAATCGCAATGGTTGCAGGAACAGCACCTTGTTCACGAATGATGCGTTGGCATTCTTTTGCCATTTCAACATTTTGTGGATAAGGCATACCATGCGAAATGATGGTTGATTCTAAAGCGACTACCGGTTTCCCCGTTTCCAGTGCTTCTTTTACTTCTGGTGTTAAATCCAAATAATTTTTCATTTAGTCTTCCTTCACTTTCTTTACAAGTTCATTCCAATAGAAATCTACATTCGAAGAGTTAATTAGTCCATATTCACAAATCAACCCAGTAATATTATACGCTGGAGTTAAATCAAAGAATTGGTTAATTACTTCTAAATTCTTATGGCTCTTAAAGTCGCCCTTTGAAACGATTTCTTTCTCTGTTCGACGTTCTAATTCAATTGGGAAACCTTCTTTTGTGCGTGTGTCATATTTATATAGTTCACTGGCAATATAGAATGGCTTTTTACATAACTTCGCCAATGCCGCAAGAGTTGCTGTTCCAATCTTGTTTGCAGCAGAGCCATCGCAACAAAGGCTATCGGCACCGGTAATGATGAAATCTGCCATCGGCATAAATTCATATGCTTCCGCATCCGTAATGAAGATGACATTTTCATTCCATTCTTGTAAATAATGAACAGCTAAACGAGATTCTCTTAAAGGACGCGATTCGGTACAAATAACGGTAAACTTTTTTCCTTGTTCAGCAGCTTTGATGAAAATACCCATCAGTGTACTTGAATAACTATGCATCATGATGACACTTCCATCTTGAATACGATTTGCACCTACTTCTGCTAGTGTTTCAACCGAAGAGAATGAGTTATCAATAATGTTTTCACATACACGAATTACTTTTTTCTTTAACGCATCCAGTTCTAAATTTTTGTTTTCTTGATAAACTTCTTCTACGATGCGACAAGAGTTACGAATGGTTGCCATTGTTGGCTTAAGCGCAATCATTTGTTTTGTAAGATCTTGATACCGTGCGTGCAATTCTTTCTTTGTTTTTAACTTTTCTTGTTCGGTTGCTAACTTGAATGCCCATGCTGCGGAGCGACCAAATGGACTTCCTCCTTTTACATTCATGTCACGAATTTCTTGAATTACATGGTTAGCTGATTTGAATTGAATGTCCTTTACCTTTTCTTTCATAATTCCTCGTATTATCTAATTAGGTCAGGTTAGATAATAATTCCTTTCTTGGCCTTAAACATATTTACAGGCATACAGTAGGCCAAACTGCTATGCTTGTATTGTGTACTGTGGATTTGTTCCTATAACTGTTCAGACAGTATT
>JAGAVW010000023.1 GCA_017941735.1 Solobacterium sp. | reverse complement strand
TTTGCTCTTTTGTTAACACGTCCCATACATAAATATTTAAGCCTGCTTCCTTTGCCTGCTCTAAGGTATTAGGTAAATATAAGTTTGCATAAGCAGGATTCATTGCGTTCGCCCCATGTTTTTTTGCATAGAGTGGAAAATCAATAGGCGCATCCCAATACAAAAATCCTACTTCCGCATTTGGATCAATCTCATGTACATGCACGCAAGAATAATGATTAAAAGAAGAATAATTCACACGATCTTCCATGCCGAACTCTTTGACCAAAGCCACTATTTTTTCTTCTAATTGCGGATAATAGATGATGCTTGTTTTGAGTTCAATATCAATGACCAAATTTGTTGGCTTGATTAACGCAAGTACCTCTTTCATAGTTGGAATCGTTTGTGGGCCATATTCTTGAAACTGTTGATTAAAATCAAAGGATCTTAACTCTTCCAGTGTGTAATCTTTTAACCACCCTGTTCCATCACTTGTACGATCAATGGTTTCATCATGACAAACCACAATGACATCATCTTTTGTGAGTTGTACATCTAATTCAATGCCATCTGCACCTAAATCGATGGCGCGCTGAAAGGCAACAAGTGTGTTCTCTGGCGATGTGCCACTTGCACCACGATGTGCCCAAATAAATGGATGTGTTTTCATATTTTCCTACCTCTTTTTCTGTTTGTTATACATCAAACTTTAACTACCATATTTTTCAAGCCACAAATCATATGAGCTATAATCGTCTGCCCCTTTAGCCAAACAATGCTGCCCAATTATATTTCCTTCCATATCAAACGCATAGATATACCAATATAAATCTCCATCCCCTCGATAATAACGACATTTATCTTCATATAATTCTTGAAGATTTGTATATTTTTCTCGAACAATATTTTCCTTTGAGCCATGATCAGGGTGCGCAATCAAATCATTAATGATTTCGAGCAGTTCTTTTTCACTACCTTTTTCGATTGCGGTATTACCATATCCTATTTGACGCACATAATAAGGCACATACTTCATATTGTTACTTTAATTCGAAGAAGCGATTATTTCTTCTTTTGTTTTATTTTCCTTTACTTCTGCTTTATTTGTAACATCAATCACTTTATGATTTTCCGTATGGATACCATAACGGTCAGATTCGCTTTTTAAAATAATCCATTCCTTCTTTTCTGGAATCAATTGCATACGAACATGAAACTTAGGAAAAGATGTTTGTATCCCGTTCTCGTTGTAAGTTAAATCTGCACCCGCATCAAAATTAGCATAATATACATTATTATCTTGAGCTATTTCGAGGGAATCTTCATCAATCCATATCTTTTGAATTTCAAATGTATATCCAGAATTCACATTCCAATATTTTTCATGTATCGATGCAGCTAATTCATTGCTGATATTTGTAACATCTTCGATTCTTTGCTCATTAATACATGCAATATAATTCTTATAAAATGATGAATAATTGGTATATATCATCTCTTTTATTTCATTTAGAGAATAAGTATATGGTGTTGGCTCAACCGTAAATTCATTTTCTAAGAGGTCTTCATTAACCTTCTCCTCTTTCCTATTGTTATTTACTTTACTTTCATCCGCATTATTAATCGTAGCTATATTTTCAGAACTACACCCAAATGCAGTCATAATAAAAAGGAGTGACAACATCAATTTGAAAGTATTATTTATGCATTTAAATCTTTTTATTCTCATTTATCTATTAATCTTTCTAATTTCATTTTATACTTACCATTTATCTCTTGCATCCTTTTTTTAAGACAAGTAGAATAAAATTACAATTACTGTTGAAGTTTCAACTGGAAAGGACGCGCTTCGCGTGGAAAAGAAAATGAAATACGACATTACCATCATTGGGTCTGGTATTATTGGTAGTTCTATTGCCTACCGTCTTTCAAAGTACGATTGTTCCATCCTTGTCGTAGACAAAGAGAATGATGTCGCAAATGAAGTCAGTATGGCAAACAGTGCTATCGTGCATGCCGGACACGACCCAGAAGAAGGAACTCTGAAGGGAAAATTAAATGTATTGGGTTCTCGAATGTATCCCCAATTATGCAAAGATATTGGGGCACATTATAAACCCATTGGTGCCTTCACTGTCATGCACTCCAAAGAACAACAAGAAACGTTTGATGCGCTCGTACAACGCGCCAAAGAAAGAAATGTTCCTTATGAAATCTTAAGTGCAGAAGAAGCAAAGAAACAAGAACCAAATCTTACGGATGATATAATTCAAGTTTTATCTTTGCCTAGCACCGCCATTGTGATCCCTTGGGAGGTCGCTCTCAAACAACTTCAAGTTGCAGTACTAAATGGCACAGAAGTAAAACTGAATTGCGAAGTACAAAGCATCACCCAAAAAGAAGATGGCTATACCTTACATACGAGTCAAGGTGATATTGAGACAAAAATCATCATTAACAGTGCTGGCCTTTATGCCGATGAAGTGGCACGTATGGTTGGTCTAGAAGTGGAATCTGTCATACCTAGACGTGGAGAATACTTTGTCTTAAGCCATGATGCCAAAAACTTTGCCCATCATATCATTTATCCAATTCCTACCGCAAAAGGAAAAGGAATTCTAGCAGTACCAACCGTAGATGAAAACATCTTATTAGGGCCAAATGCAGAAGGTATTGAAGATAAACAAGGTATTAATACAACCACAGATGGTCTCAATTATATTCGCAATGAACTCTTAACCAGTGTCAAGAATGTACCGTTCTTTAACGTCATTCGTACCTTTGCGGGCATACGACCATCCATTCCTTCAAAAGATTTCATCATTGAAAAACCAATTGATAACTTCATTAATCTGCTTGGTATTGATTCACCTGGTATTGCTTCTGCCCCTGCGATTGCAGAATACGTAGAGGAATTGTTAGAACTTCCATACGCAATCAAAGAAAATTATGAAACCAAAAATCCATATACCTTCCGCTTTCAAGAACTCAGTGTGGAAGAAAAAGATGCCTATATTAAAGAACATCCAACCTATGGAAATATTGTTTGCCGTTGTGAACAAATCTCGGAAGGAGAGATTGTGGCATGTATCCGCGAAGTACTTGGCGCAACTTCCATTAAAGGTGTTAAAAAACGTGTGCGCCCTGGCATGGGAAAATGCCAAGGTGGTTTCTGCCAACCACTCGTTTTAGAAATTCTTGCAAGAGAATTAAAGGTACGCCCAGAAGAAGTACAATACGATCAGCTCGGCACAAATCCTGTCTTAGCTTGGAAAGGAGGTCGTGAAGATGCGTAAAGTAACCTGTGTGATTATCGGTGGTGGTTCAGCGGGTCTAGCAGCCGCAATTGAACTTAAGAAAAATGGCATTGATGATCTTCTGATATTAGAAAAAGGACCAGAAGTTGGAGGTATCTTAAACCAATGCATTCATAATGGCTTTGGCTTACATGAATTTAAAGAAGAATTATCTGGACCTGCCTATGCAGAGCGCTTCGCCCTACAAGCAGAAGAATTAGGTATTCCAATTGAATGCAACACAACGGTAACTGCCTTTTATCCAGATAAAACCATCGAAGTATCGAATAAAGATGGTTATGAAATCATTCAAGCAGAAGCTGTTGTATTAGCGATGGGATGCCAAGAACGTACCAGCGGACAAATCCAAATTCCTGGGATGCGACCACAAGGTGTTTATACCGCAGGCACAGCTCAACGCTATGTCAATATCGATGGTTATCAAATCGGAAAACGTTGTTTCATCCTAGGTTCAGGCGATATTGGTTTGATTATGGCACGACGTATGACGCTAGAAGGCGCAAAGGTTCTTGGTGTTGCGGAACTTATGCCTTATTCCAATGGCCTACAAAGAAACATTGTTCAATGTTTAAAAGATTATGATATTCCACTTTATTTATCCCATACCGTCACAAACATTGAAGGATTCCCGAGACTTGAAAAAGTTACCATTTCCGAAGTGGATGAAAACCGTCAGCCTATCAAAGGCAGTGAAAAAGTATTTGAAGTCGATACCTTACTTCTATCCGTAGGATTGGTTCCAGATAACACCTTAACGGTAGAAGCAGGAATTAGCTTAGATGCTAGAACACGTGGAATTGAAGTCAATGAATATTGTGAATCGATTATGCCTGGTGTCTTTGCGGCAGGCAATGTCCTCCATGTTCATGATCTAGTAGACTATGTGACGGCCGAAGGAAGAAAAGCAGGTCGTGGAGCCGTAAGATATCTGAAAGGAGAATTACCTGAACGGAATGGCTTTGTCACAAAAGCAGGAAATGGGGTCTCTTATGTCTTACCACAACGTGTCGATTATCCAAACGAAGATGAATCTGTAGAATTCTCTTTCCGCGTTCGTACTCCATATAAAAATGCAACGGTTGTTGTGAAAAACGGAAACGAAGAAGTTAAACGCATTAAAAAACTAGCACTCCTTCCGGCTGAAATGGAAAAAGTGATTTTACCAAAAGAAGTATTAACAGCTATACACGATGAATTAATAATAGAGGTTGAGGAGGCGTAATATGGAACTAACATGTATTGTATGCCCACGTGGATGCACAATCAATTATGATGTTGAAAATGGAGAGGCAATTAATATCACTGGTAATGCTTGTCCAAGAGGAAAAGCTTATACGGAGGCTGAAATCAAAGCGCCTACTAGAATGGTGACTTCTACTGTTCCTGTTTATGGAGCACACTGTCACCAATTACCAGTCATTACCTCTGCTCCTATCCCAAAAGGCTCCATCTTTGAAGTCATGGAAGAAATCCATAATACTTCCATTGAAGCCCCTGTAAAAATGGGACAAGTCATCATCGAAAATGTGGCAGGAACCGGGATTCAAATCCTAGCCGCAAGATCCTTAAGTAAGGAATCCTAAGTGAATTCAAATGAATTCACTTTTTCTTATATCTACTATAAATTTATTTCATTCGGACATTCGTAATTCTTGTGAATAAGAATGCTATCATGAATACGATTAAGGAGATTAACTATTAAGAGTCAAGAAGGACTTTCATAAAAATGAAAATCCATGACAAAAAGAATCACAAAAGTGATAGTTAAGAAAAAAGATTGAAATGATGATAATTACTTCATCTTATTCATATCAAAGTCGACATCATTCTTCTCA
>JAGAVW010000001.1 GCA_017941735.1 Solobacterium sp. | reverse complement strand
TCTCTATCAGAATATATAACATTAGTAGAAGAATGGATTGAGTTTTATAACACTACGAGAATAAGGTTAAAAAAGAAGTGATTATACAATCACTTCTTCATAGACCTTTTTTAACTGTGAACATTTTGGGGTCCACTGTCTTTACTCCTTCCCTTTTTCAATATAATCTTGTACACCTTGTTTTAAGCGTTTTAATCCTTCTTCAAGAATTTCATGGCTGGTCGCAATACAGATTCGTATATTCCCTTCGGATAAATCCCCAAAGAATTGATGCCCACCTGGAACTAAAGCAAGTTTAACATCTTCTTGTAAGAATTCGGTAAACGCTTTTGCGCAAGTTGTGATTTGACTAACATCCACATATAACAAGTAAGTGCCTTGTGGCTTATATGCTTTGAGTTGTGGAATTTCACGGTTAATATAAGCAACCGCAAAATCACGGTTTTTCATTAAGTGTTCTAAGAATTCATCCACCCAATCGTACGCTTCTTCCATGGCAGCTGTTGCGGCAACTTGTGAGATGGAAGTCGCACCTCCTACCGTACTCATCACTTCAGAAGCTTCAACTAGTTTTTCAAATTTCTTGGCATCTGTTGTATAAGCGCAACCAATGCGTAAACCAGCTAAGCCAAAACTTTTCGAAAATCCAAATACACTTAAGACACGTTTACACCGTTCATTTCCCAATGAATAAATACTTCGAAACGTTGCGTCTTTATAGATAATATCAGACCAGATTTCATCATTCATAATTAAGAGATCATATTTCTCACAAATAGACATGATGTATTCTAAATCTTCTTCACTATAGACTAAGCCATATGGATTATGTGGGTTACATAAACCTAACATCTTTGTCTTTGGAGTGATGACTTCTTCAAGTTTGGATAAGTCCATGCGTCGATTATCTCTATCTAACGCAACCGGCAAACTGACTGGTGTTGCCTTAGCAGATAAAGCAGCTTCGCGGAATAAATAATCGCATGGATCAAACACAATCATTTCATCCCCTTCTTTTAAGAAGGCACGCGCAATCACATTCATCGCTCGCGCTGCACTATCAATCGGTAAAACAAGCTGCGGATCAATTTCTTCCCCTTTTCTTATTTTTACTGCTTTTACAAATGCTTCTTTAAAGCTATCAAAGCCAAGCTTTGGAGTATATGAGAAATATCCTTCTTGAACATATTCCATCATAGCTTGTTGGATTTTTGGGGAACAAGGATAATCTGGATCTGCCGCTGTTAAAGGAATCACACCTTCTGGTACTTCTGCCCAACGAAAGTTATAAGCTTTCTTTTTTAATAGTTCTAAGTTTACATTTTTATCTTCAAAATGATTCATAATACACCTATTTACAATGTGTCTTCCACCACAATTCTTGGATTGGTGGAATTTCTTCTTTCATCCCTGGCGCAAGCCGACTCCAAATGATTCCTTTGTTTGGACGCGGAAATTCATGACTTGTTTCTAAGATTCTAGTTGGCGTCACAATATAATCAATGGCCGTATCATATTCTTCGACTTCCACATCGATATCTACCACTTGGCAATCATGTCCTACTCCAATAATCACCGTATCTTCATCCGCAATTCCTTCACTCGACAACATTGCCCATTCTAAATCAAAATAGCCATGGCCTTTCCCGAAGCGAATCCCACGCGTATTAATCGCGGAAGCTCCGGTGACCATCATATCAATATGCCCAACAGACTCCTTTAATTGCGCAAGGGTTTGGTGCTTCCAATAGCGTTGCACGCCATCCAGTAAGGATGCGATTTCTTCCTTGCCTTCTGGAATTTGTCCAGGGGCAATTAAGAAGAAACCACGTGTGATTCCATAGTTTGTCATGACCACCGTTTTTTTATCTTTGAATGCACGCTCACGTAAGGTTTCTAAATTATTATCTGGGGTAATAAAAATAGTCTTTGCGTTTTGGTACATTTCTGTTTCCGCTAATAAAGCATTCCCTTTTTCACTGCCTTCGTAATCTGTAATGAATTCCGAAAACTTCCAACTAAAGCGGGAATCTGGTTTTGCGACCTTTAGTAATTCTTCCCAAATGTGAATCCGTTCTTCTTTTGCGTCTACTTTGTTTTCCATCCTAACATCCTTTCCCGTTGATACTACAACTGTTTCCTTCTCCACTTAACACTTCGTGACCAAGACTTTCTATATACCCTTCCCAATTTAAGAATACTTCTCCATCTTCTTTCACAAGGGCAGGTAAGCCAATATCCCCAATTTCCTTACAATGATCAAAGATGGGATTCGTATCACGCATATCTAAAAATTGTTTCAGATTTCCTAATGATGCATTGATATCAATAAACGTATAGGGCACTTCATACGTATCAAAATTTTTCTTACAATTGTTACAATCGGGACACATTTCACTTCCATAAACTTTAAACATTTTTAAACCTCCTTATAAAGAAGAAACACCCTTGGATAGGGTGTTAAAAAGAACCTTCTTCAATATTTAATATAGCCATTGCTTCTTGTTTTGTGATGCCGAGTTTCTCCACAAGTAATTGCACATGTTGAAGATTGCTTTGTTCAATTCCTTTCGCAAGTCCTTGTTCAACACCTTGTTCGATGCCTTGTTGCAATCCTTTCTCAACGCCTTGCTTCATTCCTTGTTCTAAACCTTCTGCCAAACCTTCTGCTAAGCCTATTCTCTGCGCTTCTTCTTTCATTAATTGATCTCTTAACGCCTGATCCATGAGAAACCTCCTAACATCTGGTTCTATTTTAGCAGTTTTTAGCGCACCTTGTACTTCTTTTGTGAAGATATCATTACCCGGTTTTTTCGCCAATAATTGCACGATGGGTTTTGTTTCAATAGGTGCTTTATCAATTCCCTTTGGTGTGACTATAACGATTCTTCGACCATCCGCAAAGCGCCGATGCTTATGTTCTTTTATGGTCGTTTCCAGGGTATAGACTGGTGAACCTAAACCAAGTGGATCAAATGTGCACAATATGATTAGAATACTATCTTTTAATTCTGAGAAATCACGACCCACTTCTAAATCCGCATCTAACATCGTTTGATGATACCTTGCGTATTTTTCAATACTTTTGACACGATAAGTCATCATCTCAATCGCATAGATTTGATTGTTACCACGCGCATAGGCATCAATACGCAACTTTCGATGATCCGTACCAACAGATATTTCTTTTTCACGTTCGATAATCTTGATTTCTTCAATCTTTAAATCTGGTACACATCGGGCAATAAATTCCTTACAAATGTCTTTTCGTTTTGTCATGACTTCCTTAAACAAAATGTCATTGGTAATGTCTTGCTCTTCAAGGATTTTGTTATAGGCCATAAACTTCCTCCTATAACTATCCTTCGCAAATTGTACAAGGTCCCTTAGAAATTATTTTTCAAGGGGAATCATTTCACTTATTTCATATTGCGGGCCTACTTCTTCATAGGTGATTTTTCCTGATGCTAAGCGTGCACCACAATACGCAAAAATATCACGTCCATGGAAAATATCGGATTGCGTTGACCATTCATTCCCCTGATAGCGATTGATGGTTTCATCAATTTCACGTAGTTCTTCAATTGGGTGAGTTTTGTTGATTACATCGAGTATGCCATTATCTGGAGTCACCACATAATAGCCATCTTTTGTTTTCGCAACACAAGCTTTGCGCTTCGTGCCAACGCCTGGGTCTACAACCGACACAAAGACCGTTCCTTTAGGCCAATAGGTTAATACTTCTTGGATATTTTCTCCTGCCACTTTGACATTGAACTTAGGAACCCTTGCGGTAAGGTTAAATACTTGAACACTTGGATCAACTAACTTACAGACCCCTGCCATTGCTCCAGAAGGTCCACCAAAATCGGTTTGTATTACTACATAGGTCATTTTGTTTCCTCCTTGGTGATGGTTATGGTCCAATCTTTCCCAAAATCTAATCCATATTTTTCAATGAAGTTGCCTAAGTTAATCCCAACACCGATGACACCATCACTGCTGTTATAGACCACTTCTTCTCCTTCTTTCACCCAACCAAAAGAAGCTTCAAAAGGAATCGTTAAATCCACTTTTACTTCGTCTTGGTTTTTAATGATGACATGTACTTTTTCGCCTAATTCAAATCCTGCTTCTTTTCCAGCCGAAACAGGAATACTTGTTTCTAGGTTTCCAAATGTGCGCATCATATCGGTAAGATAACCTTTCACCATTCCTTTTTCTACTTCATAACCTAATGCATCATAGGTTACGATTTCGGATACGGGATAGGCTTCTCCCACCCCTTCAAAATCAATGATGCCTGCAGCAAGTTTCCCTGCACAATACGCAAATAGATCACGGCCATGGAAAATGCTTACTTTTTCCGTTCCCTTTAAGCGATTTTTTGTTTCATCAATGATACGAATCGCCTCTACACCAGGATTTTCTAAAAGAAGTGTTAAAGCTCCATTATCTGGAGTTACCACATAACTTCCATTTTTTAACTTTGCCACACTTGCGCGTCTAGCTGTCCCAACCCCAGGATCAACTACCGACACAAAGACCGTACCACTTGGCCAATAAGGGACATGATGGTTTAGGTTTCGTGCTGCTTCACGAACATTAAATTTTTCAATATTATGATTGGCTTGAAAAACATCTAAGGATGGATCGATGGTCTTAATGACACCTGTCATTGCCCCACCGCCACCATTACCAAAATCAGTTTGAATCACAATTGAAGGTTTCATCATTTTTTCTCCACTGGATAAATTTTTACTTTATAGTTTGATAAATCATAGGCATCTAATAACTCAGGTAATTCCTCATCACAAAAACTTCCTTGGTTAATCGATATTTCAACATAATCATTACTACATTCATTGAGAATTGGCTCACCTGGATTTACCCAACCAAACGATTTATGAAACAACATTTCTTGATCATATAAAACATTTCCATCTTTTGAAATCTCAACACGACACTTGTCTCCAACCTGAATACCAATGTCTTTAATCATTTCGTTTGGAATGGAGATGCCTACATTTCCAAAATGGTCATGGGCACCTGTCACTTCTCCACATGCGACCCCATCCACAATTTCACTAGTCGGTAAGGAAAAATGGATGACTTCTTCTTTGTTGTAGAGTGGACCAACTTCTTCATAAGAGATTAACCCAGACGCTAAGCGTGCAGCAGTATAGGCATAGACATCACGCCCATGGAAGGTATGATGATTATCCGAACCCGGTAAACGATTGATGGTTTCATCAATTTCACGTACTTCTTCAATTTCTTCATAAAGGTAGCTAAGCGAACCATTGTCTGGTGTAACCACATAACTTCCATTTTTCATCTTCGCAACACAACTTCTTCTTGTTGTCCCAACACCTGGATCTACAACCGTCACAAAGATGGTGCCATCTGGCCAATAAGGAAAGGTAGAGGCAAGTGTAGAACTTGCTTGACGAATATCATATTCACGAATTTCATGACATAAATCATAGATACGAATTTCTGGGTCAATCTTCACAATGACCGCATTCATGGATGCGGGTAAGCCCGTACTAATACCGAAATCGGTTTGTAAAACAATACATGGTTTCATTCTGCTACCTCCACTTTTTCAATCACGACTTTAAACTGCGTTGGATCTTTTACTTCTAAAATTTGAGGTAAACAACGCTTGATAAAATTCTTTTGGTTCAACCCAATATCCATATAGCCTGAACTTCCATTGAACACAACCGGTGCCCCTTCTTCCACATAACCAAAAGAAGGTTGATATGGGCACGTATCTTGCCATTCAATGTTGCCATCTTTGGTAAAGGTTACGCGCACAAGATCTCCCGTACGAATACCGGTTTCTTCAAATTCATCTGTTCCAATTGTAAAAGTCAGATTGCCAAATGTTTTCAACAACATCGCAACTGCCCCTTCCGCTCTGCCTTTTGTGATGATCGCTTTAGGGAATTCATAAAGTACTACATTAGAGAGATCCATTTCTTCTCCTAGAGATGAGAGTGCTTCTCCACTTGCGAGTTTAGCTGCTACTTTCGCATATACATTTTCTTCTTCACGCAAACGATACGCTTTCTTCATCCCAATATAATCTTGTAACATCGTTACAGTACCATTATTAGGACTCAATAAAATACTCTCATTATTTAATTCAATCGCTACCGGTTCCCCTTCACCAACTTCTGAAATAAAGATGGTGCCACTTGGCCAATAGGGCGCATTGGTATAGAGGTAGGCTCCTGCCATCGTGATATTGTCTTTTTCAAAACTTAAATTACAATCCATAACTTCTGTGTTGGGGCAGATTGTTTCAATGATGCCTGCCACAATCGCAAAACGTGTACTTTCTAAGCCACAGTCACTTTGATATACAATGGTTGGTTTCATGCGCTTATCTTCCTTACTTTCATAACCCAATCAGGGCCAAAGCCGAGTTTATATTCTAGGGTCGCATTACCGCGATTAATCGCAAACATTACGGTTTCCATTTCCGAACTAAAGAGAAGTGGTTGTCCTACTTCGACATATCCAAAGGATTTTTCAAGTGGGAAGACGCCTTTCATATATTCTTCTCCTTTGTATTCCACAACCATTTCTACTTCATCCCCATAATGCATACCACACTCTTCTAACCACGCAAAAGGAATATTAGTACCCACAAGCCCAAAGTGTTCCGTCGCTTCATTAATCATGCCTGAAACTTCATTATCTTTTTTAACTGGATGTGGATAATCCGCTACCACAATTTCTTCGACAGGATAAGCAGGGCCTACACCTTCAAAGTCAATGATGCCAGAAGCTAGCCTAGCTCCACAATACGCATAGACATCACGGCCATGGAAAATATGTACGTTTTCTGAACCTGGTAAACGATTTACTGATTCATCAATTTCACGTACTTCTAATATTCCAACCTTTTCTTTGATATAGGTTAAGGTGCCATTGTCTGGTGTCACAATGTATTGACCATTTGCGCACTTCGCAACACAACTCTTACGCTTTGTGCCAACACCTGGATCAACAACCGACACAAAGACAGTCCCTTCTGGCCAATATGGTAATAAATACATCAAAGATTCGGATGCATCTAATACATTAAATTGGTCAACTGCATTATTCCCATCACTGACTTTTAAATCCGGATGGACAATCGCACATACCCCATGCATGGCACTTACCGATGAAGATCCTGTTCCAAAGTCCGTTTGAATCACTAAATTACGCATAATTCCTCCTTACTTTTTAAACCAATCCATAAAGAATATGGTATCAATTGCATTAACGGAAATGACTTCTTCACGTGCTAACCATGGGCACCAGAATTTTGCGGGCCATGGATTGATGAAGCGATACATCACAACGTAATAAACCGTAGCGATTAATAAAACGATTGTTAAAACTCTAAAGATCTTATCCCATTTGGTGGGTTCATTTTCCGCAAACCAGGTACGTTTTTTATGTTTGCCATAACCACGTAAGTCCATCGCATTCGCAATATCATTCACTTTCCCAAAAGCAGTAAAGATAAGTGGGACAAGCAAATAAACCGTATTTTTTAATCGTTTCCAAACACTTGCCTTTTTACTCATTTCCACCCCACGCATCATCATACTGTTTCGAATATTCACAAAGTCATTTGCGATATCTGGAATGGTACGATAAGCAAGGGAAACAATGGTACAAACTTTATAAGGTAAGCCACACTTGTTTAAACCGGATGCGAATTCACTTGGGGTTGTTGCTAAGGCAAAGGCCATGACCGACGCAAAGGATGTTGTACGCTTAATAAAGACCACAAACATATACCATAAGAATTCTTTTGAAATATAAAGACGTCCTGGACCTTGCCAAAGAATATGATTGCCACCTACATTATTTAATCCTGCATCAGGACTTACTAAAAATAACATCACATTTCCTAGTAAGGTAACTGTCACAAAGGTAATCGCAAAGACAATAAGGATTGGTTTATAGTTTGGCTTCATTGATACAATTTCGATGATATTCAAAATGAGTAATGGAACTAAAATACGAATATCATAGGTCGCAATAATCGCAACTGTCATCACCAAGAATAAGAATACTTTTGTGAAACCAGATAATTTATGTAATAAGGTTGGTCCTGGGGTATAGTTAATAACCATTCTGTTATTCATACTTACTTCACACCCCTTTCGTATTCAATAAAGCTACGAATTGTTTCTTCTGGATCTAAACCAAGTTTCATCGCCAATGTATAAAGAGAAGTTTGTTTTAAACTTGCCTTTTGAATGACTTCATCATTGGATAATACCGCAAAGACTTTGTCATCTGCCACAATCTTTCCATCTGTAAAGACAATCGCACGGTCTGTATTTTCAATCGCCAAATGCATATCGTGTGTGATAAATAAGATTGTCTTCCCAAGTTCTTTATTTAAGTAATTCACAAACTTCATAATTTCGGTATAACTACGGAAATCTTGTCCTGCTGTTGGTTCATCTAATACAAGGACATCTGGTTCAAGAGCCATCATCGAAGCCACAGTCACACGCTTCTTTTGTCCATAGCTGATGGAATCGACTGGCCAATTACGCATTTTATATAACCCACATGTCTCCAAAGATTTTTGAATCTTCGCATCTGTTTCTTCTTGCGAATTTCCACGTACTGTCAACGCAAGTCCAACTTCATCTTTGATGATGTCTTTCACAATCATCGTATTTGGATCTTGCATGACATATCCGACTTTTTCCCCTATCTCTTTGACAGACATGTCTTTGGTATCTTTTCCTTCAACGGTGATTGTGCCTGTGCCGGGGCGAATAATCCCACAGAGTAATTTTGCGGCTGTGGATTTCCCAGCCCCGTTTTTCCCTATAATCGCAACGCGTTCACCTTTTTTAATTTCAAAACTAATATCATCTACCACATTGCGTTTTCCACTATAACTATAGGAAACATGATCAAACTTAATCTCACTAGTCCCATGAATCTCAGGTAATTCTTCTCGTTTTTCTTGGAAGAAAGCTTTGAGCTTTTCTTCATTTTCTTTTGTAAATTCAAGCTCATTTAAATCACATAGATTCTTATTACCCTCTAAAGAACAACCTGCATATTTCATGGCTGTGATATAAAGAGGTTCACGAATTCCACATTCTTGTAGCATAGTACTACGTAATAATTCATCTGGTGTTGCATCAAACACAATGCGACCTTCATTCATTAAAATGACGCGGTCAATTGGTTTATACAACACGTCTTCCAAACGATGTTCTACAATCAAAATAGTTTTTTCGGATTCTTTTGAAATATTGTTAATTAAACTAACGGCTGTCATACCCATTTGCGGATCTAATGCTGCTAGGGGTTCATCAAAGATTAAAATTTCGACCTTTTCTCCAAAGACACCCGCAATTGCGACCTTTTGTTTTTGGCCACCGGATAATTGAAATGGAACATGATCAATAAAATCTTGCATACCAACCATCGAAGCATTCTTTTCCACAATTGGTACCATTTCTTTTCTTGGTAGAATATCGTTTTCAAGTGAGAAGGCAATATCTTCTCCTACGGACAAGCCTACAAATTGTGCATCACTATCTTGTAAGACTGTACCGACACTATTGGATAATTTAAAAATGGAAGCAGATTTGGTTTCAACACCATTCACAATACAACTTCCAGTAATTTCTCCTTCATAAGAAAACGGAATGAGCCCATTAATACAATTACATAACGTGGATTTTCCAGAACCAGATGCACCTAAAATAAGCACTTTTTCGCCTGGATAAATTTCTAAATTAATATCATATAGAGTTGGATTCTTTTGGGTCTTATAACGGAATCCAAAATCTTTAAATTTAATAATTGGTTCCTTCACGTGCCTTCTCCTTTATAATGAAAAGACCGTAAGCAACTTCCCGTAACTTACGGCCTTTTTTATTCTTGATGTTATTCTTCTTCTAAGTTTGTACGTGCTTTGTATCTTCTAGCTAAGAGGAAGAGAATTGGAATACCAATTACAACTTCAACTAGAATATTACTCAAACTACCCGCAAATGCTTGTAAGAAGGTTACATTCAAGTCGCCACCATAGAAGACCGTTGTTAAGATAGGTGTAACGACACCGAATGCAATCATGTTACCAAGCGCACAAAGAATTGCGTAGATGACTGCGTGTTTCACTTCAAAGACGCCTTCTGTAATGTATGCGCCATAGAGTGGAAGTGCACCAACGAAGCATGCAGCAACTGCATTTCCGATGGACCAGTCAAACCACATACCCCATCCACCGATGAGATCTGCAATTACGTTTCCAACGCCTGCTGCAACAAATGCAGGTAATGGACCGAACATTGCGCCGATGATAACTGGAACAATCATCGCTGTAGTTAAAGATGTGTTTGTAAAGACAGGAATTCCCCCGTAGTTCATAAGCACGCCGAATAAGGCAGCGCCAATGGCCACGGCTACGATTGTCCTTGTGTTCCATGTGCCAAGAAGTTTTTGGCCGAAGCTTTTGTTTGCCATTGTATTTACCCTCCTATATTTTGTCAAAATACATAACGACTATTAGATTATACTATAGGAATTTAAAATCACAATTTCTTTTTAAAAGATTCATGAATGTTTCATCCATAAAAACAACATTTTCAAGGTACTTTGACATTTTTCATAGGAAAAACGTCACACACATTTACATTTTTCATATGAAAAATGTAAAACCGATTATTCTATTTGGATAAATGGATATTCTTTCGCAAGATTCTTATTCATTTCAAACATAGAAAGTAATCTACTTGCACAGCCAGATGGTGTATTCTTACCACTTTCCCACGCTTCTACTGTTTTTAATGAAACTCCCAAATATGACGCAAATTCATTTTGTGTCATTTGAATATCATTTCTTATTCTTTTCACTTCACTTGATGTATAACGCTTTACAGGAGTAATAATTGTACGCTTTCTTCTCTTAAGTTGATTCTCCTCATTCTTTGCGTCATCTACTGCTTCAAGTAAACCTTGTTTCAAACTTTCAAAATATGAATTGCTCATGATTCTTTTACACCTCCATAGGATTGATTCATAAGGTTTATTTTTTCTTTTATTATAACCCTATTTAATAGGGTTATCTATCTCTAAAGGAAGCCTCAAATATTAAAAAACAAGAGATTATGAATCTCTTGTTTCATGTTGTGTAATCGTAAATCTTTTTACTTTCCCGCAATTTTAATACGGTTCAATGCTTTTTTTAGCGCGATTTCTGCACGCTTCATATCATAGTTTTCATCTTGAAGTCTACGTTCTGCACGCTCTTTAGCTTGTTGGGCACGTTCGATGTCGATTTCATCTTCATGCTCAATCGCATCCGTTAAGATTTCTGCTTCATTGTCACGGAAATAGAAAAGCCCTCCGGCAATCGCATACTCATTGCGTACGCCATCTTCTTCACTTTCCAACCTTCCAATTTTCAACATCGTGACTAAAGGCATGTGGTTTGGTAAGATACCACGTTGTCCTTCTTCCGTTTCGATATTGAGAATGGTCGTATCGAATTCTTTATATATTCCGTGTGGTGTCACAATGCGACAATGAATCATTTCATACTCTCCGCTTTTTTCACTACATCTTCAATCGTACCAACTGACATAAATGCGGTTTCAGGTAAATCATCATATTTACCTTCTAAGATTTCTTTAAAACTACGAACAGTTTCTTTTACTGGTACATAGATACCTTTAATTCCTGAGAATTGTTCCGCAACGCTAAATGGTTGAGATAAGAAATTACGAACACGACGTGCTCTAGCGACAATCTTCTTATCTTCTTCCCCAAGTTCTTCCATACCTAAAATCGCAATGATATCTTGGAGTTCTTTATAACGTTGTAAGATTTGTTGGACTTCACGTGCCACTTCATAGTGTTCTTCTCCTAAGATAAGTGGATCTAACATACGTGATCCAGAGCCTAATGGATCCACAGCTGGATAAATACCCAATGCCGCTATTCCACGGTCTAAGACCGTCTTTGCATCTAGGTGGGAAAAGGCGGTTGCTGGAGCGGGGTCAGTTAAGTCATCGGCTGGGACATAGATTGCTTGTACCGATGTAATTGATCCTGCATCCGTTGAAGTAATACGCTCTTGAAGTTGGCCCATTTCCGTTGCTAAAGTTGGTTGGTATCCAACCGCACTAGGCATACGACCAAGTAGCGCGGAAACTTCAGAACCAGCTTGGGTGAAACGGAAAATGTTATCGATAAACAACAAGACATCTTGGTGTTCTTCATCACGGAAATGTTCTGCCATCGTTAAAGCAGATAGCGCAACACGCATTCTTGCTCCAGGTGATTCATTCATCTGACCATACGTAAGAACGGTGTTTTTAAGAACGCCTGATTCTTTCATTTCGTTATACATGTCATTCCCTTCACGGGTACGTTCGCCTACCCCCGCAACGACGGAACGACCACCATGTTCAATCGCAATATTATGAATTAATTCCTGCATGAGGACTGTTTTTCCAACACCGGCCCCACCAAATAAGCCAATCTTACCACCCTTTGCGTAAGGACATAGTAAATCAATGACTTTGATGCCGGTTTCTAAGATTTCGGCTGTGGTTTGTTGTTGGGCAAAACTAGGTGCCTCTCTATGAATGGGCATATATTTTTTCGCATGTACTTCACCTAGTCCATCGATTGGTTGACCTAAAACATTAAACATTCTGCCTAACACTTCATCCCCAACCGGTACTTGAATGGGTGCCCCCGTATCTTCGCAATCCATGCCACGCACCAAACCATCGGTAGAACTCATCGCAATACAACGTACGATATCATCCCCAATATGTTGTGCCACTTCCACCGTCATATCTTCATGCTCGGAAGTTTTTACTTTGATTGCGTTTTTGATTGCGGGTAAATGTTCTGGCGCAAAACGAATATCCAAAACAGGCCCGATTACTTGTACAATTTTTCCTACTTCTGCCATACTATGCCCCTTTCTATACCGCTGCAGAGCCACCCACAATTTCTGTAATCTCTTGGGTAATCGCAGCTTGACGTGCTTTGTTGTATTCGAGTAATAACTCTTGACTTAACTCATCCGCATTATCGGTTGCGGTCTTCATCGCTACTCTTCGACTTCCTTGTTCGGAAGTGGTAGATTCCATCCAATCGGAATACGCAACATCTTGAATCATCATCGGGATAAGTTGATTTAATATCTTTCTAGCACTTGGCTCAAATAAGGTATCCACATGGATTTCTTCTGGATTCTTTTTAACCACATGGGAAACATCACACGGAAGTAATACATCTACCTCCGCTTGGAATGTCATCGTATTCACAAACTTGGTATATAGAATCTGAACTTTCCCAACTTCATTCGCAAGGTATTTATCTTCTGCTTGTTCAATTAATTCTTTTAGTTCTAGGAAGGTTAAGTGATCGGAAGAAATGGGTTCTTTGTTTAAAATGTTAAACCCTTCTTCAATCATTTGATGATATAAGGAAGTTCCAACTAGGAAGGTAGGATCACTTTTATTAATCTCCACTCTTGCCTTCTTTAATATGTTTTGGTTATAGCCTCCACATAAGCCCAAGTCACTACAAAAGACGATGCTCATTTTATGTGGGCTATCTTTCTTTTGTATGAGTTCGCTTTCCACATCCAAGTTATTTGCCACAATCTCCTCGACTACATCTTGGAGGCGTTGAGCATATAAGCGGTTTGCTTCCATGCGATTTCTTTGTTTAAACAGCTTTGCATTCGCAATCATTTCCATCGCTTTGGTAATCTTCCGGGTGGAATTGACAGACTTGATACGCGAACGTAATGCTTGTTTGCTTTGGGCCATCCTTACGCTCCTTTAACTAATTTAAATTCCTCTAATGCAACCTGCATTGCATCCTTCATTGTTTCTTGTAATTCCTCACTGAGATCTTCTTTTTCTTCAATTTCTTTACAGATCTCTGGTTTTTGTTCTTTAAAGTATTTCAACATCGACTTTTCAAATGCACGCACATTCTCAACTTCTAATTCATCAAGATAGCCATGCTTTGCCGAGAATAAAGCTAATACTTGTTCCACCATAGACATCGGTTGGTATTGTGCTTGTTTTAATAGTTCGGTGAGTTTTGCACCATGGTCAATGATCTTCTTTGTACTCGCATCTAAATCAGAACCAAATTGCGAGAAGGTCAACATTTCATGGTACTGTGCGAGTTCTAATTTCAAACTCGAAGATACCTTCTTCATCGCTTTGGTTTGGGCATTACTACCAACACGTGATACGGATAAACCTGAATCAACTGCTGGTCTTACCCCACTCGCAAATAAATCAGTTTGTAAGAAAATCTGGCCATCCGTAATCGAAATGACGTTTGTTGGAATATAAGCAGAAATATCTCCTGCTTGGGTTTCAATAATTGGTAATGCGGTCAAAGAGCCACCACCTAATTCATCCGATAATTTTGCGGCCCGTTCTAATAAACGAGAATGTAAGTAGAAGACATCTCCTGGATAAGCTTCACGTCCTGGAGGTCTTCTTAACAATAAGGACATCGTACGATAGGCAACCGCATGTTTGGATAAATCATCATAGATGATAAGGACATCTTTTCCGTTATCCATCCACTCTTCGCCAATCGCACATCCCGCATATGGCGCAATGTATTGGAGTGGTGCTGATTCACTTGCACTCGCATTTACGACAGTTGTATATTCCATCGCATCATTTTCACGTAACTTTTGAACTAAACGCGCAACCGTACTTTCCTTTTGTCCAATCGCGACATAGATACAATTCACATTCTTTCCTTTTTGATTGATAATCGCATCAATCGCAATGGCTGTTTTTCCAGTTTCACGATCCCCAATGATTAATTCACGTTGCCCTTTTCCAATTGGAATCATGGTGTCAATAATTTTTAAACCAGTCATAAGAGGTTGGTATACGCTGCGTCGGGTCATGACACCTGGCGCAACACGTTCAACCGCTCTAGACTTCGTTGTGTGGATTTCCCCTTTTCCATCAATGGCTTGTCCTAACGCATTCACAACACGTCCCAACATCTCATCCCCAACTGGGACTTCTACAATACGACCTGTACGACGAACTTCATCGCCTTCACGAATCAAAGAATCATTTCCTAAAAGAACGGCACCAATATGATCTTCTTCTAAGTTTAAAACCATTCCCATGACACCATTTGGGAACTCTAACAATTCGGAAGACATTGCTTTATCAATTCCTTGAATCATCGCAATTCCATCACCCACGCTAATGACATAACCCACATCATCGGAATGGATCTTGGAATCATAATTCTTAATCTGTTCTTTTAATAAAGCACTTATTTCTTCTGGTCTAATTTCTTTCATATCAGGCGTCCTCCTTTCAATAAGGATTGTTTCATCTCTTCTAATTTATGTTTCATGGATACATCGGTAATGTTATTTCCAACTACCACTTTGATTCCCGCAATCAAGCTTTCATCTAGTTGATTTCGTAACTGAATATGTTTCTTTGTTTTGATTTCTAAGGCATCTTGAATACGCTTCATGTCTTCTTCTTTTAACTTACGCGCAGAATAGACGGTCGCCACTTGAATGCCTAAGTCTTCATTTGCCTTTTCGATATAGGCAAGTAACATCTCACGCAAGGAATAGATACGTCCTTTATCAATCAAGAGTTTTAGAAAGTGAATCATATCTTGATCAAAGATGGGACCAAAGACTTGGTCAATGAATGCTTTCTTTTCGCGAGCGGTCACTTTAATCGCACGAAAAAAACCGGTGAGGTCTGGGTTTTCTTCTAACACCGTTAGAAGACTTTCGACCTCTTCCTTTTTTTCCTTTACGGTATCATTCTCTTTCGCCAAAGCGAAAAGGGCTTCCGCATAGCGACTCGCAAGCTCATTCATTCGCAGTTACTTCCTTTACAAATGCATCAATCGCTTCGCGGTCCATCTCTTCCGAGCTCTTACTCTGAATGAGTTTTTCAGCTGCACTCATCGCAACTTCGACCATTTCACGTTGCACAGACTGATACATTTCTTGGCGTTTGGTTTCCATTTGTTCTTCTGCCTTCTTACGATAGGATTCCGCTTCCTTGTTAGCTTGGGATAGAATTGTTTCTTTCTCACTCTTTGCTTCTTTTACCGCAGCACTTACAATCTCTTCGGATTTCTGGGAGGCGTTTTGGAGTTCCTCTTTAGCAAGATTACGATCTAACAACGCTTCGTTCTTTGCTTTTTCGCTTGTGTTTAAATCTTCTTGCATTTTTTCGCCACGCGCATTCATAAAGTTTTGAATGGACTTCCAAAGAAACTTACGCACGAGTAAAAACAATACCAATGTGCTTATCAGCTGCACCAGCATCGTAATAGGGTTTGGAATCAATTGATTAACAATGTCGATGGTAATCATTTATTCCCCTTACTAGTAAACGAAAATCAATAGAATTGCGACCAATAGTCCATAAATCGCACATGTTTCAGATAATGCAATACCAAGAATCATGGTGCTACGAATCTTAGATTCTGCTTCTGGATTCTTTCCAATCGCATCACACGCATGTGCAGCTACGGTACCTTCACCAAAACCGGTCATGAAACCAGTTAATACGGCAATCCCTGCACCAATCGCAATTAAACCTCTGTTAATATCCATAGAATTGTCCTCCTTTTTCTATGCTTTCTTGGCATCATCTGGCATATCATTGCCGATGAGTACCATCGTTAACGTAACAAATACTAAAGTCTGAATAAATCCTGCAAAGACATCAAAATACGCATGGAGTAATGGCGCGATAATGGGGCCCATAAAATTGAATGTCCCACCAGCATTCCCAAACCAACCCGCAATCATATTGGAAAGGTTTTGGGTTGCGCCATAGACAAGTTGCATCATAATACCACCACAAAGAATATTCCCAAATAAACGCAATGACATCGAAACCATGGTGGAAAACTTACCAATGATATTCATCGGTAACATGACGGGTAATGGTTCTAAGAACGCATGGAACCATGCCTTGACGCCATCGTATTTAAACTCGGTAATCTGGATTAACACCCACGTAATAAACGCCAACAACAACGTAACACTTAAGTTTGCGGTTGGGGAGTCTAATCCAAACAAACCACTGATGTTGCAACAAAAGATGTAAACCCATAAAACGATAATATAGGGTGTTAATCGATTTGCAACGCGTTTGCCTACGTTTGATGTCACACTGTTATAAACGGTTTGTACCCCTAAAATAACAGCCAAAAGAATTCCTTTTGGTTCTTCTAAAGGATTGAGTCGATCGATTTTCTTTGATAACACTACAATCGCAATTGCTAAAACAACTGTCACAAGGATAATTGTATAGACATCGTTTTGAATGCTCATCAAACTTCTTCCTTTCCTTTATATAATAGGGATTCAACCACTAGAGATAATTTTACCATTGCTAAGCCAATTGCACACGCAAATATATTCAAGTATTGTGGTTTTAGTGCACAAAGGATCATTGCCTCTGCCATCAAAGCGTAATTGATTAGAAAGTGAAACGAGCCCGTTCCTCTTCCCGCAATTCCCGTATCCACCACATCATTCCAAAATGAAACATTCCGTAAATAGAGTATTGCGGAGATGAGTGCCCCTAAGGCTAAACCACTCGCAACAGGAAAATAAAAGAGGCCTCCTAATAAACCAATACCGACTAAAACCGCAAATATTTTCCACGTACGCTTTTTCATTTACTCAATAATAGTAACGACTCTACGAAAAGACTTCAATATTCTATTTCATATTATACTTTTTTAATCCTTATTTCTGTGACAAAAGATACGCTTCTTTTAATTCATGACTTTTTTGAATCAATCAGAAGTAACCTAAAATAATCATTATTCCTTATTTAATCCTTTCGTCGTATCTTCGTTGTAAAATAAAACGATCTTTACGATCGCTTTATTTGTTGTTCAGGGGTAACAACATAATGGATTTTTGGACATATCGTCCCAATCACATGTGTATATACAGAGGTATTAATTCACATGTGTCTACTAGTATACTAACGTTTCTTATATTTTCCGTCTGTGACAAAAGTTGCATAACTGAAAAAATAAAACGACTCCGTAGAGTCGTCTTATCGTTGTTTCAAAAAACAACTTTATTTTTCTTATTACATGCCGTATCAAACAGGAGGCATTGGATTCTGAAAAGAAGAGAGTTTTATTTGTGATTATAACCAGCTAACTTCACCTGTTAAGATGTCGTAGACGGCAGGAACTACTTTTGTGCCAAGGTGTTGAATAATCTCATCGTTTAAGATTTCTTCTACCATTGCTTTTGCGTTTGCAGCCGCAACTTCATTCACAGATTTTCCTTCTTCTACAGATGGCGCAATCTTTTTAACGATTGCTTGAATATTTCTTGGTAATTCACCGCCAGAGCAAGCAGCGGTGACTGCACCACAACTTGTGTGTCCAACCACAACTACAAGTGGGCTTCCTAAATGTTCTGCACCATATTCAATGGAGCCTAAAACCACATCATCCACAACGTTACCTGCGTTACGAATAACGAAAATATCGCCTAATTTTTGGTCGAAATAAATTTCAGGAGCGACACGGCTATCTGCACAACATAAGACAATTGCGTATGGAACTTGCCCACCACTTAATGTATTACGGTCTTCTTCATAAGTATCCTTTGTGGAAAGCTCGCCTTTGACGAAACGCTCATTTCCTTCTTTTAAGAATTGTAATGCTTCTTCAGCACTTGTAATTTTTACATCAGGTTTATGTAAATTCATTTTATTCTCCTTTTCTATTCTTTTTCTTCTTTTCGTTGTAGCCTCCAGGCTAGCGGCTATGCCGACTCTTTGTCTTTTCGATTCAGTAATAAGAGAATTGCTGGAACGAAGAATGTCACTACCAGACCAATACAGAAGCCATTATTGTAAAGGTTCATCCACCCATGTAAGACACCTGTATTTGGAACGAGTATGCTATGGGTGACCCCAGCCAAGAAGCCTACGAAAGCACCATGTTTATAAACCACCGGCGCCATGCCGCAACCAAAGATTGCCGCAATCAACATATTCTTGCTGCCGACATAGTTGAATGCACTTTCGATAAAGGACTTCCCTTGTAAGGCGCCTTGTGTGCCTCCAACAATGATGCTAGTTAGATAAACTCCGCACATGATAGGAATCATCGTACGAATGGTTATACCGTTACTTGCAAAACCTACAACGGTAAATAGACAAGCAAATAATGGACCATGTGCATTGGCTGTTCTTGTTAAGAACCAATAGGCTAAGCACAGCAAGCCAGCTGCTGCCATATTGACTAAGGTTGCCCCAAAGCCAAATTGTTCCACTGCAGACCCTGCATATTTTTTGGTTACTACCGAATCAATAAACCCTCTTTCTTTGGATGTAATTAATAATCCAGCAAGTAATAAATAAACGAGCAGAACAATGATACATACAGCTAAAGCACCATTATTAATATTGGGATATTCATGGCTAGGACCTGCATGACCAACACCTAATGTCTTCATTAATGAGAAGATAAAGAAGCCCGTCAATCCAGCAGCCATCCCTGCATTATAAAGTGTTAAGCCGTTATGTTTTTCTGGTAAGAAACCAGCAAACGTTGCAACAAGATAACCTGCTGCTAACCCTACTACCACCGCAAGGACAAATGATCCACCATGGAACATAGCATTTTCAGCCATGGTATTTGTTCCATTAAATAGTGTGTAGAAAGTAATAATACTAACCATTGGTGATAGCGCAGCAGAGAACCACGCTAAACCAGTGACGGTGTTTACTTTCTTCTTGTGTACAACCGCATGAATAATAACGCCAAAGAAGAGTGGCCATACATTCCATAACGTTTTTCCACAGAAGCCAAAACCATAGACCATGAAGGCTGCTGCAATGGTTCCACCATTAATGGTTGTACCTGTGATTAGATAAGATAACATGACAACAATTAATAGAATTCCTGCATTGATGAAAGGAACACCAATACGTCCTTCCCCTACAACCATGAATGTATTCAAATCAAGCATTCCAGTTGCGGATTGTTGTAAGGCAAATCCTTTTGCAATCGCATCTAACGATGGGGTTAAGATAAAGCCAATTAAAATGGAAAGTAGCCCTAAGCCAATAAAGACCATTGCCCTTAGAGTATTGCCTACCGGCTTTATTTCAACTTGATTACTTGTACTCATATATTTCCTTCCTTTCCTTATGCTCCAATTGCCATAACGACATATGCAGCAACAATCACAAGACCAATTAAGAAGATAATTAATCCATACGACATCGTTTGTCTCACCATTGTATTGAGGCTCGACGCACCATCTTCATTATCACCATATTGATTCGCAAAGCGATCAAACAAGCGATCAAGAATTGGCACTTTATATCCCGCCTTTTTCATATCTTCAAAATCATCTAGAATTGGTACACGTTCTAATGGTTCAATGGTACGATGTTCCTCTTGTTTGTCCCAAGTCTCGATATTGCTATTTTTGTAAGCTTCTTTCATACCTTCAATCGCCACACGCGCATCCAATTTATGTTTCGGATAGAATTCTTTCATCGATTCAATAAATTCATGCGCATTTGGTTTGCGTGGTTGATAGAAATTCGCAAAGGCCCAGAACGCTTTATAACCAAGGGAACCAATGACTTCGACAATACTACCAATGGTTCTTGTCACAAAGGCACCAATAAATGGTAATACTTTAACCATTAATGGACGATAAATGTAATCTTCAATATCAATGAAGGATGGCCATGCATTGATATAAACTTTGTTTCCATTTTCATCTTTTCTCATTAAGATTTGACGCACAATGAGAATATAGATGATTGCACCAATGGCTAACGATGCTGCTGCTCCTCTTAGACAACTCCACTCAAGGAATGGAACCACATGAGGATGCCCACTGAGATTCATAAAGCCAGCTCCAAATTCAGAAATTGGAATCATCGTTTTGTAGAATGTCATACCGAAGAATGGAAGCACAAGGGAGCTAAGTGTCAGAACGAAAGCAGATGCTTTGTTCATATATTTCCCGTTGGAGGCATCCATTTCCTCTTGGTAATATGGATTCTTTTCCCAGAAAACGGCAATATAAATCTTTGTCATGTATGCGGTTGTTAAACCACCTGTTAAGGTAAAGATACTTTCAACAACACGGAAGACTTGTGCTGCAAATTCACGGTCGTGATACATGAAGATTCTTTCTACAATACTTTCATGAATCAATGTTTTTGAAATATATCCACTCCAAAGTGGCATACCAATAATCGCAAGCACGCCCATGCCAAAGATAAACTTCAACAACGGTTTACGATAACCAAAACCACGAACATCATTAAGGTTGAGTTTATGTAAATTCATGTATACGACACCTGCCGCCATGAATAAGCACAGCTTAATCAATGAGTGATTCATCATATGAAGAATCGCCCCTTGTACGGCATAGAAATGATATTGTCCAGTCAGTTCAGGATCCGACATCAAGATACATTGCATAGCGATGGCAGTTAGAATAAATCCAATCTGTGACATCGAGGAACATGCAAGTGTTCTTTTTAAATCTACCGAGAAGAGCGCTAAGAAAGCACCACCGAACATAGTAATAACAGCAATTCCAAGTAGAACACAACCCCATGTCCAATCACCAAACAACATATGACAAGAAATGATGATAATGCCGTAAACACCGGTCTTTGTTAATACACCTGATAAAAGTGCGGAGGCTGGTGCTGGTGCAACTGGGTGTGCTTTCGGTAACCACACATGAAGTGGGAACATACCTGATTTACCACCAAAACCCACAATCATCAATCCAGCAGCCCAATACAGCATCTTTCGATTAGTGACAGCTGCACAAGCTGCTTTAATCTTATCGATTTCAAGTGTTCCAATCGTGTTGTATAGAAGGAAGATGCCCATTAAGGTGACAAGACCACCAAATACATTTAAATACGTATAGGTTTCAGAAGCCCGTTGTGCACCAGGCTTTTCATCATGAATTACCATGACATAGGATGTAAATGCCATCACTTCAAAGAACGTAAACAGTGTTAATACATCTCCCGATAAGAAGACTGCCACCGTTGCTCCTTCCGTCATCAACATGAATAAATAATAACGATTACGATTACGATAATGCGCAAAGTATTCTCTTGAGAAAATCGTTGTGCACATCCACATAAAAGTTGTTATGACGCCATAGATACAACGGAAACCATCCATTTGGAAGAATAATTTGTCATGTCCAAAAGGCATGAGTGAAAAATAAACACTTCCTTGACTTAAGACAACTGGAATCATACTGAGCGCCAAAACAAATTCTACAATTGTTACAAAGTCTGCCCAGTAATCACGCAGTTTCTTATCTTTACGACCAATTAAGTAACTAATGATTGAAGCAATCATTGGCCAAAATACAAGGATAGGTAATATCAAATTTCCCATTCAAATATTCTCCTTTGCACCTAAAGCGACAGAATGTTGATTAAGGAAGGTAAGCATAGTGCAAATAGCACAATGGCTACGGCAAGGATAGTAAGTGGTATGGTCATATAACGATTTGGATCACGCACCCCTTTATTGCTTTCCTCATAATCAAATCCATTTCCAGGCATAAATGCATTGACACAAATACTGAATAAATAAATAGCAGTCAGTAATGCAGAAACGGCAAGTGCAACTAGTCCAGCATAACCCAAAGCATTTCCTTGATTATGGAATGCTGCAACTGTTAAATACCATTTGCTAAAGAATCCAGGTAGTGGTGGAATGCCCACTAACGCAAAGGATGCGATGGTAAATACAATCATGGTAACTGGCATCGCTCTACCAATTCCTTTTAACTCCCATACATACTCACGTCCAGTTTTGTAAATAATTGCACCTGCGCATAGGAATAAAGTAATCTTGACAATTGCATGTCCAAATAGATGTACCATTCCACCAATATATCCATCTGCACTCATTAGGACGATACCAAATAAGATATAGGATAATTGGGAAACGGTTGAATAAGCCAAACGACGTTTTAAATGTTGTGACATAAGCGCCATCGCTGATCCATATACGATGGTGATGATACATGCACCCAAAGCAACGCTTTGTGCTATCGTTCCTCTTAACAAATCTGGACCAATTGTGAAATAAGTGACACGTGCTATAGCAAAGACGCCTGCCTTAACAACCGCAACTGCGTGTAATAGAGCAGAAACTGGTGTTGGAGCCACCGAAGCACATGGTAGCCAAGCATGAAAAGGCATCACTGCACTTTTCACTCCAAAGCCAAAGAATGTAAATAGATATGCAACTTGAAGGATGGTTGCGCCTGTTAATACTTTTGGTAAGATGCCTCCTGCTGCAAAGGCAGTCGATCCATTTCCAGCAAAAGCAATCATCGCAATTCCCATCAGTGCCAAAGCTGCACCGAAGACAGAAAATATGATATAAATTCTTGTGGCTGTTTTTGCTTGTATACTATCGCCATGCATAACAAGCGGTATTGTAGCAAGCGTCAAGAATTCATAGAAAAGATAAAGAGTAACTAAATTTGCTGCGAAGGTAATACCCATCATGACCCCAAAGGTCATCACATAGAATCCAAAGAAACGATTCTCATCACCTTCATGTTTCATATATTCAAAGGAATAATAGATACATAGAATCCACAACAAGCTTACAACCGACGCAAACATTGCACCCAAATTATCTAGCTTGAATTGAATTGGATTATTTGGAATGATTGGCAATAATGTCAACTGTGTTCCTCTTGCAAATAGAGATAACAAAATGACAATTATTGCATTGACAATCACTGCAGTCGAAACAAATTTCTCTCTAGATTTTGGTTCTTTGTAGTTTCGTTTTAGAATGTGAATTCCAGCAACGATAGGAAGAACAATAGGGATTAATAATAAGATATTCATACACGTCTTCCTCCTACATAATCCCCGAGGCAATCTGTGTAAAGAATTGCACTAGAGGGGTTGCGAACATACCCATTAATACAGCTAAGACGGTTAGAATAATCATAGGTACTGTCATATATGCATTGACTTCCGTCTTTTTAAATGTATCGTATGGATAATCATCTCCAGGGAAGAATGCTTTAGACATAATGGATAGTAAATAACCTGCGGTTAAGAAGGCGCTGACCAATAATGTTGCTGGACCTAAATAACGGAAGATTCCAATATCGCTGTTTAAAGCTCCCATCGCTAAGAACCATTTACTTTCAAAGCCACTGGTTGGTGGAATACCTACAAGAGCAATTGAAGCGATGGTGAAACACCACATGGTGATTGGCATTTCTTTTCCTATTCCCTTTAATTCTGTTACATATGTCTTGTGTCGTTTATAAATGACTGCCCCTGCGCTCAAGAATAAGATATTCTTGATGACTGCGTGTGCACACATATGGAGAAGTGCACCAACAAAGCCAAGTGGATGCATCGTCATCAAACCAAACAATACATAGGAAACTTGCGAAACACTTGAATAAGCCAAACGTTTTTTAAATAGTTTTTCTTTAAATGCCAACATCGATCCCATAAATACTGTATATAGTGTTAAGGATAACAATACATACTGTACCCATGTACCGCGAATGAAGTTTGCACCGACCATGTAATACATTACACGGATAATCGCTAAGACACCTGCCTTCGTGATAACACCAGATAGTACCGCACTTGCTGGTGCTGGTGCTACAGGGTGTCCCGAAGGTAACCATGCATGTAACGGGAACATACCTGCTTTACAACCAAAGCCCATAATGGTCATTAAGACAATCACTTGTAATAAAGTTGTTTGATTACCTACTTTACTAAGATCTAATGATCCTCCAGGTACAAAGTGAAAGGTTGTACAGTATTTATTCAAGAAGAAGAAGCCACCTAAAGCTGCAGTTGCACCTATAAATGAATAGGTTAAGTACTTCTTTCCTGCTTTAACAGATTGTTCCGTTTGTGAATGCATGACAAGTGGGAATGTAATCAATGTCATCATTTCGTAAAATAGATATAAGGTTGGCAAGTTAGCAGCATAACCAATGCCGATAAGGACACCAATCGTTATAACGAAGAAGGTGTAGAAACGCTCATCCATTCCTTCATGTTTCATATATTCAAAGGAATAGAAAGTCGCCGTTACCCACAATAAGGATGCTAGACATGTGAATAACTTACTCATCCCATCTATTTTTAACGTGATATCCACTACCCGATTTAAACGCAGTATCGTGAAAGGCTCTGATCCTGCGGTCATGGCCAGTAAGACTACAATCACAAAGTTTATGATGACTACCGTAGAGACATATCTTTCTCTTTTCTTACGGTCGTGTAGTTTTAATGGCTGAATTAACACACCTGCGATGATCGGGAGTAGAATCGGAATAATTAAAGCAATATTCATTTTTTCTCTCCTTTTATCGTTTCATCAAAAGCCTAACTTATCTGCCAATTGCTGTTAATATTTCAATGCCCTTTTGTAAGAAATCAGAAACTGGACCGGATGCTACACCAAATAGTATGACTAAGCATGCCAATAAGATAATAGGGAGTAAATCTTTTATCGGACGCTCTTTGCTACCCAATGGTTCGGTACATTCTTTTGCTTCTTGCCCAAAGAAAGCACGAATGACCACTGGTAAATAGTAGAGCGCATTCAATAATGCCGAAATGGATAATGGAATTAATAACCAATAGTTATTGGATCCAACAATTGCTGAAGCAAAGTTCCATTTACTATTGAACCCTACGAATAATGGAATACCAATCATTGATAAACCACCAATGGTAAATAACGCCATTGTGACTGGCATTAGAATTCCTAAGCCACCCATCTTATTCAAATCACGGTTATGTGTTTGTTCAATAATGCTACCTGCAACTAGGAAGAGTCCTGACTTAGTTACCGCATGAGATAAAATATGGAACAATGCTGCAAAGAGCCCTAATTCTGTACCGATACCGATACCCATGAAGATATAACCCATTTGTGCAACCGAAGAGTAAGCGATCATTCGCTTGATATCGGTTTGCATAATTGCTAAGACAGATCCTGCAATCATCGCAACGACACCAACAACCATGACCACATTGAGTAACATACGCATTGGTGAGTTAGCAATTAAATTAAAGCCTACACCTCCAAATACCATCTTCATATAGAAAACGATATATGCTTTTAATACTAAGCTGGATAGAATTGCGGAAGATGGAGATGGCGCAGTGCCGTGCGCATCTGGTAACCAAATATGGCAAGGGAATAAAGCAGCTTTGAATGCAACCCCAGCAGAAATCAACCCATATGCCCATAATATATAAGCTGATTTACTAGCCATTAAATTATTTCCTTGGATTGCCTTCGCAATTCCACCAATATGTAAAGAACCGGTTGCGACAAATAGGATGACCATACCCATCAAAACTAAGCTGGAACCTAGAATCGATAGTGATAAATATTTCAATCCTGCATGTACATTTTCGGTTTGGTTCTTAACAATAACGATACCTGCAGCTGCAAATGATGATAATTCAATCGAAACGAATACTCCAAGTAAACTTTCAAAGAATACAACTGCGTTTAATGTTCCTAAAAGTGCTAACACTAGCCCATAGAACATTGGAATTTTCTTTTCTTCTACATCGTGTGAAATCATACTCATAGATGCCCATACAATTAGGAACCCAACAATTCCAAATAGGCATGCCATGAAGCATTCGATGTAGCCGATGTTAATGGTTTGTGCCCAAGTACCTGAGCCAAACGTCACGCTTTGCGGACCGGAATTCATCACGGTCACGGTCATAATAACTGCTAATATTGCATTAAGTAGTGTTGTTCCTAATCCAATTAGACGTGCTGTTTTATCATTTTTGCAAACAAATGCAGCAACTGCTCCAATCATTAGTAACAAAATGATGGCGATTCCCATAGTTAACTCCTCTCCTATTCTCTATAGAATCTGAACCCCTTGGTTCAGTAAATGCATAATGTAGATTCCACCAACACCTAGAAGGATATTGATGATTGAGAAGCAGCTGATAGACATCACATATCCAAAATCAGCTTCTTCTTTTTCATATTCTTCGTCCGCATCCGAGCGAGCAAAGATTCTAAATAATACTGGTAAGTAATAGATTGCGTTCAAGAATGAACTCAGTGCTAATGCAATTAAGAATGCATAGCCTGTTTCAGAAGCACTTGTTGCAAGATATACTTTTGAGGCAAAACCTCCAAATAGTGGCACACCCACCATTGATAGTGTTCCAATCAAGAACCCTATACCTGCTGGTAGATTCCTACGTCCTGCACCAGTCATATTTGCGATGAGCTTGGAATGCTTAGATGCAGCAATCAATCCACCTGCAGATGTGAACAGTAATGGTTTGGTATATGCATGTACAATCATATGGAATAATGCAGCGGCTAGACCTGCATAAGTACCAAGTCCAATACCTGCATAAATATAACCAATCTGCGCAACGGAGGAATAAGCAACCATACGCTTCAAGTTCTTTTCCCGAATTGCGAAGATACTACCGAAGATCATTCCCGCTATACCAAGCCAGAAGACCGCTTGTAAGACACCCATTTGTCTTATGTTTTCGATTCCAAACACGCGATAGTAAATCTTAATGAGAAGGATGATATATCCTTTTACTACAACACCAGAGAGAATGGAACTCGATGAGGTGGTTGCGGTTCCGTGTGCATCTGGCAGCCATGTATGGAATGGGAACATGGCACTTTTGACACCTAATGAGATGGTCATCAATGTGCAAGCCACAACGATTGGCCAACGATAGGTGCCACTTGCTAATAAGTTGGTAATGGATGCAAATAAGGATGGAATCAATAATTGCCCTGTCACCGAATATAGTAACGCAATAGAGATTAAGAATAACCCCGAGGCCATCAAACTCATGAATAGATATTTGATGGTTGCGCGAAGTGTTTCTCCACTTTCCTTGACCATGACGATGCCACAAGATGCGAGTGTATTAATTTCAATAAATACATATGCTGTGAAGATATCGTTGGTATAAATCAAGGCGAGTAGCGAAAGTAGTAATAACATCAATAACGCAAAGTATTGATTATGCTTTCTACTCTGCACATCTTCGATGATGTCGTTTTTTCCGCCAATAATTGCTAATAACAACACTGTGCAGAACACAAAGGCAAGAAGGCTTTCTAATAAACCAAATCGCAACTCATTTCCCCAAGGTGCTGGATAGTGACCTAACATATAAGTGATTGATCCACCTGTACTGATAAAATAAGGAATCAGTAAGAGTGATAATAGCGCAACCACTAGGAGTACACCTTTTGCTAGGGTTAAAGCTGTTTTTGATTTTTTACCCAATAACAGCATTGCAATAGAAGCTATCATTGAGATGATAATTGAGATGAATGGTATATTATTCATATTTTTCACCTCTCCATACATTCTTTAATACAACCCCATCAAGATCTAATGTTTTATATTGTTGATACCACCGTAGTGTAAGGGATAGCGAGAACGCTGTTACACTGACCGCTACGACGATACCCGTCAAGACAAGACCACTTGGGATGGGATTGATATATTTTGAAGCGTCTGTCATTCCATCTTTGATGATTGGTGACATTCTTCCAGCAATATATCCCTTCGCTGCTAAGAATAAGAACACCGAAGTATCCATAATATTGAGACCAATAATCTTTTTAATTAGATTTCTTTGTAACAATACCGTTAACAGTCCAATCGAGAACAAGATGACAGCTGCTACTTCATAATAGTTATGAAATAAATTCAACATCATATCTCGCCCCTCCTATGAACTCCAGTCTGTAAACAGACTGTATAAGGAGAAAACGGTACACGCTACAACGACACCGACACAAATATTTAATGGGAAGATGAGTCCTCCACTAAATATGCTTCCCGCTTTTCCTAGAGGAATGTGGCTGTTGATGCCGTTTGCTCCTGTTAAGATGGAATAAGTTTTTAGAGCAATGTAGACAAATAATCCTCCTGCCATGAGTTTCTTACATTTATTGACGTTGATAAACTTTTCAGAAAACTCCTGGCCAAAGACCAAATGATTTAATACGAGCCCTGCTCCTATAATTGCTCCTCCAGAGAAACCTCCTCCTGGAGAGAGGTGACCATTTAACACAATGTAGATGCCATAGAGAATAATGAATGGGAAGGTGATAGCGACGATTACTTTTGCCGGTAATGATCGAATCCCTTTGTAATTTCCATCCACCGCTTCTATATCTTCTTTATTGTGATTTCTTTCTTTTTGCTGTAATAAGAAGATGACCGTGACGGTTGCCGTAAATAACACCACTGATTCGCCTAGGGTATCGAAAGCACGGTAATCAAGAATCATTCCTGCAACACTGTTGACAGCACCTGTTTCCTGTAATCCACTTTCGAGATACCGCCTTGCCACTTCATTCATTGCTGGTGCATCAGGCGATCCAAAGCGTGGTAAATTCGCAACGGTAATTAATAGAACCAGCACAATGAGTGCCCCACCGATGGAAGACGCTAAGCGATACCACCGTTCTGGTGAAGATGGATCATCGTTTGCTTTCTGCATTACGTTTTGCCATTCTTCTTGGAAGTTCTCGTCAATGTGTTCCCGTTTTGCCATCTTCTCACGAAGTGTTTCTTCGTGTGGTATGACAATCTCTTTATGTTCATGCCCGTGGCCATGATGATCATCATGCTTTGGAGGATATACGATTTCGGGTGGAATTTCTTCAGAATTCGCATTAACCCAATCCGTAAATTTCTTTACATCTTTCTTTCCTTCTTCAGAAAGTCCGCTCATCTTCTTCACCTCCTTCTTCTTTTAATGCATTAATCTTTTTTAAAGTAAGGATAAATAATAATGTCGTAACACCACATCCAACGGCTGCTTCTGTAATCGCTAAATCAGGGGATTCAATCGATAGCCACAACACTGCCATGATGGTGCTATAGGACATAAATACAATGACTGCATTCAACAGATTCTTGATAAAGAAAACGCTGATTGCACATGCGATGAGGAATAATAGTAAGAGTATTTCAACTGTTGTCATAACTATCTTTCCACCTCACATTCTTTTTCAATCTCTTTGTTGGTTTCGACTTCAATTTTACAAACTAGATGACTTGCAACTGGATTGGATAACCATATTAGGATAACCACCAACAAAAGCTTTAATATACTACCTAAGTTGCCTGCGTAGAACATTAATCCAACACAAACAAGTAAGGATGCTAAGGAGTCACATTTGGCTGCTACGTGCACACGATTTAATACATAGCGAAAACGAAAGAGACCCAATGTTGCAATGCCAAAAACGAAAAGGCCCGCAAGAATAAAAATGGTTCCTAATAGGAATCTAATTTGTTCCATGCATTTCCTCCTTTTCTTTTTCAACATAATGAGAAAGTAGATTTTTTCCCAATGCGACAACTGCTAAAAAGCTTAGTAATACATATACTAAGGAAATATCCATAAACATGTTGTCGTGGAGATATTGCCCCAACAACAGGATGAGTATGACGCCTTTAATACTGATGATGTTTACCGCCACAAGACGATCTGTCATGCGAGGTCCCAAAACCGCTCTTAATAAACAGAAGAAAATCGTAATGGATAAAAATAACATCGCGAACACTAAGACGTTAGGCGCTAAATTCATCATACGTTATCCTCCATTCTTTCTATTTTTTCTTCTAATACGGAATGGCTTAATCCTTCTTCAGCGTATTCATCAATCGCATGAACATACACATAATCATCTGCCACATCCACCGTAACGGTTCCTGGAGTAAGGGTGATGGAGTTGGCTAAAGCGACGCGGCCGCCTTCTGATTGAATCTTGGTATAGTGCTTCACAATTTTGGGATGAATTCTTTCATTTGGATTTGCGGACAATACCAACGCAATCATGTGAATGTTTGCCTTAAATACTTCTAGCACTAAGCGCAACACAAAGCCTATCATGCCGGGAATTTTGGAAAGGGTTTTGATATCTTTTTGTGGATCCCAGATACCTATCTTGCGACAAATTAAACACACAGCCGCTACCACGATAAGCCCGATAATCAACACATCTACCGTTACCCGTTCATTGAATATTAACCATAGTAGGAATAATAGTATCGGCATTTATTAATTCTCCTTTCTTTTTAATCTTCCGCATTTTTTAATGATGTCCTTCACTTTCGTGACCTTCATCATGTTCATCATGTCCTTCTGAATGCTCATGGGTTTCTTCGCCATGACCCCCATGTTCATCTCCGTGATGTCCTGGACCATGACCGTGGTTCACGTCTGCCACAACTGCCAAAAGAATTGCCAGGACTAAGGCAATTGCAGCTAAAAAACTAATTATTCTTTTGACCATAACTCCTCTCTTTTCTTTTAATCTGTTTCTTGATTAACAAATTCATTCATCCCCTCCACGTCGATGACATGGATTTTATTTCTCCCTGTCTCAACGAATCCTATATTTTTCAACATGCTAATGTTTCTTGTGATGACTTCTCTTGTTGTACCTAATTGGTCCGCAAGTTCTTCGTGACTTATTTCAATCGTCTTACTGTTTTTATTACCAACAGAGCGCAATAAAAACATCGCTAGTTGTTTACTGATATTCTGCATCCCTTCATACAGACTCGTGGATAAGACAAACATGTGTTTCGATAGCGTTTCAATCGTAAACTTTCGAATCGCGGGATTCATCTCTTGATAGCGATCCCATGTTTCTTCCGGAATGTAATATAATTCCGTATCCTTCTTCGCTCTTACCTCGATTGATATATCAGTACTTGCTTTTAAGAATTCAATCGTTAGAATAATTACATCTTGTCTATTCCCTGTAAGGAGTACTCGTTTTCTTCCATTTCCGTGAATTACGTAAACCAAAACACTTCCATCATTCACCATATATAGACCTTGCCTCTTCTTAATAATTTCCCCTTCGGCATATTGTCTAATTATTGTGTTATCAAGTATGTCTGTTTGTTGTAAATCGGAAAGAGAGTCCCAGAAAGGAAAAACGGTATCCCATGTAATCATAAAGATTGAGCCCCTCTCTGTTCTGGTAATATCATAACGATATCTTGTAAGCCCTTTCAGTGACTTTTGTCACATATTAATTAATAATTTTTAACGTATTAATTTCGCATGTTTTCGAAAAAAAAGAATTTAGAAATGAATCAATTTTCTAAAGGTTATGGATTTCTTTTTTGACCTCCAATACTATTCTTCGATTGGTTGATAATCCAATGGAACAGGTGCCACGATACTTACAAAAATAATATCCTCCTTTCCTATATTCTTTGCTCCATGACACATGCCCTTTGGCGCAAGAAGTACTTGGCCTTTATGGAATGGTACTTCTTTATCTTTTTCTGGATAATAGATTCCTTCTCCTTGTAACACAACCCAAATATCATCCGATTGAGTATGCTGATGCTTTTGTAAGGTTTGTCCTGGTTGTATCACCCATACAGAACCACTTGTTGCATCGCTACTATAAAAAACGGTTTTTGTTGCGGCATCTTCCTTTGATACTTTAACTTCCTCCATATCAAAAATACGATTTTCCATAACATAATACCTCGTATTATCTAATTAGGTCAGGTTAGATAATAATTACTTTCTTGGCCTTAAACATATTTACAGGCATACAGTAGGCCAAACTGCTATGATTGTATTGTGTACTGTGGATTTGTTTCTATAAATGTTCAGACAGTATTCACTGTACTGATTTAAGGAGATTCCTACCACAGTCTCCTTAGTTATATTATAGATTGTTCCATACAAAAAAGAAGAGTATTACTCTTCTTCAATCAGATTAAGTTCTTCTAATAAACGATTCAGATCATCAATGCCACTATAGCGAATATTAATTGCTTTCGTAGAGATTTCAACTTGGGTTCCAAGTTTACTAGATAAACGATTTTCTAAATCACGAATATGGGGGTCTTTATCCAATGGGAGTTTGGATTGGGAGCCCTTTTGTTTTCCGGTTAGTTCTCGAATATATTCTTCAACAGCTCTCACCGATAACTTTTCTTGTAGGATCTTTTTCGCAATGTTGACCATTTCCTCTTCATTTTCTAAGGCAAGGAGTGGTCTTACATGACCCATGGTAAGTTCTTTATTGTTGACCATATTTTGTACTTCATGTGGCAACTTTAATAAGCGCAACATATTTGCGCAGTATTCACGTGATTTTCCAATACGCATCGCAAGTTGTTCTTGGGTATAGCCTAAACGTTTAATTAAACTTTCATAGGCACTTGCTTCTTCGATGGGGCTTAAATCTTCTCTTTGAATATTTTCTAGAAGCGAAACTTCCATCATTTCTTCATCTGAGAATTCGACTTCAATCGCCGGGATAGTTTCTAAACCCGCAAGTTTACTTGCGCGCAATCTTCTTTCTCCCGCAATGAGTTCATAACCACCTACACTCTTACGAATTAAGATAGGTGTAAACACCCCATGGATTTTGATGGATTCCGCAAGTTCATTTAATGCTTTTTCATCAAACTCTTTTCGTGGTTGGTATGGGTTTGGACGAATCTCTGAAATATTGACCTCGGTTGCTTTATGACCAGGAATTTGTTCCGAACCATTTTGAATATCATCTAATAATTTTGAGATGTCTTTGTCATCTCGCTCAAAAATGGCGCCAATTCCTTTGCCTAATACTTTACGATCTTTCTCAGCCATTAGCGTCCTCCCTTCTCATTCTGTGTTAATACTTCCTTCACAAGAGCCGCATATGCCTTCGCACCTTCTGACTTCGTATCATATTCAAAAATCGATTCTTCGCGACTTGGTGCTTCGGATAAACGAACATTTCTTGGGATATAACACTTATATACTTTTTCTTTAAAATACTTACGTACTTCTTGTTGTACTTCAACCGATAATTTGGTGCGCACATCAAACATCGTTAAGAGAACCCCTTCAATTGATAATGTGGGATTCCATAACTTTTGTACGAGACGAATGGTACCTAATAATTGGGTTAATCCTTCTAAGGCAAAGTACTCGCATTGTACTGGAATCATGACGGAATCGGCAGCAGTGAGTGCGTTTGTGTTCAATAGACCTAAGGAAGGAGGACAATCGATGATGATGAAATCATAATCGTTCCGTACTTCTTCTAATTTTGCCTTCAATAAGTTTTCTCTTCCCATTTCATAGGAATTGGATGCCATCTCAACATCTGCCCCTGATAAATCAATCGTTGCGGGTAACACATCTAAAGGAGGCATATCCAAATGAATTGCATTTTCTTTTACGGTATCTGCTTCCATCAATACTTCATAAGCCGTATGGTTACGATCAAACCCAACCCGATTGGCACCGATGCCATGCGTCGCATTGCCTTGGGGGTCAAAGTCCACGAGTAAAACTTTTTTACCCGCATACGCTAAACCGGCACTGAGATTGATACTTGTTGTCGTTTTTCCAACGCCACCTTTTTGATTTGCAACTGCAATAATTTTTCCCATAAGTAATTCCCTCTTTTATGACTTTGGAAAACGTACAATAATCCGTACATCCGTCAAAGTTTCTTCTGTTTCTGTTAAGACATCGATGCCCATCTTTTTAATCATGCGCACACATTGATTAACCGAATTAATCCCAATCTCTGTGTTACGTGTAAAGCCTTTTGTCTTTTGGCGTCGATGGGAGCGCTCTGGTCCATTGAGTTTTTCAATGTAGGCTTCTGCTTGGCGCACATTGAGTTTCCGGTCAATGATGTAGTGGAAGGCATTGGTTTGTTGGGACTCTTCCACTTGGAGTAATGCCCGCGCATGACGCTCTGAGATTTCTTTATCTAAGACTGCTTTTTGTACTTCTTCTGGTAGATTTAATAATCTTATTTTATTCGCAACCGCCGATTGGCTTTTACCCACTTTGGCCGCAACTTGTTCTTGGGTTAAGTTTGATGTACGCATAATTTGTACATAAGATTTTGCTTCTTCAATCGCCGTTAAATCTTCTCTTTGAATGTTTTCAACAAGCGCCATTTCTGCAGCTTGGTTTTCACTTGGGGAAAGGATATAACACGCAATCGTTTGATAACCCGCTTGTTTACAAGCACGGAATCTTCTTTCTCCCGCAATGATTTCATAATGATTATCGACTTTTCTAACTGTGATGGGTTGGATTAACCCACTTTGTTTAATAGAACTGACTAATTCTTCCATCGCTTTTTCATCAAAGCGAATACGTGGTTGGTAACGGGATGCACGAATATCTAGAATGGGAATCTCGACTACGGTCCCGGTTAATTTTCCATTTAATATTTCTTCGATATTTTGTTCGCTCATACTTCTCATACTCCTTATGACGATAATGGTTTTTTCTTAATTTGGGAATAATCCCTCGGATATTGTTTTGGTGTTTCTTTCACCTTATTTATTACAATCAATGTGCGATTTCCTGCAGTAGGTAGACGATATTCTTTAATCTCTTCTAGTTTTCCACCTAATTCTTGAATCGCATATTGTGCTTTTTCTGCCTCTTCTTGACCATTCGTACCCTTCATTGCGAGGAATTTTCCTCCAATTTTGACAAATGGGATGCATAATTCACTCAATTCTTGAAGATTTGCGACTGCACGGGCTGTCACAATATCGAATATTTCCCGGTGAATTTCGACATCTTTTTCAGCACGATCGTGGATTATTTCCACGTTTTTTAGGGTCAATTTTTCAATAATTTCTTGAAGAAATCGACAACGTTTTTGAATCGGTTCTAGTAATGTCACTTGTAAATCTGGTCGAGCAATTGCGAGGACAATTCCTGGAAAACCAGCTCCACTTCCAACATCTAAGAGACTGCCTTCATAGGGACAAAATGTCATTGGCAATAAGCAGTCATAATAGTGTTTTTCGTTGATATCAGAAGGGTTTGTGATACTTGTAAGATTCATTTTTGCGTTCCATTCGATTAATAAATCAGTATAGGTCGTAAACTTTTCTTCTGCATTTTCAGGCAAGGAAACACTTTGTTGTTTCAACAATTCTATGAATTCAAACACTTCCATATTTCCCCTCCGTGCTACTATTCTACCAAACTATTCTTCTGTGTGAAAGGACTTCATGTATGTTTTTATGTTGATAATTTCTTTTTCAACATTTCCCTGAACTTCGGCATTCGGTTGAAACAAACTTGCGTATCGGAAGTAGGCAACTCCTTGTCCACCATTTTGCATCGTATATTCCATTTCCTTTGTGAGAATATCACTATTATCGACCCACTCATTCACCGCACTAGCGGCCCATTGATCTTGGGTACCTACTTTATATGCGGCTAGACCTGCGTATAATGCGATATTTGGATTCGTAATTAGCCCTTTAAATTCTTCAAAGGTTGTGGTAAAAGGTTTCGTTGGATGGTTAAATCCCCAATAGATTTGAGGAATCAAGTAGTCTATCGTACCCTTTTCTATCCAGGCACTAATATCTGCGAAATAGAGGTTATAGTTATTGTCGTTATTTCCCGCCGTCGAGATTCCAAATTTAAGGCGTTTATCTTTCTTTTTTACGGTTAAATAAAGGTTTTCTACTATTTCATTAACCGCATTTCTTCGAAAATCTTCCCGGGAAATACTCATTATTTCCGTAGCTTCGCTATAGATATAGGCATCAAATTTAGACTTGGTGTTTTCTGGATAAAAATAGTCATCTAAGTGAATTCCATCTACTTTATATTTATCGATGAGCTCTTGTGCAACCGAACAAATTAATTCTGATATTTCCGGATAAGCTGGATTTAAATAATAACGTCCATCTACGGTTCGCACACGCTCATCATTTACTTTGATCCATTCTTGTAAAGTTGGTGAGAGTTCTTCTTCCTCACCAACGAGTTTTGAGCGGAAGGGATTAATCCACGCTTCGACTTTTATATTACGTGCGTGTGCTTTCTCAACCCAAATCTTAAATGGGTCATATTCACTAGACACATCTTTACTTCTTGGATAAATATTTGATTCGTAGAAACTATCCGTAAAGGCTACCGCATGGAGATAAATTGTATTGATACCAATGGATTCCATATTATCTAATATTTCATCGACTTTGGTTTTAAAGGTTTCTTCATCCACAATCCCAATCACTTCTTGGTAGTCCAAATAAGAAAACCATATCCCAAAGACATTCTCTTTTGGAACGGTTACTGTGGTAGGCTCTTCTTTTGCGCAACCACTAAAGCCAAACAGAAACATACAAATTATGATGCATTGTAATACAATCTTTTTTATCATTATTTATCTTGTCCTATGATAAATTCTGCTTTTGGTAAGGTTTCAATCCAATCGCAAAACGCTCTCCATTCGGGAAGACGGTGATTTCGTCTTTGGAAATAGATGGTCTTTAATTGACGATAATTTGTTGTCATGCGTGCTGTTAGTTTAAACCCACTTGGATTCGAATATAAAATCTCAAGATACTTTTCACGTGCGAGTTCTTCTAACGTTGTGGTATCTTTGCCTTCCTCTTTGCGTTGTTTGATATCATTTTGAAGTTCATTATAATCATTTGTTTTTTCTTTCATGATCGCAATGATTCTAGGATCGGTATAAGAAATATAGGCTTCATCTAAATTGAATTTGGTAATTCGATGCATGGTCGATTGGGAACTAATAAAATCTAAGAAATGATAACGCTCTGCTTCTACCCATGCTTTATTCGTAAAAGTTAAATCAAATTGGACAATGACCCCGTTTAAGAAATTATCATGGCCACTTCCACTTGGCGCATTCGCAAGACGTACGGTCGTTGCGGTAATGTCTTCATTGACTTTGGTTAAGTCGGTCGCCATTGGGTACTTTGATCCTTTTACGGATTCTTCTAATCCATACACATTCACATTCGCAATCAAATCTTGATAACGCATCTTATTTCCCCTTTCCTTGTTTTAACGCAATCGCTAATACCGCAATATCCGCAGGATTCACGCCCGATATCCGTGAAGCTTGTCCCATGGTAGCGGGTTTATATTCCTTTAATTTTTGTCTACCTTCTAATGAGAGGTTATCTACTTCATCATAATTAAAATCTACCCCAAGCTTTAATTCTTCCATTGCTTTGAGTTTATTAGCTTCACGTCTTGCCTTTGCGATATAACCATCATACTTAATATCGATGTCACACTTTTCTGCTAGTTCTGGATTAATGGGTAAACCAATGCATCTCAATAATTCTTCGGTTGTGATATTTGGTCTTTTTAAAAGCTCTAACCCATTCATTCCCCGGTGAATATCTGCTTCATAACCAACGGATTTTAAATAGGAACTCACATGTGGATCATCCAAACTAAAGGTAGTAGTCTTGAGTTGTTCTTTTAATTCTTTCAACTGGCCTTGTTTTTCTAGGTATTGGTTGTAACGCGTTTCATTGATTAAACCCACTTCATGGCCAATGTCCACAAGACGTTCCATCGCATTATCATGACGTAATAAAAGACGATACTCGGCACGACTTGTTAATAAGCGATAAGGTTCAAGGGTACCTTTTGTGGTTAAATCATCAATTAAGACCCCAATATATGCTTCATCACGCTTTAATACAATTGGTTCTTTGCCATCTAACTTACGTACCGCATTAATGCCCGCAATAATTCCTTGTCCAGCTGCTTCTTCGTACCCTGATGTGCCATTTACTTGGCCTGCGGTAAATAAATTTTCGATAAATTTATTTTCTAACGAAGGTTTCATTTGAATCGGATCAATCGCATCATATTCAATCGCGTATGCATATTTCTTAATGACACAATTTTCAAAACCCGGTAAGGTATGGGTCATTTCTTCTTGTACATCACGTGGTAAAGAAGTAGAAAAACCTTGGACATAAGTAGTATCTAGAGACAAAGACTCCGGTTCTAAGAATAATAAATGTCTTGGTTTATCGGAAAAACGTACCAATTTATCTTCAATCGATGGGCAATAACGTGGGCCTACACCCTTTACCACCCCAGAATACATACTAGAGCGATGTAAATTCTTCTGTATGATTTCATGTGTCTTTTCAGTTGTATGTGTCATATAACAAGGCACTTGTTTTTCAAATGGTAGGATTTCTTTTGTTAGTTCAGAAAAGTGTAAGAAGGCATTGGTGCCTGGTTCATATTTTGTCTTGGAAAAATCAATCGAAGACGTTAAGACACGTGGTGGGGTTCCAGTTTTTAAACGGAACGTCTTTAAACCTAATTCTCTTAAGGAAGCCGAAAGATCTTCCGTTGTTGTTTCTAAATCCGGGCCACCTGGTTTGACTTCATCACTAATCATATTGACTCCAGCCATGTAAGTACCCGTTGTCAAAATAATGATGTCGCAAGAGATTTCCGTATGATCTTTTAGGGTGACACCTGTGATTTTATTCTTGTCAGCGTTAATGCGTGTTGCCATTCCTTCTTTAACGGTTAAGTTCTTTTGAGAAAGTAACACTTCTTGCATACGTTTTCCATACGCAAGTTTATCGGATTGTACGCGCAAAGCGCGAACCCCTGGACCTTTCGCGCTATTTAACATTTTAAATTGTAAAGCTGTCTCATCAGCAGTGATTGGCATCTGTCCGCCTAAGGCATCAATCTCTCTTACAACAATCCCTTTGGCTGGACCACCCACACTAGGATTACATGGCATCTTACCGATATTTTCAATCGATAAGGTGAGTAATAATGTTTTCTTTCCTAAACGTGCACTCGCAAGTGCCGCTTCAATCCCCGCGTGTCCGCCACCAATGACGACTATTTCAAAATCACGCATGGTTAAAATCTCTAATTAACTCCCTCATATCTTCTCTCTCTTGTTCAAAGAGGATTTCAAAACGGAATCGCTCAATTGGAATTTGGTGTTTCTTCATAAAGATTTTATACAATGTCATTTTCCCAATGAGTTCGGTACGACGGGTTTTAAAATCTTTATGTTGGGTAACAAATGGAATCGCAATCGTAAGCCGATCTTCTTCAATTAACACGCCATCTGTCGAACTCCCTCGAATGAGTTCATATCCTTGGATAAGCTTTTCATTGATTAAACGCTTCGCGCGTGCTTTTTCTTGGGAAGTATAACCTGCTTCACCAATTTCTTTTGCGCATACCGCAAGTTGATGACGAATTTCATCACGACGGAAGACGGTCTCTGGTTCTAAGTTTTGGGACGCAGACCACGCATCAATTCCAACTTTCCCTGCCGCCTTTAAAATTCGAACCGTAACAAGTGGATCATTTTGATCCAAATAACAATAACTTTCTAATTTATTCGCAAGATGAATTCCAATTTCTTCTGGATAAATCGGTGATAAGAAGAAGACAACATTAGTGAGATAAAGACAATTCATTTCTTCTGGTACTTTGTTATCACGCGAAGCTGCTAGGATTGCTTCTTCTAATTTCTCATAAGACTCATATCCGTTATCTGTACCAAATTTATTCCACATCTTTTTTAAAGACATCCGTTGGATGGAATCAAAATGTCCATATCCAACAAAGCCTTTTTTCTTACTTCTTCTTGGGCGTGTATAAAAGAATAACAAATCCCCTGGATGGAAATCTTTAAATTGTTTTTGGTTTGCGAGGCGCCAAAAATTGATGTTTTGATTTCCACACAGACGATGATATTCAATCATCTTTTTATCTGTTACATACGCAATTGAACTCATACCAATTACTCCTTAGAAGATACCAAAACTCTTCCCTTCTTCATCTATCCCCATAAAGGTTGCGGCTGGTTCTTTTGGTAAACCTGGCATTGTTAAAATGGAACCCGTATAAGCCACAAGGAACCCCGCTCCTTTTGAAATACTAAAGTCTTGTACATGAATTGCGAAATCGGTAGGTCTCCCTTTTATCTTTTCGTTATCCGTTAAAGAGAGTGGTGTCTTTGCCATACAAATTGGCATATGATCCCAACCATTCGTCATAAACAGTTTAATCTTTTCTTCTGCTTCTTCACTATATTCGACCGAAGTTGCTCCATAGACGGTTTGCGCAATCTTTAATACTTTTTCTTTAATTGGCGCATCAACATCATAGATTGGCGCATAGTGTGATTCTTCTTCACAAAGCGTGACCACTTGTTTAGCAAGTTCAACTGCGCCTTCTCCTCCTTTTTCCCACCCTTCACATAAAGCAACTGGATATCCCTTTTCTTTACACCAATTGGTAAGTGCTTCAATTTCCGCTTCCGTATCACTTACAAAGCGATTAATTGCGACGACATAAGGAACTCCAAATGCTTGCATGGTTTCCACATGTTTTTGAAGATTCGCACATCCCTTCAACATGAGATTGATGTTCTCTTCTTGTAAATTGAGATTTGGATCTTCTTCGCTATTCCCATGTAGTTTTAAAGCACGTATTGTTGCGACCACAACCACCGCATTTGGTTTGAGTCCTGCAAAACGACATTTAATATCTAAGAATTTTTCAGCACCTAAGTCTGCCCCAAAGCCTGCTTCCGTTACAACATAATCCGATAACTTTAACGCAAGCTTTGTCGCTATCACAGAGTTACATCCATGCGCAATGTTTGCGAATGGACCACCATGAACTAAGACAGGGGTATGTTCTAAGGTTTGAACAAGGTTAGGTTTGATTGCCTCTTTCATCACAACCGCAGCTGCCCCATCTACTTTCAAATCTTTCACGGTAACAGGTTTTCCTTCATAGGTATACGCAACGATGCATTCCCCAATTCTCTTTTCAAAATCCTTCAAGTCTTTTGATAAACAAAGAATGGCCATGACTTCCGTTGCGACTGTAATCACAAAATGGTCTTTACGTTCTACCCCATTTGTTTTCTTTTCTTGCGCAATTGTGATGGTACGTAACGTACGATCATTCATATCCAAACAACGCTTCCATACCACATTGTTTGGGTCAATGTTTAAGGGGTTGCCTTGGTAGATGGAATTATCTAATACGGCAGCAATTAAGTTATTAGCAGTCGTAATTGCATGCATGTCACCGGTAAAGTGTAAATTAATTTCTTCCATCGGTACTACTTGGGCATGTCCACCACCTGCTGCACCACCCTTTAAACCAAACACCGGTCCTAAGGAAGGTTCTCTTAAACAAGCGATGACATCTTTATTGATTTTAGATAAACCATCTGCTAAGCCAATCGTCGTTGTGGATTTTCCTTCTCCAGCTTTTGTTGGATTTATCGCTGTAACAAGGATTAGTTTTCCATCTTCATTCGATGCGACAGCATTTAAAATGTCCAAAGAAACTTTGGCTTTATTTTTGCCATAGGTTTCTAAGTATTCTGCATCAATGTGTGCTTTTTTTGCAATTTCATTAATATCTTCTAATACGGCATTTTGTGCAATTTCTAAATCCTTGTTCATAACTATTTCTCCTAAACTTTTTTACGGTTTGTTAATGCATGCATGAGTGTCATCTCATCTGCATAATCTAATAAGCCACCCGAAGGTAAACCATGTGCAATTCTTGTTACTAATACTTCTGGACATTTTTGATTTAACAACTTCGATAAATACATTGCCGTTGTTTCACCATCTAGTGTGGTACTTGTGGCCAGAATAATTTCATCCGCATCTTTGGCACGATTCACGAGTGTATCAATGTTTAAATCTTCTGGAAGAATTCCTTTTGAGGAAGAAATCAATCCATTTAAAACATGATAGGTACCACGAAACTCCCCTGTTTTTTCTAATGCCAGGATGTCTTTGGCGGATTGCACTACAAGAATTTGTTTGTGATTACGTTCTTTGTTTTCACAAATCTCACATACTTCTTGTTCCGTTAAATTTCCACAAATCGGACAATGTGTGATTTTCGTTTTGACATCAACTAAAGCTTGCGCAAATCGCTCCACTTCAACCATGTCTTTATCGGCCATCGTTAACGCATAGCGCTCGGCTGTTTTTTCTCCCACGCCTGGCAATGAACGAAAACTTTCAATTAAAGTTTGTAAACTTTTCGGATACATATTACATTCCTGGAAGTTTCATTCCTTGTGTGAGTGCACCCATCTTTTCTTCGCGTTCTGCCGTTGCTTTTGCTAAGGCATCGTTTGCTGCAATCAAAAGCATATCCTGTAACATTTCACGATTCTCTTTATCCATTAATTCTTCTGGGATAATGATTCCTTGTACTTCGTTTTTTCCATTGACCTTTACAAGAACACCCTCACTTCCACCACTTGTTCCTTCGTAAATGGTTTCAGCTAATTCCTCTTCAATTTTGCCTAATTGCTTTTGCATTTGTTGTGCTTGTTGCATTAATTTTTGTAAATCCATAACTAATCGTAAACCTCTAGAATCCCATCCTCTTGAAATACTTCTTGTAGTTTTTCAAGGGAGGTCGGTTCCTCTCCTTTCTCCTTCTTTATTTCATATCTTTCAATGACAAGCGGTTCTGGTAATGTGTTATTCTTTCGACATTCCACAAACTGCTTCACCGCTTCTTCATAGCGATCATTTGTGACAACATAGGGCATCTTATCAATCCCAATATGTTCAACTAGGTAAGCATAGATAGCTTGATTCATTTTTTCTTCATTCAAGGTATTCACTATGGCTTGTACCTCACTTGAGAATAAAAGACAATCTTTCCCACTTGCACGAAGTGTGACTTGTTTTAGCGAAGCTACATAGCGATCACGTGGTGCTTCATTTAAGAACGCATTCAACTTCCTTTCATCATTACTTTTTGATTCTTTATCACATTGCACAAGTAGTGGTAAGACTTCTACTTCTTCTAAAACTTGTGCTTTGACTTCTTTTTCTTTCTTAACTTTTGGTGCAGGTTTTTCTTCTGGCACTTCTTGGACAACTTGTTTTTGTGGGATTGGTGCTTCCTCTGATTCGGCAATCAAATTCATGCATGCAATCTCAAATACACTGGACAAGCTTTGCGCATAACGATACGAGTCTTGTGCTTGCATGAGCACTTGCACCATGTTCAAGAGTTCTTTTGCATTCGCTTTTGCTAAGATGCTTTCTGCTTCTTTTGCATGTATCGTCCTCAACAAACTTTCTTTTTTGGTATAGGCATAGATGACGCTTTCTTTTAGGGCATCTTGTAAATCAGAAGTTAAACGTTTTAAATCCACGCCACGATTGGAATAGGTTTCAATACGCTCTAAGACACTACTTAAATCTTTCTCCAAAATCGCATCAATGAGTTTTAATTTTTCTTCCGTTGAGGCAAGTCCATAGATTTCATCGACATCTTTTTCTTGGATATTACCACTTGCGTATGAGGAAGCTTGTTCTAACATACTCAATGCATCCCGCATTCCCCCATCTGCTAATTGCGCAATTTTTAAAGCTGCTTCTTCTTCTAGTTTGATCCCCTCTTCATGCGATACAAATAATAAGTGATCTTTAATTTTTTCGGTTGGTACTTTTGAAAAATCAAAGCGTTGGCAACGTGAAATAATCGTTCCTAACAATTTTTGTGGATCCGTAGTTGCCAAAATAAAGATGACGTGTTCAGGTGGTTCTTCTAATGTTTTTAAAAGTGCACTTGCAGCAGAAGACGATAACTGATGCACTTCGTCAATAATATAGATTTTCTTTTCCCCCATCATTGGTGCTAAACGTGCACGCTCAATGAGGTCACGAATATCTTCGACATGTGTTTCATTTGCTGCATTGATTTCGATGATATCTGGATGATTATTTTCTTTGGCTGCTAAGCAGTTTGTGCAATGCCCACAAGGTGCTTCAGCAGGATTTTCACAATTGACTGCACGTGCCAATAAACGGGCCATAGTTGTCTTACCCGTACCTCTTGGACCACAAAATAAATACGCATGGCCAACTTTATTGTTTTTGATTGCATTATAAACAGAGCGGACAACATAATCTTGCCCGACCACTTCATCAAATGCCTGTGAACGATACTTTTGATATAAGGCTTCATTCTGCATGATATAAGTCCTCGTATGCCTAATATTATACCAAACGAAAGCCCTTCTCTTCCTTATAAATTATGTGGTTTCTTTTGTTTTTTCTTTTCTTCTCGTTTCATTTGGAAAAATTTACTTAAGATTTCACTACAATCTTTTTGAAGGATCCCACTTTGAATTTGAGGATGACGGTTCATTCCTTTTAACGTACGGTAGGAAATCATACTTTCTGCTGCCCCAAATTTCTCTTCTTTTGCGCCATAATAAACGGTATGAATGCGTGCTAAATTCAGTGCGCCCATACACATCATACAAGGCTCTAATGTGACATATAAATCACAATCATTTAGACACCATGTGCCAAGTTTTTTACTTGCTTTTTGGATGGCTAACATTTCTGCATGCGCATAAGATTGTTGTTTTTTCTCACGCGCATTATGTGCTCGCGCAATAATTTTATCATCTTTCACTATCACCGCACCCACTGGCACTTCATCTTCCGCGAAGGCCTTTAAAGCCTCTTGTAATGCGGCTTTCATGTAATATTCCTCTGTATGTTTTACATTTGTTTTCATAATTTAAAAGTGGTACACGCAAGTAGAGGCATGTATGGCTGCTTCCTTCCGGATCTGACCAGGTTGTGTACGTGCTTGCTGTACCACGTTCATTATATCTAGGCTCTCAAACAATTGCAACGACAATCATGCATGCATGGTATATGTAAGCAAGTAATTCACTTGCGCAATCATCTCGCGAAGCGTATAAGTTGGCACAAGCCACCATGGCACTTCACAAGGATAAGAAACCGCATCGAGCGATAATAAATTTGCGCAAAAGATAGCACGTGCTTGGTGAAACCAACTCGTCATGAGAACCACTTTGGGATTAAGAGATTTATCTTCGATTATTCTTTTCGCATTCACTATATTTTCATAAGTTGAATAGGAATTTCCATCCACATAAATTTGGTTTTCGTTTATCCCTTGTTTTACTAAATAAGTTTTGGAAACTTCAGCCTCTACTGGTCCAACACTCGTTTTTCCTCCACCTACGATTATTTTGGTGTTTGGATATTGTATGAGATAGGATAAGGCACCATCTAAACGATCTTTTAGAAGGGCACTAGGGGTTCCATCTTCTTTCACTTCACAGCCAAGCACAATGACCGTTCTTTCTTGGTTATCTATCTTCTTTTGACCCATCATCATATACAAAAGGGAAGCTAAATACATAAACAATAAGATAAAAGCTCCCGTTTCTATTGTTTTGAGGATAATTTTGCCTATATTATTCCCATTTTTTAGCTTCTTCTTGTATAGAACATAGAGGATAAAAAGAAGGGAAATCACACACCCGAGCACTCCACCAAAGTTTTGATAGCCATAAAAGAAGGGGACTAAAAACAATAGGAAAGATAAACACCCTACGAATATTCCGATCTTCTTTTTCATACTTAAATGTTTCACGTGAAACAATTATACATCAAAAAACAGAGGTTTCCCTCTGTTTAGATCGTATTTTTGCGTTCTTTTACGACTTCAATCTTTGTTTGTCCACCCATGTATGGTTGAAGTGGTCCTGGAATACGAACACTTCCATCTGGTTCCAAGTTGTTTTCAATAAAGGATATCAACATTCTTGGAGGTGCTACAACTGTATTATTCAGTGTATGTGCAAAGTAATTTCCGTCTTTTCCTTTAATACGGATGCCAAGGCGTCTAGCTTGAGCGTCACCTAAATTCGAGCAACTTCCTACTTCGAAGTATTTTTGTTGGCGAGGTGACCAAGCTTCCACATCGCAACTCTTAACCTTCAAATCCGCTAGATCGCCTGAGCAGCACTCTAATGTACGAACTGGAATATCCAAAGAACGGAAGAAATCGACACTGTTTTTCCATAACTTGTCATACCATTCCATGGAATCTTCTGGTTTACATACAACGACCATTTCTTGTTTTTCAAACTGATGGACACGATATAATCCACGTTCTTCGATGCCGTGTGCACCAACTTCCTTACGGAAACAAGGGCTATAGCTCGTTAATGCATAAGGTAAGTTTTCTTCTTTAACCGTACGGTTTAAGAAGCGGCCGATCATGGAATGTTCTGATGTACCAATCAAATAGAGATCTTCTCCTTCAATCTTATACATCATATTTTCCATTTCTTTGAAGCTCATAACCCCGGTTACGACATCACTATGAATCATGAATGGGGGAATGAAATAGGTAAACCCACGGTTAATCATAAAATCTCTTGCGTAGGATAAAATGGAAGAATGTAATCTTGCCACATCACCCATGAGATAATAGAACCCATTTCCCGATGTGTTACGTGCACTATCTAAATCTAATCCATCCAACGCTTCCAAAATATCGGTATGGTATGGAATTTCATACTCTGGCACAACTGGTTCCCCAAAGCGTTCAATTTCTACATTTTCGGAATCGTCTTTTCCGATTGGGACCGATGGATCAATAATATTAGGGATAACCATCATAATTTGTTTGATTTTATCCGCCAATACTCCTTCTTTTTCCTCTAAATCGAGAAGCTCTTGATCAATATCTTTGACTTGTTGTTTGGCGTTCTCTGCTTCTTCTTTTAGACCTTGCCCCATCATTTTACCGATTTCTTTTGAAATACGGTTACGATCTCCACGTAGGGCATCCCCTTTAGTTTTCGCCTCACGGAATTCTTTGTCTAATTGCGCAACTTCATCGACAAGGGGTAATTTTTCATCTTGGAACTTCTTTTTAATGTTTTCCTTTACAAGTTCTGGATTCTCACGAATCAACTTAATGTCAATCATATCTTCCTCCTATTAAATAAAAAACATCCTCCACAAGGGACGATGTCAATCGCGGTGCCACCCTAATTGTTAAATTGTTTCACGTGAAACAATTTAACCACTCTTACGCATAACGGGCGCCCCGGAAATGATTAGTTTCGCTCAGAGGGTGGATTTCTTTTATACTCCATATTAGCTCGCAGCAACCGCTAACTTTCTTGAAATGAAGTCCTAAAATACTCTTCCTCATCAACGCTTTTAATAATAATGGCATTCACAAACCTGTTTGTCAAGCGCCTTTTATATATGTTAGTATGATAAAGAAAGGAAGGGGCACCTTGTACAAAAAATACATATTGTTTCTATTATTTGGGTTCTTATTTCTAACTTCTTGTCAAAAAGAGACACAAGAAGCCTCTTTGGATACTTCGAATGGGCCTGTAGCTACCGAAGACACCATGACCGTAGAAGAAAAAGAACTCAAAATGATTCAAAGCGCGATTGCGGATTATAACGAAGATCGCATCCTTGAACAAGAGGATACACTAAAAACTTCAATTACGAAATTGCCAGTGGAAATCACATCGTTGCCTGAAATCTCCCAATTATCGGATTTAACTCCCGTGGAAGATTCGGATCTTCAATCCAATACAGCTTATGTTGGAAAATATACAGTCAATGATAAATACGATGTTACCTTTAAAATTTATCATCCCACAGGAGGGAACTTTTGGTTGAATGGGGAAGTACTATTTGAAATTCATCCAAGTAAAGTCACAGTCAATGACCCACAATATGAAAACTATCGTAATATACTAAATCCTTTATTAGAAAACGAAAGAAAGGTCATCAATTATTTATATGGCCTTGATGTAAATCTATCTAGCGAACCCACGTTAGATGTGCAATACTATGAAGTGCTTGGTTTTGATGGAGCAGATATCCATTCCATTGAAGAATTAAAAGCTTTTGCCAAAACGGTGTTTACCGCAGATTACTTACAACAATATTTCTATAAAAACGCCTTTGAAGGGGAATTCCCTATTTATAAAGAGTTAGATGGCAAACTCTATTGTTTACCTACTGAGATTACACCATTAAATCTCAACCAATATGACACCGGTTATATTATCGCAGTCCGTGAAACAGAGGATCGGGTAACCATCAACTTATTAACCTCTGTAATGAACCAAGTTCAACCAGAGGTAAAAGAAATTCATTTACTACCAACAGCAGAAGGATATCGATTAGTCGCTGCAGTATAAGGAGGAAAACTTATGGCTAAACAAAAACTAACCGAGTATCAAAAGAAGCTTTTGTACAACAACACGTATAATCGCGAACACTATCGTTCTTTTTCCATTCGATATGACATCGAATCCGAAAAACAGATTATTAAATGGCTTGAAAAGCAACCTACTTTAAAAGGGTATGTGACGGAACTCATATTAAATGATATGAAAAAAGCAAAAAAGAAAAAGAAATAGTTGACTCCTCCGTTTTAATTGTATACAATATAATTGTATCAAATAAATGGGGGTAGTATTATGAGCATTTATGATTACACAGTTACACGACCAGATGGAAGCGAACTTTCTCTTTCAGACTATCGCGGTAAAGTTCTTTTAGTTGTGAATACCGCAACGGGATGTGGATTTACTCCGCAATATGAAGACTTAGAAAAAATTTATGAAGAATACCATGATAAAGGTTTAGAAATCATCGATGTTCCTTGTAACCAATTTGCGGGACAAACACCAGGAACGGATGAAGAAATTCATGAATTCTGTACATTACACTATAATACCCAATTCCCACAAATGAAGAAGAGTGATGTAAATGGAGAAAATGCATTACCACTTTTCCAATATTTAAAATCGCAAAAAGGTTTTGAAGGTTTTGGGAAAGGGATGAAGGCAATGGCAATGGGCGCAATGCTTTCCAAGATTGATAAAAACTATAAGACTAATCCAGATATCAAATGGAACTTCACAAAGTTTGTGGTAGACCGTGATGGAAATGTTGTTGCGCGTTTTGAACCAACTGCAGACATGAAAGATGTCGCAGCTTGCGTTGGATCACTTATTTAATAAAGGAGTAATGTATTATGGAACGTTATGAAATTGCGATTGTTGGTACTGGCCCAGCAGGATTAGAAGCTGCCATTACCGCTAAAATTCGAAATAAAAAAATTATACTAATTGGCTCTAAGGATTCCAGTGTCAAAGTTGAAAAGGCACATGAAATTCAAAACTATTTAGGCTTACCAAAAATTTCTGGTGAAAACTTAAAGAAAGCCTATCTTGATCACCTTGCGTCAATGGATATTGAAATTACCGAAGACCGTGTTGTTTCCATTTATTCTTATGGCGATTACTTTGCCTTACAAACAAAAGAAGGAATGGTGGAAGCAGACGCTGTTATCCTTGCGACTGGCGTCATGGCAGGTAAGATGTATCCTGGAGAAGAAGCCTTATTAGGTAGAGGTGTAAGTTATTGTGCAACTTGTGATGCACCACTATACAAAGGCAAAGTCACAGCAGTCATTGCCTCAAGTCCAAAAGAAGAAGATGAAGCAAACTTCTTAGCAGAATATGCAGATAAGGTTATATATTTTCCTCTTTATGAAGGAGATGTCCATACAAATGAAGCTGTTGAAGTCATTCACGAAAAGCCAACGGAAATCCTTGGCGAGATGAAGGCAACCACTTTAAAAACTAACGCAAACGAATATGCGATTGATGGTGTATTCATTCTAAGAGAAGCCGTTTCACCAGGACAACTTGTTCCAGGCTTAGAAACCGAAGGCCCACATGTTAAGGTCAATCTTGATATGTCGACCAACATTAAAGGCTGTTTTGCGTGCGGTGATATTGCGGGTACTCCATATCAATACATCAAGTCTGCTGGACAAGGTAATGTTGCGGCGCTATCTGCCGTAAACTATCTAGCAGAAAAACAACGCAACCAAACGAAATAGAAAAGAGAAGATTATGAACGATGAATTTCTAAAGTTAGAAAATCAATTGTGCTTTCCTCTTTACGCAAGCGCAAGGAAAGTCGTAAACCTATATACACCGTTATTAAAACCATTGGGTATCACCTATACCCAATATTTGGTATTTCTTGTACTTTGGGAATCCCCAAGACAAACCGTAGGGGAGTTATGTGAGAAACTTCATCTTGATACCGGCACCCTCACACCTCTTCTTAAAAAAATGGAAACTGCTGGGTTTATTACCCGCGCCCGTTCTTCCGCTGATGAGCGTGTTGTCGAAATTGAACTAAGCGAAAAAGGAAAAGCACTCAAAGAACAAGCACGTGACATCCCAGTGAAAGTTGGTGGGTGTTTATGCTTAGAACCAGATGAAGTAAAAGCACTTTATTCTGCACTACATAAAATACTAGAAATGGGGTAAGAACATGAATCGAGATCAGATCATTATTCGCACAAGTCGTATTGGCATTCTTACAAATATCATCTTATGTATTTTTAAAGCCATCATTGGTCTTATCACGAATTCAATCGCCATTGTCTTAGATGCGGTTAATAACTTCAGCGATGCCTTATCCTCATTAATCACGATTGTTGGAACAAAACTCTCCACGCGTGCACCAGACAAAAAACATCCTTTTGGTTACGGAAGAGTTGAATACATCACTTCAACTGTCATCGCCATCATCATTCTTTATGCAGGATTTACTTCGTTTCTTGAATCGATTAAAAAAATCCTGAATCCTGTGATTCCTGAATATACGAATACCTCCCTCTTCATATTAGTTGTAGCCGTGATTGTTAAAGTATTGATTGGCACTTACTTTAAGAAAGTAGGAAAGTCTGTAAACTCAGATTCCTTGATTAATTCAGGACAAGATGCCTTAATGGATTCTCTTTTGAGTATGGCAACCATTGTAGCGGCCATTATCTTCTTACTAACAAAAGTATCGACGGAAGCTTATTTAGGTCTTATTATTTCTTTTATCATTCTTAAATCTGGCTTTGATATGTTAAATCATACGATGAGCCAAATCTTAGGAGAGCGCGTCGATGCCTCCTTATCAAAGGAAGTGAAAGAAACAATCAATTCTATGGATGGGGTATATGGGGCATATGACTTAGTGCTTAATGACTATGGCCCAGATCGTTTACTTGGATCCATTCATATTGAAGTTCCCGCCAATATGACAGCAGAAAAAATTGATGCGTTAACGAGAGAAATTACCGCAACGGTTAATGAAAAACATAAGGTCATTTTATCGGCGATTGGAATATATGCCTTAAATACAACCGACCACGATGCCATTGACATCGAAACGGAAATTCGCAAATACGTCAATGCGCAACCCCACGTGGAACAGTGTCATGGTTTCTATGTCGATCGTCCCAACAAAACCATTCATTTTGATATGATCATTGATTTTGATACGCCGAATCGACAAGCCATCTATGAACGGATTCTAAACGATTTAAAAAAGAAGTATCCAGATTATACTTTTTCAGTTATACTTGATACCGATTTCAGTGATTGAGAAAAACTTCTCAATCTTTTTTTCTTGTTTAATTTGTATTTTTCCCTATAATGAATATGTCCCACATATCGTATATGCTTTCGAATTTGGCGAGAGTGTCTCTACCTTGTTGCCTTAACAACAAGACTACGTATGTTTTTTTAGAGATGCTTCTACATTGGTGTGGACACATGTAGAAGCCATTTTCTTTTTTACCGTTATGTGGATAGAAAGAGAAGGGGATTATGTTCGAAAAACTTTTCAAGCTTCAAGAGAACGGCACGAATGTTCGCACAGAACTTGTTGCAGGTCTCACCACATTCATGACGATGGTTTACATCTTAGCTGTCAATCCATCCATCTTAACTGCAGCACCTGGACTCGAGAATGCGGGAGGTTCCATCTTATTCGCAACCGCCGTCGCATCAACCATCGCATGTACAGCCATGGCATTTCTCGCAAATAAGCCATTCGCATTATCTGCAGGATTAGGACTCAACGCATACTTCGCTTACACCGTTTGTGGCGCAATGGGGTATAGCTGGCAAGTCGCACTCACTGCAGTCTTCGCAGAAGGGCTTATTTTTATTGCCTTATCTTTAACCAATGTACGTCAAGCAATTTTTAATGCGATTCCACACCAATTAAAAGTTGCGGTTTCCGTAGGGATTGGTTTATTCATTACTTTTATTGGTCTACAAAATGCGGGTGTTATCGTCAATAACGAAAGTACACTTGTTAGTTTGTTTTCCGTAAAAGATGC
>JAGAVW010000022.1 GCA_017941735.1 Solobacterium sp. | reverse complement strand
GGATTGATGCCCTTTTCATCTAAAGCATCCAAACTCACAAGTTCATTTCCCACTTCATCACTAGGATAACTTAAGACTAATATGATCTTCTTTGCACCACGCGCGAAGCCTTTTAAACAAAGTGAGAAACGATTGCGGGAAGTAATTGGAAAAACAACCCCAATCGTATCGCTAGAAAACTTAGTTTGAATATCTTTTGCGATAGCATCAATAGAACAATAATTCCCTTGGGCACGCGCTAAAATCGATTCAGTAATAGCTAAGACATCCTGGTCTTGAATAATCAGCTCTCCTTGTTTTTCGGCTGTTAAAACGGTATCTACAACAATATCCTCTAAGGCATCCCCTGCTTTTATAATCGGGGCTCTTAAGCCTCTTGATACCGTTCCAGTAATTCGCTTCATAGATTCCATCTCCTTTTGGCAATACCCATTTATTATATATGGATATCCCTTTCTAAAGGAAGAATTGCTTTCAAAAGTGGCCGATAGTATAATGATAGATACGCAATTATGTTAAAACGAATTTTATTTACATTTTTCACATTGCTCATACTCTACAGTGCCATTCTTGTAGGCTATCGTGTCTTTGAGCCAAACCGTGATGATTCGCATGACATCAACGCCCAAGATGCGATTGTATATGATGCATTGCATGATTATACCTTAAGTAGTGGAAATGCTTCTTTGCATTACTATTTTTTCTCGAGCTCCACGAATGCAGACTGTAAATATGTCAAAGATACCATCTTACAAACCGCAAGTATCAATACCGGTGTGGATGTGCATGATTATATTGAAGAAGTGGATATTACCCCACTCGAACAAAATTTTGAATTATATCGCTTAAATGATGATTGGGGCATCTCTTCTTATCCTGCCTTTGTTGCCTGTATTGTTGAAGATAATAAAATCGTGATTCAAAATCGTTTGGAATGGGACCCACAACATCCTCTATCCGTAGATAACTTCGTTGATTGGCTCATTCTCAATCGTATCTATGATGCCCAACCTTCTGAAACACCAATTGAAACGCCAGCTCCTTAGCTGGCGTCTTCTTTATATTCTTCCATGGGAAGATCTTCCCATAAGGATTCTAATTTATATTGTTCTCTTGCTTCTTCGGTAAAGATATGCACAATCACATCATACAAATCCACCAAGATCCAAGAGCTTCCTTCGGCCCCTTCCCGCGTGCGCACTGGATAGCCTTTGGCAGAAACTTCTTTTAATAAGTCTTCCGCTAAGGCATTCGCATGGCGCAAATTTTTTGCGGTTGTGATAACGAAATAATCCGTGAAGGGATTTGCCTGTTTCATTTCAATGGTTAAAATACGATCCCCTTGTTTTTGCGATAAGGTTTGTAGTGTTAAATCGAGTATTTCAGACATGCATGCCCTCCTTTTCCAAAATATACGCCTTTGCTTCTGTTAACACAAGCAAAGCGGCAGCTTGTAAGTCTTTTTTCGCTAAAGAAAGTTCTTTTTTGGCATCATACCCACGGGTTGGTTCACATTTATCGGCGATGTAGAGAATTTGACCAAGTTTACTTTTCGCATCCCCTATCGTATGGGTATCAATGGCTTTTAAGATTTCTTCGTCACATAAACCCATATTCTCTTTTAACCAATAACGTGCCGTATAACTATGCCATACTTTATGGTTTAATTGAAGCTTCTCTGGCTTTTCTTTTTCTAAAATCCTTTGATGATACGCATCTTCTTTGTTTTTTGTAATATCATGTAACATCCCTGCGATATAGGCTTTTTCAGGATTGACATGATGATATTTCGCTAATTCAACACATAATGCAGCAACACTCTTGGAATGGGTTGCGCGATGCGTGCTACAATTTGCCTCTACAACTTGGGGTAGATAATATCCTTTTTCTAAAATGAAACGATGAATTCCAGGAGCAATGCGATAGAATTCTCCTTTATGCACAAGTGCTTCTTCATCAACACTTGTTAAGCTAGTCACTTCGCCACTTGGGGCATTGACACCCATTTTGCGATAGGGTTTTAATACCCTTTTTAATAATTCTTTGCGCACTTCAATGGGAAGAATTCCTTCTTCACTTGGATAGACAAACACAAAGTCGTAATGTTGGTCAGTTAAAAAAGAACGCAACGCATCCAGTTCGCTTTTGGTGATGGGATCAAATGGTGCCACAATGGAGATGGTTTTTCTCATGGTAAAAGAATCTTTGGCTCCTTTGCTTTACGATAAAAGACGAGTGTACGGCCAATGATTTGTACAAGCTCACTATTTGTTAAGCGGGCAATATCGAAGGCTAATTCTTTACTATCTTCGCTAACCGTCTTCAATAATTTGATTTTAATTAATTCATGGGTACGAAACGCATCTTCCATGAGTTGGATGAAATTATCACTCAAGCCATCTTTTCCAACTTGAAAAAGTGGATTTTCATTTTGTGCTAATGCGCGTAGATAACGTTTTTGTTTTCCAGTTAACATTTATATCAAAGCCTTTCTAAATGTGACAATGACTTTGCTTGGGGCAAATACCTCTAGATGGTTATAACTTCCTGAGATACAGCACCAACCAAGTCCATCAATCACAATGTCTATTTTTTCTTTTTCTTGCCCAATGCGATAGGACTTAAAATCCTTTTCCATTGGAATTGGTCTTAACAATTCCCCATAATGATTATCCCATAGTTCCTTCGCATTTTCTAATTTGCCACGATGTAACTTTAAGCGTTCACTGACATAAAACACAATGGAACAATTCTTACATCCATATAAATCAATACGTGCTAAGCCACCAATCGCAAAACTTTGGTCTTTATCCAATTGATAAATCTGTGGCTTGATTTCTTTCGATGGGATGATTTCTTTTAGATATTCATCTTCCACCGCTAGTAACATACTATTTTCACTTTCAATACCAGGCGTATCGATAAATGTTTTATTAAACTTTTCAATTTGGATGGTATCTAAGGTCGTTCCAGGATAATGAGAACTTGTGATCTGGTCTTCTTCTAACAATTGATTGATTAAGGTACTCTTGCCTGAATTTGCCCGGCCCATAAAGATGAAGGTTTGGGCTTTATCATTAATCAGCAATTCCCTTAATTCCTGAATACCTTCTTTGCTTTTACTTGAAGTAAAGCGTAATTCTTGAACAGGAATGCCATATTCTTCAAAACGCGCAAAGACGGCTTCCGCAATTTTTTGATGCGGTACATCATTTGGTAATAAGTCGCGTTTTGATAAGACAGCTAAGATTTCTTTATCTGCTAAGTGACGATGCATGCCTGGAATCATACTTGCTTCTAAATCAAAGGCATCCAAAACCCAGATGATCTTTCCATCCATCTTTTGAATCGCATCTAAGACTTCTTCCTTTGGGATTCCTTGTTTCATGGAATACATCACATCATCATAATGACGCAAACGAAAACACCGCTGACAATATTCCGTATTTTCTTTTGGTGTATACCCTAGTCCATTTGGATTGGTGGATTGTAAGGGAATTCCACAGCCTTTACAATGACTCATTCTTCTTCCCCATCAAAAAGAGATAACTTTTCCACATCCTCGTGGACTTCAAATTCCATTCCTTCCGGATAATCTACAATCCGACACTCTTCAATGCCCTTTAATAAATACCAATCTTTCTTTAAGACAAGTGGATTCCCAAAGGTTGTATCGGTTGTTTTAAGAGGAATATCTGCTGCTTTTAAGATTTGTTCTTCCGGATCATAGAAAGCTAAACTATCATACGAAGAAATTGGTTGTACAATCGAAATTTCATTTGGATTTGTCTTGACGCGTTTTGCGATTAAGCTCCCTTTCACAGGACGATTGCCTTCTTGAATCTCTTCGACTTTAACGCGCTTCATGCCTCCATTTGTGGTCACAAAGACAACTGTTGTATCGGCTTCATTTAACACACATGCGGAACCAAGCACATCGCCTTTTCCTAAATTCAAGGCCTTAACTCCTTTGGATTTAACACCGGTACTTGGGATTTCTTCAATCGCATAACGTGAGCCAAAACCATCTCTAGAAACAAGAACGACTTGTTGGTGTTCATAACCTACAAATGCTTTTACAAGCTCTGCGTGGCTAGGCAAATTCATTGCCGGCATGACACGCGAGTTACGTTGGACGACAAATTGATTGACTGGGGTCTTCTTAATCTGTCCTAAAGAAGATACCGTTACAATCCAAGCATAAGTATCAAAATTCTTGATGAGAATCGCATTACGAATTTTATCTTCACCATCAATACGCACCACTTTATTTAAATGCATACCGACATCTTTCCATTTGCCTTCCTCAATTTGATAAACCGGTAAATATGCGTAATTTCCTTTCGAGGTAAATAAGAGTAAGGTATCAACCGTATCACATTCAATGGTTCCAATTAATTCATCGCCATCTTTTTGCCCAGTCGCAATGCCTTCACTTGCGCCATAACTACGCATAGAGACACGCTTCAAATAGCCATCTTTACTAACTGTTACTACCACATGTTCATTGGTGATCATTGAGGATTTATCAATGACAAGCTCTTCGACTTCTTCTTCAATTCTTGTCCTTCTCGCATCCCCATATTCACTCTTAACCGCTTTTAATTCTTTGACGATGACAGAGCGTAATACTTTCGCATTATCCAAAATGGATTTGGTCTCTTCAATGCGATTAACGAGTTCCGCAAATTCATCACGTAATTCTTTAATATCTGTATTACTTAAACGATATAGACGTAAAGAGACAATCGCTTCTGCTTGTGCATCATCAAAGCCAAAGCGCTCCATTAAGTTTTTCTTAGAATCCGCTTTATCTTTGGATTTACGAATGATGGCGATCACTTCATCTAAAACCGAAACAGCCTTCATCAAACCTTCAATGACATGGCATCTCTTTTCCATCTTCGCAAGTTCATATTTTGCGCGTCTTGTGACAACCTCTTTACGGAAATCAATAAACGCATCTAATAAACCTAATAAACCAACTTGAACTGGTCGTTGTTCAACAATCGCAATGTTGTTGTAGTTATAGTAGATTTGTAAATCGGTATTCTTATAGAGATAATTCAAAACCATGGTCGCATCGGAATCTTTGCGCACATCAACCACAATCCGCATACCATTACGGTCCGATTCATCACGCACATCTAAGATGCCATCAATTTCTTTGGAAATCCGAATCTCATCCATCTTCCGAACTAGTTCACTTTTAATGACTTCATAAGGAATCTCGGTGATCACAATTTGTTGAATCGATTTTGCATCCACGATTTCCGCTTTTGCGCGCACGACCACACGACCATGCCCTGTCGTAAATGCTTCTTTAATTCCTTCCATTCCTTGTACGATTCCACCCGTCGGAAAATCTGGACCTGGTAAAACTTCCATCACATCATCCAACGAACAATTTGGATTTTGTAAACGTAGAATTGTCGCATCAATGACTTCACTTAAGTTGTGAGGTGGCATATTGGTTGCGTAACCTGCCGCAATACCCGTTGCCCCATTTACTAACATCACGGGGAAAGGAACCGGTAAAACCGTTGGTTCGGTTTCCGTATCATCAAAGTTCGGTGCCATTTCCACCGTATCTTTATCCAAATCATCTTCCATGATTTCCGTGATTTTCGCTAAACGTACTTCCGTATAACGCATCGCTGCAGCCGGGTCATCATCAATGGAACCATTATTCCCATGCATATCGATGAGTGGTAAGCGTACTTTCCAATCTTGCGACATACGTACCATCGCATCATAGACAGAAGTATCGCCATGTGGGTGATAATTACCAATAACTAAACCAACCGTCTTTGCGGATTTACGGTATGGATGATCAAAGGTATTCCCATCATGATACATCGCATAAAGGATACGACGTTGTACAGGCTTTAAGCCATCTCGTGCATCGGGTAAGGCACGTTCTTGGATGACGTGTTTTGCATAACGACCAAAACGATCGCCCATAATGTCTTCTAAAAGCGCTGGTATATATTTCGTATGGTCTTCAAACATCTTTTTCTTTGCCATTACGCATCCACCTTAAAATCATCTTCCAATGTGAATTGAATGTTGTTTTCAATCCACTTTCTTCTTAATTCTGCTTTATCCCCCATAAGGGTAGAAACACGTTTTTCCGCCAACATGCCATCTTCAATTCCTACTTGAATAAGCGTGCGGGTTGCAGGGTCCATTGTCGTTTCCCATAATTGGGTCGCATTCATTTCACCTAAGCCTTTATAACGTTGTACTTCAACTTTACCTAACTTCTTGCGCAACGCATCTAACTCATCATCCGTATAACAATATTGGGATTCTTTGCCCTTCGTCACTTTATATAGTGGAGGTAATGCAATATAAACCATTCCATGCTCGACTAGTGGACGCATATAACGATAGAAGAAGGTCAATAATAAAATCTGAATGTGCGATCCATCATCATCCGCATCGGTCATGATAATGACTTTATTGTAGTTGGATTCCGTATAATCAAAGTCTGGTCCGACTCCTGCATCAATCGCATGAATCAAAGTATTTAATTCCACATTCTTCTCAATTTCACTCATGGTTGCTTTTTCGGTATTTAAAACTTTCCCACGTAGTGGAAGAATCGCTTGGTAATGGGAATCACGTCCTTGTTTTGCACTACCACCTGCAGAGTCTCCTTCCACTAAGAAGAGTTCTTTGACTTTCGCGTCTTTGGTTTGCGCAGGCGCGAGTTTACCGGATAATACTTTTTCGGATTTGCTAGACTTCTTCCCTTTGCGTGCTTCTTCCCGCGCTTTACGTGCTGCTTCACGCGCTAAACTCGCCTTTTGCATTTTCCGCACAAGACTATCACTGAGTTCTTTATTCTCTTCTAGCCAGAACGTTAATTGGTCAGCTACCACCGCATCCACTGCTGGTTTTGCTTGTGGGGTCCCTAATTTTCCTTTTACTTGGCCTTCAAATTGTAATAATTCTTCTGGCACGGAAACAGAAAGAATCGAGGTCAAACCTTCACGTACATCTGATCCTTCAAGATTCTTATCTTTTTCTTTTAATAAACCATACTTTCGAGCGTAGTCATTGACGGCTTTGGTAAAGGCACTCTTATATCCTACTTCGTGCGTTCCCCCATCACTTGTACGTACCAAGTTAACAAAACTATAGGTATTCTCTTGGTAGTCATCGGTATATTGGAAGGCACAATCCACTTTAATGCCTTGTGATTCTCCAGAAAATTTGACTGGTGCCATTAGGGTTGTACGATCTTCATGAAGGTAATTCAAAAACGCCACTAAACCATCTTCATAACAGAACGTTTCACTTACCGTCTTTTTTCCACGCTTATCCGTAACGGTTAAGGCAATCCCACTTAAAAGGAAAGCTTCTTCTCTTGCCCGCTCACAGACTGTTTCAAATTTAAATTCGGTGGTGGAAAAAATCTTGGGATCTGGTTTAAAAGTGACTTTGGAGCCAGTCTTAGTGGTTTTTCCTAAGTCTTCTACTTTTCCAATTTTTTGATCTCCATGGTCAAAGCGAATCCGCACGAGTTTTCCATCATGCGCATCTTCAACGACAAGCCATTCACTTAAGGCATTTACAACCGAAGCACCAACCCCATGTAAACCACCAGCGGTCTTATAACCACCTTCACTTGTGAATTTTCCACCCGCATGTAAGACGGTAAAAATAACTTGTAGGGTGTTTACGCCACTTTCATGCATCCCATTTGGCATACCACGGCCTTCGTCTTGTACGGTACAAGAACCATCCGCTTCTAGGGTAATATCAATCTTTTTCCCATAGCCATTTAATGCTTCATCGATGGAGTTATCGACAATTTCCCAGATTAAATGGTGTAAACCACGACTATCGGTGGAACCAATATACATACCTGGACGCTTTCGTACCGCTTCCAGGCCTTTTAATATTTGAATGCTATCATCTTGATAATTCTGTGTATTTTTAGCCATTCTTGTCTCCATTTCAACTTAGTTATTATACCAAATAGTTGGATAGCAAACTATCACAAATTTGATTATTTTAAAAAGACTTGAGACCCCATTTTGCTAGTAAAAGGCATAGAATTCCACATAATCCTTCAAGAAGTGGATAGATAGGCGGAATTCGATACCCACAATAGCGACAACGCCCTTTAACCATAAGGTATCCAACTAGTGGAATTAGCTCCATCAAGCTTAAGGGATGCCCACACTTATCACAATGGCTCCATATGGAAGGATCCTTTCCTTTTCTTTTCATTTGACAACATACAAAACTAGCTAGACTTGCGCCAACCCAAAAGAAATAGAGTTCTTTCATAGTTACCTCCCTTTCCTAATTCGTACGTTTTGAAAACTTTCCTAGAGTTTGGTAACATGAAAGAATGAAAACTGTATTAGCGATTGTATTAAGTTATTTATTTGGATCCATCCCTTGGGCCTTAATTATTGGAAAAGTCTTTTATCATAAAGACATTCGTAAAGAAGGTTCAGGAAATCTTGGCGCATCCAATGCAGGACGCGTATTAGGAAAAAAAGTAGCAGTCATTGTAACGGTATTAGATGCCTTAAAAGCCTTCTTTTCAATGTTATTAGCGTCCATGCTTGCGCCAGAAGCGATCCTTTTTGCAGGCCTTGCGTGTTGTGTTGGGCATTGTTTCCCACTCTTTGCGAATTTTAAAGGTGGAAAGGCAGTTGCGACCTCCTATGGGTTCTTTTTAGGCATTGTTACCTTATTAACCCACCAATGGTTTTGGCAATTTCTTTTCCCCATCTTATGTTTCTTTCTCATTCTCTATTTAACCAAAATGGTTTCCTTAAGTAGTATTTGTTCCTTATTTATGTGCTTTCTTGCAAGCCTAATCTTATACTTTCAAAAAGCACCCAATGTCACCTTAGCACAATGTCTTTCCATTCTTGTCTTATGGATATTTGTGACTTATCGACATAAAGATAATCTAAAACGGATTCAACAAGGAACCGAAAATAAAATCAAGTGGATGTGATTACTCCACTTGATAAATCTTAAATGGCCGCGTTCTATTTTCTGGCCCAGATACTTTCAGGAGGAGCCCATCCTCCTTTTCTTCTAGGATTTCAAAGGTCATATATTTTTTCGCATCATGATAGAGTTTAATCTTGGCATAAGGCAATAAACAAACAAAACTGATTTCTTCTGGATACACACGTTTTAGGATTTCTTGCAGTAAAGTCGGAAGGCCTTCTTTTGTTAAGGCGGAAACTTTAAGACCTGGAATGGCTTCTTTGTTTTCAACTAAATCAATCTTATTGAAGACTCGTAAGATCGGGATTTCTTCAGCATGGATAGCGGTAAGAGCATCTTGGGTTATCGTGATTTTATCTGCGTAGTTTGGATCAGTTGCATCTATTACATGCACCAACAAATCCGCATTGCGCGCCGAAGCCAAGGTACTATGAAAAGCTTCAATGAGTTCATGTGGTAAAGAAGAAACAAACCCAACCGTATCATAGAGTAAGAATTCTTTGGTTTGATAACGAATATTACGCACACTTGTATCTAAGGTTGCGAATAAGCGATCTTCTACATAGACTTCTTTTTTAGAATTGCCATATTCTTGCAGAATCGCATTCATCAAACTGCTTTTACCGGCATTCGTATAACCAACTAAGGCAACCCGCGCAAAGCTTGTTTTGGTGCGTCTTCTTTCGGCACTATTTTGTTCCTTTTCTAGTGCTTGAATTTCCTTTTTCAATTGTTTAATTCGATTTTGGTATTTGCGCTTTAAAATACTTGAGCGCATTTCCCCTGCCCCACGGTTAGTGAAAGAACCACCACGTGTATGACTTTCTTGTTCTTTCATGAGTGATAAGCGAGGCATATCATACTGCAAACGTGCCATCTCCACTTGTAAGACTGCTTCTTTTGTGCGTGCACGCAAGGAGAAAATATGAAGAATTAACGAGGTGCGATCCATTACTTCAACCCCTGTTAAGCGCCCAATGCGTTGTGCACTTGCGATAGAAAGATTATTCGCAAAGACAATCGCATCGGCTTCCATCGTTTCAACTGTATGCTTAAGGGCTTCGAGTTTACCTTTGCCAAAGCCAGAAGTCGTTGAAACTTGTTGCGAGGTTTTTGCCACCACGCGCATCCCACAAGAAGCACATAGCGCAATGCATTCGTCTTCGACTTGCGCAACCGTCTCTTTTTCTTCATATGTATAAAAGTAAGCTAATACAACTTTTCGGTTTTCTTCCATGTTGTCATTTTACCATTGAAAAAGCGGATTTCTCCGCTCTTTCTATCGACGAAACATGCCTTGCGCTTGATTCATGCCTCCCATCGCATTGTAATATGTGATGGCATCTTGGATCGTGACTTCGCCTACTTCCGTATCATCTTCATAGATGTGATAGGTTTTACCTTTTTCTAGCTTTTCACTTGAGACAACTAAGTTTTGATAACTCTTAAGGGATTCATAAGTAACGATCTCATTTCCACTCTCATCTTTAATGGTGAGTTTTGCGTTTTGATTTGTAACCCCAATCATAATCGCATAGTTTTTAGAAGTTTCGGATGGTGCCATTGCCATACCACTACTTCCACCAAACAATGCAACCCCACCATTAATATCAAAGGTACTGTTATAATCGATTGCCCCATTTCCAGCATTCACAGGTCCATAAACCACTAAGGTCCCACCATTCATCACACCTTCGCCATTTAAGTCAATGCCATCTGCATCCGAACTAATTTGAATATTTCCACCATTGATGACAAGCTGACTACCATCGGAAGTCTCCGCATCGGTAACATCTGGATTCGAAGCATTGATACCATCATCGCTAGCGATAATTTCAATCTCTCCACCATTGATGGTAATTAACATGGACTCGATGCCTTCCTTTGTATGATTGATTTTAAGTGTGCCATCATTCACTACGATTTCTGTATCGGCATGTATCGCATCATCACCTGATTCAAGAATGATTTCTCCGTCATCGATTTGAATCTTCCCATTTGCGTGCAACGCATCATCGGCGGCATCAACATTGAGCGTACCACCTTGAATCAAGATGGATCCATCCACAACGATTCCTTTTGCAACATCGGTTGTATCACTCGTTTCGGCTTGGGTTGTACTTTCTGCAGGTACTTCCCCATTATTGAAGCTTGGCTGTTGCCCATTCATTTCTGGTCGCCCACCAAATCCATTTGGATGCATACCTTGTGGAGGCATCGTGCCTTGTTGACCATTCATTTCTGGCATCATTCCTTGTTGGTCATTCATCTGTGGCATCATGCCTTGATTTCCTTGCATTGCATTTGCAAATGCATCTGTTGTGATTACATCTGGTGCCCCATTTCCAGCTACGATGGATAAACTTCCTTCTACCATCGTCACATCACCTGTTGCTTGCACGCCATCATCCATTGCTTCAATGTTGATTTCTCCACCATTAATGGTGATGCTTCCTTCACTTGTGCCATCTGTTTTACCAACTTTTAAGCCATCGCCAGAAGCAACAATTGTCACCTTCGCATTCGCAAGTGTAAGCACATCATTAACGACAATTCCATCATCCTTTGCTTCAATAGTAAGAGTTGCATTGGCAAGGGTTAAGTTATCATTTGCGCTGATTCCATCTTTTTCGTTTGCGACAATTTTCAAGGAACCATTTCCATCAATGGTCAAATCATCATGGCTCATTAGGGCTGCATCTTCGCCATCCGCATCACTGCCCGAAGCGCTTAATTCGTTGTGTGTTCCTTCTGCTAAAGTAAGAATCGTATTACTTGCTTCGGTTACGATGATTGCCGGACCTTGGCTTGATGCAATATTTGCTTCTTCTAAGACAATTTGTACATCCCCTTTGGAGGCAACATCTACATTAATCTTATAGCCTTCGTATGTTCCACTTACGATATACACACCAGGTTGGCTAATCGTAATTGTTTGATTGCTTAAGGTTGCTCCACTTCCGGTAATCTTTACTTCCCCATTTTCATTCTTAATGGTGGTTGCATTTGTTTCTTCATAGGTACGGTTTTCTATCGTTTCAAGTGCAGTGACTTCTTGTGCAACTAAGCTTTGTGCATTTGTTGCGCATCCACATAAACTAATACTTAATAATGCGGCGTAGAGTAAATTCATCTTTTTCATATTTCTCACCTATAGCTCTTGTGCTGCGGTCGCTTGTAAGGAAGAAGAAATTGTTAGATTTCCATTCCGGCAACGCAGTGCATCAATGAGTTCCTTTTCTTGTTTGTTATCTTTTAATTTCACTTGGTAAGCAAGTAAGTACATTGCCCCCATATTGACGGTTTTAATTCCTTCGAGATGATGCTCTTTTGTATAAGTTGTAAAGAGATCTTCAAAGGCATTGTTGTAGTCTAAATCTTCTGGAATCGTAATTTTTAAATAACGATACGTCGAATCGGTATTGAGAATTGGTGTTTTTGCAAAGAATAAGCCAGCCACTACGACAAGAATTGTCATCAAAATCGCAAAGCCGATATAACCAGTTCCGGTTGCAAGCCCAACTCCCATTGCCAAAAAGACAACCGCTAAGTCAGATGCCTTTCCTGGCATAGAGCGGAAACGGACAAGCGAGAAGCTTCCTGCAACCGCAACGCCAATACCAAGATTCCCGTTTACCATCAAGATGATGGCCATGACAATCGCTGGTAAAACAGCGACGGTAATCAAGAAGGATTTCGATGCATTTGTACAGAAACGATATGCATACGCAATCACAAGACCACATAAGATACTAGTCAAAGCGCAATAGAGCACTTGTAAGATGGTTAAGGTTGAAGCGGTATTTGTTAGAATTGAGCCAAGCATGGTTGCACCTCCTTAATTGGTAAGACATGGGTATAGGTTTGTTTTGCTTTTTGTTGTAAACGTGTATAGATGACGCCATATTTTGAGAAAGAAGTACGTGTTAGATGTAATTCGGTAAGGGCTTCACTTAACCAAAGTGGATAACGGTCCATCGCTTTGATTTCCATGAGCACCTGTCCTTCTTCTAGCATTTTTTCTTCTTGCCCTGTTTCATGTAGAGATAAGTCTTCCATACGATAACGGATATTCGTATCGAAGGTGATTCGTACATCCTCTTCTAGCTTTCCCGCATAGGCGCGTCGATCATAAGCAATAAATACTTTAGGTTCGACTTGATAGAATTGTTTGACATAATCAATTTCTTTCGCAATTTGACTTGCGTCAGGATTTTCTCCTTCCCTCTCCAAGTAGTTTCTTGCAGTTTCATATTCCATTGCGATGCGTCGCTTATAGACAATGCCATCAAATTTCTTTTTGATTTCAAGATACGCTGGGGTATCTTCTTTCACTTCCCCATAGGAGCGTAAACGTAATTTCTCCTTGTAGATGGGTGACATGAGGGAGCGCATAATCATGATGCTATCCGTTGAATCATAGTAGATGTTATAAAGGGTATAGGTTGGATACTTATCATCCACAAGATGCGATTGGATTCGTTTTAAGAGTTCTTTTTGTTGTTCTTGTGTCAACAAGTATTTGTGTTCCACTCTTTGGAAAGTATCAATGTATTCGCACATAAGTGATTCCTCCTTGCTTGGTACTAGCATAAAAAAGGAATCTGTGGTTTCAATGGTTGTATTGTGAACATTATCTGAAATAAAAATGCATGTTCTGTGATAGAACATGCTATGGTTTCCAAATGATTCGCGTATCGTAATATTGCTCTAAAGGGCCGATGGTATCAATGACATCTTGTTTATCATCTGGCATCTTATCTGCCACAATCCACCAGGAATGGGAATCTTCTTTTCGATATAAGATCCCAATCACAATTCCTTCAAATGTCTCAATTGGCTCATCGACGCCATAAACATACGCATTTTGTAGATCTCTTTCTTCCCAAAGATTATCTTCGATATATCCATAATTACATGGCAACAAGACATCGGGATAATGAGGATGAAAGCTTCCATAGGGATGATCCACAATCACACGTACTGATTTGCCTAAGGCATCTTGGTCAATATAATATTCTAACTTCCGATATTGGACGTTCTCTTCTTGGACTTCCTTTTCCGTTAATACAAAATGTAGCCCTTCAAATAAAGAAAATTGTTGTTTTGTGACAAGGGCATTCACCTTCCCTATGCGTGCCGCTTGTAAATCTTTTTTCAATAAATCAAAAAGAGATTCTTCTTCTCCATAAAGGAAAAGAATTTGATTGGTCTTTTCTTCATAAATGAGAAGCCCTTCTAATGAAGGCGAAAATGCACCATAAAAGCGTAAGTCCTCTAATCCTTTTAAATTTGATATGAATTGCTCTTTACCTTGCAAAGAAAACGTGGCACCTGCCACATCTTCAAAATGTGCTTCCACAAAGGAAAAGGCTAATTCTTTTTCTTCCAATAAACGATATTCCATTAAACATCCAATTCTTTATCAAATAATGGGAAGTCATCATGAATGACTTTATCTTGTATTTCTTGGGTATAACGTTCCACAAAGATAGGAACTTCTCCTGCTTGCTCTTGGGCACTTGTTTTGATAGCTTCAAGTTTACTCTTATCTTCTTCCTCTAATTCCACAAAGAAGACATAACCATTGACCATTCCTAAATGCACACCTTTAAACCAAACGCGGCTAATCCCACCAATCTCTTTACATGTTTCGTAGACATGATTCACAAGTGCAGTTGGATAGACTTGTGGCTCATGGAACGCGTTGGAATCAAGGGATGGTAAGCTTAGTGCTTGGGAAAAAGAAGCAGTCGATGTAGTAGCTGCTTGGTCTTGAGGAGCCATCATGAATTCTTTAGGGAAAACAATATTTTGGTTCATGGGGTTAATCACAACCCCAGCGACATTGCTGTTTGGATCACGCAACATCTTACGGAAATCCTTCATTGTACGCACGATATAGCTATATGTTTGCCCTTCCTGTTTAGGGAGCTTATTTGCTTCTTCGATATCACTAAAGCCTGGAAAGAAGGTTTTCCCATCTTGGGTATTTACCAAGACAAATTTCATTTTCGCATTATCTTTTAGTTGGACACGCCCAGAGCTTAAATCCTGTGGAATTGGGGTATCAAAAATCACCGGTGTTAAAAGCTTTGCCTCATGAACCGCAATCAACATGCGTTGCTCATTTTCTGGTGTCCGTTTTGCTTTTAAGGTTTCTAAAGCCTCCACAAGTTCTGGATTTGTGATTGGTTCTTGTTTGACTTCACTTTGTTTATTCTTTTGTGCCATTGCACGTTTTCTACTTTTTTTATTTGCCATAATTCATTTTCTCCGTTTCAAATTATAACAGGAAACCTCCCTTTTTTAAGAATAATTTATATGGGTGAATACCGTTTTTCAGAGATTCATCTATAATTAAACTTGTTTTCACATAAATTTCACTTTCAACCACTATAGTGCATGCGTAGAAAGAAGGGATATTATGAGTCAATGGAACGAAGAAAATCGTGAAACATATACCTATGGGAATGTAAGTCGAGACATTCTCCCACAAACAGCGACACGTCAAACCCCTAAAAAATCGACTTTATGGAAAACTTTGTTGACCATTGGTTTAAGTACCGTATTAGGTTTTGGGGCAGGTCTAGGAGGCGCAACACTTGTTTTAAAACAAAATGAAGCCAAAAAAGAAGACACGGTTGTGATTCAACAAGAAATCCCAATACCTTCCCATGTGAACGTAACACCAAGCACGGAATTATCCATTAAAGAAATTGCCCAAAAGGCACAATCCAGTGTTGTGGAAATCAACATTGAAGCAACCCAAACTTCCTATGGTTTCTTTGGTGGCACCTATATTTCAGAAGCAGCTGGCTCTGGTGTTATCTTATCGGAAGATGGATACATCATTACCAACGCCCACGTCGTCAATGGCGCAAATAAAATCCAAGTTAAAACAAGCGATGGCACAACGTATGATGCAGAACTAGTTGGGGCTGATACAAAGAGTGATATCGGTGTCATTAAAATCAATGCAACAGGATTAAAACCTGCAACCTTAGGCGATTCTTCCCTTATTGAAGTGGGAGATACTGCGGTTGTGATTGGTAATCCACTTGGCACCTTAGGTGGAACCGTTACAAATGGAATTGTCTCAGCAACCAATCGTACGATTACCATCAATAACGAAATGATGACACTCATCCAAACAAACGCAGCCATTAACAGTGGCAACTCTGGTGGTGGTTTATTCAATGGCAATGGCGATCTAATTGGTATTGTCAATGCGAAAGACTCTGGCATGATGAGCAATGGTTCTACCATTGAAGGCTTAGGCTTTGCGATTCCAATTAATGATGCGATTAGTGTTGCGGAACAACTCATTGAAAATGGTGTGGTGGTTGATCGTCCTTACATTGGTGTTGTCTTACAAACTGTCATGCAAGGGACAAATGAGCGCCAACCTGGTGTTTACATCACCGAAATCGTACCTGGTTCTGGTGCAGAGAGTGGTGGTTTACAAGTTAATGATCGTATCATTCAAATCGATGATGTCGAAGTGCAGTCCTATACCGATATCTCTGCTTATCTAAAAGGAAAGGCCATTGGCGATACAGTCGCAATTAAAGTGATACGTAACGAGCAAGAAGTTACTTGTAACATCACCCTCACCCCTGTCATCACTTCCACAACTGATCGCGGTTAAAACAAAAAAAGAAGTTTCCTAAGAAACTTCTTTTCATTATCCTTCTGGTGCATCAGGTGCTGGTTCTGTATTACCACCTTCTGTTTGAGCTGGGTCTACAGTCCCGCCTTCTGTTTGTCCTTCCTCACTACCTCCTGTATTTTCGCCTCCACTTTCTGGAGAAGTTGACTCTCCACCTTCTGATGCTTCTGGCGTGGATTCTGGAGTAGCGGAAGCTTCTTCTGTTGGCGTTGTTTCTTGTGGTGCAGGATCCGTACTTTCTGTTGGGGTTGGATCGGTTGTTTCGGTTGGTTCTATAGAAGGTTCTACACTTTCTTCTGGGGTTGGAGTTGGAGTTGCACTAGGCGTTGGTGTTGGGGTTGCAGCTGGAGCGACGTATGGAGTGGTTTGTTGTTGCGCTGGAGTTGGACGTGGGGTTGGTGTTTCCACAGTTTCAGGTAGCTCTTCAAATGCTTCTCCATTTAATGGGTTTGTCGCAATAAGTCCATCTGGCACTCCAATTACTTTTGGTTTATTTTGTAAAGGCGTTGGACGATCATCACTCGAGGATTCCGCATGCATACGAATGTATTCAAATAATGCAACTAAACCTCTCTCACTCAATTGAATGCCATCTTCTTCCACAAATTCTTCTTGCGCAAAGCCGCTTGCATCGTCTTTTAAATCTTCATAAGAAGCTAAGAAATACCAGCCTTCTTGTTTACACATATCCGCTAGACCTAAGTTAAACGCATCCACCATCTGCATCGTTAAATTGGTATATTCCCGTTTCTTTCCAATTGGTGGAACTGCATTCACAATCACATCTACACTAGGATATGCTTCTTGAAATTGTTTGATACTCTTACGGTATGCTTCTAGCATTTCGTCTTTATCTTTTAATAAACTATAGGTTCCTACATTTAATAGAATGCGCTTCGGTTGTAATGCGGTAATTGCTTGGGCAATGGTTAGGCGACCATTGGTTGTATCTAAACACGCAAGCTCTTCTAAATCTTCAATGCCTAAGCCCACAACACCAATTGTATTTTCAATATCCGTAAAGGCTAGGTTGTCTGTATTTTGATAGCGCAAAAAGCGTGCTACATTGGTATCGCCAATAAATAAGGTTTCTTCTACATAGGTACGTCCTGCATTTTCCGTACGCTCGAGAATGGTACCTTGGTATTGGCTTCTATCAATTGCGAATTCATCTTTGTTGTATAAGTCATCTGGGTCATTGGATACCACTGTTTCGACTGGTTCCCCTTCCTCTTTGTCTGCCATATTCATAAATCCTTTGGTGATTAAATAACCTCCAACAAATAGGATCAAGACACAAACACATAAAAATAACAATGATAAGAAATCAATGCCATAGACTTTTCCTTTGATTTTTACTTTTAGTGGTTTTGCCATAACGCAATTATCATACCACAGAAAGATACAATGCCTGAAAAGAATATTTATAGTACAATGGTACTACCATGAAGGAAACACAAGTAACGCAAACAACTGACCAAAGCGCAGAAGCGCTGTTATCGATTGGTGAAGTCTATTACCGTGGAATTGGTGTAAACAAGGATTACGACCAAGCTTTTAAGTTTTTTCAAAAAGCCGCCAACATGGGCCATCCAAATGCCCTATGTAAGCTTGGAAACTGTTATTCTTTGGGACACGGCACATCGCGTAATTTAGACCGCGCTTTTACGTGTTATGAAGATGCGAGTGATGAAGGGGACATTGAAGCAACTTGGAAACTTGGGGATTTTTATTGGAATGGGACGAGTCGCCTCATTCAAAAAGATGTCACGCGTGCTTGCGATTATTATTTAGATGCTTTAACGTTAACAGAAGATGCACAAGACCCATGGAATGCACCAGAAGTCTACTTACGTGTGGCGAATTGTTTAAAAGATGGTGCCGGTATTACAAGAGACGTCCGTAATGCCTATTTATTCTATCGTTCCGCAATTGATGGGTTTCTTGATCGCATTGATTCTGGAGATACTTCTTGTGAGATGGCACTTGAAGAAGCAGAAGATGGTGCTTTGGCTTGTCAAAAAATCTTAAACCAAAAAGATTAATGATACCTTGTCGAATTCAAAAGTTATGGTATGATTAATAGGCTATGCAGGATTACCCAAGTGGTTGAAGGGGCGGGCTTGGAAAGCTCGTAGGTCTGTAACAGGGCGCCAGGGTTCAAATCCCTGATCCTGCGCCAGGAAACATAAAAAACCGTGTTTACGGTTTTTTTTATTTATGCTATATTGGCTCCTATGACTACAAAAGAGAACAAAATGGGTGTCTTACCCATCAAAGAATTAATTATTCGCGTTTCTTTACCCATGATGATTTCCATGCTTGTACAAGCACTATACAACGTGGTTGATAGCATCTTTGTTTCGCAACTCAGCGAACAAGCTCTAACAGCAGTGACCCTCGCCTTCCCTTTACAGAATTTGATGATTGCCTTAAGTACTGGAACAGGCGTTGGTGTAAATGCCTTACTTTCACGCTCTTTAGGTGCCAAACAATTTGAGCGTGCAGATAAAGCCGCAAATACTGGCATCTTTTTAACATTTTTAAATGTACTATTCTTTGTGTTTATTTCACTTTTTGTCGCAAAGCCTTTTATCTTATCGCAGACAAATGATGCCTCTATTGTGAATGATGCGACATCCTATCTTCGCATCGTGACTGGTTTTTCCATTGGCTTATTTTTCCAGATGATGTTTGAGCGTCTCTTACAATCAACAGGGAATTCTTTCTTCTCCATGATTTGCCAAGCAACAGGTGCGATTTTAAATATCATTCTTGATCCTATTTTAATCTTTGGTTTATTTGGGATGCCTAGGCTTGGGGTTACAGGGGCCGCAGTTGCGACAATTATTGGGCAAATGGTTGCGGCATGTATTGGCTTATACTGCAATCTTAAATACAATCCTGAAATTCATCTTTCTTTATCCAGTGTCTTATCTCCGAAGTTCGATGTGATTAAACGGATTTATAAAGTTGGTGTGCCTTCCATTTTGATGATGGCCATTGGTTCTTTTATGAACTATTTTATGAATCGTATTTTGATTACGTTTACCTCCACGGCCAATGCCGTCTTTGGGGCATACTTTAAATTACAAAGTTTCTTCTTTATGCCTGTCTTTGGTTTAAATAGTGGTTTGATTCCTATTCTTGCCTATAACTATGGTGCGCAAAAGAAAGCACGTATTAAAGAGGCTTTATTATTTGCCTTAGTAGTAGCGGTATCCATTATGACGGTTGGGACAATTGTGATGAATCTATTCCCTCGGCAATTACTTGGCTTCTTCAACGCTTCAACAGAAATGTTAAAAATTGGAATACCGGCATTGCATATTATTTCATTACACTTCCCAATTGCAGCAGCAAGTATTGTAATGGGTTCGATCTTCCAAGCCTTTTCGCGTAGTATTTATTCCCTCATCATTTCGATTGCCCGCCAACTTCTTGTCCTCATCCCTGTCGCATGGTTTTTAGCGCAAACTGGGAATATCGACAATGTTTGGTGGTGCTTCGTTATTTCAGAATCCATTTCCATTATCGTTTCTGCTTACTTCTTCCGTCGTCTTTATAAACAAGTTGTTACCCCTATGCCTGATTAAGGTTGCAGGCTTTCGATAAACCAACGATCTTTTTCCAAATAGAGATTGCGTCGTTTTCCTTGAATCATGCACGCATAGCGCATGCCACATCCACCAACGGGTGAGGCTCTACGCTCGGCACTAATAATGCGATCAATTTTATATTTTTTCCCATTTTCCCAACAAACATACAGTGGCACAATTCCGCCACTTTTCTTTTGTATCAATACCACATCTACATAACGTTTATAGAGGTCCATTTGGTATCATCTTCCTTCCTTGGAAATAACCTACGGGATGAATGACATGGTCCCCTTTGGGATTAAAATCCGTTAAAGGCCGATCCAACAACATACAAGCCCGACAAACAGAATGAAACCCAAACTGGGCACGAATTGCATCCATCGCTTCATCAATACGTAAGGCTTTTTCATGTTTTTCTTCATCTTGTAATAAAGAGAGTTGGCGATGATTCCTTGTAAACCGTAACCCGGATACACTTGCGCCCACCGCTCGTAGTGGCTCTTCAAAGTCATAACATTCTTCTAATAGACTCATTATCTCTTTTAATATCTCTTCACTGACATTAGTGGGTTGTGCAATTTTGCGTTGTTTCCCACACCAATTTAATTTTGCGGTACGAAAGGAAATATGAATCACATCCCCTTCTACACCTGCCTCTTTCATGCGGGAGGCAATGGCTTCAGCTAAGACGTAATAGACGGGGCGCACGTCTTCTAAATTATCGACATCATGAATCATCGTCATCGCATTTCCAACCGATTGGATGGGGGTCTGTATGCCTTGTTTACTTACAGAACTCGTATCTCTTCCATTCGCAAAATCCGACAACATCTCCCCAACAACCCCAAATGCTTTTTTGAGATGCATCACGGGATATTGCGCAAGTTCACCAATGGTACGAATACCACGCGCATAAAGCTTACGTTCCGTGGCTGGCCCTACATACAACAAATCTCTTGCGGGAAGTGGCCAAACCAAATCTTTATAATTCTCTTTCGTGATGATGGTAAACCCACTTGGTTTTTTAAAATCACTCCCCAATTTTGCGAAAATCTTATTCCATGAAATACCAACCGATACCGTTAAACCTAGCTCTCTTAAAATTTGATCCTGTATCGCATGCCCAATGGCCTCTGCTTCGCCAAAGAGTTGTTTGGAGTGGGTATAATCAATCCAGGCTTCATCTAAGCCAAAGGATTCGATACAATCACTATATTGCGCATAGATCTTTTTTACTTCCGAAGTGTAATAAAGATAGGCATCGTAGTGTGGGGGAATAATTAAGAGTTCTGGACAATGACGATAAGCTTCCCGCAAGCTCTCTCCTGTTTTGACCCCTGCTTTTTTAGCCAAACCATTTTTCGCTAAGATAATGCCATGGCGCTTTTCTTCGTGCCCGCCAACCGCCATAGGTACTTCCCTTAATTGCGGATGAAACATCTCTTCAATTTGGGCATAGCAATGATTGATATCGATGTGAAATATAATCTTGTCGTTCATAAGTTCATTATACTCAAGGTGTTGCATAATTCAATTATTTACGCAACATAATTTCTTGAAATTTGTCTATTTGTATCAGATATCCTATAATATTGATATGAATCTACAAGAAATTATAGAAGATTATAAGCGCAAGACCGGTGCCAATGATAGTGAAATTGCCCGGCGCGTTGGCGTGACACGCTCAACAGCCGTAAGATGGCGCAATGGCGAAGTCAAGAAAGTATCTGGAGAAACCATGCGTCGGTTAAGTGAGCTTGTGGGCTACAACATTGAGCCTGCCCTAAAGGGAATGGATATTTCTGTTAAGCTGCCTGTACTTGGCTATGTCAAAGCAGGCTATGATTTATTTGCGGAAGAAAATTACCTTGGTGAAGAAGAAACCTCCTTATCTGATTGTAAGAATGGTGATTATTATCTTAAGGTCGAAGGCGATTCCATGAATGGCATTGGTATTTTAGATGGCTCGCTTGTGCTTGTACAACAATGTGACACCTTAGAAAGTGGCAATATTGGGGTTGTCTTAATTGGCGAAGAAGTGACGGTTAAGCGCGTCATCTATAAAGATAAAATGATGATTTTAGAAGCGGCCAATCCAGAAGTGGAAAATCGCTATTTCTCTGCGAATGAAATACGCAATTTACCGGTGCGTATTTTAGGAAAAGTCATTTCCAGTAAAACTTATTATTAAAGTTTCTTGCGTAAACGAAGCCAAACGATTAAACTAAAGACCTATGAAAACAAGTGATTTTGATTATAACTTACCTAGTCATCTGATTGCGCAAACGCCCTTACTAGATCGTAAGACCAGTCGGATGATGGTGGTCCATAAGAATACCGGCATGTTAGAACATCGCCATTTTTATGATATTTTGGATTATTTACACGAGGGGGATGTCTTAGTACGCAACAATACGCGTGTCATCCCTGCCCGCCTATTTGGCACCAAAGAAGAAACCGGTGCCCATGTGGAAGTTCTTTTACTACGTCAATTACCAAACGATGTATGGGAGTGCTTAGTTGGCAATGCGAAAACCGTAAAGATCGATACGATTGTCTCCTTTCATGATGGACGCTTACGCGCAAAATGTATTGAAATTGGAGAAAAAGGCATTCGTAAGATGCAGATGTTGTACGATGGGATTTTTACTGAGATTCTAGATGAACTTGGCAGTGTCCCCTTACCTCCTTATATCAAAGAGAAACTCAATGATCCAAATCGTTACCAAACGGTCTACGCAAAAATCGATGGTAGTGCAGCTGCCCCTACGGCTGGCTTACACTTTACAAAAGAAATCTTTGATGCCCTACAAGCAAAAGGTGTAGAAATCGTTGATGTTACATTACATGTAGGGCTAGGAACCTTCCGTCCTATGGATACGGAAACCATTGAAGAGCATCACATGCATGCAGAAGTTTATGAAATGTCTAAGGAGGCAGCGGATACTTTAAACCGTGCCAAAGAAGAAGGTCGTCGCATCATTGCGATTGGAACGACTTCGGTAAGAACCTTGGAATCGGTATACCAACGTTTCCAAAAATTTGAAGCATGTTCAGGTGAAACAACACTCTTTATTTATCCAGGTTATAAATGGAATACGATTGATTGTATGTTAACGAATTTCCATTTACCAAAATCCACTTTACTCATGATGATTTCTTCCTTTGCGGGAAAAGAACTCATCTTCCATGCATACGAGGAGGCAATCCAACAGGAATATCGTTTCTTTTCCTTTGGGGATTGTATGTTGATTACCAATGAATAAAGAAGCTTATCTAGCCTATTTAGAAAAGCGCAAACATGGTCCAAAAGTAAACTACTATCAAAAGGCCATCGATGAAATCCAAGCGCTTGAAGAGGCACAGCAAAAGCCCAAACTCTTATTGCATGTGTGTTGTGCCGTGTGTGCAGGTTGGCCTTTGGAATTTTTAAAGGATCATTTTTCTTTAACGCTCTACTACAACAATTCCAACATTTATCCAAAAGAAGAATATGAGCGTCGGAAAAACGAACTCATTCGCTTTGTCCATGAAGTTTATGGGGAAAGTGTTTCGATGGTTTTTCCTGCCTATGATAATGTTTCCTACACCAAGGAATTAGAACCCATGAAGGATGATCCCGAAGGATGGGAGCGTTGTTTCTATTGTTATGAAAAGCGGATGGAAGAAGCTTATCGCTATGCCACCGAACACGATTATGACTATATGACCACAGTCATGAGTATCTCTAGACAAAAAGATAGTCAAAAGTTAAATGAAATTGGTGAAAAATTATCGAAGAAATATCCAAAGGTGAAATACTTCTATTCAGATTTCAAAAAGAAAGGTGGCCAAATCCGACGCGATGAGATCGTGAAGGAATATGATCTTTACCACCAAGATTATTGTGGGTGTATTTACTCCTATCAAGAACGACAAAAAAAGATTGGTAATCAATGATTACCAATCCTTTTATTTTTCTTCTAATTCGTTGAGTTGCTCTTGGAGTAAGGCAATGACTTTTTTGTTTGAACGCAACAAATCTAAGATGTCATCCATTGGTTCCATTTCAACCCCTTCTTCGAGGTGTTTGAAATAAGCCTCTCCCATGCGCTCATATGCCTTTGCCATTTGACGCTCATGTTGTCCAATTTGGGACTTCAATTCAACTTTTTTCTTTTCCTTTTGTAGTCTGACTGACAACTCTTTGGTTCCTGCCTCAAAGGCCTCGACCGATTTGTTGAAAACTTTTGTGAACATCTCAACATACTTTTCCATTTCACTCATGATGATTTGACTCCTTTCTTGTCTGCGCAATGATTTCGTTAATCATTTCTTCTACTTCATTTAAGTCCACATCGCTTTGATGTACTAAATCAACAATGCCACTAATCATTAAATCCGCAAAATAACGTGGATTCTTTATCTCAATTTTATCACTTTCAATACCCTCTTCCAAAAGCTTTTCAAATAGGTTCGAAGCCATTGCTTTGGCATCTTCCATACTTCTCGAAGCTAAAAGCGTTAAATCGATTTCTTCTTTTTCCCCATGTAAGTTATCCCAAAGTTCTTTAAATGAGACAATGACATTCTTGATGAATTGTTGTATACGATCTTCAAAGCTATCTTCCTTGAGGGTTTTCCCTATCGTTTTCTCAAACGCCTCACTGTACTTTTGGGAAATCGCATCAATCACATCATCTTTCGACTTGAAATAATAATAGAACAAGCCTTTCGCAACATCCATTTCTTTGACTATCGCATTAATGGTTGTTTCAACAATGCCATTTTGTTTGAATAACTTTTCCGCGGCATCCACAAACTCTTCACGCCTTGTATCTGGATCTTGATGTATTGGCATATGTCCTCCATCTAAATCCAATATATACCTTGACTGACCGTCGGTCAACACTTAGTAGAAGAAAAAGGGATTTTAAATCCCTTCTCGATCTAATAATACTCGTAATGCATCTTGCTTTTTGCTGGAGAGTTTACGATAACTGAGAATTAATTCTTTCTCGTGATCACGGAAACTGAAATCCGTAGTTGCACTTTCTTGAATTCCCATCAACAAGTAATTACAGTCAACTTTAAAAATGTCACAATAACATAAGAGTGCTTCTGGACCAGGGATAATCGTACCACTTTCATAACCGGAAACGGTTTGTGCACTCACACCTAACATCTCGCCCATTTGGGATTGGGTGTAACGTAGTGATTTACGCAAGCTTTTGATACGCTTTTGCATCCCTTCCATTTTTTCGTCTTGATTGAATTTTACCTTTTTGTTCATAATAAAAATCCCCTGTTGTTTGGAATTATTATAATGATTTCTTCTGAAAGTAAAAGAGAAGAAAAGTGAACTTTATGTGAACATGTATAATATTCAATTGATTATTTTTTCATACTCTATTTATACTGTTTTCTTACTTGAATTCTATAGTTTGAAGTGCTATATTGCCAAAAGTCGACAGGAGGCAAACCATGGCTAAAAAACAATTTAAAGCAGAGTCCAAAAAACTTTTAGACTTAATGATTAATTCCATTTATACGAACTCCGAAATCTTTTTACGTGAGCTGATTTCCAATGCGAGCGATGCCTTAGATAAGCGTTATTATTTATCCCTTACCGATGCTAATCACAAAGTCAGTAAAAAAGATTTAACCATTCGATTAGAAGTCGATAAAGAGAATCGTACTTTAGTGATTGAAGATACTGGAATCGGTATGAACAAAGAAGAAATGGAAACGAACCTTGGCACCATTGCGAAAAGTGGTTCCGAAGAATTCAAAGCACAACTGGAAAAAGCAACCAAGAATATCGATATCATTGGGCAATTTGGGGTCGGTTTCTATAGTGCGTTTATGGTTGGAAAAAAGATTGTGGTCGATTCCAAGAGTAGCTTAAGTGAAGAAGCCTATCGTTGGGAAAGCCAGGGTATTGATGGTTATCAAATCACCAAGATTGATAAAGATTCGATTGGCACACGTATTACCATTTATCTAAAAGACGATACAGAGGAAAAACAATATTCCGATTACTTAGAAGAATGGAAGATTAAAGAACTCGTCCATAAATATTCCGACTATGTGCGCTATCCAATCCAAATGGAAGTGACAAAACAAATTCCAGATCCAACCGATGATACCAAAACGATTTCCACGAAAGAACTAGAAACCCTCAATTCCATGATTCCATTATGGAAAAAGAATAAAAATAAAATCAGTAAAGAAGATTACAACGAATTCTATAAATCCAAATTCAATGATTGGGTGGATCCACAAAAAGTCATTCACTATTCCGTAGAAGGAAATCTTTCCTATACTGCCCTTCTCTTTATTCCTTCTGAAACCCCTTATAACTTCTATAATACCGATTTTGAATCGGGCTTACAGTTATACTCTAAGGGTGTCTTTATCATGGATAAAGCCAAAGACCTATTACCTGAAAGCTATCGTTTTGTGACAGGTTTAGTGGATAGTGAAGATTTAAGTTTAAATATTTCGAGAGAACTCTTGCAACAAGACCACCAAGTAAAAGCCCTTGCTTCTTCGCTTGAAAAGAAGATTCATAATGCCTTAGAAGATATGTTGAAAAACGAGCGAGAAGAATACGAGAAGTTCTTTGATCATTTTGGCTTGAATCTCAAATATGACCTATATAAAAGTTATGGGATGCACCAAGAGCAACTCAAAGATTTATTGCTTTATAAATCCAGTAAAGAAAATCGCTATGTCACTCTCAAAGAATATGTAGAGGGCATGCCTAAAGAACAAGAAAAGATCTATTATGCCTGTGGCTCAAACCTAGAAGAAATTGCGCAACTTCCTGCCCTTGCGAAAGTCAAAGAGAAAGGTTATGAAATTCTATATCTTACCGATTCGGTCGATGAGTTTGCGATTTCCATGTTAAATCAATATGAAGGAAAACCATTCCAATCCATCACAAAAGGCGATTTAGGCTTAGATAGTGAAGAAGAGAAAAAGGCAAAAGAAGAACAAACCGAAGCAAATAAAGACCTTTTAACGGCTATGAAAGACGCCTTAAAAGACGAAGTTAAAGAAGTACGTATCTCTTCGCGTTTACTAGATGCGCCTGTATGCTTAATTGCGGAAGATGGTTTGTCACTTGAAATGGAACGTATCTTAAGTCATGACCCTGCTAATGCAGGTGTTAAAGCAACCAAAATCTTAGAGATTAATCCAAATCATCCAATCTTTAAAGCCTTACAAAAAGTTTATCAAGAAGATCCAAAACAATTAGAAGATTATGCAAGTGTGCTTTTAAACCAAGCACGTTTAATTGAAGGACTTCCTATTGAAAATCCTGTCGAATATACAAATAAGATTACGGAACTCATGATTCGTAATGCCAACTAATCTTTTTGCCCTTGGGCAATCAACATCGCCATAAATAATAAAGCACAACCAAATAATTCACGCTGAGATAAGGTCTCATGGAGGAGAAAATATCCTGCTATGGCCGCAAATACGGACTCCAAACTTAACAAGATGGTCGCCACCGTAGCCTCAGCGTTTTTTTGTCCTAAAATCTGTAAGGTATAGCCAATGGCCGAAGAAAATAATCCCGCATAAAGAATTGGAATAAGCGCCGATTGGATTTGTGTAAAAGCAGGATGTTCGAAATAAAGCATCGGAAAAAGACAAAGAATCCCTACCACAAAAAATTGGACACAAGACATCGTGACGCCATCAACATGCGGGATAAAATAATCAATGACTAAGATATGCCACGCAAAAAATAATGCGCTCACTACCACAAGAAAGTCTCCCCTAGCTAACACAAAGGAACCTTTCATACTTAAGAAATATAAACCCGCTAAGGCAAGGAAAACCGCAATCCATTTATAGAGAGAAATCTTCTTACCTAAAAAGACAGCTATCATAGGCACAAAAATCACATAGAGCGTTGTGATAAAGCCGGCCTTGCCTACGGTTGTGGTTTGAATGCCATATTGTTGAAAGATGCTCGCAAGCGTTAAAAAGATTCCACAAACAATACCCGCCTTAATCACAAGGTTAGGATGATTTTTATTTTCTTTCTTTTCGACAAGAAATGGTCTAAACAAAAGTAATGCAAACCCAGCTAAAAAACTGCGTAAACAAGTAAAAGTCCATGGGCCAACGTGCTCCATACCAACACTTTGTGCCACAAATGCGCAACCCCAAATAAGGGCTGCCGATAATAACATCAGATGACTCTTTAATCGTTTGGCCATGATCCAATACTCTCTGAAACATAGGCACGATCAAAGGTAATTACCGTATAAAGGGTTTCCTTTTCCTTTTCTAGTTTTTGATCAATTGCCTCTTTGATTTCTTCATTTGTCTTTTTACATTCAAAGGGAACACTCACATCAAAAATTAAATTGGTATGCCCTTCCCCTTTGACGATACGGAAATCATGAAAGCTAAGTGAGGCATCCACGGTTTGTAGGATGTTTTGAATCTTTTCGCGATACGCATTTACTTCTTCACTTTTTGTATCAATTGGGTCAAGATGAATCGTCATCGATACATGATATTTCTCATAGATTTCGCGTTCTGCTTGATCAATCACTTCATGGGCTTGTAAGAAATCTTCATTCGCATCTACTTCTGCATGCGCAGAACCAAATAACTTCCCTGGTCCATAATCATGAATCATCATGTCATGAACCCCTTTCACCATAGGATGCGATAACATCTGTTGTTTGATACTCGAAACAAGCGTAGCATCAGCTGATTTTCCTAATAAACGATCTACGATTTCACGCATTAATTGATAACCAGAATAAAGAATGAAGAAACCAATCAAGATACTCATTAACGCATCAAAGGGAATGGTTTGATTAAAGGCTCCCATTCCTAAACCAAATAAAGCAACTAATGTTGAAATGATATCATTGCGCGCATCCATCGCACTAGCCTTCATGCCTAAATGATGAATCGAATCCCCTACTTTCCGATTGATATGATAAAGCCATACTTTTACACCAATACTGAAAAATAGAATCCAAAATAGGGGCCAAGAAAAAGCTAATGCCGAAGGATGAAAGAGTTGATCAAAACTTGTCTTTAATAATTCAAAACCAACCACAAAGATAAAAATCACCATGACTAAACTGATGATATATTCCATGCGTCCATGTCCAAAGGGATGTTGACGGTCGGCTGGTTTTGCGGCTAAGCGATACCCGAAAATGGTTATTAAATTGCTTAAACTATCGGTTAGATTATTAAAGCCATCGGATAAAATCGCAAGGGAATGCGTTAAGGTTCCGATGGTTGTTTTTAATAAGAATAAGAAAAGATTACAGACAATCCCAATATTCCCAACCAAAAATCCATAGGCATAACGCACCTTTGGATCTTCGATATTCTCATAGTTTTTAACATAACGCTTAATCAAATACGAAATCATATTATCTAATTCTAACGCATTCCCTTGCTCCTGTCATTTATTTCGCCACTCGGTTTCCAAGGAGTTTTCAATATAGGCAATTAAAATGGGTGTAAAGATCAAACAAATAAGGATAAACATTTCTAAGAATCCTTCACTTGCGGAAGCAATGAAATATTTTAGAATCGACCCAGGTAAAGAGAAGACAATGACCATAAATGTCAACATGACAGGAATCACCATTTTAATCGTTTCATAGACAACCTTGTGCGAGCTTTCCATACTCACAAAAGATAGAACCGCATTCGCAAAAGCGAGGAAAGAAATACAAGGGGCTATTTTCTGAAGTTGGAAGATTTGAATCAACAGGATTTCGCCGATGGTTAGCGCAAGAATCTTAACATATTGTCTTTTTAAAGAGGCGATTGAGTGAAAGGATACCATAAGAATCATCGCAAGACTTCCCACCGCAACGGACGCTGCTTGATAGCCACTTAACGTATAGGCATACGCAAGCGCTAATAAACCTTCACTAAATACAATTTTCTGTTTTTGTGTCATCTTTCTTTCCTCACTTTCTACTCTTATACTAGCCAATCCCTTTCTTTTCGATGTACAATATAAGGTACAACGAGAATGTTTTATGAAAAAAAATGATACGAGTGAACGTCTATTACGTTTGATAGAAATCTTACAAGCAAAAACAGATCCAGAACATCTTTTAACGATGCCTGCTTTAATTAGTGAACTGGAGGCTTATGGCATCCACTCCGATCGAAGAAGCATCTATAAACAACTCCATCTATTAAAAGAAAGTGGCTATCCCATTCATTACACTCGAAAAGGCCAAGGTTATTATTTTGCCCATCCTTTTAATGAAGCCGAAGTCTTTTTACTCATGGATGCGATTCAACATATTAAGGCGCTTTCGAATGAATCCACAAAAGAACTCCAAAAGAAAATCCAAAAACAATTCGCCATGCAAGCGAAATCTCCCATCCAAGCTCGTAACTTACCCAAAACCACAAATCATCATGTATTACGTTTTATTAATCAATTATTACGGGCGATTCAATATGGTTACCCAGCATCCTTTCAGTATTATGATTTATCGATTGACCAACAAAAAAAATATCGAAGAAATCGACAGAAATATACCTATGTTCCTTATGCGATTGTTTCCGATAATGGTTGGTATTATTGTGTATTCTATGATGAAAAGCATGCGCAATTCATTACCTTCCGTATTGATAAAATGGAACAGTTATCGATAGAGTTTACGCCAAGCGCTTCGCATCCTTTTGAGCTCGATGACTTTTTACGCAAATCCTTTCATATGTATCGTGGGGAAGCGCAAACCATCACCATTCAATTTGATGCCTCCATGGCCAATTATGTGTTTGATCAATTTGGAAAAGAACTCATCATTTCGAAAGTTAATCAAAATGATTTTATCGCCAATATTCGTACCGCTATCACCCCAACCTTAATCTCTTGGATTCTCCAATTTGAATCGCAATTAACGATCTTAAAACCACAGGAATTAATTGATGCGGTTTTAGATATCGCAAATCATATAAGGAGGAAATATCGACATGAATCAAAATCAAATACGTGAGCTACAAGAAATTCTCGACGAAGGAAAACGCATTGTCTTTTTTACAGGAGCTGGAGTATCTACGGAAAGTGGCATTCCTGATTTTCGTAGTCAAGATGGCTTATATCACCAATCCTACCAATATCCACCGGAAACCATCATTAGCCACTCCTTCTTCATGCAAAATACAAGTGAATTCTACCGCTTCTATAAAGACCGGATGTTGTTTTTGGATGCCAAACCAAATGCGACGCATACCTTTATTGCAAAGATGGAAGAAACCGGTCGCTCGCTTGGTGTCATTACCCAAAATATCGATGGGTTACATAGCTTAGCTGGCTCCAAACATGTTTATGAACTGCATGGCTCTGTGCATCGTAATTATTGTATGAAATGTCATACCTTTTATCCTCTTGAAACCATCGTAGAAAGCCAAGGCATTCCGACTTGTAAGTGTGGTGGCATCATTAAACCAGATGTTGTGTTATATGAAGAACCATTAGACGCAAAAGTAACTGCTGGCGCAATTGAGGCAATTAAACGTGCAGATGTGCTGGTCGTATTAGGAACAAGCCTTGTGGTCTATCCAGCAGCTGGCTTCTTAAATTATTTCCATGGTGAAAAACTCGTCCTTATTAACCGAGATGCGACGACCTATGATGCCATGGCAGATTTACATATTCAAGGTAACTTAAAAGATGTGTTTCCACATCTTCAAGTTCGCTAATCCATTTTATATTCGGAGAAATCACCCGATAAGCCACTATAGGTCACCTTTTTAACGGTGAGTGGTTTAATTGCTTCTTCTTCGTTCATATCATCATCTCGTTCGAGCTTTTCATTGAATTCAACTTCATATTGATAAGCTCCTTTGTTGAGATAGAACATCGTGGAATTATCGAGGTATTGATAACCACCTCCTGGCCAGAATCCATCCGCTAGTAAATCAGCACCGGTTTTTCCAATGAGTTTATCTAGTTCTTCTTGGCTTGGGATATCTTTTGATAAATCAACAATCTTAACGATTTCAAGTGGTGCCGCAATCTCCATAATTCTTTCATAGACATCCACATCTGGTTCCCCGAAAGCTTCATCAATTTGATCGGATACTTCTTTGGAACTCTTCGCAATAAATAACATGGGTACCCCACTTGGGCTTGTTTCATAATAGAAATAATTTTCATCCCAAGTGGAACTACTAGAATCTCCTTCTAAAGCCATTGCATCACCCAATGTTTTTACATTTGAAACATCGACGGACCCACTTGGTTGTGCATTGTTACTGTTGCTTCCACAACCTATTAGTTGCCCAAAGCAAAGTAAGCCTACCATTAATTTTGTGATTGTTTTCATACTTTCCCTCCTAATGAAAGCCCCAAAGAATGAGGCTTATTTTTTAACCGTTTTCTTTTTTGATTTCAAGATTTGTTTAATAAAATAATCTTTACATTCTTCGTAATTCATTTCCATCGCAACGGCAAGTTCCGTGAATAAATAGCGTTCGGCTTTTTCTAAATACTCCCCGTCAATGGCCGCAAGTTTTTTGTGACTATCGGCGCGCACTTTTTTGCGTTGATAGGAAGTTTTGATAATACGTATCAAATCTTCGAGTTTGTCTTCTTTCAGAAGCGCAACATATTGGCTCTTCATATTGGCAGGTTTATCTTCCAATAATTCAATATTTGGAACATTTTTAATCAAATTAGAGACTTCTTCTCTTGTTAAAACATCACGTAAATGCCCACCTTTATTGGAAACTGGTACCTGCATCCGAACAGAACCATCCATTTGGTTATAAGGTTGTAAGATGTAACATTGTTCCCCTGTCATGTCGCTTTTGACTTTATCGACCACTTTACAAACATCTCGTCGATATACAACAAGGTCATTCTTTTTATACATCTTGTCACCCCCCCCTGTCTACCAAAATCACCTATATTATAGCACTTTTTTGGGTGCAGTTGCGTAGGGTACCGAAGCAAAAAGAAGCGGAAAACCGCTTCTTAATTGCTTATCGAGAGCCTTTATCGTAAGGAATTCCTTCCGCTTTTGGCGCGGCTGAATTCTTAGAAGTAAAGGCAAGGACGATTAAGGAAATAATGTAAGGCATCATATTGTAGATGGTGCCAGGTAACTTCAGTGCCATTAAGAATGGGAAGCCAGAATAGACATTGGATAACGCTCTAAAGAATCCAAATAAGAGTGCAGCTAAACCAATGCGATATGGTTTCCATTGACCAAAGATCATAACGGCTAAGGCTAAGAAACCAAATCCTGCTACACCAACTTCAAACTTCCATTCCGATACACCAGCGGTGATATAAACAATTCCACCAAGCCCACCAAGTAAGCCAGAAATTAATACCCCTGCCCAACGCATCTTATAGACATTAATACCAACCGAGTCAGCAGCTTGTGGGTTTTCACCACAGGCCATTAAGCGTAAACCAAAGCGCGTACGATATAAGACAATCGTACTGATAATCAAAGCACATAGTGCCATCACCATAAACCAGTTAAACTCAAAGCCATTGAGATTGACTAAGAAAGCTTTCTTTTGGTTGATATATTGAATCGTTGTGGATACGTTATTTGGATCTTCAGCCGTATTTAAAGAACGTACAATAACCGTTGCTACAGCGGTCGCTAGCATGTTCATAGCGGTACCAACAAGCGTTTGATCGGCTTTAAAGTTGATACTCGCAAAGCCTAATAAGGAAGAATAGAGAACCCCAAAGGCAATCGCACTTAAACTAACCACGAGAATCATCACAAGCTTTGGTGTTTCTGCCCCTAGATATTTCATCGCTAAAGCACCACCAAGAGCACCCATAACCATGATTCCTTCTAGACCAAGGTTAATGACACCCGAATGTTCCGCAAAACAGCCACCTAAAGCAACCAAAGATAATACAGAAGCGAAAATGATTGTATATTGTAATAATAACGTCATTCGTTATCGCCTCCTTTCTCCGCTTTGATTTCTAATTCACGTTCAATCGTTCTTTCTTCTTGTCGTGCCAAACGAATCGTCAAGGTTGTCTTAAAGAATAATACAAAGGCACATAAGTAGATAATGATTGCGGAAATCAAATCCGAGATTTGCGATGGATAGATCGATTTATCAATCAATGCCCCACCATCGGTAATATGTTGAATGAAATAAGAAGAGAAGATGGTTCCAATTGGATGTAAGCCACCAAGGAAGGTAGCCGCAATTCCATTAAAGCCCATGCCTGGAACCGAGGTTTGCGTGGTGGACCACTTCTCATATCCAGTTAGGAAGAAGAAGGCTGCACCTGCTGCTGCTAAGGCACCACCAATCATAAGCGTTAAAATAATATTCTTCTTTTCTTTCATACCCGCATAACGCGCTGCTTCTTTGTTGTAGCCCGTTGCGCGTAATTCATAACCAAACTTCGTCTTATTTAGAATTACCCATACTAGAACCGCAATTAAGATTGCAAGAGGAATCGCAATCGTCACAAAGCGGTTATTCGAGAAGAGTTTTTCTAAACCTAAAGAAGGAATGACTCCTTTTGGATTGGAAGCGGCTAAATCAACCGTATAAGGACTTGCGGGATCTTTGGTTAAACTACTACCACCAAGAATGATATTGACGGTATATAAGGTAATCCAGTTAAGCATAATTCCAGAGATTACTTCATTTACATTTTGATATGCCTTTAAAGCCCCGGAAATCATTCCTAAGAATGCGCCTGCTGCCATCGCAAGTAGAATACATACAAACCAAGGTAACTTCCACGCAAGTGCTGCATATAAACACATGCCTGCGCCTGCCACATATTGCCCTGCTGCGCCAATGTTGAAGAGGCCAACTTTATAACAGAATTGTACAGATAAGGCACACAAGAGTAAGGGTGCTGTTTTAACAATCGTATTACCCAATGTCTTTAATCGCGCCGCGGTTGTACCACGTGTCATCCAGTTTAAGAGAATGGTTTTAATCGCTGTCCCTGCTCCAGCCGGGTTAATGAGTAAGAGAACGACAAAGCCAATGAATAAACCTAATACAATACAAAGTACCGAAGCCAAGACGGTTTGGAAGGTTGGATTCTTTAATAATTGTTTCTTTGTTTTCATGCGTCCATCCCTTCCTTTCTATCATCGCGCTTCGCACCCGCCATATAAAGACCTAATTCTTCACGGGTTGTTTGTTTTGGATCTAACTCACCAACAATTTCTCCTTCATACATGACAAGAATACGGTCGGAAACATTCATTACTTCTTCTAATTCCAACGATACCAACAAGACTGCACGCCCTTCATCACGTTGGTGAATCAGTTGACGGTGGATGTATTCAATCGCCCCTACATCTAAGCCACGCGTTGGTTGAACAGCTACGAGTAATTTGGGATCTTTATCAATTTCACGTGCGATGATGGCTTTTTGTTGGTTACCACCCGACATACTTCTAGCAATCGTAATCGGGCCTTGGCCAGAGCGCACATCGTATTGTTCAATCAACTTCTCCGCATAGCTTCGAATCTCTTTTTGTTTTAAGAAGCCTGCGGAAGTTGTGAATTCTGGTTCGTAATAACGTTGTAAGACGATATTGTAATCGAGTGGATAATCGAGCACTAAGCCATGTTTTTGGCGGTCTTCTGGAATATGGGACATCTCTTTTGCCCGCTCCCGAATGGAAGCATTGGTGATATCTTTTCCACATAGTTCAATACTTCCAGATACTACAGGCTCTAAACCCGTTAAGCCATATACAAGCTCCGTTTGCCCGTTTCCATCAATTCCCGCAATACAAACGATTTCCCCTTCCCGTACATCAAAGGAAACATTCTTAACCGCATTATTTTTATGTACCTTTGAAGCAACCGTCATATTACGGACTTTTAGAATCGTATCTTTTGGATGGGATGGTTCTTTATCGACAACAAGTTGTACGTCACGTCCCACCATCATACGTGATAATTCTTCTTGGGTCGTGTCTTTGACTTGCACTGTGCCTATGCCTTTCCCACGTCGCAATACGGTTACACTATCTGCTACTTCCATAATTTCATTTAATTTATGGGAGATAAAGAGAATCGATTTCCCTTCTTTCGCAAGATTCTTCATAATCTGCATGAGTTCATCAATTTCTTGTGGTGTTAATACAGCTGTTGGTTCATCAAAAATCAAGATTTCATTATCCCGATATAACATCTTTAAAATTTCAGTTCTTTGTTGCATCCCGACGGTAATATCCTGAATCTTTGCGTCTGGATCCACTTTCAAACCATAATGTTCGGATAATTCTAAAATTTTCTTTCTAGCTTCATCGGTTTGTAAAATGCCATTCTTAGTGTTTTCGACACCTAAAATGATATTCTCCAAAACGGTAAAACATTGTACCAATTTAAAATGTTGGTGAACCATTCCGATGCCTAAATCATTCGCATCATTTGGATTATTAATTTTGACTTCTTTTCCGTCTTTCTTAATAATTCCTTCTTCCGCTTGGTATAAGCCAAATAGCACACTCATCAAGGTCGATTTCCCTGCCCCATTTTCACCTAAAAGGGCATGTATTTCTCCTTTTTTCAATTGTAGTGTGATGTTGTCATTGGCAACAATCCCAGGGAAGCGTTTCGTGATGTTTAACATCTCGATTGCGTATGGAGTATCCATTATGATCTATCCTCCTCCCAAACATATATCAATATAATTATAGGAGATAAACGCTATGAAAAAAAGAAAAAAGGACATTTTTTCAAATGTCCTATTGCATACCATTCAAAATTGTATTGATTTCATCTGGGGTTAAACCATGCCCTTCTTGGCCTGGATTCATACTAATGGAATAATGACGATCACCCGCATCAATCATTGCGACATTCGCTGTTTCCCCATCCCCTAAACAATGTACGGTTACACCTTTGAGGGTGATATCCCAACTCTTGGAATATGTATTGTAGTCTCCATGTAATTCTTCACTAGGAATGGTCTTTGATTTACGAATAATCATTTCATTATTCACACTTTCATATTTAGCCCCATAGACACCTTCCATACATACATATTTCCATAATTTCATGTTTTCACCTAAAGCATATTCAGGCATTAAATCAAAGGTTAATCCAGAAACTTTTTCTGCTTCAGTAGGATCTTCAGTTTCTGTCCAAGGATTTGCAAGACCCGTTCCTGATTCAGGGATTGGTGCAAAAGCAGGTTCTTCCGCTGCTTCCTTGAGCATATCATCATGCCATTGTAGATTTTCACCTACAATGCTGAAATAACCAGTACCATCCGTATATTCTACGGTTTCATCTCCATTTCCACTTGCATCAAATTCGGTAATTGTTTTGGTGCAATTGTTATAGAGTAAACGTTCATTTTTAGGATCATACGTAACATCCATTTCCCAACGGTCTTGTACACTTGCGCTTTCTGCCCATTCGATTAAGAAATGTTTGGTTTGGGAATCCACATCAGAAACGGTAATATAGCCTCGCCCGGCAATTGTTTCAGCATAACTGGAAGCTAAGGTTGGGAATTCTACCTTTACAGCTTCTTCTTTTTTCTCTTCTGGAGTCGCTGTTGGGGTTGCCTCTGCAGTTGGTGCAGGTTGTGTATTTTCTTGTGGTTTTGCACATCCTACCATCACCAAGAAACTTACGGTTAATGTGATAAATAACTTTTTCATATTTCTTTCCTCCGGCAATTAATTATAACGCATTACTGATAGAATACTCGGATAAAAAAAAGTAGCTATTTTGCAATAGCCACTTTTCGTTTGCTGTTAAGTTTTGATTAACCCTTAATAGCGCCTTCGTTTGTAACCTTTACGTTAGTAACTGTTGGCATTACTTCTGGATCAGAACTTGAATCAACTTTGATTTCACCACTGAACATCTTAGCAACTAAATCTTTGTAATCTGCTTCTGTGAAACCATCAGCCCATTGTGTGGATGCTGGAAGTTGGACATAGTTCTCTTCTGGGTTAGCAGAAACGAGACCTAAGTTTTGGATTTGTCCTTTGTATTCATCCCATTTGCCATCACGGATTGCGCTTAGAAGTGTGTTAACTGTAGCAGCTAAACCTTTCATAGCACTTGTAACGGTCATGTCTGCACCATATGCGCCATCGATGATTCCAGCTTGGTCAACGTCAACACCGATTACTTTTCCGTTTACTTTTGCAGCAGCTTCTGCAGCAGAGCTGTAGATACCACCACCACATGCGAAGACAACTTCTGTTCCACCTTGGTACCATGTATCCATACGAGCAGTGATATCCGCATCACCGAAGAATTGTCCACCATAGACATAGTTGATTTCTACATCTGAGAGACCTAATTCACCAGCAGCTGCATCAGCGCCTTGTACGAAACCATAACCATAACGGATAACTGCAGGAACAGCCATACCACCTAAGAAGCCAAGTTTCTTATAGCCAAGTTTAACAGCTGCATAACCAGCCATGTAACCAGCTAATTCTTCTTGGTAAACAGCGGAGAATACGTTGTCAGCTTTGAATTCTCTTTCACCATATGCGGTTAAGTCGCCTTCACTTACGTCAAGTGCAACGAATTTAACATCTGGATATAGAGGTGCTTCTGTGTAAATTGCATTTGCGAACGCAAAGCCTGGTAATACGATGACGTTGAATCCTTCTTCAACAGCACGGTCAATCATTGCTTCACGATCTGCATCAGCATCCGTAGCTGGTTTGTAGTAGTTGAACTCTAAACCGTTTGCTTCTGCGAATGCTTTTGCTGCTTCATACGTTGTTTGGTTGAAACTTTGGTCTGTGATGTCACCATAGTCGGTAACCATTGCGACTTTCATAGCTGGAGCTTCTTCAGCTGGAGCCGCTGTTTCTTGTGTTTGTTCACTGCTTTCTGCTGTAGCACTTGCCGCTGGTGCTTCGGTTGTAGCTGTATTGCCACCACCGCACGCAACGAGGGAAGTAGCCATGAGCATAGCCAGTAACATGGAACTTAATTTCTTCATTTCTCTCCTCCTCAGCTTAACGCTACATTTATTCTATTTTTTTTCTAGTTCAATTTCAATATGAAGTCTCCCTTTTTACAAATCTATATAAAATTCGCTATACTTGAAGAAATGAAACTAAAATTTGAAAAAATTGGTATTAATGGAGAAGGAATCGCTAAATACAAGAATATCCCTGTCTTTTGTGATGGAGTTTTACCTGGTGAATATGCTGAAGTCGAGATGATAAAGGATTATGGGCGCTATCAAATGGCAAAACGGAAAAAAGTGCTCACCCAAAGTCCCTATCGTATTCCTCCCATTTGTCCAAACCAAGAACGTTGTGGCGCTTGTGCCCTCATGCATGCCCAAGAAAGTGCCCAAGAAATCTATAAAAAAGATCTTTTAGAAGAAGCTTTATGGAAATATGCGCATGTGAAGAATCATTTCATACGCACTTTACGTCCTTCCAAAAAGACCCTTTATTATCGAACAGCTTGTAAGCTGCCTATCCAAATGGTGGATGGGGAGCTTGTAAGTGGAATGTATCAACCTGGAACGAATCACTTTATTCCGATTGCGGATTGTTTTGTCCATACCAAAGAATTAGAACAATTCCGTAAAGCGATTCTAGATGTTTTAAATGCGTTTTCTATCCAAGCTTATGACCCGAAAACAAAATCAGGCATCCGTTATCTTGTCTTACGGCGTATTCAAAATCATGGCCAATGCACACTTGTCACAGGTAAGGATTCGTTATCCAAAGAACTAATCCAAGCCTTAAGTAAGATTCCTTTTATGGATGCCTTAGGCCAATCCATCAATACCAAACATAAAAATCATGCGATATTTGAAACGAAGACAAAACTTCTATATGGTTCCAAAACCATTGAAGTCGCATTTAATGGCTTAAAGATTCAACTCAGTCCGGAATCGTTCTTTCAATTAAATGTCGAACAAGCTGAAGCCCTCTATTCCTTAGCGGTTTCGAAGATTGATCCTTGCGATACTTTAGTCGAAGCCTATTGTGGGGTTGGGGTGATGTCTTTATTAGCCGCTTCAAAAGTCAAACACGTTATAGGCATTGAGTTAACCCCAGAAGCGATTCATAATGCTAAAGAAAATGCGAAAAAGAATCATATCACGAATGTCACATTCAAATGTGGAGATGCCGCAAAACAATACACAAAGCTATCCAAAACAAAACGTATTGATACTTTACTTGTGGATCCTCCTCGCAGTGGTTTAGATGAGGCGATGATGGAGGCCATCCTTCAAAATCCTCCTGAAAAAATTATCTATGTTTCTTGTAACCCAGCGACCTTAGCGAAAAATCTTAAAGCGCTCAAACACATTTATCAAGTGCGTACCGTATTACCTTTTGATTTCTTCCCCCAAACCCCTCTTGTGGAAGCAATTGTCGTTTTATCCATTCATAAATAGGAGAACTATGCATTATCAAAAAACACATGGACAACTTCAAATAACGATTGATAAACCACAAACCTTAAACGAATGGTTTGATTCTTTTTCCATTTCCCGTAAATATCGTCATCTTTTATTTGAAACAAAAAGTATTACCTGTAATCATAAACCAATTCAAGAAGAAGATACCTTAAATCCAGGTGATTTACTTATTCTCCATTTACCAAAAGAAGAATTGGATCTTTATCCAAATGAAGTTATGGCGGATGTTGTTTATGAAGATGATTTTGTGCTAGTTGTGCATAAGCCAGCAGGTATTATCATACACGGGGAAGACTGTAGTCTTGATACGATGGTTGCGTGCTATCATGCCTTTAATCAAATTGAGGCCCCTGTGCGTCATTTGCATCGCTTAGACAAAGAGACGTCTGGTTTAGTTTTATATTCGAAGCTTCCCCTTTTCCAAGCTTATTTTGATCAACAGATAAAAGATAAGAAAATACATCGTTCTTATTATGCGATTACAACAGGAAATGCGCGCTTACGCCAAGCCTTCCACTTTCAAGAACCCATTGGAAAAGATCGACATGTTTCAGGGAAATACCGTGTTTCACAAACCGGAAAACCCGCAAAAACATTTGCGCGTTGTATCGCCAAAACAAAACAATATTTACTTTTAGATTGTAAGTTAGAAACTGGACGCACCCATCAAATACGTGTTCATTTAAGCCATGCGAAACACCCCATTCTCAATGATCCACTTTACGGTATCCCAAGTAAAGATTTTAAAAAGATGTGCTTATGGGCTTATAAGCTCCAATTCACACATCCTTTAACGAAAGAAACCATATGCGTCCAAGATTTCTGGAATCCAGATTATGCTTTATTTAAAGATGCAATAGAAGCAGCATCAAATACGCAATGATACAACAACTCACACTTGTTTGAATGAGGCTTCCCCCAAACCAAGTGATAAGTATGCCTCCCACAAAGGCCACAAAACCTGCGATGGGAGAACCGGTTGCGTGTAATATAGCTGGAAATGTCATAATCGCTAAGGTGATATATGGCACATAGTATAAGAAAGACCGGATAAACTGGTTTTTTATTTGTCTACGGAAGAGTGTGAGTGGAATCACACGAATCAGTAAGGATACAATGGCCATCACAAAGATGGTGGTCCAAATATAATTATTCATTAGTCTCCTCCTTATGTGGCCTAATCACAGCCGCTAAAGAAGCCAAAAGCACAGTTAATACAATCGTCTTTGTCCCTTCTGAAATACCCGCAAGCATAGGTAATAATGTGCATAAGTAACTTAAAAGAAAACTCAATAAGATAAAAATGAAAACAACGGAATCCTTTTTGGCTTGAGGAATAATGACAGCTAAAAACATACCAAATAAAGCTACGGATAAAGCTTGGACAATACGGGTTGGTAGGATGTTGCCTAAGACAATTCCTAACGCAGTCCCGATAGCCCAGCCAGGAATAGAAACACTCATTGCCCCATAGTAATAACTTGGCTCAACATAGCCTTTTTTCGCAATGGCTAAGCCAAATAATTCATCTGTAATATCAAAGCCAATTAGAATGCGATGGAATAAAGAAGTCTTTGGGGAAATCTTTTGACTTAATGCACAACTCATTAAGAAATAACGGGCATTGGCAATCATGACCATAAAAGCTGTTTCAATGTATAAGGCATGGGCTCCAATCATCGCAATCCCCGCATATTCTCCAGCTGACGCGTTATTGAGTAAACTCATCACCATGCCTTGAAACCAATTCATTCCAACATTACGCATCGCAATGCCCAATGCAAAAGAGACCGCAAAATAGCCTATCCCAATTGGTAGTCCATCGCGTGCCCCTTCTTGAAATGCTTTACTTTGAAACCAACTGCGCTTCATGCATCCTCTATTTCTAAATAGGTTAATAAATCCTTAAGTTTCCCTTTTCGATACTTTGATAAATCTCTATTGTTTGGATTCATCAAACAAGTATCCACCAAAAAGGTACGCATACCCAATTCTTCGACAATCATATCTTCTTCTACATCATTGCCTACCATAAGACAATCCTTTGGATCAATCTCTAACATCTCCAATAATTCTTCGTAGTACTTTATATTTGGCTTACAGTAATGCATAGGCTCATAGGAAGTAATATATTCAAAATCATTTGGATCTAATCCCGCCCATTCAATGCGTTTTAAAGTCGCAATGCGTGGGAATAAAGGATTCGTCGCCAGAATCATAGGATAATGTGTTTTGATTTTTTCTATGACAGGTTTTGCGTCTTCCTCAAACCCAACGGCATCTTTGACAACCGCAAAATCCGTTTCATAGAATTCAATCATATGTTCATATTCTTGGTCACTATAAGGGATAATACTTCGAAAGCTCTCCCAAAAGCGCGCTTCATTGGTCATACTTCCATCATTGATAATCATTGCTTTTAAACCTTTATTTAAAGCTTGAATCAATTTTTCTGGATCATAACCATATGGAACCATATATTGACATAAACGACCAAAATAAGCCTTCACAAAGACTTCTTGATCCATCGGCAACAAGGTGCCATCTAAGTCAAATAATACATACTTCACATCTAACATCTTGAAACTCCTTACTGCTTTTATTTCGATTGATCAATAATCTTTTGAAAACGATTCACTTCTTGAATGATTTCTTTACTCATCACCAAAAGACAAATGAGGTTTGGAATGGCCATCAAGGCATTCATGATATCCGATATATTCCAAATCACATCGAGTGCTTGGACGCAACCAATATAAACAATTAAAGAATAGAGAATACGGTAAATTAACACAGGTCGTGTACCTTGGAATAAGTATTCCACTGCTTTTTCACCGTGGTATTCCCAACCAATAATCGTTGAAAAAGCAAATAAACCAATTCCAATGGAAACCACATATTTTCCAATATCTCCTAATACCGTTTCAAAAGCGGCCGTAATAAGCGCAACACCTTTTAGTGGTAAGCCATCAGCACCTAAGGAGCCTAGTACACCACTTGAAGCAATCACAAGTCCGGTAATCGTACAGATGATAATCGTATCAAAGAAGGTATCCATCATGAAGATATAACCTTGTTCAACCGCATCTTCACTGGTTGCGGAGGCTGCGGTAATCGCTGCGGAACCAAGGCCTGCTTCATTCGAGAAACAGCCCCGCGCGACCCCATAACGAATGGAGTTCATGACTGATACTGTGATAGCACCTAATACGCCACCACCAATGGCTTTTGGGTTTACAGCCATCACAAAGATTTGATATAAGCCAGCAGGTAATCCTTTAATATTTAAAATAATCACAAGAAGTCCCATGATGATATAAAGAATCGCCATAACAGGTACCATGACATCAGAAACTCTGGAAATACTCTTAATTCCACCAATGACAATAATGAAAATTAAAGCTGTTAAAACAATCCCGGTATAAACTTCTGGGAGTGCAAATGCAGTATTCATCACACCCGAAATGGAATTGGCTTGGGTCATATTCCCAATTCCAAAAGAAGCAAACGTCGTAAATACCGCAAAGAGGATCGCAAGAATCTTTCCTAATTTTTGATTCTTAAAGCCTCTCTCCATCGTATACATTGGACCACCTGACATTTCCCCTTTTTCATTCACGATACGATATTTAATCGCTAACATACATTCTGAAAACTTGGTGGTTAATCCAAATAGTGCTGAGACCCACATCCACACTAAGGCGCCAGGTCCTCCCGCATACATGGCCGTTGCGACCCCTATAATATTGCCCGTACCAATCGTCGCAGCGGAAGCTGTCATCAAACTTGAAAAAGCAGAAATATCCCCTTTTCCGCGTTTTGTCTCCCGTGCTTTTTTACTGATGACACTCTTTAAAGCATAGCCAACATTGCGCCATGGTAAAAACTTTGTCGCAACCGTTAGATAAACCCCAGTTCCAACGAGTAACATTAGTGTGACTGGTCCCCACACAAATGCATCGATTTCTTCAATAATCTTTTCAATCCCCATATAAAAACTCCAAATTTCCTTTTATTTTATTTTGTTTTCTTTAATCCTGCAATGTCGAATCGTTGTATTCGGTCAGAATGCGAATTGAACTTCCTTTATTGCCTTGTCCTTTTTTAATCACTATTTGAGAAGGGATCTTACTCTTTAATTCTTCCACATGTGAGATAATGCCAATTTGTTTTCCACTTGCAGAAATACGCTGTAATACTTGTATCGCAAGATTTAACGCTTCTTTATCTAATGTGCCAAAACCTTCATCAATAAACATCGTATCGACTTCAATTGCCCCAATACGACTTTGGACTTCATCAGAAAGGCCAAGTGCTAAGGCTAAGGAAGCTTCAAAGAGTTCTCCACCTGATAACGTGCGCACACTGCGCTTTGCGCCAATCGAATAATCAATCACATCAATTTCTAAGGCATTATGGCTTTGTAGATTACTGCTGGAAGCACGCACCATTTGGTATAGGCCATTGGATAAAACGAGTAAGCGTTGGTTTGCTTTTTCAAGGATGCGATCAAAATAAACCATTTGAATATAATCTTCAAAGGTCACCTTTTCTTTCCCTTTGATACCCGCATCTGCCGTCAAAGCGAGCTCATTCATCCACTGATAACGCTTCATATCTTTTTCATAAAGTGCTTTTTTCTCATTTAGTAAATGATGTAATTCACTATGCTTATCAATATGTGCGCGCAATAAAGTAAGATCTTCCATCAAATTAGAGCGTTTCTCTTCTAGTTGCGCTTTTAACGTCCTATTTTTGGATATCTTATTTTCGATTTCATTTGGTGTATGTTTTTCTTTCATTTGGCCACTAATTTGGCTCAGTCTTCCTTTGATTGACGCAATCTGATTTTGGTGTGCTTTGATTTCTTCTTCTAAAGAATGCGATTCTTCTTCCTGTTCTAGAATCTTTTCTTTTAATTGTTGTTGTTTCTTTTTGGCAACAGCAATAGAAGCATAGGACAAGGTTTCTTTTATTGTTTTTGCTTGTTCTTTGCGTTGGTTTTGTTTTTCTTCTTCTATGAGTAATTGCTTTTCTTTTTCATGTAACAAAGCAACGACCTTTTCTTCTTGTTTGATACAAGCTTGATAACTTGTTTCATCTTTTTCTTTTTGCGCAAGATCCTTTTCCGCTTGTGCATACTGTTCTAGTAAGGTCTCTTCTTCTTTTATTTTTTGGTCATATTTCTTTTCGACTTCTTTTTTTGTTTTGAGGTTTTCTTTTTCAAGAAGCGCATTCAATTCTTTCTTCATGGTGCTTTCTTGTTTTTTTAAGGCGCCTACTTCACCTGAGGCCATTTGCGCTTTTTTTGCCATTTCTTTTGCTTTTGTTTCTTGTGTGTGTAATGCTTCTTCGCTTGGCACTTCTTTTGTGACTTTTGCTAAACGCGGATGATGAATCGAACCACAAACAGGACAAGGCTCTTCTTCTTTTAAAGAAGAAGCTAAGATGCCAGCTTGCCCCATCAAATAGGCATCGAAGTAATCTTGATAAAGGTTGTGCTCTTTTTGAGAAGTAGCCAATAATTCCTTAAAGGTTTCTTCTTTTTCTTCAATATTCTTTTGTAAGGAATCATAATCTACGTAACGCTTTTTCAAATCTTTTAAGACAAGGATTTGTGCTCGTACCGTAGCCTTTTCTTTTTCTAATTTTGTTAATGTGCCTTCCATTCCTTTTTGGCGATTAATTTCTTTTTTGAGTTGTTTGATTTGTTTTTCAAGTTCTTTCTTTTTCTTTTGTGCGTCTATAAAAGATTCTTTTAAATCCGAAATTTCGATTTGTTTTGTTTCGATTTCTTCTTTTAAGGAAGCTAACTTTTCATAGGTAGGTAATTCTTCTTCTAACTTACGCAATGTAATGCGTGCTTCTTGTAGTTTTTCTTGTCTACCTTCCTTTTCCCATTTCGCAATGGTGTGCTTTGCTTTTTCAAATTCTTTTTCTTCGTTTTTTAATGCTTCTTCTGCTTCCTTTTTCTCTTTTAACCACTTTTGATTCTGCTCGAGTTGTGTCAAGGTTTGCACAAGTTCTTGTAAAGACTTATCGAGTTGTTTTAATTCTTCTTTTTGTTTTTTCTCTTTGCTTTTTTCATCTTTAAGATATTTCTTGAAACGCGTATCAAAATCCGAAGCGAAATACCCTTCTTCTATCGATAGTAATTCTCTAAGATCTTTTTCCTCGACTTCCATTTGATTGACGTACGCATTCATTTCTTGGCGTAAGACCTGTAAGTGCGTACTCATTTGTTTTGTGTCTTCTTTTAGGCGCTCCTGGAAGGATTTATAGAACTCCGTATGAAATAATTCACGGAATATCGCATTACGCGTTTTAGTATCTGCGAGTAAGAAAGTTTCAAATTTCCCTTGTGGAATCATCGCAATCATCGAAAATTGTTCATAAGTTAAACCAGTTAAAGAAACCACTGCTTCACTTACATTTTTTGTACCCACAAGAACACTTCCATCTGGATAATAAAGCATAGCATCTGCTAGTTTCTTTTGTTCTTTGAGGGTGCCATCTTTTAATTGTTTTTGGATGGTATATTGGGGTTTACGCTCAATGCGATATAGTTTTTCACGATAACGGAACGTAAAAGAAATACGTGTTTCAACGGAAGCATCTGCGTATTGACTTCTTAGCATTTGGGCTTGGCGCTCTTTGCCACTTGTCTCTCCATAAAGCGCAAACATCATCGCATCAAAAATCGTTGTCTTACCAGCCCCAGTATCACCCGAAATCAAATACATTCCACTTTGATTTAACGCATCAAAATCGATTGTAACGGAGTTTTTATATGGGCCAAATGCCTGCATGGTTAATTGAATCGGCCTCATACATTCTTCTCCTTTTCAAGGGTATCCATGAGATTTTGTACATAGGCTTTTTGTTCCATAGACATTTGTTTTTGGTTGCGCATGGTAAAAAAGTCTTCAAATAATTCCAGTTTTGATTTATGAATCTCTTTGTTGTAGAGAGGCGAAGTTGTTTGGGATTGTTGTTTGTAATCAAGACGCAATAAATATGGATAATAGTTTCGAAGCGTCACAATGGCGTGCTCAATTTCTTGTGCGTCCGTTAAGGTTATATGCAAATAATCCTTTTCATATTGTTTACGCATCTTTTCTTCAAGTAATTCTTTAAACGATGTTTCGAGATGCGCCATCTTTCGATATGGTTTTAATTCTACATATTGGATATCCATATCCCCTTTTTCTTGTATGGTAATGATTGGGATGGATTTAATTTGTTCTTTTTCCGCAAAGCTATAAGCAAGTGGGGTTCCAGAATAGCGGATATTATCTTGTTTTACTTTTTGAGGGCGATGAATGTGTCCTAAGGCGGTATAGTCAAACGCTTGAAATAGATTCGCATCGATTTGATCAACGCCACCAACCATGATTTCTTCGCTTCCCTCTGTATCTAAGTGCGCACCAATCACAAATTGGTGTGCGAGAATAAGATTTCGTTTCGACCAATCGATATTTGCCTCTGTAATCACTTTTTGAATTGCTTCTTGATAAGAAGTCACTTTCTCTTCTTCTTTTTCAATATAGCGATTGATATAAGCAGGTCTTACAAATGGCAAACCATAAATATGGATTTCACCATAAGAATCTTCTTCTATAAAATGGGCTAGCGCCCCTTCATAACTACCGACAATATGAATATTCACTTGCGCAAGTAAGCGACTCCCAAACGCAAGGCGACTTGGGGAATCGTGGTTTCCCGCAATCATATATACATGGATGTTGGATTGTGCTAAAGATGTTAAAAAATCATTTAGCGCATTAACCGCTTCCACACTTGGCACCCCACGATCATATACATCTCCCGCAATGAAAAGAGCTTCCACCTGTTCTTCTTTTAAAATGGTAAGGATTTCGTTAAGGATATAGGTTTGATCCTCCATCATGGAGTGATTTAATAAGGATATTCCTAAATGTAAATCGGATATATGCGCAAACTTCATAGAAAAATTATATAACAAAGGTACTCTTGCGAGTACCTTAGCTTATTCAAATGCTTCGACACATCCTTCTAATAAAGCACGGATGTCAAGATGTTGTGGGCACTGTGCTTCGCAGGCTCCACATTGGATACAATCCGAAGCTTTCCCTTTATCATTTGTATTAAATTCATAACTGTTTTTTGCCCCTGCTGCATCGTTATAGACAAGTTTTCGGTTCATTGCCGCAAAGATATTTGGAATTGGAATATTCATTGGGCAATTTGGCGTGCAGTAGTGACAGCTTGTACACTCAATTTTAGGAATCGCATGGAGTGCTTCTTGGGCATGTTTGATCACTTCCATTTCTTCCCAATCCATTGGCGTAAAGTGTTGCATGTAGGAAAGATTGTCTTTCATTTGTTCAAGGGTGCTCATTCCACTTAATACCGTGATGATGCCATCTAAACTTGCCACAAAGCGCACCGCCCAGGAAGCATTGGAGGCATAGGGGTTTGCTTTTCTAAAGATTTCTTGCACCACTTCTGGAGGATTGGCTAAGGTGCCTCCTTTAACTGGTTCCATGACGACAATCCGCTTGCCATGTTCTCTTGCTACCCTATAACATTCCCGTGATTGCACACTTGGGTTTTCCCAGTCTGCATAATTAATTTGTAATTGTACAAATTCTACATCCGGATGTTTCGTTAATAATTCATCTAAGAATTCTGGGGTGTCATGGAAAGAAAAGCCATAATGACGAATGAGTCCTTTTTCTTTTAACTCACGCACATAATCCCACAAATGATAATCATCATAATAATGGACATTTTTTTGGGATAATGCATGCAATAAATAGAAATCGATATGGTCTGTGCCTAGGCGTTCTAAGCTTGTATAAATTTGTTGCTTGGCACTTTCTTCATCCAATTGTTTCATGTGCGCATTCAATTTGGATGCGATGTAGTAATTCTCTCTTGGATGACGCTCAATGAGGGCTTTACGCATCGCTTCTTCAGAGCCTTCATAAACATAAGCCGTATCAAAATACGTCATACCCGCATCTAAAAAGGCATCTACCATCGCACAAATTTGTTCGTGATCAAATTCTTCGCCCTTTTTAGGTAAGCGCATCATTCCAAAACCAAGTTTTGGGATTCCTAAATTCTTATATTCTTCTGTCATTCTTGATTCTTCCATAAAAAACTCCATTATTTTAATTGTTTCTTAATTTCCGTGAGTGGTAAGTTTTCACGTCGTGCGATTTCAGCGAGCTCATCAAATTCATATTTATAGCGTTCCGTTCCAAATCCCTTTGCAACTTTCGCATGGATTTTCCCAAACGGTGTATCGACTTCTTCCACTTTTGGTTCAAGCCAATAACGCTTGGAGGTATATTCCCGCATTCCTAAGGTTGTCGTGTTTTGGAAGATGAGTTCGACAAATTTTGCGCGTTCTTTACTTGCGCACATGCAGGTAAGCATTTGTCCAGGACGATTCTTTTTCATATGAATGTTGGTGATATAGACATCATATGCTCCATTTTCATAAAGCAATGCTTCCACATTTGCGAGCTCTTCTGGTGTCATATCATCAATATTACAAACGAGTTCACTCATCGATACAGTTTCTTCTAATTCCCCGACATATCCACAAACAGGCACTTGTCCTAATGTTTCTGCATCAAGCGCTCTTTCTAGCATCATGGTAGGCATATCCCCAAATTCATCCACATAATGTTTCAAAATCGCTGCTCCTAAATAAGAACAGCCTTTGCCATCATAAGATAAGCGAATCTTCGCCCCTTCTAGTAACTTAGCGGTCGTATATTCTGTGCCAGATAATACCCCTACTGTACTTGCTAAGACTTGTTCAAAATTTGCTTCTTCAAATAAGTAAACAATACTCCCCAATAAAACCCAATTCTTTGGCTCTAAAGTAATGTTTACTTCTTTTAAAGAACGGGCAATGGAATGCATATCCATTTTGATAAACCCACTCACATTCAATGAATCAATCCAAGTATCAATATTATCTTGGCTACCAACCACCTTAAAGGTCTCATTTAGGATTGGTAAGACCTCTTTTTTGGGTTGTATATAATCTGCTAAAATTTTTAACAATGCATACTCATCCATTCCTGAGCTGCAATCTAAATACAACGTTTTCATGAATCTGCTCCCCCTTTGGATGTATCTATCATATCATCACATATCTTCTCTATGTGAAAAGTCGTAAAATATTTCTCTTCTAAAGGAATCCAGCGTTCTTTAAAATCCACCAGCTTCTTTTCCCCATTACGCTTTTTGATGCGTGCAATTTGGACTTCTGGATTTACATGCATGAATATTTTATAATCCATATATTTGCTTAAATTAGGACGACAACTATAGGAACCTTCTACGATCAGAATTGGACTTGAGGCTAACGTCTTTGTTTCCCCAAGCGCCCATATTTCACAATCAAAGACTTGATAGGTGCAACTTCCATTCTTTATATATGCTTTTAACACCTCTTCTACGCGCTCATAATCCACATTCCCACCTGGTTCTTGATAGCGCGCTTCTGTGCGTTGGTATTCCTGTAAGAAGAAATCATCCATATGCAATAGTGCACACTGTAAATCCGCTTGTAGTTTACTTGCTAAAGTCGATTTTCCAGAACCACAACGCCCATCAATGGCCACTAGAATTGGTTGTTTATGCCTACTTTTTTCTTTAATTTTATGCAAAATCAAGGGATAGGCTTCTTCTAAAGATTCAAAATATGCCATTTATTCTATTCCCTTTTTCTTTAAATAGTTTAACAAGCCTGTACATCCTTCTACCACTTCTTGATAAGCCTTCTCAAATTCGCGACTATACCAAGGATCCGATAATTCTCTAGGATAATCCGAATAATCTAACAGCAATGAAATCTTATGCATTTCATCGCCCTGACAGATTCGCTCCATATAATAGCGGTTCTCTTCATCCATACCAATTAAGTAGTCGTAATATACATAATCTTGGTAATTCATTTGACGCGCATATTTACCAGAGGTATTTAACCCATGCGCATGAAGCACCTCTTTCATATTAGGGTATACACCATTCCCTAACTCTTCTCTTGAAGTTGCGGCAGAAGCAATTTCAAAATAATCTTGTAGTCCTTCTTTTTCTACAAGGTTTTTCATAACAAATTCAGCAGCTGGGCTACGGCAAACATTGCCGTGGCAGACAAAGAGAACTTTCACCATCGATTTTTTCGCTCCTTACTATGCCAAGAAATGCCTGATTTTACAGCGTTTTGCCACGTTTTTTGACTTCGGTTTTTCGAGGTCATTTTTTGACTGTCGTGGCATAACTTATCATGATTTGGCATATTTTTTCCCTGAATGTTGGTAAAACGTTGGTAAATGATTGGTCGGTATGCCATAGCATTCTACCTCTCGATTTTTACCAACAATGTTGGTCATGTTGGTAAAAGGCACTTCAAGTCTTACCAATATTACCAACATTTTTCCCTAAAACATCCACTTTTCGGTTAGTTTATCAACCAGACACACTAACCTTTTTTATAACAGATTCGACCTTACAAGCTCTTCCCTAGCATCCTCAAACTTGATATGGGTATAAGTGTTTAACGTTACGCTGATATCAGCGTGTCCCATGAGATATTGAAGGGTTTTAGGATTGAGTCCAGTCTTCGCCATGTTGCTGCAATAGGTATGTCTGCATACATGTGGCGTTACTTTCGGTAATGGATTCTCATCATTGTAATAGTTGTGCTTTTGAATGATATGTTGGAAATACTTTTCCCAATGGAGAGCCACCATCGGCATATCATTCTTATCCAAGTACAAGAATCCTTTTACACCGTCAATAACCGGTTCCTCAGCTGGTGTAGGTCTGTTCTCTATGATGTTCTTGAAACATTCCACAACATCATCCCTGATAGGAAGTTTCCTTTCGCCACATTCCGTCTTTGGGGATTGGATGATATATTCCATGTCACTAGACCTTACAAGCTGATGATCCACAGATATGGTCTTCCCTTTCAGGTCTACTTTGTCTAGAGTCAGCCCACAAAATTCTGAGATTCTCATTCCTGTATTGAATAGGATGTAAATCGCATCGTAATACTTACAGAAATGATTATCATTCTTGATGAATTCCATCATGCGGATTTCATCTTCTTTTGATATAGCTTCTCTTGTGACAGAATCATTGACGATTACTGAACCAAGTTCAAAGTCAAATGGATTCTTTGGAAGTAGGTCATCCTCTACCGCCATGCGGAACGCTGGTCTTAGGACTCCCCTAATGGTATGGATGGTACTGTACTTCTTCTTTTGCACTTCTTGAAGTGATACTAACCAAAGCTTTGCATCAGAAGTTTTCACTTCACCCACTGACATTGCGCCAAATGGATCATGAGACAAGAAATTGAGAACTGTCTTATATCCTGAACGAGTATTGGCTCTGACATTCTTGCGTTGCTTGACATATCGATTTGCCAATTCGTAAACCGTTAGTCCAGCTACTTCAGCTGGTAATCCCGGATTCTTAGGATTCTTTAATGCTAATTCCTGTTCTCTTAATGAAATACAGTCCCTCTTACCTTTAGGGATTGTGTCATAGTGCTCCAGCTTCCAACTATAGAGACACTTTTGCTTACCATTTTCATAGTAAGTGAATCTGTATTTACCGTCTTTTGTTTGGCTCTCTCCGCTTCTTAAAATGCGACCTTTGTTGTCGCGTCTTTTATTGCTCATTTAGCTCCTCCTTCGTATTTTCTACTTCAGGAACGGAGCAAAGACGGTCTGATATTGGCATTATACCATTTACCAGACCGCCTTTCAGTATGATTCGGTTAAATCTCTGTAACTTTATCCAGAAACTCTTCGAATTTCTTTCTGATGATGAGTGTCTTTGTGCCATTCACTAATACGAATGTATTATCTCTTAAGTGTTCATTGATTAGAAAACGAATCTTCTTCTCTCCTATATTGAAATACTCCGCAGCTTCAAAGACTGTTAATACATATTTTTCCCAAAGGGGCACTTTTTCTATTTTGCTCATATGAAAGCACCTCCTGTTTCTTTAGATTGCTTTTAACGTGTACCGGATGGCTTCAGGTAGCCCACGGGAATCTCACCCTCGCATGGTTCTCATGTGACCCTACTCATTGCCTGCGACGCTTTTAACGCTCGGACTGTGACTATAAGGGAGTATCATTATGCCCACTACACATCACCGCCCATTGAGTTCCTACTTCAATTCCTCGATAGCATGTTTATCGCTCTTCCAATAAAAAGGAGTCATGGCGCACCTATCGCCTTGGCTCGTTGCAGTGGGAAAGTTATCCGTACCACTATGCTGCTCTGCCGTTATCTTGCAAAGCTTTCTTTGTCAAAGAACAAATAGTTTTCTCAATGAATAATGCCTGTGGGAAGGAGACCAAGCACAGGCACTTAATTAGACCTCGAAGGAAAGAATAACTTCGATAAGCTTTATCATCAGCTCATCATAGATTTCCTGATCTACTGCATAGCTCGATTCACCATTTGGCTTTACAAACCGTCTTCTGGCTTGAAGCATCATCCAGCTGTCATAATGTTTCATGACAGTAAGAATTGCCTGTGGATCACCTGTGTTGGCAGCCACAATGACATCGAATGGTAATAAGCCTCTTTCCTTAGAGTCATTACTCATTTTCGTCATGTTTGTGTTCCTCCAAGAATTGTTTAATTGCTTCAAGTGCACGATTCCTTCTGTAATTGACTGCTTTTTGTGAGAGACTAAGCATTTTAGCAATCTCAACATCATTAAGCTCGTCAAAATAATACAGATGAATAACGTGTCGCTTCTTTTCAGGAAGACTATCTATCGCCTTGTGAAGAACTTTCTCCGGAATTACTTGTCCCCCAACTAAGTAGTGTGTCGGTTCTTCCTCCAAGATTTCTTCAACCATCTGAATTCTTTCCTGATCAAATGGTGATAAATCTTCAAAGTAATACTCGTTCTCCCAACGGCTCTTGTTCTTCCTTTTAATTTCCGCTGCTCTATTAGCTATTGACTTCTTGCAATAAGCGTTAAACTGACAGCGGATAAGAAATTGAACGTGTTCTTCTAATGACATAGATTTCACCTCCTTCCACATTCACAAAGTCGGTGATGTCCCCTTCCATAACCCTTCCATGCACAAAAGTGCGAAAATAGAAAATTATTGATAAAAAAATCCCGGAAAACATAAAAAAATCCGACCGGAGATGACCGGTCGGGCAAAAGACGAGCGGAATCCAATAATGGTTCCCTTGTAATTTGAAAAGGCAGCAGGTAAAAGCCTGCTGCCCCTAGATAATTCTATTTTTGATACTTAATAACTGATTCTCATGTTATTAAGGAATCCCTCGATATTTGTCGCTGTTCCTTCAGATTCATCTGTGAGGAGCCCATCATCGGTTAGCAATGGCGTATCCAAAACAGATTTAATTGATACAGCAACACTGACGCAGGATGCTATTACAGACTTAGATTCAGGCGAATATTTACTATAGTCATCTCCTTCTTTTTCAAATATATCTTCCATCTTATAAATAAGAGGCAAGAAATATGTATCTAATCTCGATAGCAAATTGTAGAACATATAAGTTCTTCTTCTAATCGTTTCGCATTGAAGTCCAGCGGAGTTAAGTTGAGAAGCAATTTGTATCGCTTCCGCTCTATTTGTATAAGCCTTTTCTAGATTTTTCTTAGCCGCATTACCAGCTACAAGTCCCATAACAGCAAGTGCCGGCCCAGCAACTAGTCCACCAAGAACAGCTGCACCGCCAGCCATGCCGAGGCCGCCAGCCGCAAGCGATCCTCCACCAAAGAATGCTAACGTTGCATTTGTAGCTGCGGCACCGCTTAATGTTGCAATAGCAGTTCCTGTTGATGCAACGGCTAGTGCTTGAGCTGCACCATATGCACCGAAAGCCACTAATGCTCCTCCTGCGGTTCCAGCAACTGTTCCACCTGCAAGCGAACCAGCAAAGTTCACAAGAGACCTCATTTCTGTAAATGTATTTTCATCTACATGAAGCTTATGCAATTCCTGAAGTCCTTCTGTATCTTTGAAATCAACATTTTTGATTTTCTGGAAAGTATCAAGGAATTCAGTAACAGTGCTGTTAAGCACATACATCTTTACTTCACCTAATTGAGTCAAAGAACGACCACACGCAAGTCGTTGTGCATTAAGCCAATCTGTGGAATCTTGGACTATTTCATTTGCATTTTTATTTATTGCTTTTGCTTTACTAGCATCTATGCCAGCTTTAATCGTGCTACCAACTCCAAATGTTCCAGTTGCAGCAGCTACACCTATAAATAGTAATGGTAATGGCATATCCTTCCCTCCTTACAGTGCAATCAAATCTTTGACGCTTTCAAAGATGACACTCTTTCTATCGTTTAGCTCATTGACCATTGCTTCGATAGTCAAATATGGTCTGTCAGTTGTCTTAATCCATTCAAGTTCATTTTCAATATCCATCATTGTTAGAATGCTGCTTTCCATTTCTAGGAATACAGCTTTATCAATATTGGTTTTTCTCACTACATATTTAAGAAGCTTTCGTTCTACTTCGTTATACTGTTCATCACTGTATGCAATAGTGAGTAAATCCCATACCAGAAGTTTTGGAGTAATGAAAGAATCATCTGTTACTTTCATGTGGATAAGAGAATCTTCAATGCCGTCCTGTAATGTATCATAATAATCTTCTGGATCAATAACCTTATCAAGCTGCGCTTGACACTCTTTAACAATTTGTTCTTTATGTTCAGCAAATTTTGGATCAAGCTCTTTTCCGATTGAATCAAATTTCTCTTCTTCGCTATGAAAGATTTCTCCATCAGCAGCCATCAAATAGTAAATGATTTTTATCGCATTCTTTGTTGGAATAGCTGTGATATTAAGAACATCTGCTTCTTTGATTTCAGCTTCTTTTACACTAACAACTTTATCCTTAGACGCTTCTACTTCTTCTACTGTCTCATTTGACTCTTCACCTTCCGGCGTTTCTTTATCTTCCTTCTTCTTGAAAAGGTTCTTTATATCAACATCTGGAAGTTTAACTTTCTTAACAGCATCTTTGGTTGAATCCACTGCATCTTGAATCTTCTCTTTTGCATCGGAAAGATCAATATCCTTAACCGCATCTTTAGCGGAATCAACAGCTTCTTGTAATTTTTCTTTAAGGTTAAACCCTTTTTTCTCTTTGGACATTTTTGATTCCCCCTTTCCTAAAACTGTAGTGGAGCATCTGACTCCATCAGTTCATCAAACTCTTCTTGCGTGGTGAATTGTGGTTCTCTTCCTAGAACTTTTTGAATCACCACATTTCCTTTAATGACAAGATTTGAATCACCAGTCTCAAGACCTTCTTTCATATAATCAAAACCTTCCATAAAGGCCGATATATCTTCTGCGAGATAATTTGATACTTTTTCTTCAAGCTGTGCTTTGAATTGTTGAAGTTGCTGATACATTATCTGTGCCTTAGTATCCATAAGAAGCATTCTTTCATGTATCAACTGAGCTTCTTTCTTTTCGTTAGAAACTTCTTTTACAATCGCAAGTGCAGCTCTTCCTGCTCCAACGAAATTATATCTAGCCACGAATCTTCCAGAGAACAATACCCAGTTTCCTCCAGATTCAATAGCTGCCCTTAATGCTGCATCTCCAGTATCGACCACATTAAAGGTAATTGCAGCTATAGCAAGGCATCTATCTACAGATCTGTTTGCAAAAGGAACAACTCTTCTCCAATTAACTCTTTCAAGACTTCCGTTTTCGAGTAGTTCAGTTTCTAATTGGAGAAGCATGAACCCCAATCGTACACAAATTTCGTTAAAGATAACTGGAACTGATTGCAATTTTAGGTTTTCTGCAAGAGCTAATTCATGTCGTAAATCTAGTTTTTTATTCACATACAAATCATTCACAATCGCTGGCAAATTAGAGTCTTTAAGTATCGGCAACGATGAAACCTCATGAAGCAATGAGAGGAATACTCCTGGTACACCCATTCCACCTCCTGCCGTGTTCTTTGAACCTCCCATGTCACTAACAAGATGTCCAAACCAATTGTCAGCGCATTTTACTACTTCAATAATTTCAGGTGTAGAAGCAATTACATGAGCTAATCTCTTTAATGCTTGCGGTATTTCTTTTCCACTTTCCTCTTCGTATTTTTCAGTGGAGATAGCTATAAGCCAATTCAGCACACCTGTAATGACAGCAGGAATTGCAATATTGGCAATATCTTCTTTTGTTGTAGGAACAAATTTGAAGTGCCATTCTCCATCTTTATTCACAAAAGTTCCAACACGAAGGAACTGTACAATCAACGCTGACATTAAGCCTGCAGGCGTTGGATGATGAGCTAAATCTGCTAGGTGATGATTTTTTGCAGAGACTCCTATATCCGCGCCTTTCCATACATTGTCTTGTGCAACTTTGAAAGCTTGCTCGAGATCACTAATACAATCTTTTAGCCTATCTCCACCAAGACCTCTTGATGCAGCATACTCCTGAATAAATTCGTTGACTTGTCTATGCGAGAATCCAATATCATTATTGATAATTGTTGTATCAGCAAAGAATGCGGAATCAATTGCTCCTGAAATTATTCCACAAGCAATTGAATATGCATATTGAACACCATCAGCATAGTTAGTATATCTATCAAGCTCATTATTTACTTGATTCAATCTCTGCTCTAAAGCAATTTGATATTCTACAGGAACTTCATTAGCAACTGACGCTTCAGAAGATTTATCTTCTATGGTAATAGATGCATTTATTATTTCTTGTTCTTCTTCTCTTTCATTTTCTTCCTGTAAATCTTCTACAGTAAACGTTCCATCAATTATCCCTTTATATTGATTAGAATTTTCCCAATCATAAACTTCATATGCTCTAGTAGCTAGAAGTGGATGGCTGTTCCATTGAACAAGCATTTGTTCCATCATTTTGTTTGACTTAGAATCATTTACAAATTCTTTAAGATCAAGTGCTTGTTTGATGAATTCTTCTCGATTTATGTTTTCATCAAATCCACGAATCTTAAGAAGCATCTCTACTGTCTTATCCGATGAGCCATCACAAAGAACAGCAGCTCTGTCTGCTGAAAGTTCACTACACCTATCCCAGAATCTAAGAGCCGTAATTAAAGTTCTGGATATGTATCTTTTTATTCCCGGAATCTTAGTCAAGGGACTTGCAGCAATGCCGTTTGCAAAGTTTCTTGCTAGAGAATGATACACAACGTGCTTACAGGCAATATGCCCACATTCGTGAGCAATCACACTGGAAACCATTTCCGGTGGACACTGTTTCACTAATTCTGAAGTTACACAGATAAACGGCTCTGTGATTCCTCCAGTAAATGCATTTAAGTCATCTTTGTTTTCCGACTTAATCATGTATAAGTCAGGAGTGACAATACCTAGCTTCTCGCAAATCGGTGGAAGCAAATTATAGATTTCAGGCATTTGATTATCACTTAACCTGATTGCAGTAGATAGAAATTCTATCTTTGCCGCTTTTTCGTCAACATTTGCAATGTAGGCTTCCTGTAGTTTTACAAATTTAGGGAATTGATTTAATGCGGCAAAAGCTTTTCTATCCAGTTCATGCATATATAATTCTGCATTGTATGACATAAGCTTTACCTTTTACCTTTCTGTTTATCTGGAACAAATTCAACAATATCATCTAACTTGCAATCTAATGAGGTGCATAATTTCTCCAAAGTTTTGACACGAACATCTTCGTTTCTTCCGAGTTTTGCCATTGCATTAGTTGTGATCCCTGCAAGATGTGTAAGTTCCGTTTTGGATATGTTTTTATCAATGAGCATCTTCCAAAGCTTGTTATAGCTCACCGCCATCTCTACCACCTCCTGAATAGTTCCTGAATAATTTTCTATTCTATCTACAGTATAAATTATCATCTTGAGTTTTTCAAGATTTTCTTGATTTTATGTTTTGCCAATTTATCCTCCAATTCTTTTCTATTTCTAAGAATTCTTGCATGGAAGGTATTAGAGGGAGAAGTAATTAGACAATATGAAATGACCCCCTAAGATATACAGTAACGTGGATTTACCCACTATACTTATCGTTGAAAGGAATAAGCGTGTGGGATTACCGCATGCATAAATAGGAGGTCACAATGAAAGTATATATTGGAATTGATGCG
>JAGAVW010000021.1 GCA_017941735.1 Solobacterium sp. | reverse complement strand
CGTTAAATTTCTTGCCAATTATAACTTTTCCCCATCCTTCCTCTTTCCATAATCTGTAAATTTCTAATTTGTCTTCATAAGTTAATTTCATAAGAAAAACCCCTCCATTAGGTTGTCCTAATTTTGGGGTTCAGTACAAAAATAGTGCTGCAAATATTACCATTTCAATGACTATGACACCAATCTTCATATTCTACATGTTAGCATAAACTAACTAGTAACGTAAAGAAAATGCACATAATGTGCATCTAATCTTTCTTATAATAAATCACTCAATTGTGTCTTTAAGGCTTGTAAGGCACTATTATGTCTAAGTTTTGTTACCCCATACGATAAATGCATCTTTTCTGCAATTTCTTTTAAGGAATATTCTTCATAATAGCGAAGAATAATAATATCCCTTTCTTCTTTGGTTAAATGCATTAAGGCTTTCTTAAGCGTATCTAAATCTAAAACACTTTCTTCTTTTACTTCTTCTAAATATTCATAATTATCGATGAGTTCATACGTATCATGATGCCCACGATAATAATCAATCAGCGTATTGCGGGTGATATTAAAAATCCAGGTACTTAAAGATGCCTTATACGCATCAAAGGTATCCAATTTACGCATCACTTTTCCAAATACTTCTTCGGTCAGATCTTCTGCTTCATGGTAATTTTGAAGGCGATGATGAATATAGCTAAAGACTTTTGTGTAATAGTCTTGATAGATTTGTTCCAAATTTAATTCATTCTTCATGGAACGGATCCTTTTTCACTTCTTCCTCTTCTTTTTTGCCACCCGTTGCAAAGGAAAGCGCAGCATCGTCTAACAAAGTGGAAGTTTCCTGTTCTTCCACTGTTTCCGCAATCAAAGCATTCAACTCTTTATCTTGTTCAAAGCGTTGATAATCAAATAATTCTTTTAACCATGCCTCGACTTTTTGCATCTTTTTCTCCGTTCTATCCTTTATACGATTCCTCTTCCCTTTGTGGCAATGTATTTGGTTGGTCAATGCGCTGACGCGCAACAAGTTCCGCAAAGAACCCATTTTTGGCAATGAGCTCTTCATACGTCCCTTCTTCAATAATATGTCCTTTTTCAAGCACAAGTATACGATCACAGTTTTTAATCGTTGATAAGCGATGTGCAATCACAATTCTTGTGCAATCTAATTTATCTAAGGCTTCACTAATATGACGTTGTGTGATGTTATCTAAAGCACTTGTCGCTTCATCAAACATTAAAATCTTAGGTTTTGGGGCAATAGCACGGGCAATCATGAGGCGTTGTTTTTGGCCCCCGGAAACCCCGCCTTGGCCTTCGGAAATATACGTATGCATACCCATCGGCATACGCCTTATATCTACCGCAATCCCGGCGATTTCGGCTGCTTCCCAAGCTTCATCCATGGTTAAATTTGGTGCCGCAATCGCAATATTTTCATAGATATCCCCTTGGAATAAAGACCCATCCTGCATGACCGTTCCAATCTTTCGACGTAACGATTTCAAATCAATGGAATTTAAATCTTTCCCATCATAATAAATAGCACCACTTTGGGGTTGTTCAAAGCCTAGTAAAAGTCTTAATAATGTAGATTTCCCACATCCCGTCTTACCAACAATCGCCACATAATCGCCTGCCTTGATTCGTAAAGAAAGATTATCAATGATAAGAGGTCGATTTTCTTCATAACGGAAAGAGACATTATTTAATTCAATATTCCCGTCTACTTCTCTTAAGATTTCCCTGTTCTCTGCAACTTCTGGTACTTCTTCTAGGATGGGCGCAGCCATATTAAGAATTGGATTGACACGGGCAACCGATAAGCCCATATTCGCTAAGCCCGTAAAGGTGCCCATTAAGATCCCAAAGCTAGCATTAAACGCAAAGTAATTGGATGGCCCAATATGATTTTTAACGGCTAAATAATAAAGAATAATATTTCCAATTAACGAGATCGCAACCGTAATGACAGAGCTTATCTTTAATAAGAATGGTGGGTTATATAAATATTCACTTTCTTTGGCATAATGGCTTAACCACCGACTAAAGGCTCTTTTTTCTGCCCCAGCTAATTTAATCTTTTGCATACTCGTAACTAAGGCATAACTAATACCTGAGCCTTTGGCACTTAAGGCCATCTGTTCTTTACTAATTCTTATCTGCATCAAAGAAGTAATCACCATAACGGTAACGCTCGCTAATACAATAAGAATCGCTGGGATGACTAAGCTAGGCGCAAAGGAGAAGATTTGGCCAATATATAGAATCGAAGAGATCCCACTTAAACCTAAGGAAAAGACAAAACCAAAGAGTAGATTACATAAGGTATTTACACTATTGGCTCTTGAATATAATTCACCACTTGAGAATTTACGGAAAAAGCGCGCTGGTAAGGATAAGATACGGGCCATGACCGCTGCTTCAACCGATAGTGAAGTCTTAGCAGAAATACGAGAAGAGACAAGCGAATAAACACTATTCAACAATAAACTAGATAAGGTAATACTTGTCATAAAGATTGCAAGTGACACAAGTAAACTGAGATTTTGGCTATTTAAGACGGGTCCCGTTAAGATTTTAGTTAAACGTGGCAATAATAAACCCACAAGTGATACCGCAAAAGTCGCTAGTAAACTCATTAAGATATCTTCAATCGCAATCCCATCTTTCATATAGAGGATTAAATCCCCAATATTTAATTTTCTTAATGGTAAAGGCCGATAGAAACATAAAGCCTCTTCGTCAATTAAGTTTGCGTTACTTTTATTAATATTGATGCGACTTCCATCTTTTGGGTCAATGTAATAATAGCCATAGATACTACGTGGTAATAAAGCAATTGGAGTTTGGCCTTCTTTTAAGAAGCCAAGAATTGGCCCATAAGCATCTTGATACCAGCCTTCGGTTAACTTAATCCCTCGATGCATGATGCCATGTGGCCTTAAGATGTATTCTAAATTCTCTTCAAAGTCATCACTTTCTTCTTTGATTTCCATCGGTTTAAAGTTGTAGTATTTCAAAATGTCATCGATGGCTTGTTTCGAAAGCATCATTTCGTTTTGAAGACGTGAGGTGACGCGATTCCCTAATACAACCGAAGCGACCTGCATAAAAGAGTCTTCAAAGACTTCTTGATCCGATAATTTACGTTGTTTGATTTGTTCATTAAACCAACTCATCGAAAACTCCTTTACTCATTCGTAATTAAGGCCGTATAATAGCCATTTTTCGCATATAACTCTTCATGGGTACCCCGTTCTACGACTTCCCCATGATCTAAGACAATAATTTCATCGCAATCCCGTATGGTCGATAAGCGATGGGCGACCACAATACAAGTCACCCCACGCGCCCGAATGGATTTCACGACTTCATATTCTGTTTTAGCGTCAAGTGCGGAGGTTGCTTCATCAAGAATGATAATGGAAGGATCTTGGGCTAAGACACGCGCAATCTCTAAGCGTTGACGCTGGCCACCACTTAAGTCTTTGCCACCTTCCTGTAACATACTTTGATAACCACCTTCCCGGTGCATAATATGTTCATGAATTTGTGCGTCCCTTGCCGCCAAAATCATCTCAAAATCTTCAATCGAGCGATCCCACATCTTGATATTATTCGCAATCGTATCTTCAAATAAAATAATTTCTTGGTCTACTACGGCTAATGAGCCTGTAAATACATTTCGATCTATTTCACTGATTGGTTTCCCATCAAATAGAATTTCACCCGACCACGGGATTTGTAAGCCAGAAATAAGCTTTGCAAGCGTAGATTTCCCGCATCCAGAAGCACCCACAAAGGCAATGCTTTCCCCTTGTTTCACGCTTAAAGAGAAATCTTTAATGAGAGGCTCGGCTAAGCGTGAATAGCCATAAGTCACATTCTTAATCTCAATATTCCCTTTTAATTTCGAATAATCTTTTCCTTCTACATAAGGTTCATCTTTAAAATAAGGGTCATCTTTATACTGCATGACATCTTCAATGCGTTCCATTTCGGTTCTTGTTTCTTGGATGGTTTGGGAAGCTCCAATAAGAGACATCGCAGGCGACATAAAGGAAGCTAAATAACTTTGGAAGGTCATAATCATACCTAAGGTAAAATTCCCAAACATGGCATAATAGACACCTAAGAATAAAACCATATAATTCGCCATCGCAGAAACAAAACCTGGAATTAAACCAAGATACGTATTTAATTTGGTATATTTAACGGCTTGTGTATTTAAAGAAGCTTGTAGGCCAGACCAGCGCTCAAAATATCCATTTTCGGCGCCAGAAGATTTAATCGTTTCAATCATCGAGATGCCATTAATGGTCGTCGAAGATAATTTCCCTGCATCACGCAATTGGACGCGCGTATAGTTAATACGCTTTTTGGAAATATAATTCGACATAAATAGATTCACTAAGACCGAGATAATACCCACAAGCGTTAAAACTGGAGAATAGCGAATCATAATAAAGAAATAAAAGAGCATCATCACGGTATTTAAAGCTAGTGGCGCAATCGTATTCACTAAAGAAGAAGCTAAAGAGGCATTGGTTGCTTGGCGTTGTAAGATATCCCCTACCATGCGTTGGGAAAAGAATTCTAATGGCATCTTCATTAACTTCCACATAAAGGAAGTAGAACCAACAACCGCTAATTTCCCATTAATTTTCAAAGAATAGATCGCACTGACCGCTTGGACAATAATTTGTAAAATAGCCAATAAACTTAAAATTCCAATAAAAGGCATGAGCCACTCTGGATTTGTCCCAGATAAAAGACGGTCCATAAAGATTTGACTCATAATCGGATTAATAAGCCCAAATAAATAAGCAATAATTGTTGTAATGGCCACAAAGGCAACGAGGGGCCCTGTCCCTTTTAAACGTTTTTTCACAAAGGCTAAGATACTTTTTTGTTTGCCACTAGGCACAAAAGCTTCGCCAGGCGCAATCATGAGACAGATTCCGGTAAACGATTCATCAAATTCTTTCATTGAAATGACAATCTCTCCACGGGCTGGATCATTGATATACGCTTTATTGCCTTTAAAGCCTTTTAAAACCACAAAGTGATTAAAATTCCAGTGAATAATACAGGGGAATTCCCCATCTTCTTTTAAAGCATTCACTTCAAAGCGATACCCTTTTGCTTCAAAGCCATAATTGCGGGCGGCTAGTAATACATTCTTCGCATTACTTCCATCCCGAGAAACCCCACAATCATAGCGTACTTGTTCTAAAGGAATCCATTTCTCATAGTAGGCCATGACCATAGTTAAACACGCCGCACCACATTCCAGTGCTTCCATCTGCATAATCACTGGAACCTTTGCGACGCCCTTTTGAATCGGTTGTTTAATGCTTGTTTTCTTCATGAATTAACGAAATAAAAACTGTATGGGTTTGATCTTCTCAACGACAATACTTACTTTATAATTGCCATCTGGTAAATTCGCATCACAAATCGCAATCGTACGTCCTAAATCATCATATTCGACTTGGTCGATGGTACTTGTTACTTTGCCAATTTGTACTTCCATACCTGCATTCACTTTATCTGCATCACTGCCAGTCAAAGCAATTTCCACGATTTGATTGCGTACTTCTCCAACTGCTTGGACACGTGTTTCAATGTCACTGACACTGGACCATACTAAAATCCCCACAAGAATGGAGACAACCGCAAGTAAAATAAGCCATAAACTTGGGGTACTGACTTTTAAATAATCATCCAGTTTCTCAGGGGAAGAGATTCGTTCTAAACTTTTTTTACGATAGAGACCTTCTGACATAACTTACTCCAAAACTATCTTTATTTTAGCACTAGTTCCCAACTAAAAACAAAGAGCGGATGACCGCTCTCATTTCAGATGATGTACCAGGCAATAAAGATCGCCATTTTTTGTTAAGTAATTAATGACTTCACGCGTCTCTGCTTCCTTAAAGACAGGGGTAATCGCTTTTGCGCCTTCTTTTTCAAAATAAGCAATCGCTTCGTCTAGATTATCGACATTTAAGCGTGTGGAGAAGTAACCTTCAATGTTATTCTCACGTACATAGTCACTATCCATGACTTCCACGCGTAAGCCTTCACTATTTTCTAAGGAACGTAATGAGAAGCCTTCTTTATCAAAGGAATGTTGTACGGTAAACCCAAGTCCTTCAAAGAAACGTAATGCCTCTTCTATATTCTGGGTACCATAGATGGGATTAAATGATGTGATTTTCATATAGGTGAACCTCCTATTTTTATTATAACGAGATTCTGTTTAACCAAACAGATATAGAATCAACATTATATTCAGTCCACCGAGTTCAATGGTTAGTCTGAATATAAATAGAATTCTCCAATTAACTGTGTAAACAGAAATAGGAGAATTCTACCAATAGGTTTAAACGCTGTTTAAACTACCATTCATATTTATCAAATAATTCATCATTTAAGACTTCTTTGATAAACACCGTTATTGAAGCAATACATCCAGTTTCAATATTATCTTCTAACCAATATCCCTGAGAAGAAGCCCAGTCTTCATTCCAGTCATCATATGAAAGTTTAGAATCAATTTGCTTAGCTTTTTCTAAAGGCATTCCAATTTTAATGCCGTTTTCCAAAGCATAATCAGTATTATCCTCAACATATATTTTGAATAGCTTATCGTTAGCAAAGAAGAACGAAAGTCCAGAAGCTGTATTAATAACAGTCCACGGCACAGGATTTGTCAATTCTTCGTTTGGCCAAATTTCTTTAGTATACTTTTCGCCATTCTGCTTCAACAGTTTTTCTACTTGTTCAACAGATGATAATAATTTGAATTCATCAAGTCCTATAAACGGTTTTAATACTTTCATTATTTTTCCCTCCTGTAATAGATATACGCTTTTTCTTTGCCATCGGTTTTATAGTCCGATTTATTGGCGTCAATCACTTTGATTTTACCAAGTTTTTTAGATCCAATTGGCTTATTAAGACTAATTTTAACGTATGGTACATCTCCGTGCCTTTTACTACCAGGGGACACCAATACCTGCGAAATGTTTTTATGTTTGTCGGAATTACCAACAACAATAACTTCTGCCTTTGACTTAGCGTGGGCTGATTTTCTAACCGTTGTATCATACCCAAGTCTTTGCATATCTTGCGAGATTTGCTTTGCTGACTTTCCATAAAAGTATTCACGATTCTTTGAAATACTATTATTGGACACGTGACCCGTGGAACTAAAGACACCATCTTTTTTCGACGAATTAAACATTTGTATATTTAGTTTGTGCTTTAATGCCCCACTTGTGTTTTTAAATAAACCACTATTTGCTTTCATTCCCATGGCGTTTATTCTCCATTGCAATAGCAGTATCAGCTTTAAAAACGATATAATCTTGGTTATTCTCTTTTAAAATACATTTCACAGAATTGGTAATAGTACCATAGAATATTATTGTTTTAGGCTCTATCCGTTTTATCATCTCTACAAGCCCTATATCGAAAAGCTGTCTATCTGCTATCTCTTTTGAACAACCATAAGTGCCTACGGCAACAATAGAATGCTTTTCAATTCCTGTAAAACAGAATTCAAAACTCCTTTGATCTGCCCACCGAACATTTACAATAACCTTATAGCCAAGGTCTTGTAATGCGTGAACAACCACCCTACTTCTATAAATGTTCCAAATTTGCCATTCTATGGGAAGATCATTAAATAAAGAGTAGTCGGGCACGATAATAGAATCAAATCCGTTAAGTTTGCTAAGGTTAAATCCCGTTTTAAACTCAACGCCTCGAGTCAAAGCGTTCCAAACACCTTTTTCTCCGTCAAAGAGATAATCAAACACATAGAAGTGAAGTGCAGTACGAGGAGGTAACTCTAATTCTTTTTTGCCAATTCTTTGATACGAGAATAATGATATTGGCAACTCATCAATATTAGATCGTACTATTGGCATATCATACTTTTCCCCTATAGTGAATTTTGCGTTCTCTACTAAGAAAGCGCCAAATACATCTTTCACGTTAGATGGCTTTTTTAGCTTATTCTTTATCATTTCTATCCTCCTTAAGACTAAATTAATAGTCTTATCAAGCTAATCTAAAGTCATCTAACGTCATTGAACATTACATTTAGCATAACGAAACTCCTTTCCTCCATCTTAATAATGGATATTTAGAATTCGTCATGCTAAAATAACACTGTGATCAGCTGTTCAAACAGCATGACATGCCGATATTATTGCCGTAATATCGGCGTTTTTTTATTACAAAGGCATTTTATCCTTATGTAATCATTTAATATAATCCCAATCAATTCCATCAATAACATGTGGTAGACTAGAATACTTTTCTTCGAAATAACTCTTTCTGAAATTGTCTGTTCTTCTAGCTTTATAGTCATAAAGGTTCTTTATTTTCGTTTGACCAAACTCATCTTTATTTACCAAATAAATTTGATCTCTACGTAGTAATTTACTATCTAGAATACTCGAATTGTGGGAATTAAATATTAATTGCGCTCCATTTTTGTTACTTTTTTTATCTGAAAATAATCTAATCAAATATTTGATTAAAATAGGATTCAACCCATTATCCAGTTCATCCACAACAATTGTTCTTCCTTCTTCAAGAGCTTGTTGCACAATAGGCGCATAGGCAAACATTAGTTTTGTACCATTTGATTCAAAGACAAAAGGAATAGGATAACTTTTAGTATAGCCATATTCATCTTTTACATCATGCATAGCATCTAACTTAAACTCTTTTGAATTTAACTTAATCTGTTCGAGAAACGCTTTCTCAAAACTAATTCCAGGTGGCAGTACTAGATTTATATCCTCAATATCTTTAGATTCGAAAATGTAATCTGATATGTTGAAATCTGTATTTCGCAATACATTTAATAAAAACAATTTTGTATTTTGATTATTCTTATTAGCATCTAAATGCATAAGATATTGGTTATCGTTAATGAAGTGTGAATCATAAAATTGAATCCCCTCCACAAACCATAAATATGCATCTTTTGTCAATTGACAATTCCAATTTGTCGCTGTTGCCAAGAATAACTTGTTGGGAGTGTTTTTATTTTTATAGATTTCTAATTCTGTATTGTTTTTCGTGGTAAATGTATAGTTTTCTCTTGACCTATCGAAAATCAAAGATGGTCTTGCGGAAACATATTCATAAAGATACTCTTGAATAACTTCATTTTGGGTGATTTCAAACCCATAATTGTATTTTTTCCCATTATGTAAATATATGAAATCCATTTTAGTAGGATTGTTTCTGCTTGTATCATCCAACAAAAATGGCTGTGTACCTATTAATGCATTTATAGGCATGTAATTCGAATTACTTACATAGTTGATAGCTGTTAATATTGCCTTGAAAATATTACTTTTACCTACAGAGTTATACCCGTAAAAAGCAAGAGCTGGAAGAATTCTGTCTCTTCCAAAAACAATGTTGTTATTTTCGTGTTCATTTGCTGTATTTGCTATTAGATTGACTGTTATTTCGTCCCTAATCGACAAATAATTCGAAACTTTAAATCGTAATAACATAATATGTATTCTCCACTTCTTAATAGAGGATACCATAATGTATCGATATTTGCAATATTTAAAGTCATTTTTTGTTGATTTTTTACATATTTTGTTTTATGCGATTTTTTTGCATATCTGCGCCTGTGCGACACCGTATTCCTGTACCTGCCCATTAATAATTACTTAGCAACTGTCAAAAGATTGATAATTGTTCACGCCTATATCCAAGAACAAGAAAGCCTGTTTCTAATTAATATTACCAAATAATTGTATAAAATAAAGTCTCCTTTGTTACTTGCAGTATAACAATGAGAGACTACACTAATAATTCACTCTTATTGAACCACCTGTTCAAACTTTATGAACACATATTTTGTGGTTAATGAAAAGAATATTGCTTTGCGCGTATGGAGGTAATGACCCCACCATCCATTAATAAATCCGTACTGGTAATAAAGTTTGCGGAATCTCCTAATAAAAACTTTTTCCCTGCTGCAATTCTTCTTACAGTCGCAACCTCCATACCACCTGCACCAAGTAAGACGACAACCTCTTTCTTTTCATTTCAATCAAAAATCATATAAACCTCCTAGATTTCTAAATCCTCTTTTCCTTATTGAAACATATCCAAGCACTATCCATTAGCATGATTCTTCTTATGCGTACAAAAAAGTAACCATTCTTGCAAAATGATTTCTATTTCTTGTTTTTGATAAAAGCAATTGCGCAAGGCATCTTACCTTCTAAAAGCATATTCATATCTTGCTTCTTTAAAAGAAGGTTTGATAAGAATCATAATCAAATTATCGTTTGAACCCCGCACCTGATTTTTCTAATAGGTTTGAAAGAACGTTTCTGCTTCCCTTGTGCAAATTGATATAGGTTGGAATGATTAAGATGCCATAAAATCTGTCGCTAGTAACGATTAATATTTTGGGGAAATCGCTTCACTTATCATCCCCGTGCCACAAGCGCATTCTAAAACAACATCCATATCCTGAATCTCTTTTGTAACGGCTTCTTTTAATGCTTGATTGACCTTCTTGTTAGTTAGGTTTTCAAAAAAGTCATAGAGTTTAGCGACACGATTCCAATACATAATGTTAGTGTTTCTAACGAACGTTATTTTGAAAGAAAAAGCATAGAATTTCTATGCTTAGTCTAAGATTCTTCCATCTCTTGAAATGGTGATAACTTGCCAAGGGATGAACTTGCCACTTGCCTGAAGTGCCTTTTTGGCCATATTTTCTAGGCCTCCACAACATGGCACTTCCATGCGTATAATGGTCACTTCTTTTATGTCATTGTTGGTAATTATTTCCGTTAACTTTTCAGAATAATCGATATCATCTAGTTTTGGACAACCGATGATTGTGGTTTTTCCTTTCATGAAATCCTCATGCATATTGGCATATGCATAGGCACTACAATCAGCAGCAATCAACAGTTTTGCGCCATCAAAAAATGGAGCTTCGGTTGGTACCAATTTGATTTGGCAAGGCCATTGAGCAAGTCTTGATGTTTGTCGCACTGTGTTAGCAACGGTGCTTTCCTCTTCTCTATGAAATTGCATGGCACGTGAGCCAGGACACCCTTCTCCATGTGCATGTGGCATTTCCATCCCCTCTTCTTTCACCTTTGCCAGCATCAATTTTCTTCTTTCATTTTCATCTTCTATCTGCATGATTTCTTCGATTGTCATATGCATCGCTTTACTCCTATTCTCTTCTTGTGTTTGTTTCACTGCATTTTCATCATAAGCAGATGCTTCTCTTTCTTCAAAGGTAATCGCTCCTGTTGGACAATTGGGTAAGCAATCCCCAAATCCATCACAATAGTTTTCTCTTACAAGTTTTGCCTTACCATTGATGATATCAATTGCTCCTTCATGACACGCCGAAGCACATAAGCCACATCCATTACATTTTTCTTCATCAATATGGATCACTTGTCGAATCATACGTAATCCCCTTTCTTCTTGTTTCTATGGGTAATTTATACTATGATTCAATCGGTATGTATGTGGTTATAACCACATAAGGAGAATGATGTACGAAAAAAGTTTAATTAATTACAGCCTTTTTAAAGGATTAGCAGAGGAACAAATTGCCTCTGCTTTATCGCTCCTTGAAGCACATGAAAAACACTATAAGAAAAAGCAACCTATTTTGCGCTCTGGATCTTTAACCGATTGGATGGGACTTATCTTAGAGGGAAGTATCACAATTGAAAATAACGACGCATGGGGAAATACAAGCTTATTAAATTCTTTAGGAAAAGGAGAATTCTTTGCGGAATCTTATGCTTATTTAAACACACCCGTTCTTGTGGATGTCATCGCAAATGAATCGACAACGATTCTATTTCTCAATCTTCATAAACTACAACAACTCGATGCACATAAATATCCTTGGGCTTTTAAAATAACCCAAAATCTTCTCTCTATTGCAACACAAAAGAATCTTGCTCTTTCACAAAGAAGCTTTCATACCGCATCTAAAAGCATTCGTGCTAGAGTGATGTCTTATCTCAATCACATTTCCATTCAACAACAAACAAATGAGTTTGATATTCCTTTCAATCGTCAACAGATGGCTGACTACCTAAATGTAGAACGCACTGCCCTTTCTAAAGAATTAAGAAAAATGGAACAAGATCATCTCATCTCGTTCCATAAAAATCACTTTAATCTCATCTTCGTTAAGAAAGATACTCCCTCCTCTTAATTAATGATTTGTACATCCTTATTTTTGACAACAGAAACAAGCGATCCCTTCCACCGTTGTCACTTTCACTTCCCGATAAAGCCCACTTAGTCGAGTGCGTAGGGTTTGGGGTGTCTCATAAGGTGGCGTGAAAAAGCCCTTTGGCTGGTACAAATGCTTAATAAACCAGTCGGTTCGCTTCTGCGCACCCTGTACATAAAAACAGCCACAGAAGGTTCCACCTGTCTTCAATACCCTATATGTTTCAAGAGAGCACCAATTTCTGTGTTTGTGGACCTTCCACACCAGTTGGTGTAAAAGACCCACACTATTTGGTGCTCACCCCTTAAATATTTTTAAATTAGTTTAAATATGGATTCCGTGATTTGCTAAGGCGCTTTTTACAACACGGGCAAACTTATCATCACTCTCGTCACTACACCCATAAAAGCTACAATCCCGACAATTAATACGCATATAATAGAAGATTCCTGGTTCATAATTCACATTATTCCATGAGACACATTTAGGACATGGGTATTTTGGTTTCTCAAATGGATAATAATCACGTACGGTACGTAGTGCTGCTTCTACGGTACTTGAATCTCCTGGAATATAAATACCCCCATTAATATGATTTAATTCTTCATTTAATTAATCTTTTTTATATTTCTCACCCTTCTTTTTCAGAATTATAATGTTGAGATGTATGAATAAGATAAATCATAAACAATAGCCTGTTAAATTTGCAGCCACTAATAAAACCCTATTGAGCGTAACACCATATCAACTCTATTCAACTTTTTCGGCCTGTCTCATTTCTCACATTAAGTTTATTATCATGGCATTCTCTTGAGATTTTTAATCTTGTCTATAATCACAGTGTCACCACCCGATTGATTTGGCACTTCAAGCATTACCGTATCGTTAAGAATGGCTTCAATTTCTTCATTAGATATTGGCTCTATATGTGGTTGTCCTATTTTGTCCAATGCTTTGTTTAAAAAATCATACATATATTTCACTTGTATTTGTACTGAGCGATCAATCAACAATGATCTACTTTCTATTTCTTTTAAAATATCTCTTGTTTTTTCATAGTACTGTGTGCTTTTTTCCGATTCTCTTTTAGCAATAATAATTGCTGCTATTCCTAAAATGACAGAGATAAAACTTGAAATATAAGAAACTAATTCCATAACCCTCCTTAGCGCTTTACACTATTTGTAGCATTTACAACATTCTGCATCATATCAAAGTAATTCGATCAGAACGACTTTAACTTTTTATTCTATATATTCTGCATTATCAGCCCAAAGTTCACATTGAACCATAACTGTTTGAACAGCATCATCCATCCCTTCGGGTGGATACCTGTGTTTCTTTAGAAGTTTCTTAATTAACATTCTCATTTTTGCTCTAGCAGAATCACGTTTTTGCCAATCTACAGTTTTATTCTTTTGTAATGTTTCTGTTAATTCTTTTGTAATTGCAATTAATTCATCATTTTCATAGAAATCTTTAATTGCTTGGGGCTTAGTTAATGCGTCATAGAAAGCTAATTCTTCTTGAGTTAACCCAAGATCTTCCCCTTCCTTATTGGCTTCAGAGATTTGCTTTGCTAAATTTAATAGTTCTTGAATAACTTCTTCATTAGTAAGCATCCCATTCAAGTAAGCATTCATAGATCTTTGAATTATTTCACTAAACTTTTCAGATTTGACAATATTAGTATGTCTATATATTTTAATTTGATCTGCAATCAATCTTTTCAATAATTCAACTGCCAGATTCTTTTCTTTCATTTTCCCGATTTCATCTAAGAATTTTGGGTCAAATAATGAAAATTCAGACTTAACATCAGAAAACAGATTAATAACGCCTTCACTCTTAACGCTCTGCTTCAATAACTCATTGATTCTTGCATTCATTTCAGGTAATGATATCTTCGTTCCTGAGCCACTATTAGTCAATCGCGTCACGAGCACACGCACAGACTCAAAGAATCCATTTGCTTCAAATCTTAAATCTTCTTCAACTATAGAAGAGCATAACGATAAAGCTTGATGTAAGGCTAAAGCCTCTTTTAAGAATGTTTGTTTTTCTTCTTCTTTATCTGGAGCAACAATGAAGTTTACAGCACCACTTATTGCTTTTCCTCTTTCTAATGCAGAACCATACGCAAAATTAGAATAATCATATTCAAAGAAAATATCTCGGCAGATTTCTAACTTTTCTAAGAATTTAGGATATGCGACACTTGCAATGTCTGTATCTCCATAATTCTTCTTATCTCGTACTGTATAGTCATTCATTGCTTGTTTTAAGGCACCAGCTATACCAACATAATCAACAACAAGCCCGCCTTCTTTATCACGGAAAACCCTATTTACTCTTGCAATAGCTTGCATTAAAGCATAACCATGCATCGGTTTATAAACATACATTGTAGCGAGTGACGGTACATCAAAACCTGTTAGCCACATATCCACAACAATCGCAATCTTCAGTGGATCATCGTTATCTTTAAATTTAGAAGCTAATTCTTGTTTATATGCTTTGTTGCCTACATATTTGTGCCATTCTTCAGGATCTTTGTTGGAACCAGTCATGACAACCGCCACTTTTTCAGTCCAATTAGGCCTTAATTCTAATATCCGTTTATATATCTTCATTGCTATTGGACGAGAATAAGCGACAATCATTGCTTTACCTGTTAATAAGTTTTCTCGGTTATTTTCATAGTGATCTAAAATATCATCCACTAATGTATTAATTGTTTTTTCATTGCCAAGAATAGCTTCCATTTTACCCAGTTCATGTTTACTCTTTTCTATTACACCTGGATCAGAGTTTTCAGCCATGATGTCATATTCCTGATCGATTAGTCTTAATGTGTTTTCATCTAATTTTAATTTGATGACACGGCTTTCGTAATAGACCGGACGAGTAGCTCCATCTTTTACAGCTTGTGTCATATCATAGATGTCTATATAATCACCAAATACTTCAATTGTATTTCTATCCTTTTGAGATATTGGTGTGCCTGTAAACCCAATATAAGTCGCATGAGGCAAACTATTGCGGATAATACGAGCTGTACCTACAACTTTTGTGGCAATATCTTCTCCTTCTTCATTCTTGGTCATTTTAATCTTTTCAGATAATCCATATTGTCCACGATGAGCTTCATCAGCCATAACTATAATATTTTCTCTTTCAGATAATACATTGAATGACTCTTCAAATTTCTGCATTGTAGTAAATATAATTCCGTTAGCCACTCTATCTTTTAAAAGTTCTTTTAGATTCTCTCGGCTTTCAGCTTGTACAGGTGTCTGTCTTAAAAAATCTTTACAGAATGAAAATTGAGCAAATAGTTGATTATCTAAATCATTTCTATCTGTTAATACAACGATTGTCGGTGAATCCAAAGCTTCTTGCAGTAAATGAGCATAGAAAACCATCGATAATGATTTCCCAGATCCTTGCGTATGCCAAAAGACGCCACCTTTACCATCATGTCTTACAGTAGACGCAAGTCTAGTGGACTCAATAGCTTTCTTAACAGCAAAATACTGGTGATATCCAGCTAGAATCTTATAATTGGCATTTACTCCTTCATTTGAAAAACAAATAAAGTTCTTGATAATATCCAGCAATCTGTCCTTCTTAAACATTCCCTCAAAGAATGTATCAAATTTTGCAGCCTCTATATCATCAACTTCCCCATCTACAGTTTTCCATTCCATGAATCTATCTTCGCCAGAAGTAATTGTTCCGGCTTTAGATGTCATAAGATCAAACATAACACATATTGCGTTATATACAAACATAGATGGTATTTCATGAATATAATTTCTAATTTGAGAATATGCTTCAGAAGCGTCTGTTTCTTCTCTAGACGGAGATTTTAATTCCATTAAAACAACAGGTAGACCATTAACGAATAATAATACATCTGGTCTTTTTTCGCTGTTTTCTATAAATGTCCATTGATTAGCAACTATAAAAGAATTATTATCAACATTTTTATAGTCAATTAAATAAGCAATAGATGATACTTCCTCTCCCTTTTCGGTGTAGCGAATAGGGATTCCATGCTGAAGATAATCCATGAATACAGCGTTCTTTTGCACTAGCTCACCATTTTCAATATTCTTCAAACGATATAAAGCATCCACAATACCATCTTCAGGAATACCAGGATTAATTCTTCGAATTGATTCATTTAAAACATCTTCATAAAATGGACTATAAAAATCACGTTCTATATCAGGACCATATACATAATCATACTCTAGATCGTCTTTAATCAATTCAATTACCGATTCTTCATAATCAGCTTCTGTGAAAAATGTTTGCATGAAAAACCCTCTATAACTATTATAAAATCTCCTGTAAATGAATGAAATAATAAAATAAACAAGAATTTAGAAGAACAAGCTTTTACAATATTCGATGTTCTTTTTTCAAACATCAACTACGGAGAGCGAACAATTGGAGAATATATAACTCCTCAAAGAGGAAAAGGACTGCTCTCAAAAGACGCCATCAATGGAAATGTTCCAATAGTTGCAGGTGGACTGGAACCAGCAACTTATCACAATACAGCGAATACTGAAGCTCCTGTACTGACTATCTCTTCGTCTGGAGCAAATGCAGGTTTTGTGAATTTGTGGAGCATTCCAGTTTGGTCGTCCGATTCATCATTCATCGATTCTTCAATGACACCAGATGTATATTTTTGGTATGTCTTATTAAAGAAAAGGCAACAAGAGATATTTGATTCACAAACAGGATCTGCCCAACCTCATATTTATCCAAAACATATAGCGAATTTAAGTGTTAGTGAAATAGACAATGTACAGATTAAAGAGTATGTGACTAAGGTTGCACCATTATTTGAAATGATTGGACATAATAAAAACGAGAACAATAGATTATCTGGGACGAGAGATTCTTTATTACCAAAGCTTATGTCTGGTGAGATTGATGTTTCAGACTTAAGCATATAAATTCTTGTTTAT
>JAGAVW010000020.1 GCA_017941735.1 Solobacterium sp. | reverse complement strand
GAACCCATAGCCTCAACCTCACTTAAGTAGACTGGCCACATACAATATTAGAGTAAACAATGGTTTCTACTTAATCCTATCAAAGGTTAGAAAGGAAGAGATAATTATGTGCTGACAAGGTATGTAATTATCATACAAGGTTAAGATATGGGAATGTTTATTTTATCTACATTGCTTAAGAATAATGAAGCAGTATTAGAAGGGTTGAAGGAAAAAGAAGAAATATTTGGTGAAGATAGCGAATGGTTAGGAATGAATATTGATGGAGATCCTTTTGAGGCTGCTAAGGAGTTATCGCAGGTTTATCATGTGCCAGCTATAGGTATTATGTGTAATGATAGCGATGTAGGTATGCTTAAACTATTTGATAAGGAAGAAGCAACTATCGTAACAGCTGTAGAGGAAGAACTATTAGAAGAGAACTCTATATATGAAAGAAATCATAATATTGATTATTTAAAGAACTATTTAGTTGAGCCCTATACAATTGAGGATATATATCAAGAATTGAATAAACAAGATGTTATATTTGCGGAGGATGTATTATTTGAGATACTAAAAATGTTAGGGGTAGAGGAAGAAATAATTGATTCTCTAGGAATGGATTTTTAATCTCTAGCAATATACTTTAAGAGAGATGAAAAAGAGACAAGCCTTAATGATTTTAATGAAAGGATGTCTCTCTGTAATATAATTTTAAATTAGTATACAAACGTTAAGCTACATTAATTATTTGTCACATCCACAAGATTGTTGGAGAGGTCTTGTTTTTTAAGAACGGTGATATCGGTGATGGTGTAGTCGTTTGTTTGTGGATTATAGTTCATGGTGATTTGTTGGGTGATGTTGTTATCGATATACTCATTGTTTGGATTCCAACAATCATTTTCCATATAAACTTTGAAGGTTACATCTAAGGTGTTATTGGCACCTTGTTTTTGGGTATAGGAAGATTTGTCTAAATAAATCTTTCTATTTTTAAAGCGATAGCCTTTATTGAAATGATCATAACGATAGACAAGGTTTTCTTTTACAGTGCTAGTGACGTGTTCGATTTGATTCATCGTACCTTTTTCAATCGCATCTAGATAATTACGATAGAAGGCATTGTAACTACTTGTAACAGAGGTGGAATAATCCGTAGTGACGCTTGCCTCTGGAGTTGGTGTAGGGGTTGGTGTTGGAGTAGGCGTTGGTGTTGGTGTAGCCGTTGGCGTGGGGGTAGGAGTAGGCGTAGAAGAAGGCGTTGGTGTTTCTTTTTTATCATCATCACTTGGGACATTATAAAACTCTTCCTTTTCCTCTTCCCCAATGTGTTGGAAATTGGTATGGGCAATGCCATTTACTGTATCAATTCCACTATTTATGACATTAGGGAAAAAGACATAGGTAAATGCGCCTAAGGCAAATAGAAGCGCTAATAATAAGATTAAGACAAGTGGCCAAATACGGCGTTGTTTGGGTTCTTCCCATTCCTCTTCATAATAGGGGATACCTTGTGTATTATAAGGGTTCTCTTTTGGAACCGGTTGCGGTTGGGTTTGTTGAACAACAGGTTGTGGAATGGTTTGGGAAACCGGTGTTTGTTCCACAATAGGTGTTGTATTGGTAGGTGCTTGCGCAGTAAAAGAAGGAATGGAAGTCGTTGGTGCAGCTTGGACACTACTTGGTTGGGCTTGTGGAACGGTATTTGTATGTTCCAAATCTGCCATCGCATTTTCCAACATGAAATTTAATGCAGCGGTATTTTCTGGTTGTGCTTGTGCCGCTTCATTTTCTTTTACAACAGGGATTTGCCCAGTGAGTTCTTGTACAATTGGGGGTAACTGTGTTCCACAATGCATACAGAACTTTGAAGAAGCCATAATTTTTTCGCCACAGTAGGGGCAAAAGATTGTTCTTTCTTCCATAGGTTTCTTTCCTCCTTATAAATCATTATAACGTGTTCATTCTTGTTTTGTATGGTTCAGTAATGCAAAGATATCACTTGGTTTATTAATGGATGGGAAGGATGCATCTTGTTGGATACTTGGATTTTGTAGGGATTGTACCGGATGAATTCCATATGCACTTGCACCAATGAGATTCTTAGGTAAATCATCCACAAAAATTAATGTATCGGGCGATAGTTGCATTTTCTTAATCGCATCTTCATAGAGAAGATGATGGGGTTTTAAAACGCCATATTGGAAACTATAGGTAAAACAATCAAAGTATTGCGCAATACCTGCATATTCCAATTGGTTTACGGTACTTGGCCATGTATCGGATAAGACACCAAGTTTATAGCCTTGTTCCTTTAGGGTTTGAAGTGTTTCCATCGTAGAATCAAATAAAACATATTTCTCATAGTCATAAGTTCGATCCTGTGCTATGTCTTTGGCTATAGTTTCATCAATAGATAAAGATGGTATATTGGAAATCAAATCATAATAGAACTTTGTGAATTGGATGAATTCTTCTTCACGGGTATTGATTTTATGATCTTGTGCTAACGGGAAGGATGCTTTGCGTAAGGCGTTATGTAATACTTCTTTATCTAGTGCTTGAAGTACTTCTTTTGGATAATAAGAATAGAATTTTTTCGTTAACATCCAATCGCCAGTTTCTGGTTTTTCAAGCGTATAGCCTAGATCAAATAGAATTCCTTTAATCATGGTTTAACCCAACGATTCCTAATAAGACTTTGCCACCGAGTTGTTCATGAATGGCATCAATTTGTTTCTGCATGAGACTTGGATAATTGGATTGCCAATCACCAATCCAAGACTTTTGTGCAAGTGGAATAAATAACGATTCATTCTTTTCAATTTCCTTTTTGAGGGATGCTTGTTTTTCTGGGTCCATTTCTTTTGCGAGTTCTTGGTCGAGCATCGTGTGCTCAAGAATGGAAGCGTGGATAAGATAGGAATGTACCATCCCATAAAGTGATAATTGATAAGGAGTTAAGGGTTCTGCTAAACGTGCTTCTTTTGAAATGTTTTGTACCATGTGGTGAATAGCACGATAGTTATAAGGTAAATGACGTGAGGTCACAAAGAAATAGGTATCTTGGCTTTGGTCACCTAAGTTTGGTTGGTATTTTAAAAGTTCTTTTTCAAAGGTCGGATAGAAACCATAATAGGCATTTTTTTGATTGGCATCTTTAACACAAAGTAATAAGCCTTTATCCGTTTTCTTAAAGTCACTAATGCGAATTTGTTCAATTTGTTTTGGGGTTAAACCAAGATTCAACATGAATTCTAAAATAAATACTTCATGTGTGCGTAAGGTATAGTATTGTTTACGAATTTGTTGAATGGCTTCTGGATTTGCGAAACTAACTTTCTCATAAGAAGTGGGTTTACGATATTCATTCTTCACTAAATTGGTGAAGGGGTTTTGATAATTTGGGAATTGTTCAGATTGTTTCATGATGCGCATTCCTAAACTACGTAAGGTTGCTTTATAACGGTGTGCGGTATTGGCGCTCATGGTTTGGTCTTGTACCCTTGTGTCAAGGTATGCATAATAGGCTTTTGCGTCCTCTTTATCCATCGATAAAATGTGATACATGCCATTCTCATAGGAATGCAGTAAGTTTAAAACTTTACGATAATCATTGATGGTAGTGGAGTTTTCATCTAAGCCTTCAATCATCGCTTGCCATTGTGTTGCGTTTAAACCAATGGGAATTCTTAATTGTTTCATAATACGTACCTTCTTATTTATCCCTTCCATCATACTTGGTTCTAGGAAATATTTCTATAAATATTGTTTAGTTTTTCACATAATTTAACATAATCCTTACATAATTTAACGAAGGTCGTTTGTTAGGATAATGGTGCAGACAGGAAATCTGCCCTGAGTTCTCTGCTCCCCCTTTAGCAGAAATTCAGAGATTCTATCCCCTATATGAAAATACGAGAAAGACCCGTTAGGGTCTTTTCTCATGTTACAATACCTCTATGTATTTGACTTTCTATTATGTTAGACATGGCGAAACCTTCTTTAATCAAATTGGTAGAGTCCAAGGAAGTTGTGATTCACCTTTAACCAAAGAAGGCATTGCGGATGCCTATGAAGCTAAAAAAGCGCTTGAAGGCGTGAAGTTTAATCGTGCATATTGTTCAACATGTGAGCGGGCAATTGATACCGCGCATATTATTCTAGAAGGACAAGCGGTTCCGATTACGTATACAAAGGATTTAAAAGAATTTGATTTTGGGAAACTTGATGGTTGTTTTATTGAAGAAGTGCGTGAAGAAATAGAAACACATAAACGCATGGATGATTTCTCCGATTTAGGTGGAGATAATTTAGCGTCCATTCAAACTAAATTATTTCGTGTTATGGAACAAGCCAAAAACGAAAGCGAAGATGGTGATACGATTTTACTGGCCGCACATGGTACGTTATGTCGCTATGTCATTCGTCTTTTATTCCAATTAGATCCATATGAAGTAATTGGAAATCCGAAAGCATTGATTCCAAATGGTGGTATTATGAAATTTGCGTGGAATGAGGACCACTATGAATTACTTCGTCGTCCTGTTTCACCCAAAGACTATAACAAACAGGGGGTTATATGATTAAGAATGTCATTTTTGATTGCGATGGAGTCCTATTAGCGAGTAACGATGTATTTTTTGAATGTTTTGTGGAAGGCGCAAAAGAGTTAGGGGTTGCGGTAACACGTGACTTCTATATTAAAGTGACGGGTGGAGGCATGATGGATTCGGTGAAGATCTTCATGAATATGTATCACTTTAGTCAACCAACGGTAGAATACATCATTAAACATGTCGATGCGTTATATAAAGAAAAAGCCAAAGAACATGGTGTTCCTTTAAAGCCTTATGTCAAAGAAGTACTCGATTATTTAGAAGAACATCAAATCAAACGTTTTGTGGCATCTTCTTCCTTTGAAGATGTCATCCAACAAACCCTTGGCCCACACCATGTCTTATCGCGTTTTAATGGAACGATCTTCGGGGATATGGTAAAAGAACGTAAACCAGATCCAGAAATCTATTTAACCTGCATGGAGAAGTTTGGATTAAAGAAAGAATAGACTATCATTGTGGAAGACTCTATGAATGGCATTAAAGCGGCGCATGCGGCAGGCGTGACTTGTATTGGTGTACGTGATTTTTCTTCCATCGATGAATGGGAAGAAAAGGGCTATTGTATCCAACGGAAAGATTTGTGGGATGCGATGATGTATGTCGATGAGGTAAATAAAAAATCTTCTTAGAAATAAGAAGATTCTTTTTTTATAAGAGTGGAATGTTGCCTTTCGCACAGGTCTCTTGAATTTCTTTTGGCCAAATAGAAGCTTGGACTTCCCCAATATGGGCCTTATTCAACAGCAACATACATAAGCGGGATTGGCCAATCCCTCCACCAATCGTATAAGGGAGTTCTTTGTTTAAGACCATTTGGTGATAAGGGAAAGAAAGACGGCCCATACAATTGAGGTGTTCACATTGAGTTTGAATGGAATCTTCATCAACCCGAATGCCCATACTTGAAATTTCAAGAGCACAATCTAGGGAAGGTAAATAGAAGAATAAATCACCATTTAAGTTCCAATCATCATAGTCTGGTGCCCGTCCATCATGTGGGCGCTTGGAATGTTCAAGTGGCCACCCAATACGTTTGACAAAGACGCATTTTTTATCTTTCACAATTCTTTCTTCACGTTCTTTCGAAGAAAGATTTGGATATAAGTCTTCTAATTCTTGGCTATCAATGAAAATGACATCTTCTGCTAAGTGGCATACGGCTTGTGGGTATTTATACCAAACTTCATGTTCCATATGTTTGATGACTTTAAAGATGGTACGTACGGTTTCTTCAAGGGTTTGATCGGTGCGCTCTTTTTTCGCAATGACTTTTTCCCAATCCCATTGGTCTACATAGATGGAATGAAGATTGTCTAAGCGCTCATCGCGTCGAATCGCATTCATATTGGTATAAAGTCCTTCATGCATCGCAAAAGCATACTTCTTAAGCGCAAAGCGTTTCCATTTTGCTAGGGATTGTACCACTTCAATCGTTTCTTCTGGCATTTCTTGAATATCAAAGGCAACAGGCCGTTCAATTCCATTTAAGTTATCGTTAAGGCCAGAAGCTTTGGTGACAAAAAGAGGGGCACTGACACGCATTAAATGCATTTCTTTGCCGAATTCCTTTTGAAACGTATCCCGAATATACTTAATCGCATCTTGGGTTTCATTGATGGTTAAGGTTGGTTTGTAGTTGTCTGGTATCGTTACTTGCATAAATAATTCCTTTAATGTTGTCTATTTTACACCGGATTAGGCAAAATAAAAAAGATATTTTACGTTATAATGGCAACAAGGAGAGTAAGGCCTATGAACTTAAGAACTTATGTAGCTCCAAATTTTGAAGAAAAAGAATTTGTGGAAGCACCCAATGCCGTTTTGAAAAAAGTAGAAATCGAAACAGTCGCACCAGAAAATTATCATGCGTTAAGTATTTATCCAGAGTATTTTAAAATTGATGGGACATGGTTACTTGCGAAAGAAAGTCGTATGGATTGTGTTCCGGTATATGAAGATGGACAAATTTTTGTGCGTGAGTTTCGCCATCTTAAAGTAGGGGATCTTGTGGTATGTGGGAGAAGTGAAGACGCAAGTGAAGGCATCTATGTCTACCCCAATGGCTTCTTTGAAGAACAAAATAATCCCGAGACCTTTGCGTTTCGTCAAAATAAAACACGTGAGACTTCTTTTACACGTGACTATGAAGAGATTGTGGAATTGCTTAAATATGAAAAGGAACATGGCAAAGTTGTTTGGGTTATGGGGCCAGCGTTTTCCTTTGATTGTGGCGCAAGAGAAGCCTTTGCGCGCTTGATTGATGGGGGCTATGTAGATGCGGTTCTTGCGGGGAATGCGCTTGCGACCCATGATTTAGAAGGGGCCTATTTAAAAACAGCTTTAGGTCAAAATATTTACACAAGAGAGAATGTGCCAAATGGACACTACAATCATTTAGATACCATCAATGAAGTGAAACGTTGTGGAGGCATTAAGGAGTTTATTAAAGCCCATGATTTGAACGATGGGATCGTGTGTGCCTTAGAGCGCAATAAGATTCCATATGTGTTAGGTGGATCGATTCGTGATGATGGGCCATTACCACCTGTTTATGGGAATGTCTATGAAGCCCAAGATGCCATGCGTAAGGAAATCCGTGAAGCGACAACGGTAATTTGTATGGCAACGATGTTACATACGATTGCGGTAGGAAATATGACACCTTCTTATCGTGTCTTAAAAGATGGAACGGTGCGTCAGGTCTATTTCTATTGTGTAGATGTATCGGAATTCATGGTGAATAAGTTAGCAGATCGCGGTTCCTTATCTTCGCGTGGGGTTGTGACAAACGTCCAAGATTTTATTATTCATATTGCGAATGCGTTAGTTTAATCTTTGGGTTTGATATAAAAACGTCCTGAGATTTCGGTTGTGGGTAAGGCATTGATAAAGGCCTTTGGGTCAATGCGTTTTACTTCATAGATAACGCGACTTACGTCCGAAGTAGAGACAACCGAATAAACAAGCTTACGACCAATGTGTTCGTAAGAACCTTCAACATCAATTAAGGTTGCGCCATGGTGACACACTTCGTGGATCTTTGGCGCAATTTCTTCTGCTTTTTCGGTGATGATTAATAAGGTCTTACGTTGGTAATTGCGGTAGAGAAGATGTAAGACTTGGGTGGAGACATATTGGAAGATGATGGAATAAAGGGCTTTATCCCACCCAAAATAATATCCCGCTATTGTAAGGATTAAGATATTGAAACCTAAGACATAATTAAAGGTTTCAATTTGTTTTTTCTGGGCAAAATAAATCGCAATAAAATCCGTTCCACCGGTTGTCGCATCAAACTTTAAACATAAACTGATCGCAACGCCGTTTAAAAGACCTCCAAAGATGGCGATTAATAACGTGTCATAGGTAATCGCATAGGAAGGGAATAAATCCGTTAAGATACCAGTTAATAAAATAGTGATAAGGGAATAAAGGGTAAACTTTTTCCCAATGTAGCGAAAGCCAATATAAATCGGTATGGCATTTAATGCGACATTGATTAAGGTATACGAAGGTGTATAACCAAAAGAGCGTTCCACAAGGCGTTGAATGAGAACGGTTAATCCCGTAGCGCCTCCTGGAAAGAGGTTTCCAATCCGCACAAAGGTTTTGATATTAAAGGCCATGATGATAGAGGCAATGAGGACTGCCAAGAATCGTGGCCCATCTTTTTTGAGTGTGAATTTCATAATTTACCGATATCACTATAGAACGCTTTCTTAAAAAATTCTATGAAAAGTTGAATTTGTTCACCCATTGTTCACGGAAAGTTGTTACTATTAATAGCATATGAGTGGTCCAAGAATGGGTGGGCCTATGCGCCAAGGTTTCTTAACCGAGGAAGAAAAGCAGAACCAACCTAAAGTAACCAAAGAATTATTGCTACGTGTTTTCTCTTATTTGAAACCATATTGGAAACAGTTACTTTTAGTGTTCGTTGCGATTATCGCATCGTCTATTTTTAGTTTGTTGCCATCGATTTTAACTGGGAAGATTATTGATGAAGGTTTAATTGGACGTAACTTTGATGCCTTAATTAAATATATTGTCTTATCTTTAGCTGTGACTTTAATCGCGAATCTGATTGGAGTATTAGAAAGTTATCTGAATACATGGATTGCGCAACATATTACCTTTGATATGCGTAATAAAATGTTCCAACATCTCCAATCGATGTCACAACGTTTTTTCACTTCGAACAATCAAGGCGATATCATCACGCGTATGACCAGTGATATTTCTGGTGTTCAACAAATCATCACCAATACCTTTACAAGTATTCTTTCCAATTCCATCACCCTTGTTGTCGCACTGATCGCCATGTATCAAAAAAACTGGATCCTAGCGACGATAGGTATTATCATCGTTCCTCTTTTTACAATTCCAACGCGTCGCGCTGGTAAAACAAGATGGACCTTAACACGCGAATCACAAGCGTGTAACGATGAGATTAATGGCATCTTAAATGAGACTTTATCCGTAAGTGGACAAATGTTGGTGAAGCTCTTTGGCCAAGAGAAACGGGAATATGAAAAATATGAAGCGGCCAATCGGAAGATGGTGGATTTAAATATCAAAGAAAGTATGGCGGGGCGTTGGTTCCGTGTCGTCATTACAACCTTCACGAGTATTGGGCCAATGTTGTTGTATTTGGTGGGTGGTATCTTGATGATGCGTTATAACCACGATTTAACAGTTGGTGATATTACGGTACTTGTTACTTTATTAGGGCGTATGTATGGGCCGGTGAATTCCTTATTGAATATTCAAGTGGAATGGATTCGTTCTATGGCGATGTTTACACGTATCTTTGAATACTTTGATATGCCAGTAGAAATAAAGAATAAAGAAAATGCGATTGTTCCGAAAGAAGCAAAAGGAAATGTGCGCTTTGAACACGTCGAATTCTATTACGAACCTGAACGTCAAATTCTTAAAGATGTGAATTTTGAACTTGAAAGTGGCCACAGTATTGCGATTGTAGGCCCATCTGGTTCTGGTAAGAGTACAATGATTAACCTCATTCCACGCTTATATGATGTAACGGGTGGCGCAGTTTACTTTGATGGAATTGATGTACGCGATTTAGATTTAACTTATTTGCGTAAAAATGTAGGGGTCGTAACCCAAGATACCTATTTATTTAATGGAACGATTAAAGAGAACTTGTTGTACGCAAAACCGGATGCGAGTGAAGAAGAAATCGTTAGTGCTTGTGCAAAGGCGAATATCCATGACTTCATTATTGCTCAACCTGATGGTTACAATACCGTTGTTGGGAATCGTGGCTTAAAACTTTCGGGTGGTGAAAAACAACGTCTTTCCATTGCGCGTGTCTTATTAAAGGATCCTGCTTTGTTGATATTTGATGAAGCAACGGCTTCTTTGGATTCCATTTCAGAGAATAAGATTCAAGAGGCAATTGATCCACTTATTGATTCACGTACGAGTATTTTAATTGCGCATCGTTTGTCGACAATCTTAGCGGCTGATGAAATATTAGTGGTCAAAGATGGCAAAATTGTAGAGCGTGGCAAGCATCAAGATTTAGTCAAAAAAGATGGCGTCTATCGTGAACTGTATGAGACCCAATTTGCGCGGGCGTTAGAAAAAGAAGAGGCGGTTCTTGAATAAGAATTGTCTTTTTTTGTGAGAATGATACAATGATTGCGTTCGATAAATTGATGAGGGAAGTATGAAAATATTAGTTGCGGGCGGCGGAAAAGTCGGTGAAGTATTAGTTGATAAACTAGGAAATGAAGGCCATGAGATTACATTAATTGATAGTGATCCATATGTCTTAGAACATATTATGGAACAATATGATGTCATTACCGTTCATGGGAATGCGGCATCTATGGATACCTTAGAACAAGCAGGTGTGGATGAATCAGACCTTTTAATTGCGGCAACCGACGCAGATGAAGTGAATATGCTTTCGTGTATGACCGCGCATGGGTTAAATCCAGAAATTCATACCATTGGTCGGATTCGTGACCCGGAATATCGCCAACAAGCTTATCGGATGCGTGATTTGTTTGGCTTAAATCTTGTCATCAATCCCGAACAAGAAGCAGCGATTGAAATTGGGCGCTTACTTAAATATCCAGGCTTTTTAAATATTGAAACCTTTGCGAAGGGCAGTGCAGAAATTGTCAGCCTTCGTATTAAAAAAGATAGTCAATTAGTCAATGTACCTCTTAAAAAGCTCGATAGTATCATCAAATGTAAGGTATTAGTATGTGCAGTTGTTCGAGATGGGGTATGTGTGATTCCAGATGGAAATTTTGTCGTAAAAGAAAATGACTTAATTTACGTCACTGCTTCGGCAGATCAATTATCCACATTATTAAAGAATCTTGGGATTATTGCCCGGGAAGTTAAACACGTACTTATTGCGGGTGGTGGCAAGATTAGTTACTATCTCGCTCTTGAATTAGAAAAGATTGGGATGCATGTATCGATTATTGAAAGTGACCCCGAGCGCTGTTCTTTACTTGCGGCCTCTTTACCTAATGCAACAATTATTGAGGGAGACGCAAGTAGTCAAAACTTCTTAGATAGTGAAGGCATTGAACGCTTTGATGGAATGGTTACGTTAACGGGTTTAGATGAATTGAATATTGTCATTTCGCTTTATGCTAACGAAAAGAACATTCCTCAAATTGTCACAAAATTATCCCACGCGGAAAATAACCGCATGTTGGATTCCTTACCAATTGGAAGTGTGATTTCACCAAAAGAATTAAGTTGTAATTCGATTATTCGTTATGTCCGTGCAATGCAGAATAAACAAGGTGCAGCAATTACCGTACACCGTATTGCGGATGGACAAGGAGAAGCCATCGAATTCATCATCGATGAAAAAGATCTTCATGTGGGCGAACCATTAAAAGATATTCGTACAAAAAAAGATGCCTTGATTGTAAGTATTACCCATGGCAACAAAACTGAAATTGCTTCAGGGGATTCTTCCTATCAAGTAGGCGATAATGTGGTTGTGGTAAGCAATGGAAAGGCAACCATTCAGAACTTCAATGACATCTTTGTAGATTAGAGGGTATAGATGAACTATCGAATGATTATGCGTATCATTGCGCATATTTTAGGACTTGAAATACTATTTATGATTCCCGCATTGTTGATTGCGATTTTTAATCATAACAACAATGTCGTCATCGCCTTTGTACAAACCATGATTATTACTGGTGTAGCAGCTGGTTGTGCGTGGCTTATAGGTAGAAGTGCACGCAAGGGCTTCTACGCAAGAGAGGGCTTAGTCACAACGGGTATTGCGTGGATTGTGATGTCCATTTTTGGATGTCTGCCTTTTTATTTTTCAGAAGCCATTCCACACTTTGTGGATGCGTTATTTGAAATTGTTTCTGGTTTTACCACTACGGGATCTTCGATATTATCTGACGTAGAAGCACTACCTGATTCTTTACTCTATTGGCGTAGCTTTAGCCACTGGGTAGGTGGTATGGGCGTGCTTGTTTTCTTACTTGCGGTCATTCCTTTATCGGGTAAGAATGAAGGCTATACCTTACATATTCTACGTGCTGAAAGTCCAGGTCCTTCGGTTGGTAAGCTTGTGCCAAGAATGAAGAAAACGGCGTTAATTCTTTATTGGATTTATATTGGTTTAACCGTTTTAGATTTCTTATTTTTACTGGTTGGAGGGATGCCTCCTTTAGAAGCGATTTGTACGGCGTTTGGTACAGCAGGAACGGGTGGCTTTGGGGTTAAGAATGATTCCCTAGCGAGTTATAGTCCCTATCTTCAAAATGTCACAACCGTATTTATGTTTTTATTTGGAGTGAATTTCTCCATCTATTACATTTTATTAATGCGTCGTTTCAAAGATGCCTTTAGTGATGAAGAACTTCGTTTATATCTAGGCATTATATTCGTCAGTATTCTTGTGATTACGCTCAATATTCTGCCTTTGTATGATGGCTTTTTAACGGCTTTAAGACATGCGGCTTTCCAAGTTGGAACCGTCATGTCGACAACTGGATTTGCGACAACAGACTTTGACTTATGGCCTTCCTTATCCAAAACCATCTTATTTATCTTGATGTTTGGGGGAGCTTGTGCTGGTAGTACGGGTGGTGGCTTTAAGTTAGCACGTTATATTTTATTGTTTAAGAATTTACGTCGGAATATTCATGAGAGTTTACATCCAACCGAAATTCGTAAAGTACGTGTGAATCAAGTGGCAGTCGATGAAAAAATACTACGCAATACCAATGCGTATCTTGTGGCTTATGTAGCCATTATCTTTGCGACCTTCTTAATTGTTTCCTTAGATGGTTTCTCCATGGAGACAAACTTATCGGCTGTTGTGGCAACGTTTAATAATATAGGCCCTGGCTTTGCTAGCGTAGGACCTACGTGTAATTATTCGCAATTTAGTGTGTTATCCAAACTGGTTATGATTGGAAACATGCTAGCAGGAAGACTTGAGATCTTCCCAATCTTAGTTCTCTTCTCCAGAGGAACCTGGGTGCGTAAGTGAGTCTAGCTCACGAATACTCGAAAGACTAATCGTTGGTTGCTCATCCACTTCAGGCGTAGGCTTTACTTCATCCACACCCGAGACCGTTGCTAAGACAACGGTTTCTTCGACTTGTGGCTTCTTTTCATCTTGAATCTTTTCAAATACCATGGTTTCTTCTAACTTCGGAGTTTCTTCTTGTTTCTCTTCTTTTTTATTGAAACGGAATTCATATTCGCCCGTAACTTCAAGTTGTGATCCCGAATCTAGACGAATGCGCCCATTACCAATGTGGTGAACTTTACCTGCTGCATCGCGAATATGTAAGCCATCATCTCTTACAGGATTAACCCAATAGACACCTGGTTGAATATTACGTGGTACTTGGTAAACACCTGGTGTTAAGGTGAGGGTGTTTTCACTTTGGATATAGATGAGGTTATCTTTTTTATTGGAACGATAGGCAGCGAGCTTTTGATAAAAGGATTCGCGTAAGAAGAAGAGTTCTGCATTTGGTACTTGATAGGTATAAACTTGATTCTTTTCTAAGACTTGAATTTCCGTGGGATTGGTTTCTACCCGTTCATGAATTAAACTTGTTAAACGGTGACAGTTAATGAAATTGTTGCTTAAGAAATATAAAGCTGCATTTGTTTCAATGAGCTTTCCTGTAATCGTAACAGGGTTGGCCTTTGCGTCTGGTAAATTGTTGATATGTGCTTTTGTGATATCAAAGATACGGGTTGGGGCAAGCGTGGTAGGAATTTGCGAAGAATCAACGGTAATGGTTGCTTCGACGAAATTGATACATTGCTCTTGTTCATGCAACAAAATATTTGGTAGAGGAAAGTATTTCGCCATGGATTCAGAAACGGGATGTTGTTTCACATAGTCGTTCATAATCATGTCACGCATATCTTTTTGATTGGTGACTAAGATTTGAAATAATTCATAGCGCAAGGGTAGATGATAGGAATCTAAAATCTTTCGGCAGTTTTGACAAATTAAATGTGCATCATTGATTTTGATTGGACGGCGGAATAAACCTCTTGTTTCCGTCAAACAAAAATCACACATACGATTACTTCCCATGGGCGATACCTCCAAACTTATTATAACTTATTCTGAAAATGGTCCGAAAGTAGCATAGATATTTTCTTCAATTTGAAGGGCTTGTGGACTGACTTGATAATTGCGACTTCCATACATAAAACGATGTAAGTTTTTGATTGTATCACTGTAGCTACGAAGTTTATAAAGAGGGCTATAACCTCCATAAGATAAGACATTAATATCGTTGTAGCCATCTTCGGGGACTTGGTATTGGTCAATATGATTTAAGTCACAGATGGCAGCGGAAAGAATAAGTAATTTGATTTCGGTATTCGATAAGTTTGTTTCAACATAGGGAAGAATATCAGAAATAATCGCAAGCTGTTTCGAAAAACCAAAGCCCTTGAAGTTTGAAAGGATGGCTTGAATGACATTGTTTTGGCGTTGCATACGATGATAATCATCATCGGTATAACGCACGCGGCAATAAGCCATCGCTTGGGAGCCATCAAGATGATACACACGGTCTCCATCGTAATAGATGGTTCCATTACGCAATTGCATATCATAGACTTCCGCTTGGGTTAAATAGATATCGACTCCACCCACAAGATTCACGAGTTGTTCGAGGGCGGAAAAACTAAAGGTAACATAGCGTGTTAAATCTAAGTCTAGATTCATATTTAGCGTTTTTAAAGCCAAAGGGGCACCACCCCACCAATAGGCATGGTTGAATTTGGAGTAATCATTGGTTGGATCTGGAATCCAAACAAGCGTGTCCCGTTGAACCGATGTGATTTTGATAGCGCGGGTTAAAGGACTAACCGATAAAATTTTCATCGCATCACTACGGTCGGTGGCAGTATAATCGCCAGAATTATCCACCCCGAAAATCGCAAGATTATAAACCGGACGTAAGCGGGTATAGGAAATGACTTCACTTGCGACATTTAATTCTTTTTTGGTATAGGCTTGGGTTCTTTGCATGGCATTTAAGCGTCCATCCAATAAGAAAGTAAGGCCTCCAAACGCAACCCCAAAAAGAATGCCTAGTACAATTAATAACGTAAATAGGAAGCGTAATAAGAAATGCTTCTTTTTCTTTTTTTCTTTCATCGTAACCATATTGTGCCATTCTACATCGAAAACTTCAAAAAAATGTAGAAAAAATGTGTGAAATCTTGGGAGATATTATTTTTAAATAAATATAAAAATGTATTGACAAGTGTTTTGGTTCAATATAAAATCATCATGCTTAGTGAAAAAAGGCTTTGTTATGCGCAAAGCCTCTCATTAGTCAAAAAAATGGCACGCTTGAGAATGTGTGCACACAAAAAGAAGGGAGAAAGAATATGCCAACAATACATCAATTGGTTCGTAAAGGTCGTGCAGATAAAGTGACAAAATCCAAATCACCTGCTTTAAACCGTGGCTTCAATTCTTTGAAGAATCGCTCAACAAAATTGAGTAGTCCACAAAAGCGTGGGGTTTGTACACGTGTCGGCACAATGACACCTAAGAAGCCTAACTCAGCGCTTCGTAAATATGCCCGTGTTCGTTTATCGAACGGAATGGAAGTGACCGCATATATTCCAGGTGTTGGACACAACTTACAAGAGCACAGTGTTGTCATGATTCGTGGTGGACGTGTTAAGGATTTACCTGGTGTTCGTTACCACATCATTCGTGGAACATTAGACTGTGCTGGTGTTACAGATCGTAACCAAGGTCGTTCTTTGTATGGAACAAAGAAACCTAGAGCAGAGAAATAAGAAGGGAGAGTGTAAATCATGCCAAGAAAAGGTTATATCGCAAAGCGTGAAGTCTTACCAGATCCAATCTATAATTCAAAGCTCGTCACAAAGTTGATTAATAAGATTATGATCGATGGTAAGCGTGGAACTGCCCAAAACATTCTTTACAATGCCTTCGCAATTGTAGAAGAAAAAACGGGTGAAAACGCAATGGAAGTTTTTGAAAAAGCATTGGGTAATGTTATGCCAATGTTAGAACTAAAAGTTCGCCGTGTTGGTGGTGCAAACTATCAAGTACCAGTGGAAGTCAGTGCAGATCGTAAATTGACACTTGGCTTACGTTGGATTGTAAACTATGCACGTTTACGTCATGAACCAACTATGGAACAACGTTTAGCAAATGAAATCCTTGATGCAGCAAACGGAACTGGTGCATCAGTGAAGAAGAAAGACGACACCCACAAGATGGCGGAAGCAAACAAAGCATTCGCACATTATCGGTGGTAATTAAAGAAAGGAAACAAATATGCCTAGAGAGTTTAGCTTAGATCATATTCGTAATATAGGTATTATGGCGCATATCGATGCGGGTAAAACCACAACGACAGAGCGTATTCTTTATTACACCGGTAAGATCTATAAAATTGGTGAAACTCATGATGGTGCTTCGCAAATGGACTGGATGGCGCAAGAACAAGAACGTGGTATTACAATCACTTCTGCAGCGACCACATGTCAATGGAAAGATTGTCAAATCAACATCATTGATACCCCAGGCCACGTAGACTTTACAGCTGAAGTAGAACGTTCTTTACGTGTATTGGATGGTGCGGTTACCGTACTAGACTCCAAAGCAGGTGTTGAACCACAAACGGAAACTGTATGGCGTCAAGCAACTGAATATCGAGTTCCACGTATCGTATTCTCAAACAAGATGGATGCGACGGGTGCAGACTTCTACATGTCCGTAGCTTCAATTGGAGATCGTTTAGGCGCAAAAGCTGCAGCGATTCAAATGCCAATTGGTGCCGAACAAAGCTTCCGTGGAATTATTGACTTAGTTACCATGAAACAAGAAATGTATATGAATGATTTGGGAACAGACATTCAGATTACAGATATTGACGAACAATACCTTGCCCAAGCGCAAGAAATGCGTCAAACCATGTTGGAAGCAATTGCGGATTATGACGAAGACCTCATGATGAAAGTCTTAGAGGGTGAAGAAGTTACCGAAGAAGAAATCAAACGTGCGATTCGTGCAGGGGTTCTAACTTCTGAATTTTTCCCAGTCCTATGTGGATCTGCATATAAGAATAAAGGGGTTCAATTATTATTGGATGCGGTTGTGGATTACTTACCAGCTCCAACTGATATTCCTGCTATTCAAGGACATCTTGAAAATGGTGAGGAAGACGAACGTCATGCGAGCGATGATGAACCATTCAGCGCATTGGCATTCAAAGTCGCAACTGACCCATTCGTAGGACGTTTAACTTATTTCCGTGTTTATTCGGGTTCTACAACAGCAGGTAGTTATGTCTTAAATGCTTCGAAAGATAAGAGAGAACGTTTAGGTCGTATCGTACGTATGCATGCGAACCACCGTACGGATATCACAGAAGTTTATGCGGGTGATATTGCTGGTGCCGTTGGTTTAAAAAACACAACAACCGGTGACACACTATGTGCAGAAGATCATCCAATTATCCTTGAATCCATGGTCTTCCCAGAACCAGTTATCCAAATGTCTGTGGAACCAAAGACCAAAGGAGATGCGGAAAAGATGGATACTGCTTTAGCAAAATTAGCAGAAGAAGATCCAACCTTCCGTACCTATACCGATGAAGAAACAGGACAAACGATTATTGCGGGTGTTGGGGAATTACAACTCGACATCATCATGGATCGTATGAAGAGAGAATTCAAGGTAGAAGCAACCGCAGGTGCGCCTCAAGTTGCATACCGTGAAACAATCCGTGTTCCTGCAGAGTGCGAAGGTAAATTCGTACGTCAATCGGGTGGACATGGTCAATATGGTCATGTATGGATTCGTTTTGAACCGAATGAAGGAAAAGGATTTGAGTTCGTCGATGAAACCGTGGGTGGAAGTGTTCCAAAAGAATACATCAAACCAACCCAACAAGGTCTCGAAGATGCGCTCAACAATGGACTTATTGCGGGATATCCAGTAGTAGATATCAAAGCAACCTTATTTGATGGTAGCTCTCACGAAGTTGACTCTTCGGAACAAGCATATAAAATTGCAGCATCCCTTGCGCTCAAAGAAGCAGCGAAGAAATGTGATCCTGTCATTTTAGAGCCTGTTATGAGAGTTGACGTAACTGCACCAAGTGAATACTTAGGTTCGGTTATGGGAGACATCGTCAAACGTCGTGGACAGATTCGTCAACAAGAAGAAACGGGAAATGCAATCAAAATTGAAAGCTATGTCCCATTATCTGAAATGTTTGGGTATGTCACTGACTTGCGTTCATTTACACAAGGTCGTGGAACATACATCATGCAGACGGATCACTACGAAGAAGTTCCAAAGAACATTGCGAAAGAGATCATCGCAAACAACTCATCTTCTCAAGAGAAGTAATGATTGCAAACTCAATTCGGATATCATAAAATGATATAGATCTCACTTAAATATATTTAGGAGGAAGAAAGCATTATGGCTAAAGAACATTTTGACCGATCGCTAGAACACGTCAATATTGGTACCATTGGCCACGTAGACCATGGTAAAACAACATTGACAGCAGCAATCACAAAGTATCTTTCTGAGCATCCAGAAGATGGTAAAGCAGTATTCGAAGCTTACGACAAAATCGATGGTGCGCCAGAAGAAAAAGAGCGTGGTATTACAATCAATACAGCGCACGTTGAGTATCAAACAAACACAAGACACTACGCACACGTAGACTGCCCAGGTCACGCTGACTATGTCAAGAACATGATCACTGGTGCAGCACAAATGGATGGTGCAATCCTCGTTGTTGCAGCAACCGATGGACCAATGCCACAAACACGTGAACACATCTTATTGTCCCGTCAAGTAGGCGTTCCAAAAATGGTTGTCTTCTTAAACAAATGCGACATGGTTGATGATCCTGAACTCGTTGACCTTGTTGAAATGGAAGTTCGTGACCTCTTAACAGAATATGGTTTCGATGGTGACAACACACCTATCATCCGTGGTTCTGCATTAAAGGCTCTTGAAGGCGATGCAAACTGGACTGCTCCAATCAAAGAATTGTTAGATGCAGTTGATAGTTGGATCCCAACTCCAGAACATGAATTCGATAAACCATTCCTCATGGCTGTAGAAGACGTATTCACAATCACAGGTCGTGGTACCGTTGCTACAGGACGTGTAGAACGTGGTAAATTGAACCTCAATGACGAAGTTGAAATCGTTGGCTTAAAAGAAACAAAGAAAACTGTTGTTACAGGTATCGAAATGTTCCGTAAAACTCTTGATTTCGCGCAAGCAGGTGACAACATTGGTGCATTGCTCCGTGGTGTAAACCGTGACGAAATCGAACGTGGACAAGTTCTTGCTAAACCAGGTTCTGTTACACCTCACACACAATTCAAAGCACAAGTTTACGTATTAACAAAGGAAGAAGGCGGCCGTCATACTCCATTCGTATCTAACTACCGTCCTCAATTCTACTTCCGTACAACTGACGTAACTGGTGTTATCAAATTACCAGAAGGCACAGATATGTGCATGCCTGGCGATAACGTTGAAATGGAAGTTGAACTTCTTGCTCCTATCGCTGTTGAACAAGGAACAAAGTTCTCCATCCGTGAAGGTGGTCGTACAGTAGGTTCCGGTAACATTACTGAAATCATTAAGTAAAACCTAAAACATCTCTACTTAAATAGAGATGTTTTTTTGTGCTTTTTAAGGGATGACTAGCGAAAAGATGCTTATCTTTATAAAAGGACGGGTAGATACGGTAGTATCGCATTTTGTACTTATGATTCGCTTGGTTTTAAAGAGAAAAAAAGGGTGAAACACACTCTACTCTTAAAGAAAAGGGTGGTGCGTTTTTAGCATTTATATTTTAAAATATGAGAACAACAAAAGTGCTATTCAATTCAGTATTAATGTACTTTGATGTCAAATATAATAATTTGTGTTAATATTGATATAATAGGTCACAAATGTGATTATTTTGAATTTGGAGAGTCGACTATGAAAAAAAATAAGGGACATTCGTTGGTGAAAAAAGCAACTAATAGCGTAATATCTATGCTGTTGGCACTTGGATTGGTGCAATTTCACCCCGTGACAACCATTCAAGCAAAAGAGATAGGGGAAAAGAATGAAAGCCAAAAAGCTGGATGTGAAGCTGTCATTAGTGGAAGCGCACCAGCTGGATATACAGATGTATTAGACAATGGGTCTGTTTTCCGCGGTGGGCAGGCGAAATCTGGCGTACAAAGCGAAGAAGACTATCTGGATGATGATCCCAATGATTTTGCAAAACCATTACCCTATGGTAATACGTTTGTTGATGTTAAAAAGATAAAATGGGTAAATGGAGCAAATTATATTATTGATATCAAAGACGATCGTTTCAAATGGATTGCTCTTACTAGTGAGGGGGAAAACCTTGAGGATTTAAACGGCAATAAACCTGAGTCCGACCCGATGGGAATTGGGAAAGGAATTAACGTTGACTCGGATGCGAACTATAATAGCGCGATTGGCTATGTTGGTGAGTTAAACGGGTATCTTGATAATTTCACAGACACAGCTGCTATAAATGGAATACGAATGTTATAGACGCTTCAGATATTGGTTATGAATATCTTTATCAAATCACGTATATGGATGCGGTCACTTTGCCAAATGGAACACGTGGAAACTTGACACTAACTGTAAAACATATCGAAATTGAAACCTCTTTTACAGTCGATGCAGAACATCCTCGCGTTTTAGAAGCGGCAGATGGCTCCACCTATAGTTATGATAAAGCAGTTGTCTTGTTACAAACAGGTAACGATATGCTTCTTACAACAGACTGTACAGATGATGAAGGAAATTTTATCACGCAAGATGAAGCAGTAGTAAAGACAGCAGATGAAATACGTGCCCATTTTGACGCTGCAAAAGCAGGAGGGTCAAATATTTCGCAAGCAAATATCGACGGCTCTGCTTATGATACAAGTACACGTGGTGCGACAGGAACACATATTGATGTCGATATCAAAGTAACAGACGTGGATGGGAATACGGTTAATGGGATTATTTCCTATGCAGCTAAAGATCTTGATTTAGCAGATTTCCAAAATGTTTGGGGACGCGCAGCAGAAGGTGATGCACGCCACAATTTTGCAGAAGGACTAGAGATTGTTTCCGGTTCTAAATCTTACGCACTAGTTCCATATTATAATCACGCAGAAGGAGCCACCTTGAAAGAAGGCTGGGTTCCTGTTGGGCCATATGATGCACCAACAGATTCTCCACTCAATATTTCTGGTGGAGGAAGTGGTAATGCAGATGGAACGAATTTCCGCGCGGGTGGTATTGTCAAACCACGTGATAAGGATGGAAATTGGACAAATGCACTATTTAGAGTGACGACAGACGCTAGTGCTAATCATGAAATTATTACAATTTCAAATGGAGTCCCTTATCCAGGACAAGGTATTTTAGAAAGACCATATATCGATACTACGCTAGGCTGGAGTCCACGTGCACAACTGGCTGGTTTAGTAAGCGATCCTACCACAGGAGAAATTGTTCCTAGTACAAATGATGTTACAGCAGAGATGGCATTGAAATATCTTGGTGATGGTTCATGGGCAACACAACGTGCAGATAAAAGTACATTTGACTCTGGGTTTGCAGTATTATTGGATTCTTCAGGCAGTTCACTTCGTTGGTCAGCTTCCACCCAATCACATGGAGCAGTTGTAACAAATCTTTTTGATACAACAATTTTCACTTATGTTGAAACAACGCATGGCACGGGTGGTGGTATTTACTTAGAATCCTATGATTTATTAGGAGGTACTTGTGATCCTCAAATGAATGAGGGAACAACAACGATGGGCCGCAACAGCGATGCGACGGTGACGGCTGTTCCAGAAGATGGATATCGTGTTAATCGTATTCTAATTGGAAACACGAATTATGGAAAGAGTAGCACAACACCAGGCCTTCAAAACTATAAAGCATATTATATCGATGGCAATGTTTTAAAAGATGAGAATGGAAATGAACTTGGCAGATTTGAGGGTGATACAGATATATCTGGCTTTGCTGGTTTAAAAACAGGCAAAATTGAAATTACTGGCTTTGATTATGATGATAAGGGCAACCAAAGAGAAATTGAAGGTAAATTTGTATTTGAACGTAATGCAGATGGTACCGTAGATATCACATTACCAAATGTAGATAACCCTATGCATGTGCATGTGGATTTTGGGGCTGATTGGCATTTCTATAAAGTATGGGTGGATGAAGAGCCTACCGCATTGAACATGACTGTCGCTCCAGCTGATTTCTATCCAACGAAAGTCACCTTGCCAGTTCCTACAGGTGAGTATGACGAAGAATTAAAACCAATTACGCAACCCGTGACATTTAATATTGATGGGGAAAAATATACCGCAACAGATGGAACCTATAATGGGCAAAGCATTAGTGGCTACGTGTTTACTTTAACTTCGAATAATATGATTGAATATGTGGAAGTCGATGGTACCGGCACAGAAACACTAGCGATACGTCCAAATGTTGTATTACTTGGAAATGAATTTGTCCACTATACAAGCGAACAAGAAATTGATGAAAGATATCCGGTAACACTAGAAGAGAGAATTGCTTCATGGGAAAGCCAAGACGCAAAGAATTTTACAGTGAATGGCACAGAAACAGATTATGTAACCGTTGATACAGATGCCGATGGCAATACAGTATGGAAAATTCGCTATCCATCAGAAGGTGTTGAAAGCCTTAATTGGCCTGCTATTCCTGTGGAAAGGGAACCAGAAAATGATAATCATGATGCGATGAATCATAGTGATCGTTATTACTGGTTTGTGATTGAAGAAGTTCCAGGATGGGCAACTGAGAGTTATAGCAATGAAAATGCAGAGATTCCAGGTAAAGTGAGTGATACTAGATACCACGATTCCATCTGGTATCAAAGTACAATCAAAGATAGAGAATTAGCACAAAGATTAGTGCATGAAGAATATGATAATGCGAGTGCATATTTATCGGTATTTGAAGATGGTGGAGAAATTGCAAATGTTCCTGCGCTTGTTGTGCGTGGCAGAAAAGTATGGGTAGATCAAGAAAACGAATATAATAACCGTAAAGATATTTGGCTCCATATTGATGCAACAATCAAAAACGCAGACGGTTCTACAACTGTGAAACAGGATGTTTTACCTGCACAAAAAGTAGGAAAAGATGCAACAGGAGAAGACCTCATAAAAACATGGGGTGACAAAGTGGCATATGATACAGGTGATGCAACCATCAAGGTTGTAAGTGCCATGAAGAATATCCCAAGCGATGCGGAGCTTCAAGCAGATGGTTCTTATAAAGCAGATAATACGTATTATTGGATTAATGAATTAAAGAAAATGAATAAGGATAAAGTTCCTTATGAATATACAATTCGCGAAACATTAGATCGGGAAGGAAGTCAACCGGTTGAAAAAGATAATCCAGATGAAGGACTATTAGGCTATACATCTGACGATACTGCAACATGGGAAGAATTAAAGAAATCGGAAGATACCACAACCGTGATGGGCAAAGAAGTGGTTCGCTATACAGGTGATGTGACGAACACATTAAAGCGTATCACTTATGAAGCAACAAAGGTATGGGATGATAACAACAATCAAGATGGATATCGTGAAGATGTAACCTTTGTGTTAATGGGGTTAGATACCTTACCAGATAGCCAAGAAAAAGAAAAACTCATTTCTGCAGACAACGATACAACAACGGTTACCTGGACGAATCTGCCTAAGTATAAGGATGGAAAGCTAGTTCAATACAATGTATTGGAAGAAGGGTTGAATCAAGAATACTATTCACTTTCCTATCATGTAGAGGAAGATTTAGAAGGAAACTTCAAAGATACTTTTACCAATATTCATATTCCAGAAACCGCAAGTATCTCCATCTTTAAGAAGTGGGATGATGCAGAAAACCAAGATAATCTAAGAAAAGAAGCAGCGAAAGTCTTATTAGAAGGTAAGACCGATTCCGAATCGCAATATCGATCTGTTGTAGACCAAGATGGACAAGGAATCACACAAGGTTTAGTACCGGTTGAAGATGGCTTAGTGATTACTTGGTTAAATATCCCGGTTAAGAGAAATGGGGAAGATATTACCTATAAGATTTATGAAGACATTAATGGTTTAGGTGGGTACTATACCGATCCTACTTATGTAGATGAAACCTTTACTTTAACAAATGGAGAAAACAAAGAAGCAACCATTACAAACAAAGAGACTCCAGAGTTAACAGAAGTTACCATCACCAAAGAATGGGATGACATGGATGACCATGATGGCATAAGACCAGATTCCATCACCGTTCAACTTGTGAAGACCTATCAAAAGTTGCAAGAAACAACGGAACCCGCCAAGAAACAAGTGACTGTAAATGGTGAAAAATATGATGTCAAGGTCGCAGCAGATGGGACAGAGTATTTTGAAATCAATGGACAATACTATCGTGGCGATGAGATTAAAGAAGTAGATGGGGATGTTACAAACTATGAACATCTCATTCCATTCAATCCAGATGATACAGGCGAAGTGCTACAAGAAGGTAAATTCGTTGAAGTGGATGGAGAGAGTTATCCTGTTAAAGTGACCGGAGATGGTGTTGAGTATTACGAAAAAGAGGAACAATACTATAGTCCAGAAGGCGATGTCTTAGTCCCAGGAGAAGACGAGTTTAATCCAACGGCAGAGGACGAATATGTATTTGAAGATTTAGTCATTGAGATAGATGGTACAGAATATCAAGTGAAGTTAGGCAACTTAGATGGAGAAGAACAATGGTATTACGAAAAAGACGGTCAATACTATGATATCTTTGGCAATGAACTTATTAAGTTTGTACCAAGTGCAGATGATGAAGTAGTTCAAATTAATGTGGCTGGTGAACCAGAATATGAAGAAACCGTTGAGAAAACGGATGTTGAATTAACTGCTGCAGAAAATTGGACTACAACCATTACAGATTTGAATGTGAATGAACCGGTAGGGCAACCAGTTGTATACTCGGTAGAAGAAGAGAATGTACCAGAAGGCTATAGTGTGACAATCACTTCAACCGAAGCTGGTAAATTCACCGTCAATAATAAACACGAAGTCATCATCAATCCTCCTACTGCAGAACCAGATGAAACAATCGATTACAAAGGAAAGCCACAAACTGGAACACCAACCTTCAAAGCCGATCCTGACACGAAGGCACCGGGTGGTGGCGAAAATAAGATTGAAAGAATTACTTTGCTTGACGATGATGGAAATGAAGTGGATACCGTAACCGTACCAGGGGAAGGTACCTATAAGCTCAATGAAGATGGCACCATTACCTTTACACCAGAACCAGAATTTGTCGGTAAGACAAGTGGTGTAAAAGTGCGTGGTTATGATTCCAATAACTTATCGGCTGATACCACATATACGCCAACAGTTATAGTGAAAGTGAGTTATGTTGATCCAATTACAGGTGAAACGGTACAAGGACCAGAAGATTCTACAGTACCAGGTGGAACGGATATCACCACAACCTACGAAGATACCCCAGGACAAGAAAGTAAGAATCACCCAGGTTATCGCTTCGATGGTTGGGACGAGACGATTGATCCAGAAGATCCAAGTCACATTATCCGTACAGCGAAATATACACCAATGTATAGCATCAACTATGATCCAAATGGTGGAACTGGAAATATGCCAGATAATAACTATGCGGCAGATGATCCAACGATGCCACATGATCAAAATACATTCACAAGAAAAGGTTATACATTCACTGGCTTCAAGGCATATATCACCGATCCAACGACTGGAGAAGAAACTCCAATCTTAGATGAAAGTGGTAATCCAATCATCTTCCAAAATGCGAATGATATGAAAGAATACTTCAAAGATATGCCAGGTGGCACAAGCATTCGCATGGAAGCACAATGGAAACGTAATGAATATCACATCCATTATGATCCAAATGGTGGTTCTGGAACGATGACTAGCCAAGACTTTACGGGTGATGATACAAAGGCTGTTTCGAAAGAAAATGAATTCACAAGAGGTGGATATTACTTCACGGGATTCTTAGCAGTCACAAAAGACGGAAAAGTATTAGGCGTCTTCTCAACCCCTGCAGACTTCTTGAAATATCTTGAAGAACAAGGCGATGGTGGCGAAGTAACACTGATTGCGCAATGGGCAAAAGTTACTGATAAAGTAACGCCAGGGCAAAAGGGTAGAACTTGTCAAGATGATGGCTATCCAGCTGGATACTATTGGAGTGATGCGGCACAAAAGTGCATCCGCACTGGTGGCGTTCCAACTCCATACACAGGGGATAACTTCCATATCTGGTTATGGATTAGCCTACTATGTGGAGCCATTGTCCTTGCGAGTGGATCAAGTTATTTCTTGAAGAGAAGCGAATCAAAATAGCGAAGTAACATAAAAGACTTAAGTAAAAACTTAAGTCTTTTTTTGAGGGGAACTCCTATGAAAAACGAAGGATAGTAGTAGGAGGAAGTAGCTATGTATGAAAATCAATTGAAGAATCAAGATTTCACAAATGATATTGTCTTTAAAGCTGTACTAACGAAGAATAAAGAATTATGTAAAGAGATGATTGCGCGGTGTGTACCAGATATAGAGATTGGAGAAATCGAGATTGTTGAAAGTGAGAAAGAGGTAAGTACAGGGATTGAGAATAAAAAGATTCGAATCGATGCGTATACAAGTGATAAAAGACATGAATATGCGATAGAGATGATGACGTATCGGATTGAAGAGATAGAGAAGTACGCAAGATACCACCAAAGTATGTTGGATGCGCAATTGGAGTTAGGCAGTTTACCAAATATGTTGAAGAATACGATTGTGATTATCTTATGTACGTTTGATCCATTAGGGATGGGGTTACCTGTATATACGGTAGGATCAATGATAAAAGAGAATGGGAAAGCATTTGAAGATGGAAGAAGGATTGTGATAGTGACATCAAAAGGAGAAGAGAAGGCAAGTAAAGAAGTAAGGCCAATTGTACAATTATTAGCGAAGAAACCAGGAGAAGATAGGTTCACAAAAGAAGTCCAAAGCGCAGTAGAGAATGTTAAAATGAAGGTGGATATCAGGAGGGCGCTTATGGATCAAGAATTAAGGGACTATTTGATGAAGAAAGAAGCGACGGAAAAGGGATTACAAGAAGGCCGAGAAAAAGGGCTACAAGAGGGCCGAGAAAAAGGACTACAAGAAGGCCGAGAACAAGGATTAAAAGAAGGCATCAAAGAAGGAAAAGAACAAGGTCTTAAACAAGGTATCGAACAAGGATCAAAAGAAACAACGGAACAGATTGTAAGTGCCTTGATGAAGAACCTTAACATAAGTAAAGAAAAAGCCCTCAAACTGATTCAATAGAATGGTTTAAATGATTCATAAATGGAAGAGTATGACAGTGGACCCTGTTTAGTTCACTTGATTAAAAAGGATTCTTTATAAGAAACTACTTCCATAGGAGGTAGTTTTTTATATGGCAAAGAAAGGACAAAGGTTTAAAAAGTATTCAGATGAATTAAAACAAAAAGTGTTG
>JAGAVW010000019.1 GCA_017941735.1 Solobacterium sp. | reverse complement strand
GGTTCTTCTTCTACTACTTCAAGGGTTTCCTTTGTTTCTTCTTGTACTTCGCTGTTTTCTTCCACGCTTAAACCAGCTTCTTTCAAAGCTGCTTCTAAAGGTAAAGCGGTATTAATCATTGGTACTGTTTCTTCTTCAACAGTAACTTCTTCTGTTGTTGCTTCTTCCAGTACCTCTTTCACTTCTGTTACATTTTCAACTTCTTCATTGGCACGCACGATGTTTGCGTTTCCATTTGCAATCAATAAGAATGCAATTGTAGTTGTAGCTAATAGTTTCTTTAGTCCTTTTTTAACCATAAGAAAAAACCTCCCCTTATAACACTTAATAATATAAAGGGATGTAAGCCGCTAACAATGAACCAATTCGTGTATTTGTATATATTTCAATAAATATGTAAACTTGTTACATTTAATGTAAATTATTGCAGATTAATCATGGTGCGTGTCGCATTTAATACCGCCAAAACCATAACTCCAACATCCGCAAAGATTGCCCACCACATATTCGCAATTCCAAATGCACTCAAAATAAGACATGCTACTTTGACACCAATTGCGAAGACAACATTTTCTTTTACAATACGCAAACACTTTTTCGCAATGCGTATCGCCATTGGAATCTTTCCTAAATCATCATCCATTAAGACGATGTCTGCCGCCTCAATTGCTGCATCACTTCCTAACGCACCCATCGCGATACCGACATCTGCTCGTGATAATACAGGCGCATCATTGATTCCATCTCCTACAAAACAAACAATCTCATTCTTTTCTTTTTCCGAAAGAATGCGTTCCATATGTTCTACTTTATCAGCTGGTAATAAGCCCGCATGATATTCATGAATACCAACTTTTGTGGCGACATCTTTAGCAATGCTTTCATTATCTCCAGACAACATAATCGTTTTTTGAATACCTGCATGTTGTATTTCAACTAATGCATCTTTGGCATTTTCTTTAATCACATCATTGATGAAGATAGAACCAAGATATTCTTTATCTCGTGCTACATAGACAATCGTTCCTACATGATTTTCTTTCTGATAAGCAATCTGATTTGCCTCCATCAATTTTTCATTTCCAACAAGGACTTCTTTCCCGTTAATGGTTGCTTGAATACCTTGTCCTGCAATTTCTTTTTCTTCTTCCACTAATTCTCTTTGAAGTTCTTTGCCATATGCTTCTTTTAAACTCTTAGCAACAGGATGGTTACTATAACTTTCTGCAATTGCCGCAACCTCCAACACTTCTTCTTTTGTATGGTTTTTTGTAGGTTGTATTTCGGTTACTTTAAAAACACCCTTTGTTAAGGTACCTGTTTTATCAAGCACTAATGTTTTTGCGTCCGCAAGTGCTTCTAAGTAATTGGAGCCTTTCACAAGAATTCCTTTTTTAGAAGCTCCACCAATTCCGCCAAAGAAGCTAAGAGGAATACTTACCACTAACGCACAAGGACAACTAATAACTAAAAAGGTAAGTGCTCGAATAATCCATTGACTCCACTTTGGATCGGTTTTTAAAAGAAGCGATACGAGTGGTGGGATGATTGCTAAGGCAAGAGCGCTATAACAGACAATCGGTGTATAATAACGCGCAAATTTTGTGATGAAGTTTTCTGCCTTGGCCTTTTTCATACTGGAGTTTTCTACTAAGTCCAATACTTTCGCAACCGTAGAGTCTTCAAATTGTTTGGTTGTTTTTACTTTTAATAATCCATCTTGGTTTACACAACCACTAATAACTGTATCCCCAACCGTTGCGTATTGGGGTTTGCCTTCTCCAGTTAAAGCAGCCGTATCAATGGTGGAAGATCCTTCTACAACAATTCCGTCAATTGGAATTTTTTCACCTGGTTGAATTAAGATGAGTGTCCCAATTTCAATTTCATCTGGATCTACCGATTCAAAATGCCCATCTTCAAATAAGCGATTGGCATAATCGGGTCTGATATCCATTAAGGCAGCGATATTCTTGCGTGATTTCCCAACCGCAATGGATTGAAAGAGTTCACCAATTTGGTAAAACCACATAACGGCGACCCCTTCTACCGTTTCTCCCAGTAACATGGCACCAATGGTCGCAATCGACATTAAGAAGTTTTCATCAAATACTTGTTTATTTAAAATACCCTTCCAAGCTTTATGTAATATATCGTGACCAATCAACAAATATGGCACCAAAAATAAAATACGAAATACGAAGGGATTCCAATTCGTACTTCTCTCTAATATCACAAGTACTACCAAAAGAATGGCGGTAGCTAGGATACGATATAAGGTTTGTCTTTGTTTATTCGTCACGTTTTTCTCCTATAGTTTAATCGAACAATCGGATTCCACTTTTTGGCATGCTTTTAATACTTCTGGCATAACGTTTTCTGGTTCATAACCTTCTTCAAATTCCACTTTCATCTTTAGTGTCATAAAACTCACACTTGCCTTTTTTACACCTTCTACAGTGTTTGCGGCATCTTCCATTTTTTGTGCACAGTTTGCGCAATCCACATCAACCTCATAAGTCTTTTTCATCTTTATTTCCTCTCTTCTAAGTGTTCTGTTCCAATCGCTAATATTTTTGCGACATGATCATCATCTAAGCTATAAAAAATTGTTTTCCCTGCACGTCTTGATTTCACGAGTTTCGCATCTTTTAAAATACGTAACTGATGGCTAATCGCACTTTGATTCATTTCTAACACTTCACCAATATCTGCAACACACAATTCACTTTGGTAAAGCGCATATAAAATCTTAATGCGTGTTGAATCTCCAAACACCTTAAAGACTTCTGCTAAGTCGTATAACTCCTCTTCTGGAGGAAGTTGTTTTTGAAGTTGATTGATTTTTTTCTTCTCTTGTTTCATAATTCCTCACTTGAACATATCAGCAATTGTTCATATGTTCATTATAAGAATAGTCCTTAGGTGATGCTTTGTCAACCTAAGGACATGCGTTTATTTTTCTTGGTTTGACTTGTAGGTAATGGGTTGTATCTTGTTCTAAGGCTTGCTCCAATGATTTTACAAAATTGGATACCTTTTCTTTTTCTTCTTCACTTTGTGCAACCACTGCCCCATAGGCATTATATGCCCCTTTTGGTTTTTGAATGGTTTTAAGTGTCACATCGGTTTGTGTACTATATCCAAGTTCTTGTAATTTTTTGATTTGGCGCACTTTCTGCATCCCTACTTCAATCATTGCTAGGCGCATACTTTTTCTTGGCATAGGCTCAATTGCCTCTTTTGCATCAGGATAAATGAGTAAGGTATCCCCTGCCTCAAAGTTATGGAAATCTAAAGTTTCATTTGGATTCTCTACATAGGCGTTATAAGCCCAACGTAAATATCCCTCAAAACCCATTTGATAGGCATAGGCCATTGTCCATATACTTTCTATTGGCTCACTAATCGCAAAGGCATTTGGATAATTGGTCGAACAATTATATAAAGCTGTTTCTAAGCCAAGCCCTTTGCGATGCTCTAAGAAGCCTTCTAATTCTTCTTCATGACTTCCAACTGCTTCTACACTTATCGCAACATAATTGATATGGTCAAATAGATCGAGCTCTTCTGGAATGCGGTTAATCGCACTTGCGATTTTAAATTGCTTATTGTTTACAGCGATGCTTTGAATGAGGGCAATGGCTTGTTTGACTTGTTCATTATCACGCTCATCAATAAAGATATAAGTTCTATCCATCCATCCTTTTTCTTCAAGATGATACAAAAACATCTCTAAGAAATAACCCCAAATACTCTTCCACTCTTCACTACCTACTTCAACATAATAACGGATCTTTTCTCCACTCTCAGTGGTATAGTCGATTGTCGGGTCAAAAGGAAGAATCGAGAAAGCTTCAATGCGTCCATCTATGCCTATTTCTTCGCATAAGCTAACCCATTCATCAAACCATTGGTAATCAAAATAAACACTCCCATCTTCCTTACGCATCCATTTGATTAGGGATGGGGTATCATCATATGTTTGGTGGCCCCAAGGCTCTTCAATCATGGAGACGGTAATGGTATTTCCACCAAGTGCTTTATACATGCGTAGTTCTTCTTTTAATACTTCTTTATGTTCTTTTGAAAAAGGTTCTTGTATATGGTTGTAATAACGATAAGAAGAATGAGGATATTGCCATAAATCAATGGATAATTCGTTTTCACTAGGTACAGTTATATCTAAAACTTCAATCTGTATCTTTAATTCCTTAGTTATTTGATCCGTTTCTAAAAGGAAACTTCCTTCATAGGTGCCACTTGCTTGGTTTAAACTTGTATGAATTTGAATCCAGGCATAGGCTATGGTATTTGCCTTTGCGCTAAAGGATGTTTCCCTGCTTAAAATATCTGGCACTTCAATATGGGGATAAGAAGCTTGTTCTCCTACCCCTAGACTTGCGCTTGTAGTTTCTAAGTGACCATAGGTTACTTGTTCGATTTCTTTTTTGGTTTGTTTATTAAGTAAAGAGGTAGCAGATAACTTGATGGTGGTATCTTGTACAATCGGAATCGCCACTTTTAAATAGATTGTTTCATTGCGCCACATTCTTTTTAATGTCGAAGTACCTTCGTTTTGAATGTCTAAGGATTGCGCATCGGAAAAATACGCATCAAAGTCTTCTTCTGCGTAAATCGGATGAATCAAGCCTAATAATAGAATTAGACAAAACAAAACGAGCCTACGTTTTTTCATATGTTATGCACGCCCATAAAGTGCGACAAGATGGGCAATTTTCTTAGCCAACTTCTTATTCATTTGGTCTTTTGTTAGACGCCACTTCCAGTTATTTCCTAATGTAGAAGGTTCATTCATACGAGCCCGATTATCAAGCTCTAAGAAATCTTGAACTGGGATAATCGCTAAATCGGCAGGACTTGCGTAAGCACCACGAATCATACCCCAAGAGAGCCCTTCTTCTTTTGTGATATGGAAATATTCTTTTGCTTTATCGGTTTGTTCTTTGGGCCAATTTTCAAACCAACCCATTGTAGTTTCATTATCGTGTGTACCGGTATAAACAACACAATTCTGTGGATAACGGTGTGGTAAATACATGGAATTCGGATCATTCACATCAAACGCAAACTGTAATACCTTCATTCCTGGATAGCCTGTCTTTTGAACTAAGGCAAGCACATCATCTGTTAAGAAACCTAAATCTTCCGCAATAAACGAAATCTTACCTAACTTCTTTTCCACCACTTTAAAGAATTCAAGTCCTGGTCCTTTTTCCCAATGTCCTTTATGGGCTGTGGTTTCTCCGGCTGGTATGGAAAAGTAACTCGCAAAGCCACGGAAGTGATCAATGCGAATCACATCAAAGTATTCTGCTTGTTTTTTAAGACGCGCAATCCACCATGCGTATTGTTCTTTTTTCATCTTATCCCAACGGTATAAGGCATTGCCCCATACTTGGCCATCCGCATTGAAGCCATCAGGTGGGCAACCCGCAATACTTTTTGGTTGGCTCTTTGCGTCGAGTTGAAATAAATCTTGATGTGCCCATACATCAACACTATCCATTGGCACATAAATAGGAATATCGCCAATGATTTGGATTCCCTTTTCATTTGCGTAAGCTTTGACATCTTCCCATTGGACAAAGAAAAGGAATTGCACTTTCTTCCAAAAGGTAATTTCATCTGCATATTGTTTTTCAATTCGTTGTAATGCTTTTGTATTTCGCTTACGTAAAGAGGTAGGCCATTCATAGAATGGTTTTCCTCCTTGTAAAATTTTAATGGTCATATAGAGGGCATAATCATGAAGCCATGCCTTTTCTTTTTTTACGAATGCGTTATACGCAAAATTCTCATTTAAGCGCGCACACGCAAGACGAAGCACATCAAACCGATGCACATACATTCTTTCATAATCAACATAGGCAGGATGCCCAAACCATTCCATTTTTTGGTATTCCGCTTTGCTTAATAAACCCACATCCTTTAATTCGTTTAAATCAATCATATAGGGATTGCCTGCATAAGATGAAATAGCTTGATAGGGAGAATCACCATAGCTTGTGGGTCCCAATGGTAAAACCTGCCAATACGATTGTTTTGCTTCTTTCAAAAAATCAATCCATTGGTATGCTTCTTTCCCAAGTGTGCCAAACCCATAGGGAGACGGTAAAGAATGGACTGGCAACAGTACACCGGCGCTACGATTCATAGAATTCCTCCTTAATTAACAGTTCTTATTATACCCTTATAATGATATACTTTGCTAAAGATGAGACGAATAAAGAGCGATTTACTACACGGTGTAATCTGGCAACAATTGCTTCTTTTTTTCTTTCCGGTTTTATTTGGTACCATTTTCCAACAACTCTATAACACCATGGATGCCATCATCGTTGGTCGTATCGTCGGCAAACAAGCCCTTGCTGCTGTTGGAGGCTCCACCGCAACCATCATCAATTTAATCTTAGGATTTTTAGTTGGTTTATCTTCTGGTACCACTGTCGTTGTTGCCCAATGCTATGGAAACCAAGATTATCTCAAAGTCCATCGTTCTGTTAGTACCGGCATCGTCCTTGCGATTGGCTTAGGGTTTGCCCTTACCATCGTTGGCGAGCTAATCGCCCCTAGCCTCTTACTTGCTTTACATGTTCCAATGGATATCTATCCTTACGCACTTACTTATTTGCGTATCTATTTATTGGGTTTAATCCCTTCCCTTATTTATAATACGGGCTCTGGTATCTTACGTGCGGTTGGTGACTCGAAACGTCCCCTCTACTTTTTAATTGCTGCTTGTTTAACCAATATCGCCTTTGATATTTTATTTGTCGGTGTGTTCCATTGGGGTATTGCAGGCGCAGCGATTGCGACGATCATTGCCCAAATCATCAGTTGCCTCATGACCCTATCCGTATTGCGTCACGCAGAATTTGCGTATCGTTTCCGTTTTAAGAAAATTACTTTTGATTTTGAAATCCTCAAACAAATCTTAATCATTGGTTTCCCAACTGGAATCCAATCTTCCCTTTATTCCTTTGCAAATATGTTTGTCCAAAGTCGCATCAATACCTTTGGCACGGATACGGTTGCGGCATATACTGCCTTTGGAACAATCGATGCCTTCTATTGGAATACAACTGGAGCTCTAGGCACGGCAGTTCTTACCTTCTCTGGCCAAAACTTTGGAGCTGGGAAAATAGAGCGCGTAAAAAAAGGATTCTTCCAAGCGATTGGTTTATTCCTAGCCATCTCGGTTATCATCATGACCATCTGTGGATTATTTGGGGATGACTTATTTCGTCTTTTCACCAATGATACAAAAGTCATTGCGATTGGAACTTCAATTCTTTATTATCTATTTCGCTTTTGGCCTGCCTTCTGTCTTGTGGAAATATTCTCTTCGGGAATGCGGGCATGTGGCGATTCTTTAGTACCTATGTTGATGACGGTATTTGGAATTGGCGTATTACGTATTTTATGGATTCTCTTCTATCCTGCCCAAGATCTTTTTGGCATCTTAAAAATCTATCCCATTACTTGGGCCTTTACGAGTTTATTATTTGGACTTTATTACCTCCAAGGAGGTTGGCTAAAACGTAGTCTCAAACGGAGACAACGTTTGATTGCGGAATAATTACGCTAAGATACTGCCACCAATAAATTCCCGCATGATGGAGTTGTTGGGGATGATGGAATCATCTGGCATTTCCACAAAGAAGCTTAAAAATTTTAACATCCGTTGTGCTTCTGGATATTCTTTTTCTTCTTGTCTAATCTCTTCTAATAATGGGGTCGCATATTTCTTTAATACTGCTAACTCATACAAACAATGGCTATTAAAGAAGGTATCTGCTTGTTCATTGTAGGGGAAGATATTCTTATCTTCACCATCACGCACCTTGCGCCATTCATTAATCGTTTGTCTTGGGTTACGACCACGGAATTGATGGTCACGTACAACCCGACGCAACATTCTTGCGTCCGTCGTTGAAATTCGGTTATGTTCATCAATGTTTAACTGGGTTAATGGACTAATATAAATCTTATATTTTTCCGCATCATCAATGAGTTTGGTAAGGGCTGGATTTAATCCATGAATCCCTTCGATAACAATTGGTTGCGAAGCATCAATCGATGTAATACGTGTCCCAAAAATCTTTTTCCCTTCAATGAAATCAAAAGTTGGAATATCGACTTTCTTTCCAGCCAATAAATCATTCATTTGTTGGTCAAAGAGTTTGACATCAATGGCTTCTAAATCTTCAAAATTCTTTTCTCCATCCGGACCAATTGGTGTATCTTCACGGTTCACAAAATAATCATCCGTTCCCAAATACAAAGGACGTAATCCATTGACACGCATTTGTATCATCAGACGATTGGAGAAGGTTGTTTTACCAGAAGAAGAAGGTCCTGCGATTAAGATAATTCGCTTTTTCTGCTTTGTGATTTCAGTTGCGATTTCTGAGATTCTTTTTTCATGAAGTGCTTCACTCAACAAAACTAAGTCCTTATAGTCATTCCGTATCATGCGGTCATTTAAATCAGAGGCATAATGGACGCCCATAATGCGATCCCATCTGCTTTCTTCCGCAAAGATACTATAGAGTTGTTTTTGTTCTTCATAGGGAGGAATGCCATCTGGATGTGATGGTAAAGCAGTTCTTAACAACATTCCATTCTTATAGCGACGTACTTCAAAATGTTTGAGTTGGGATGTATTTAAAACTAATTTATTGGCCGTAACTTCCCATTCTTTTCCTAATGAATAGATTTCAAAATTATCCACTTCTGGTAAGTTTTCAATGACGCGCACTTTGCTGACTAAGTTACGCTCATTGAGTATCGCGATTGCTTCTTTGCGCGAGACGGTGCGCAATTGGAATGGAAGCTTCATTTCTACTAGTTCATGCATACGATGTTCAATACGAGCAGCTGTATTCTTTGTGATACCACCCGTACGAATGGTAGTATAAATTCCTTTGCTTAACGCATTATCAATCGAGACATGGACATCTTCTCCTAATACATCATGCACTGCTTTGATGTATAACATCTGTAATGAAGATTGATATATCTTATAAGCAGATTTTGTCGTTACATCTAACAGATCTAATTTACAATCTTTTTCAATAACGGCATCCAAACGATTAATCTCATGGTCAATATAGCAAGCCATGATATCTCTTGGATATTCTCCTTTAAATTCTTCTACAATCTCTAATACTGTGATGGGCTCGTCATATTCTTTGGTACAACCTCCACCCTTCCATGTGATTTCAATTTTCATAATTTTCCCTCAAGTAGTTTTTGAACTTCTTCCATTTCGATATTGGTAATATGGCAATAGCCATTTGGATTCTTAATTAAATAATCTTGGTGATATTCTTCTGCGGTATAAAAACACTTCAGTTTCTCACACTCCACATAAAAGTGTGCAACTTTCTTTTTCTCTGCTTCAAATGTAGCTTGGATAATTGGTAAATCTTCCTCGTCCTCATAATAAACACCCGTTTGGTATTGGGTGCCAATATCATTGCCTTGTTGGTTTTGAAGCGTTGGGTCAATGACTAAGAAATATACCTTTAATAATGTAGTAAGAGAAACTTCCTTATCTTCATAGGTAACTTTTACAGTTTCTCTATGTCCGGTTTCATTACCACATACTTCTTCATAGGTTGGATTTTCTTTCCAACCATTTGCGTAACCAACTTCCGTATCTTTTACACCAGGCACCTTTTGGAAAACCTTTTCGCATCCCCAAAAACATCCACCTGCAAAATAAATTGTTTTTACACTCATATACACCTCTTGTTACTTATATATCTATTATAACGGATTATGATGGTATAATCAGTCAGGTAGAGGTATTTCCATGAAGCGAGTAGTCACATTACAAGATATTTCCTGTGTTGGTAAATGTTCCTTAACGGTAGCATTACCAATTATTTCTGCGATGGGCGTGGAAACAGCAGTTATTCCAACCGCTGTTTTATCGACCCACACGATGTTTCAAAACTTTACCTTTCATGATTTAACTGATGAAATCAAACCAATCACAGAACATTGGAAAAAAGAAGGGTTTCAGTTTGATGGTGTCTATACAGGCTATTTAGGTTCTTTTGAACAACTAGAACTCGCAAAGAATTTAATTCAAGACTTTGGACAAACCTTATCTGTTGTTGATCCATGTATGGCCGATAATGGAAAACTCTATACCGGCTTTACACCAGAATTTGCCTTACAAATGGCTGGCCTTTGCGCAAAGGCAGATATTATTTGTCCTAACTTAACCGAAGCTGCCTATCTATTAGGAGAAGAATACCAATCCACCTACTCCGAAGAAGACATTCAAACCATTTTAAAGAAGCTAACCGCATTAGGTGCCAAAAAAGCCATCCTAACAGGCATTTCTTTAGAAGAAGGAAAACTAGGTGTTTATGCGTATGATGCGACTAGTGACATGTGGTATCAATATTATCGCGAAGAATTACCTGAGCATTTCCATGGCACAGGTGATATATGGGCAAGTACATTTACTGGCGCCCTTGTCTCAGGCAAATCATTTGAAGAGAGTTTACAAATTGCGGTAGATTATGTATGCGAATGCATTCGTTTAACCCTCGAAGAAGAAAACCATAATACCTATGGCGTAAACTTTGAGCAAGCAATCCCCTACTTAATTGAACGTATTAAGTAATAAATAATCTCAAGAACTAAATAAGATTAGTCGATTCATTTGACTAATCTTTTTTGTACTGACGCAACTTGTGTTACCATACAACATCACCATTTTATTCCATTCCTTTTTCTCGTTATAATTTATTCAATACAGAAAGGAAAACAAGTATGGAATGGGAAATACAGATTATCGAATGGTTACAAAGTAATATAGGAAGTCTTGGAGTTTCTCTAGGAAAATTAATGGCTTTTATCGGTAATGAAAAAGGTCTATTAATTGTCATTCTTGGGATTATGTTCTGTTATAAAAAAGAAACAGGGAAAAAGATGGCGGTTATTATCACAACCATGTTGACATGGCTTGCGATGATTAAAACGATGGTAAGAAGACCACGGCCTTATATGGAATATCCAGACCGCGTCAAAATATTAGCGAAAGTGGAAACGGAAGCGGCTGCAGATAATGTGGCAGCCCAAGGCTACTCTTTTCCAAGTATGCATAGTGCTTCGGTTGTTGCCTTATATTTTACATTAGCGAAAGCCGTTAATAAGAAATGGGTTTGGGTACTAGCTTATGTGTTAACGGTGCTTGTCGCTCTTTCCCGTATCTTAGTTGGGGCCCATTATCCAACCGATGTTATAAGTGGTCTTATGCTTGGGGCTCTTTCCATATTTATTTATGGTGCCATGGAAAAATATGTACTAAAAGAATGGTTGCGCACTTTCATCTTTTTACTGACTGCTTTACCCGGATTATTCTTTGTTAAAACAAATGATTATTATACTTCTTTAGGATTATTGATTGCGTTAACGCTTGCGATTCCTTTTGAAGAAAAATATGTCAAATACGAAGACACAAATTTGATTCTCGCTAAAGTATTACGCCTTTTAGGCGCGCTTGTCGTTTACTTTGTTTTAAATGCGCTTCTTAAGTTACCTTTTGATCCAAGTTTTCTAGAAAATGGTAGTTTCATGGCATTGCTTGTGCGGACATGCCGTTATGCCATTGTGATGTTTGTTGTTTTAGGGGTTTATCCTTTCCTATTTCCTCTATACGAAAAAATTGGGAAAAAATAAATTTTGAATATACATAATGTTATTTCCACCTTGATGCCTCTGTGCATCTCATTTTAACTTTTCTTAATTATGAACTTTTCTGTAACAAAAATAGGTGAGCAAGACGTTCTTACTCACCTATCCATCTACAGTGAAATCTATTTTAATGTTTGGAACCAAAACGCTCTAATAAGCGTGCCGTTGCATCTTCCATCGTAACTGGCTTCTTTTCTTCTGGTTTTTGATAATGTTTATTCTTTTTTCGATTTCCTTTGTTTTGGCGAATCATCGCATCACGTTTTTCTAAATCACTTGGTGAAAGAAGGGAGAGTTGTACTTTCTCTCTTGCTTCATCAATCCCAATGACATAAACATTCACAATATCTCCTACTGATACCACTTCGGATGGATGCGAAATATGATTCATACTCAACTTCGATACATGTGCAAGTCCATCTTCATGTAGACCAATATCTACGAATACCCCAAAGTCAACGACATTACGAACCGTACCCGATAATTCATCACCAATGTGCAAATCACTCAATTCTAAGACATCACTCTTCAACAAGGCTCCTTCAAATTGATCACGATAATCACGCAGTGGTTGGCGAATCGCATCTTCAATATCTTTTAAGGTATAGGAATCAATATCTAAACCTGCTAATTTTTCTTCTGGGAACTCCGCATCCGCAACACCTAATGTGGTGATACCACATGCGGCCATCACTTTTTTCGCTGCTTCGTAGCTTTCTGGGTGAATGGAAGTTTCATCTAATGGTTCCTCTCCTCCAACAATACGCAAGAAGCCTGCACACTGGGTAAAGGTTTTATCACCTAACTTCTTTACCTCACGAAGTTGTTCACGGTTGGTAAAGCGTCCATTTTTATTTCGATAATTCACAATTTCTTTTGCGGTTGCACTATTCAATCCCGAAATATGCATCAAAAGTTCTGGCGAAGCAGTATTCAAATCTGCACCGGTTCTATTGACGCATTTCATAATCGCTTCATCCAAACGTTCCGATAAAGCTTTTTGTGGTAAATCATGTTGATATTGGCCTACCCCAATCGATTTTGGATCAATTTTAATGAGTTCCGCAAGGGGATCAAGTAAGCGTCTTCCAATGGAAACTGCACTACGCTCTTCAACATGTAAATCAGGGAATTCGGCACGCGCAATTTCACCAGCGGAATAAACAGATGCACCTGCTTCTGAAACAATCGCATAAGCTACATCCAAATGATTCTTTTGGATGAGATTAGCCACAAATTTTTCACTTTCTCTTGATGCAGTTCCATTTCCAATCGCAATGATTTGAACTTGGTATTGTTTGATGAGTTCTAACATCTTCTTTTCCGCACCTTCTACATCGTTAACTGGCTCGTGTGGGAAAATCTTATCAATATGTAACATCTTGCCGGTTTCATCTAATACCGCTAACTTACATCCTGTACGGAAAGCGGGGTCAAACCCTAATACCACACGTCCTTTTAATGGTGGTTGGAGTAAGAGTTTCTCAAGATTTAAAGAGAAGATTTCAATAGACGCATTTTGTGCACGTTCAGATAAATCACTACGCACTTCATTTTCAATACTTGGGAATAACAATCTTGTGCATCCATCTTGAATTGCATCTTTGATTTCTTCTTCACATATGCACTTTGCATCTTTTAAATACTTCTTGGTTGCTTCATCGATTAAATGTTCACTATCATAACTAAAGGATACGGTAATGACTTTTTCTTTCTCCGCGCGATCAATTGCCATCACACGGTGATCCGCAATACTTGAAACTTTTTCCGAACGATCATAATACATTTCATATACTTTTTTCTCATCCGGATTATCCTTTTTCACTTTTGTAACTAATACACCTGTCTTAGCGATGATATCTTTAAAATCCCAACGAATCTGCGCATTATCACTCACATTTTCCGCAATGATATCTTTCGCTCCTTGAATCGCATCTTCTACGCTAGTAACCGCATCATTAAGATAAGCACTTGCTTCTTGTTGGAGGTCTCCACTTTCTGGTAAAGCTAACATCCAATCCGCAAGAGGTTGTAAACCATTTTTAATTGCCACCCCGGCACGTGTTTTCTTTTTCTGTTTATAAGGACGATAGACATCTTCTACTTGGGATAATTTCGTACACGCATTAACTTCCGCACGAATCTCATCCGTCAGTTTTCCTTGTTCTTCAATGAGTTTCAATACCGCTTCCTTACGATCTTGTAGGTGTACTTCATATTGGTATTGTTTTTCAATATATAGGATCTGTTCTTCATCGAGTCCATGGGTTGCCTCTTTCCGATAACGCGCAATAAAAGGCACGGTATTCCCTTCTTCTAAAAGACCTAATGTTTTATTGACTTGATCCACTGTAATCTTTAAATTCTTTGAAATGGTACTAATAATATTTTCGTTCATAATCTACACCTCTATGCGTCCTTACAATCTTAACATGGATTTTTGAATTTACACGTCTTGACATTCTTCTTAAAGTTCAGCAAAAATTCATCTTTCGCGTGCAGAAACATACTATAATAATATTTAGGAGGAAAGAATATGTCTGAATTCAAAGATAATCTTGAACAAAAAGCTGAACAACTTGTTGAAGCTTTAAAAGAACAACCACAAAAACTAAAAGATCTCACAGCAGAATCTTCTGTCTTGAAAGAAGTCCTTGGCGAAGATGGAAAACTATCTTCTGATGACTTAAGTCGCGTTGTTGATTTAGCGAAAGAAAAATTCGCTAGCCTAACCGAAGGTGTGAAGGCAAAAGTAGCAGAAGAAAGTGCACACAATGAAACATTAAAGAATGTAACAGAAGGTGCTAGCAACTTTGCATCAAACGTCAAAACAGGTGCCGAAGATCTTCTTGGTAAAGCAAAAGATACTGTTTTGGGAGAAGATGGCAAGCTCGATATGGACGATGTGAATCGTGTTGCTGGGGAAGCCGTAGAAGGCGCAAAAGGTTTATTCGATAAAGCGAAAGAAACCGTCTTAGGAGAAGATGGAAAACTCGATGCGAGTGATGTTGGCCGTGTAGCTGGCGAAGCGGTAGAAGGTGCAAAAGACTTACTCGATAAGGCAAAAGGTCTCTTCTCGAAAAAAGAAGGCGAATAAGTTTCAACTTAACCAAAACAAAAAAGGACCACATGACAGTGGACCCTGTTTAGTTCACTTGATTAAAAAGGATTCTTTATAAGAAACTACTTCCATAGGAGGTAGTTTTTTATATGGCAAAGAAAGGACAAAGGTTTAAAAAGTATTCAGATGAATTAAAACAAAAAGTGTTG
>JAGAVW010000004.1 GCA_017941735.1 Solobacterium sp. | reverse complement strand
TTCCCGCAATCGTTTCTCACTTTGTTTAAAAGGCTTCGCGCGTGGTGCAAAGAAGATCATATTAGTCTTAAGTTATCCTAGTGATGAAGTGGGAAATGAACTTGTGAGTTTGGATGCTTTAGATGAAAAGGGCATCAATCCGTATTCCGATACCTTAACACTAGATGTCTTTTTAGAATTATTTGGTACTACCAAGCATCCTTTTACAGGCATGGATTATGTCACCTATTACCAAGAGTTAATCAAAGAAGAAAATTGTGAAGTGGAAGTATTATTTGCGAATGATGCGCGGGCTGTTTTACCTTATACAAAGCAGGTGATTACCTGTGATATCCATACCCGTGCGCGCTCCAAACGTTTATTAAAAAAAGCCGGAGCAGAAGTGGTACTAGGCTTAGATGAAATCATGAATGCACCAATCGATGGCAGTGGATACAATGAACCTTTTGGATTACTTGGCTCGAATAAAGCAAGTGAAGATACGGTAAAACTCTTCCCAAGAGATAGCCAAGCCTTTGTGGAAAAGGTCCAACAAAGTATTTTTGAAAAGACAGGGAAAAGGATTGAAGTGATGGTCTATGGCGATGGGGCGTTTAAAGATCCAGTTGGGAAAATTTGGGAACTCGCCGATCCTGTCGTTTCACCAGGCTATACAAAAGGCTTAATTGGAACCCCAAATGAAGTGAAGCTAAAGTATCTTGCGGATTATACCTTCCATGATTTAAGTGGAGAAGATTTAGAAGAAGCGATTCGCCAATCCATCTTAGAAAAGGAAATGGAATTAGTTGGGAAAATGGTGGCAGAAGGGACTACACCGCGACGTTTAACCGATTTACTTGGTTCATTAGCCGATTTAACATCTGGCAGTGGGGATAAAGGAACTCCATTTGTCTATATCCAAGGGTATTTTGACAATTATACGGACTAAATTTCTTGTGTAATCAAGAATATAATAGATATAATAGGACTCACATATGAAAAAGTGGTATGAGCAACATTACGTAAATCATCGTGATTGGATTTTAGAAAATCTTGAATTATTACATATGAGTGAACAAGAAGCACTTCTTGTGCTGATGATTGATTTTTTAAATGCAAATCAGATGGAAATAACCATGGATTTGTTGCAGAAAAAAACAGGTCTAAAAAAAGAGGATTTAGACAGTGTGATTTCACTTCTTTGTGCACGGAATTATTTAGAGATTCGTGCGTCGAAAAAAGAAGTACGTTTTTGTCTAGATGGTTTATTTGAAGTGGACATCGCCAAAGATGCGAATGTGTTAGATAGTTCTATCTTTGATGCTTTTGAAAGTGAATTTGGTCGTCCGCTTAGTCAAAAGGAAATGGAAAAGATTGGCGATTGGAATCGTATCTATGATCGCAAGTTATTGTTATATGCATTACGTGAAGCAAGTGCTTATCAAAAATTAAGTGTAGGCTATATTGAATCCATCTTAACAAACTGGAAACAAAAAGGATATTCCGTTGCGGAGATTGAAGCAGGAAAAGGCAATGAAAGTTGAAGAAATCCTTGCCCATTTAGATGCCTTATATCCAGATGCGCATTGTGAATTGAATCATAAAAATGCATATGAGATGGCCATTGCGGTCATTTTATCTGCGCAAACCACCGATGCAAGTGTGAACCGTGTTACACCTGCATTATTTAAGGCTTATCCAAATGCCAAATCGTTAGCTAATGCGAAGCTTTCTGAAATTGAAAAGAAGATTGCTTCATTAGGCTTATATCATAATAAAGCAAAAGCTATCCAAGGTTTTGCAAAAGGGATGGTGGAAGACTTCCATAATGAAGTTCCACAAACGATGGAAGACTTAGTGAAATTACCTGGCGTTGGTCGCAAATGTGCCAATGTCATCTTGAGTGAATGTTACGGGATTCCATCTCTTGCGGTAGACACCCATGTCAATCGTGTCAGTAAGCGATTGGGCCTTGCGAAAAAAGACGATTCCTTATATGAAGTCGAAACCAAATTAAAACGGAAGATTCCCAAGGAGCGTTGGATTAAAACGCATCACCAACTCATCTTCTTTGGACGCTACTTATGTCACGCAAGAAATCCAGAATGCGAGAAGTGTCCATTCTGTAAAATCTGTAAAGAGAGTAAAAAGATAAGAAAAGGATGTTGATCTAATTAAAGATCCAACATCCTACTTTTGTATTATCTGGATAATAGCGATCTCCCGCTAAGACCGTACCACCATTTGGTTCATTGAAATCAATGAAGAAGATGTTGGTGATCTGTGGATTTGTGACCGCATCAGGATAGTACTCATTTGTACGTGGTACCGTTTCGCAAGTCGTATTATAAGAAGCTGCCCAAGCACGAACCGTATCTAAGTTTTCGGTTTGTGGAGGAATGTATAAGTTTGTTTCTCCAGATTCTGGGGTTGGAGCACCTTCTTTTTCTTTCTCTGGATCGGTTTCTTCTTTTGGCTTTTCTGGCGTAGTGAAGCTGGTACAGATTTCGGTAGATTTATTGGAACCATTTTCGAACCCATAGAAACCACATGCCTCAATGGTTGCGCCTGCTTCTAATTCTAAAGCTTCAAAGTGATCCATTTGGTCCGTCATAACTTCCGCAATCACATTGCCATTTTGTTTGATGGTTGCTTGATAGCGAATTGGACCATAAACCCAACTGTAATCAAAGAGACGTCTTCCCCAAGCTTCCACAATTGGCGAGCCATCTGGATTGCGTAAACTGATATCCATCGTATCTGGCGCAACTTCTAACTTTGTTGCATCTGGATATGCACCCCAATGTAGGGCAACGCCACCTTCTTCATATGCGGCCGTAAATTCATTAATTGGATCGACTTCCATAGATGCTTGTGCATCGACTAGGGTAGCACGGTCACTCTTCACCATACCACTTGTGAGTAGGGCAGGATTCATACCTTCTACAGGTGCTGCATAAGGGAAGGTACCTAGGATATGGGTAATATCAGAAATTCCTTCTGGGCGCTCTACACCAGCTGGCCATATTTCATCATTCAAGATCGATAAGAGTTCATTGGAGATATGACCTTGGATATTCATGTTCTGTTTCGCATCATTGAAGTAGGTATCTTTGTCTTTGACACCCATCTCATAACCAACCCAAACAGCGGTCGTAAACTGTCCCGTTTCACAAACCATCCACTTATCTTTGGAGGCACCATTTGGAATATTGTATTGTAGTCCTTCTGAGCCCCAGTCGGTTGTGCCGGTTTTTGCATAGACAGGATAATCTCTTTGTAAGAGTTGCGTAAAGATATATTGTGGTACGACATTCTGCATCAAGTGTGCTGCAAGATAAGCCGCTTGAGGAGATAAGACATTGCGTGCTTCATATTGGGGTTCAATCGGTGCTTGCGTCCCGTTACGGAAGACGATGCGTTGTACGGTATGAGGTTGAATGTAATTTCCACCATTCATAAGTACTGCATGCGCTGCTGCAAGTTCTTCGACGGAACATGTGAAGTTAGAGCCACCAATCGCAAAGCCGATATCGAAGTTTTCATCGGTTACTTGTGAGAAGCCTAAACTCTTAATATAGTCGACCGTGGTTTGCCAACCAGCGGTATTAATTACATCTTGTAGAGCTTGGATAGCAGGGGTGTTTAAGGACATACTAACCGCATATTGTAAAGTCATTTCCCCACCATACGAGCCACTTGCGTTTTTAATAACCATATCGGTTCCTTCATAGATTAACGGACGGTCAGTTACAACGTGACTCGTTGCCCAACCTAAGTATTCAAAGGCTAAGGCATAATCGATAATTGGTTTGACACTTGAACCAGGTTGTTTGAATTGTTGGGTCGCATGGTTCAATAACATCGAACCACCACGTCCATAGTTGCGTCCACCACCAATCGCAACAATTTCACCCGTTTGGTTATTCTCCGCAATCATGCCACATTCCATGAGGTCATCTGGGAAAACAACGCTTTCCACTTTACCGGATTGGATATCATCCATTTTGGTTTGGACAACAGGGTCCATATAGGTATAGATATCCATCGCAACGGTGAGTGGGTCTTGGCCGGTAAGCTCGGTTACTTCGTTAATGACGCTATCAATGTAGGATTGATAAGCATACGCCGCACCGGTGCCACCACGTTGGCGCTCATATGGATTCACAAGTGTATCTTCGACGCGAATACTTGTTGCAAGTTCATATTCACGTGAAGTGATATAGCCATGATTGCGCATCAAACGAAGCACGTTATTGCGTCGATTTGTTGCGTAATCTAAAAAGTTATGTGGGTCGTAATAATAAGGGGAATTGATAACACCTGCAAGCATTGCACTTTCCGCAAGGTTTAATTCACTTGCGTGTTTGCCATAGTAGTAGATGCTTGCTTTTTCAACGCCACGAATATTTCCAGTCCCACCAAAATTCATCTTATTCAAATACATTTCAAAGATGGCTTTCTTATTGGTGCGTTTTTCTAAATCTTGGGCTAAGACAATTTGTTGAATCTTATATTCAAGGTCCCGATCTTTCGCAATACCGGCTTCTTCATTTTGGAAGTAGGTGAGTTTTACTAGCTGCATCGTAAAGGTAGAACCACCTTGGCGTGAAGAACTACGGGTGATAATCGCCTTTGCGTTTTCAACGATGGCTTTCGCAAACCGGGGCACATCAAAACCGTTATGCGCAAAGAAACGAGAATCTTCAACTGCTAAAAAGGCATCGATTAAAGATTCGGATAATTCGTTATAGGTTACATTCTCACGCAATTGCGCTCCAACATCGGCAATGAGGGTTCCATTGCGGTCATAGATGTGGCTAGATTCAGCAGAAAAGAAATCATCAATGATAATCTCAGGACGATTCTTGAGCATGGAATTGAGCCAAAAGATACCAAAGGTTGCGACTAACAACTCTAAAACAACCAAAAAGGCAAGAATGACTGTCCAAAGATGAAGGCGATTGACTTTCCGTCTTGAGGACGCTTTTTTCTTGGTTTGTTTTGGTTGGGTTGTACGTTTGACAACTTTTTTTGTCGTTGGTTTTTTCTGTTGTGTACTCATAGTCTAAAAATAGTATTCATCGATAATGGACAAATAGTCCACCGGTTTAACATAATTGTAGGCAATCAAGTGCCCATGGGTTTGAAACCACGTATAAGGAATGGATTGCCGACTCGAAGTTTCGATATAATCAATCATTTCTTGCGCATCGACAAAATAGGTTTCGTCTAAATGTGTAAAACGAATAATCACAAAGGCGATAGCACCATGTTGTAAAACACGCTTCAAGTGATCGATTTGGTGCTCATGGATGGAAGAGAGGGGAAAGGATGTTTTGGAACTACATTCTTTCGCTTCAAAATCCAAATAGCGATTGCGATAAATCCCATTGTAGTCAGTGGTACTCGGGAGCTTGAAATACGCTTCGGTGATTTTTGCGGCACTGCGCTTTGGATAATCCACTTTCACAATGGTGACGGGCGTCGGTTTTTTATAAACCACCGCAAGATCTTGTTCCAAATAAAAAGTGTTGGTTTGGTTTAGATCTTGTTCAAGGACCATGCCACGACCACCTTGTCCGGTTTTACTCGCAGCAAATGTACTCTTTTTTCCGTTTGGATAATTTACCATCAATGAATCACCAAACGTTATTATACAATTCTTGCAATAAATAAGGAAGAGATGTTGATTTTCCAATGTGTCTTTGTATAATAAAAAAAGGAGCGTGATTTTTATGGCGGGGAAAGTGAATCTAGATTTACAAACAATTTATGATAAAGAATTTAATGTCGATTTTAAGGGTTATAATCCTTCCGAAGTCGATGCATTCTTAGATTTGATTATCCAAGATTATCAAACCTATCAAGATATAACGAGTGAGTTGAATCAAAAAATTGCGGAATTAGAACGTACGAATGCGTCTTTACGCGCAAAACTCATCGAAGTAGAAGGAAAGACAAGAGCCCTAGAAGCAAATCCCACACCTGCTGCGCAAGGCGCAAGTAATGTGGATATTCTTAAACGTTTATCTCGTTTAGAAGAAGAAGTAATCGAATTACGAAAAGGGAAAGAATAACACTCGGGCAGTCGCTGACGTAATGTTAGAGGAAAGTCCATGCTCGCACTACCTGCGATGGTAGTAGTGTTTGTGCCAGCCGAATCAATAAGACTGGGCAGCGAAAGCTGACGGCGGTGCTAAAACCTAAAGGGTAACCCATGGTTGAAGGCCTTAAGGTGTCACAGTGACGAAGTGTATGGGAAACCATGCAGTGGAACGCGATAAACCCCGCAAGCGAGAAATCCAAATTTGGTAGGAGAATCTTCCAAGGCGAAATGAAGTTAAGGAAGGGTAGAAATACAGATAAATGGCTGCCACTTTGTTTACAAAGGACAGAACATGGCTTACAGAGTGTGTCGAATAAAGAAACATCTACGGATGTTTCTTTTTACGTTATAATGAGGACTATGACAAAAGATTCCGTAACGAAAGGTTTGTTTTGGATTTATATTATGGTTCTGATTTGGACCATTTTATTTAAAGGGCAATTGCCATTCCAAGTAATTGAACATCATCGCAATATCAACCTCATTCCGTTTGCGGGATCCATCTTTGTGAATGGGCGCATTGATATGGTTGAAATACTGGCCAATGTTTTTGCGTTTTTACCACTTGGCTTTTTTGCGTCCTATTATTTTCCTGAATTCAAATGGTATCACTATGTGCTGATCTTTTTCGTTGTTAGTGTAACGTTAGAACTTGCCCAATATGCTTTAGCCGTAGGCATTAGTGATATTACCGATGTTTTATTTAATTGTCTTGGGGGCATTGTGGGTGTCTTAATTTTTCAATTCTTTAATGTGAAAGAAGAACGGGCTCAGATTGTGTTAATTGTTTTAGTTTTACTTTTCTTGGTGTTTGTGTTTGCGGTTATCTTAATGATTCAAACTGGCATCATTGAAACACGGTATTTTTGGCAATAAGCAAGGGAAAATATGATATAATTTTTAACGGAGTTTTTATATGAATTTACCAAATAGATTAACGATTTTACGAATTGTATTGATTCCACTCATTGTATTGATTTACATTTTTCCTTATGCACAATTCAATATTGAACCACGGGTATTTATGGTTGGAACGATTTCGATATCGGTGGTGAATCTTGTGTGCTTAGCAATTTATGCGTTGGCTGCTTTTACCGATATGTTGGATGGGATGATTGCACGTAAGCACAATCTCATGACAACCTTCGGGAAATTTGCGGATCCGTTAGCGGATAAGATGTTAACAACAACGATGTTTCTCTTATTCGTATCACGTGGCCTCATTCCTGTCGTCCCTGTCATCATTATGATTTGTCGGGATATTGTTGTGGATGGTTGTCGCATGGTAGCCGCAAGTAATGGAAAAGTCGTTTCTGCACAAATGATGGGGAAATTAAAGACCGTCTTACAAATGGTGACGGTTGCGCTTATCTTATTAAATAATTTGCCATTTGAATTATGGCGTTTACCAGTTACACTCATCATGGTCTGGTTTTCCAGCTTTGTGAGTTTAGCAAGTGGAATTTCTTATTTCAATCAATTAAAAGGAGATATTTTCGAAAGTAAATAGTAGGAAACCCTTCCAAAATGCGAAGGAATAAGTGAGAAGGAGAAGGAAGCATTATGGCAAGTGAAAAAGAAAAAGTCGTTGAAAAAGATAGTAAAAAAGATCAACTCTTGGCCGATGCCTTAAAAGCAATCGAAAAAGAATACGGAAAAGGGAGCATTATGCGCCTTGGGGATCGGGCAGAAGTATCGGTCGATGCGATTCCTACCGGAAGTATGACCTTAGATGCAGCGCTAGGCATTGGGGGTTATCCAAAAGGGAGAATCATTGAAATCTATGGACCCGAATCTTCTGGTAAAACAACCCTTGCGCTACATGCGATTGCGGAATGTCAAAAAGCAGGGGGCCGATGTGCGTTTATCGATGCCGAAAATGCGATTGACCCAGTGTATGCGAAGAATTTAGGGGTCGATATTGATGAACTCATCCTTTCGCAACCGGATTCTGGCGAACAAGCATTAGAAATCACAGAAGTGTTAATTAAATCAGGTGCCATTGACTTAATTGTCATTGACTCCGTGGCAGCACTTGTCCCACAAGCAGAGTTAGATGGGGAAATGGGAGATGCTTCGGTTGGTTTACAAGCACGCTTAATGTCAAAAGCGATGCGTAAACTTGCGGGCGTTATGAATCGTTCCAATTGTACCGCCATCTTTATCAACCAATTGCGTGAAAAAGTGGGTATCATGTTTGGAAATCCTGAAACAACGCCAGGTGGTCGTGCATTGAAATTCTATTCGTCGGTTCGTTTGGATGTACGGAAAGGCGAAACCATTAAAAATGGAGCAGATGCGATTGGAAATGTGACCAAAATTAAAGTTGTCAAAAACAAAGTGGCACCTCCATTTAAGACCGCAACCGTCAATATCATCTTTGGGGAAGGCATTTCCCATCTTGATGAAGTTATTAACTTAGCAGTGGAAAATGAAATTATCGATAAAGCAGGGGCTTGGTTCTCTTATAAAGGAGAGAAGATTGGCCAAGGTATTATGGCGGTAAGAGAGTATCTCAAAAACAATCCAGAAGTGGATGAAGAAGTGACAAATGCGGTAAAAGAAAAACTATTTGCCACCCCAGAAAAAACCGAAAGTGAAGCAGAATAATCCAGATTTTCTGGATTTTTCTTTTCAAAAGTTAGCTTTGTGAAAACAGGGCATTTAGGGTATAATACCTGTGGAGAAATCCAAATTAATAAAGTTATAAAAATGGAGGTATTGTTATGAATAACATAATGATTCCCATTTTGACTGGTATTGTTGGTATTGTAATCGGAGTAATCTTTATGATGATTGCGGGAAAGACTGGGCTTAGTCAATCGAAACGTGAAGCCCAAGCAATCCTAAAAGAATCGAAAGCAAAGGCTGAGAATATCGTTCGTCAAGCCACACTAGACGGAAAACAACAGCAGTATGAGTTAAAACTGCAAGCGGAAAAAGAATTAAAAGAGCAACGCAACAAAATTCAACAAGCTGAAAACAAGCTACTTCGTAAAGAGGATAGCTTGACTTTCCGTGAAGAAAATCTAGTCGCTAAAGAAAAAAAGATGGACGAAGTTTCCAGAGTCGCCGAAGAAAAACTAGCAAATCTGAACAAAATGGAAACAGAATTGCAGCAAAAAATAGATCATCAAATCGATGTTTTAGAAAAAGTGGCAAATCTTTCGCGTGAAGATGCAAAAGCCGAATTGATGGAAGCAATTGAAAAGAAATCCGAAAAGGAAATTGCGGCTTATTTACGTGAACAAGATGAAATTGCCGAAGAAAAAGCAGCGATGAGTGCACGCAACATTATTGCCAATGCAATTGAGCGTTATGCACAAGATGAAGTCATTGAACGTACGGTTAGTGTCGTGTCTTTACCAAATGAAGATATGAAGGGCCGTATCATTGGCCGGGAAGGTCGTAATATCAAGGCCATTGAACAAGCAACCGGTGTAGATTTGATTATTGATGATACACCAGATGTGATTACCGTATCTTGTTTTGATCCCATTCGCCGTGAAATTGCGAAGCGTTCTTTAGAAGTATTAATGAAAGATGGACGTATTCAACCAGGTCGTATTGAAGAAGTGGTTGAAAAGGTCACAAGAGAATTAGATGAATCCACCCAAAAATATGGAGATGAAGCTGTCTTCAAACTTGGGATTGGGCGTATGAACAAAGATTTAATCAAACTCTTAGGTCGTTTACGTTATCGTTACAGTTATGGCCAAAATGTCTTAGAGCATTCCATTGAAGTTGCAACGTTTGCGGGCATCATGGCTGCCGAACTAGGCTTAAATCAAAGTTTAGCGAAACGTGCTGGTTTACTCCATGACATTGGTAAAGCAGTGGACTTCGAACAAGAAGGAAGCCACGTAGAGCTTGGGGCTAGAATTGCGAAGAAGTATAACGAAAACCCAATTGTCATCAATTCCATTGAATCTCATCATGGCGATACCGCACCAACAGATATTATCTCTGTCTTGGTAAGTGCAGCTGATACCTTAAGTGCAGCACGTCCAGGTTCTCGTTATGAGTCAATGGAAAACTATATTGAGCGTTTAGAAAACCTCGAAAAGATTGCGACAAGCTTTGATGGCGTAGATAAAGCCTATGCGATTCAAGCAGGTCGTGAAATCCGGGTTATGGTTCAACCAGAACGTGTGGATGATGAAACCATGGTGAAGGTTGCCCATGATATCCGTGATAAGATTGAAAATGAATTGACTTATCCAGGTCAAATTAAAGTCACACTGATTCGTGAAGTCCGTGTACAAGAATTAGCGCAGTAATGAATATTTTATTCCTTGGCGATGTGGTCGCCAAAAGTGGACGTCAAATTGTATTAGAAAAACTACCTCATTTAAAAGAACAATATGAAGTGGATTTTACTATTGTCAATGCGGAGAATTCTGCCCATGGCAAAGGCATCACCAAAAAGATTTACCAATCTTTTATGGACGCGGGGGTGGATGTCATTACTTTAGGAAATCACGCGTTTTCAAAAGGGGAAATCAAAGAAGTGATGGAAGATTGTCCCAATATGGTTCGACCCATGAATTTGGAGCCGAAAGAAATTGGGAAACCTTATTGCATCAAAGAAGTATGTGGAAAGAAACTCGCCATCGTTAATTTACTTGGAGAAGTATTTATGGATTGCGCAAGTGGATCTCCAATTGAAGCGATGCGGGCATTATTAGAGGAAATTGATGCCGATTGCATCCTTGTGGATTTCCATGCGGAAACAACAAGTGAAAAGGAGATTTTCTTACATGTCTTCCATCAAGACATCTGTGCCTTGATTGGGACCCACACCCATGTGCAAACCGCAGATGAAAGAGTGTTTAATGGTTGTGCATATATTAGCGATGTAGGTATGTGTGGAGTCTATGATAGTATTTTAGGTCGTAGTGTGGAAGAAGTGTTGCGCCGTAATGTGGGGCATGAAGTAACCCACTTTACCCCAGCGGAAGGACCAAGCATCTTATGCGGGTGCTTAATCCAAATCGATGAAAAGACAGGTCGCGCAACGAACATCTTCCGCATCCAAGAACGACCAGAAATTTGAACTATGAACGAGGAGTGCTATAATACGAATAGGAGGAAACATCAATATGGCAGTAGTAGTAGATAAGGAACTTTGCATTGGCTGTGGCGCATGTGTAGGCGCTTGCCCAGTAACTGCATTATCTCTTGATGAAGAGGGAAAATCAGAGTGTAATGAAGATGTATGTATCGATTGTCAATCTTGCATCGGTACTTGCCCAGTTACAGCAATTAGTCCAAAAGAATAAGCCATTGTATCAACAATGGCTTTCTTTTTTTATCTTCTTTTTATCTTTTTTTATTGTTTTGCGGCGAATTGCGAGAGGATCATTTCAAAGGTGATTTTCATTCCTTCCGCAAAGCCATATTGTTTTGCGTTCATGACACCATAATCGACCGTCAATAATTCCCCAGAGATGAAGCTTGCCATGTTGCTGTTAAGGAATACAACTGGCATACCCATTCCAGATGGAACTTACTCGATTATGTGACCCGTATTCCTACCAAGACTTCCTTTATCACCGCAGAATCCATGAATCATCCAGAAATTAAACAATATCCGATTTATGCGACGATTTATTTATGGGGTAGATATTTTACCGTCTGTTTAGCTTGGGTGATATATGGCAAAAAAGAAAGTAAAAAATAGATGCTTAAGATACTAAAAACACTGAAGGAAGAAGCGTGAATAAAAGAACTATTTGAATTCAATAGGTGATTTAGTATAATATCGGTTACGTATGAATAAAAATATATCGGTACACATTAAGAATCAACCACTCGTCGGGACAATTGAGCGCGACTCGTTTCTTTTTCAAGAAGAATTCATGCAGTTAGGGATTGGGAAAACCTATTGTGTTTTAAACTATGGTTGCCAAGCCAATGTGCGTGATGGGGAAACCTTATCGGGAATGCTTGAAATGATGTCCTTTCAAAAGGTGGATAAGATAGAAGAAGCAGATGTGGTGATTTTTAATACCTGTGCTGTGCGTCAAACTGCAGAAGAACATGTCTTTGGAAAACTCAGTGCCTATAAATCTTATAAGGAAAATCATCCTGGGCGTATCTTTGCCTTATGTGGATGTATGGCCCAAGAAGAAAATGTGATTGAACGTTTACTCAAGAAACATCCCTATGTGGATTTAATCTTTGGCACCCATAATATCGACCGCTTCCCACAGCTTTTACAACGCGTCTATGAAGAGAAACAAACCATCGTCGAAGTCGAAGCGAAACCAGGTGGGGTTATTGAAAATTTACCTGTAGAGCGTTCTTCTTCCTATAAAGCATTTGTGAATATCATGTATGGATGCAATAAGTTTTGTACGTATTGTATTGTTCCTTATACACGGGGAAGAGAGCGTTCTCGTTTAAAAGAGAATATCATTGAAGAAATTCGCACCTTCCAAGCGCAAGGCGGAAAAGAAGTCACGTTACTTGGGCAAAATGTGAATGCGTATGGGAAAGACTTAAAGCTTGAAGATGGCTTTACCGACTTACTAATTGATTGCGCAAAAACAGGAGTCGATCGGATTCGTTTTTATACTTCCCATCCAAAGGATTATAGCGTGACGACCATTGAAGCCATGCGTGATTATCCCAATATTATGAAGTCTCTTCATTTACCGGTACAAAGTGGGAATAATGAGATCTTAAGACGCATGGGACGCGGTTATACCATCGAACATTACTTCCAATTGTTTGATGATTTAAAAGCGCGTATTCCAGAGATTACTTTTACAACAGATATTATTGTTGGCTTTCCAGGAGAAACGGACGAACAATTTGAAGATACATTAAAACTTGTGGATCATTGTAAATTTGATTTGGCATATACCTTTGTATATAGTCCACGCGAAGGTACACCAGCCGCAAAGATGCCGGATGATATCCCACTTTCTGTGAAAAAAGAACGCCTACAAACGCTCAATGCGCGTATCAGCTCTTATGCAAAGGCCAATAATGAAACCTATGTTGGGAAAACACTCGAAGTCTTATGCGAAGGCCCATCCAAAAAGAATCTTGCTATTTTATCAGGTTATAGTAAAGAAAATAAGCTTGTGAATTTTAAAGGCGAAAACATCCAAGCAGGGGAGCTCGTGAATGTAGAAATTACAGATGCGAAAAGCTATACCTTGGATGGTCAAGCAGTTTGATATGTATTTTTAAGAAAAATGAAGTAAAATATAGACGATAGTTAATACTAAGAAGGGAGAAGGAAATGAAAAAAATCTTTAGTATTACACTAGCTGGTTTAATGTTGTTAGGCTTAACCGGATGCAATAACGCAAATAACGGTGGCGCAGCAACTACAACACCAGCTACAGCAGAACCAGCTGCCGAAGCAACCGCAGCTGCCGAAGCTCCAGCTGAAAAAGCAACAGTTACCATTTGGCATTCTTACACTGATGCGCAACAAGAATACCTAGAAAAAGCAATTGCGGACTTCAACGCTTCGCAAGATGCATATGAGGTTGTTGCGGAAAGTCAACCACGTGATGGTTTACAAGACAAGATTTACCAAGCAGTCATGGCTGGAAATGGACCAGACCTCTATTTCGACTATGCTTCTACCGCTGCACGTTATGTAGAAGACAACAAAGTAGTAGATTTATCGCAATATATCAGCGCAGATACGATTGCACAACTACCTGAAAAAGTAAAAGAAGAAGCAACATCCTTCGTCGATGGAAAATTACACCACTTACCAATGGTTAGTAGTGGACCTATCTTCTTCTACAACAAAGTCATCTATGATGAGTTAGGTTTAACAGCTCCACAAACTTGGGCAGAATTAATTGAAAACTGCCGTAAGATTAAAGCAGCTCATCCAGAGATGGAAGGTGCTTTCGCAATGGATAGTACAACAGACGTTGCGAATACATTAATTTTCCAAACTGGAAACAAGATGTATGATCCAGAAACCAAAGAAATTTTCTTCAATACTCCAGAAGTTGCAGCGCAATTCCAAATGATCCAAGATGCATTCAAAGAAGGCTTATTCACAGATGTATCTGGTTTGAATGATGGATACTGCTCCAGTGCATATAAGAACGAACAAATCGCTTCCTTCATCGGTAGTGCTGCAGGCGTTCCTTATATCGCTGATGGACCAGAACACGGCTTCGGTATCGTTCCACAAGGTGGCGCAGTTGAATGGGCACCAGCTTGGAACCGTGGCATGATGATTTTTGATTACGGTGATGAAAACCGTGTGAAAGCAGCTGCTGCATTCACAGAATACTTCGCAACTCCAGAAGTTAACGCTGGTTGGTGTGTAGCTGTTAACTATCCAGCACTCTACAAGAGAACAATGGAAACACAAACATACAAAGATTTCGTTGCTGGAAATGAAAGCTTTGAATACCTCAATGCGGATGTTGCAGGTGCACCAAGTGCTACAGATAACAACATCATCCGTACAGCTATGACAAACCTCATGGCTGAAGTTTCTGGTGGAACACCAGTTCAAGAAGCTTTAGATGCAGCCGTTGAATTCATCGAAGATGAATTAGCAGCACAATAAACTAAAATTTCTAAAAGTTGGAAAAGACCTCCTAAAAGGGGGTCTTTTCTTGTTATAATGAAGTTAATATATCGAGGGAGAAATCATATATGCAAGTTAAAATTGATCATTTAACGAAAAAATTTGATGATGTCGTAGCAGTCAGTGACTTCACCATGCAATTTGATGATGGGAAGCTCGTTGCACTGCTTGGCCCATCAGGGTGTGGGAAATCCACCATGCTGAACATGTTGTCTGGAATCTTGCCAGTATCCGAAGGGAAGATTTACTTTGACGAAGACGATGTGACCAATATGCCTCCACAAGATCGTGGCGTGGGACTCGTGTTCCAAAACTATGCGTTATATCCACATATGACGGTTTTGGAAAACATCGCATTCCCTTTGGAAATTAAGAAGGTGGATAAAAAGGAACGCGAAGAAAAAGCAAAAGAAATGGCAAAGCTAGTTCACGTGGATCAACTCTTAGATCGTAAACCAAAAGAGTTATCTGGTGGACAACAACAGCGTGTTGCCATTGCGCGTGCATTAATCAAAAAACCACGCTTATTGTTGTTGGATGAACCTCTTTCCAACTTGGATGCGCGTTTACGTCTTGAGATGCGTGAAGAAATTCGTCGTATCCAATTAGAGACAGGCGTTACCACCATCTTTGTCACCCATGACCAAGAAGAGGCAATGTCGATCTCCGATAAAATTGTCTTAATGAAAGACGGCTATCTCCAACAAGAAGATGGACCACAAGAGCTTTATGATGATCCAGCAAATCTATTTGTCGCAAACTTCTTAGGAAACCCACCTATTAATAACTTAACGGGTTATATCAAAGATGGATACTTTGTATTAGAAGATGATAGTGGACGCATTAAGGTCAATAATGAAAATGCAAAAGAAAACCAACAAGTTGTCTTAGGAATTCGTGCAGAGTCCGCTTTAATTGGAACCAAAGAAGACCATGATTTAGAAGCGATTTTTGATCAACAATATACGATGGGAAAAGAAGAACTTGCCTTCTTAAAAATTGGAAATCAACAAATTCGTATCTATTTATCTAGTGATTATAAATTCCAAAAAGGAGATATCGTATATCTCAAATTCCGTTCGAAAGGCGTTTACTTATTTGATAAAGAAAGCGGAGTGCGTATCTAATGGAAGAAAAGAAGAAAAAGAAAAGAAGGGAAGACAGTGGTTATATCTTTAACCGAAAATATGAACCGCTCATTTACCTTTTACCATTTGCGATTGGTTTATTAATTTTTACGATTTATCCAATCATAAATGTTGTCATTATGTCTTTTAAAAATGGTTACCGCTTATCTGGTTCCTATAATGGAATTGGAATTGAAAACTATACGTATGTATTAACGAATAAATACTTCTTATCGGCGATTAAGAATACGTTCATTTATGTATTCACGGTTGTTCCAATCGCAACGATTTTATCGATTTTGATTGCGAACTTATTGAATCAAAAGATTAAAGGAATTTCGTTCTTTCATACGGCTTATTTCTTGCCTATGGTTACTTCCGCAATTGCGGTAGGTATCTCTTGGCGTTATATGTTTAATAAAAAGTTTGGTGTTATCAACTGGTTATTAGGACTGATTGGGATTGGACCAATTGACTTCTTAGGCGCAACCGCAGGTGTAGCCCCTTATAACATGTTGACGGTGATTATCTTTGGAATTTGGAATATGATGCCATTTACCATCATCCTATTGTTATCGGGTTTACAGAACATCGATCCGATGTACTATACCGCCGCAAAGGTAGATGGGGCATCTTCTTCCACTATCTTCCGCAGAATTACCGTACCACTTTTAGCGCCAACGATTTTCTTAACGGTCGTTGTGAATATGATTTCGGCCTTCAAGGTTTATAACGATGTCATCCCATTCTGGGCTGGTAAAGCAGGGGCGCTTGGCACGAACTTATATACGATGGTGTATTGGATTAAAGAAACCTTCTATTCTAAGTTGCGTCTAGGCCAAGCGGCAGCCGCTTCGATTGTATTATTCATCATCATCTTGTTCTTTACGATGATTCAGAAATACATCCAGAAGAAGACGGATTACTAAGGAGGAAATGATATGGCAAAAGATTGGATTAAAAAATTCTTTATATACCTTTTCCTAACGATTGGGGCAGTGGTGATGATGTTCCCATTCTACTGGATGATTTCTAGTTCGGTAAAAACAGCTGCGGAATATAACTCCTTCCCACCGGTTTGGATTCCAAAGAACTGGTTGGATTTCAGTAACTTCGTCAAGGCATTCCAAGCTGCACCATTTGCGACTTACTTCTTGAACTCGATTATTGTCACTGGTTCAAGTGTCTTATTGACCGGCTTCATTACCATCTTAGGTGCTTTTGGATTCTCTCGTTTGAAATTCCCAGGCAAGACAATCCTCTTCTCCTTCTTAGTCGCATTTATGATGGTTCCATTTGAAATGCTGGTTATCACGAACTACCAAACTGTATCGAAGTTGAACTGGATTGATACGCATTATGTCTTAGTCATTCCATTTATGACATCCATCTTCTATACCTATATCTTGAAGAACTTCTTCGATACGATTCCAGATAGTTTATACTACAGTGCGCGTATTGATGGGGCAAGTAACTGGAAGTACTTGTGGCGTGTCATGGTTCCTATTGCGAAACCAAGTCTAGTAACGATTATGTTATTGAATGCGATTTCTTCTTGGAACTCCTTCATGTGGCCACAACTCGTTATTAACTCCGATCGCTTCCGTACCGTTCCATTTGGATTATTCGCATTTATGTCGGATGCGGGTTCGGATACCCAACTTCAATTAGCGGCCGCAACGGTTTCGGTCTTACCAATGATTGTCTTATTCTTGTTCGCAAGAAAGTACATTGTAAGTGGCGTTGCCCGTGGTGGTGTAAAAGGATAAGAAAGAAAGCCAACTATGTTGGCTTTTTTAGTCTTTGATTAATTTTAATTCATCCCACATGCGGTTAATCGTTTTGGCTAAGATATCCGCATTGGTTGGATAGTTGTAGTCGACTTCATCGACTTCAAGAACAAGATCAATTTCATATCCACTATCTACGAGCTCTTTTAAGTTCCATAGAATATTCCATAGGAGGTATTGATTGGCATAGAAGTTGGTGCCATGGATGCCTCCTGTTTCTTTTTCTCCAGAGCCAATACAATCATTGAGATGGATGATGAAGTTTTCACTCTTATAGGCATCAATCGTATGGAAGAAAGACATCTCTTCAAACTTGAAGGACATCTCACTCATCATTAAGTGACAGGTATCAAGAAGGGGGAATACCAAATCTTGCCCAATCTGTTCTTTTAAATAATTACAAACGCGTAAGCTTTCTACGGACCCACAATTGCGATAACAGTTCTCTACATGCAATGTGATTCCTTCTTTTTTAATGAATTCACAGAAATCATCTACTTTATGATTGGTTTTTAAACGATTTAAATTGGTTTCCGTATGCACAACGAGACCAGCCTTATTCTCTTTACAGACTTCAAATACCTTTTGTGCATAAGGGGTTTCAAATTCGTTGACGACATCATATACATCACAACGCTCAATAGGATAATGAAACGTGCGGATAGGTTTTTCGATTGTACCGAGTAATTCAAAATGATCACGCTCATCCCCATAGAGATGGATTTCATAACCATCAAAGCGGTGATATTGACTCTTGATTCGGATTTGTTCATCTTCAAGTGCTAATTTCATCAATTTTCTCATAGTTTTTCTCCGTAAGAATATATTATACACTGAACGATTTTCCTTTACAAAATCCAAAACCATTTGTTAAACTTACATACTATTTGAAAGGAGCGTTCTTATGAATAAGTTATTTGTGTTTATGATTGATGCGTTATGTTCTTCGGATATTGAATTGATGAAAACTTTACCGCATTTTAAACAAGTCATTGAAGAAGGTTCCTATGTCGAACACTTATATCCTGTTCATCCAGCTTTAACGTATTGTTGTCATACTTCCATTGTGACGGGTAAATATGTTGATGGGCATGGCATTACCAATAATGAATTTTTAAAGCGTGGGGTAGGTTCAAGTGATGTCTGGTTTGGGAAGAAAGAAGAAGTTAAAGCACCAACTCTCTTAGATTATGCGCGTGAAGCAGGACTTACTACGTGTTCTTTAAGTTGGCCAGTTTCCGCGGGGGCAGATTATACCTATAATATGCCGATGATTGTGCCTTATCACTACCATGGGGACCATCCCGAAGAATATCTTTATGGAAATGCGACAGATAACTTGATGGATGCTTATTTTTGGAAGTATGGACGGTATTTGAAAGGGGCCAATCATAATTTGGATGCCTATACAATGGCCATTGCGCCAGATTTAATCCGTGATTTTGGACAACCTGATGTAATGTTTGTGAAAATGTGTGACCTAGATACGATGCGGCACCATTATGGCGTGCATCATGAAATGGTTGATGAACAACTGCAAAAACATGATGAGGAGTTTGGGGTTTTAGTGGAATCACTCAAACGTTATGGCGATTATGAACATACCAATTTTGTGATTATGGGAGATCATGGCCAAACGGATATTGAAGATGTGCTCAACATGAACAAGGTATTACAACTTGCCGGGTTTATGAAGACAGATGAAGAAGGAAAGATCATCTCCTATGATGCTTATGCGCATTCGGCAGGCTTAACTTGTTTTATTGAACTAGCTAATCCAAATGATGCAAAGATGGAACAAAGGGTAAAAGAATTCTTAGAAGGATTAAAAGAAGATACAGAAATCCAACTTGCGTATGTATTAGATAAAAAAGAAATGAAAGAAACCTACCATTTGGAAGGCCCATTTGACTTTGTGATTGAAAGTAAACGGAATATTTCCTTTGATTTCCGTGAAAATATGCAGATGAAGGGGATTTTTCGCTCCAAAGAACCAGGGGATCATATCATTGGAGCAGCTACTCATGGAGGCTCACCACACCGTGCAGAACATACACTCTTTTTAGCATGTGGCCCATCGATTAAACAAGGTGTTATCCTCAAAGAAGCAGATATGGTAGATGAAGCAGTCACGATGGCAGCGATGACTGGTTTTGCGATGCCAAATACCGATGGAAAAATACTGAAAGACATATTAAAATAGAATTATAGAAGAGATAAAATGAATCGTTCATAATGCGCATGAATAAAAGGTTTTCCTATGCCTTAAGCATTGAGAGATTATTCATTTTATCGTATAATAAAGCCCTATGGGTAGATTGGAGAATAATACATGAGCAAAGTTAGTTTATTTGCGTTAGGCGGCCTCGACGAAGATGGAAAAAATATGTATGTTGTGGAAAACAACGATGATATTTTTGTCATTGAAGCAGGCATGAAATACCCAGGTGCAGACCAACTTGGCATTGAAATGATTATCCCAGATTTTCAATATCTTAAAGAACATGAAAAACGAATCAAAGGTATTTTCATTACCCATGGACATGATGATGTAATGGGGTCATTAGTACATTTACTCAAAGAAGTACATGCACCCGTCTACATGGCACCATTAACCGCGAAGATCTTTGAAAGACAAGCACGCAAAGAAGGGCTAAAGGATTTTGAAATTCACCGCATTCAAAGAGGGTCTTCCTTTAAAATTGGGGATACAAAGATTCGTACCTTTAGCACCACCCAATCCATTGCCGATGGCTTTGGCTTAGCAATCCGTACGGAAGATGGCTATGTGGTGTATTCTAGTGAGTTTATTGTGGATTATGATACGAAGAGCGATGCCTTCCGCTTTGATATGACCGATGTCATGGAATTAGGCACAAAGGGTGTTCTCGCACTTATGACAGAATCCGTTGGTGCAACCCGCGAAGGCCATAGTGCACCAAACCATAAGATCACTGGGCAAATTGAACATATCTTTGAAGAAACTGAGAATCGGATTATTGTGACAACCTATAGTCAGAATTTGCATCGTGTCATTGAACTTGTGGAACTGGCGAACAAATACAAACGTAAAATCATGATTTATGATGAAGAATTACGTAACTTGATGCAAGATATGGCAGCTTTAAATTACTACCGTATTCCAGCAGGCTTAGATATTGCGCCACAAAACTTTGACAATACAATGGAGAATATTCTCGTAATTATTGGTGGTACCGGTTCAACCATCTTCAAGAAAGTACATAAGATTGCGATTCATGAAGATGAAACCATCCAATTGCGTAATACAGATACTTGTATCATTGCTTCTCCGGCTGTTCCAGGAACGGAGCGCGAAGCAAGTGCGATGGAAGATGATTTATACAAAGAGACAAGTCATATCTTTGCGGTTGACGCAAAACGCACCTTCAGTATGCATGCGTCCATTGAAGATTTAAAGATGCTGATTTATTTGATGAACCCACAATACTATGTTCCAGTTAAAGGTGAATATCGTCAATTAATCAACAACGCCAATATCGCGTTAAATATGGGTTATCCAGCTAATAACATCATTGTCTTAGACAATGGACAAATTGCGGAAATCAAAGATGGCGCTTTATCACGTGATTTTGTGTCAATCCCAGTAGGAGATGTGCTTATCAATGGGAAAGAAAACCTCGATGCCCAAGGAATGGTTCTAAAAGACCGTGAATTATTAAGTACAGATGGAGCAATTGTGATTGGGGTTGTGATTAACCATATGACAAAAGAGATCATTGGTGGCCCAGATGTACAAAGTCGTGGTGTTATCTATTTAAAAGATGCGGATTATATTATCAAGGAAGTTGGTAATATAATGGAAAAGACCATTAATGAAGCGGTCGCAAATGATACCTATGATAACTTATCGTGTCGAGCAGAAGCACGTGAGAAAATCAATCGCTATATCTTAAAAGAAACGGGAAAACGTCCTATGATTTTACCAGCGATTGTGGAAATTAATACGAAAGAATAAGAGGAAAATTGTGGCAACAAAAAAAGGAAAAAAGAAACCAGGTAGAAAATCGAAAGCACAAAAGATGCAAGAAGAAGAGCTCAAGCAGTGGATTACCATTGTTGTGCTTTCGGCGATAACGATTATTGCGTATAGCCAAATGGGAGTAATTGGAGAATTCTTAAGTAATCTCCAACGGTTTTTATTTGGAAAATTCTATTTCATCTTGATGGCGATTATTGTGATTCAGATTTTAATCACGATTATTAACCATCGTAGTGGAAATACGAACAGTAAAAACCCTTTAGCAATCATTTTACTCTTAGCTGGGCTTTTGTTGTTTTGCGCTTTAACGGATACACCAGAAGAACTGAAGGGCTTTGATATTTTAAAGACCTATGTCTATGATGCCAATGCCTTTTTCTCGAGTTCTCCAGTTGCGAATGTGGGTGGAGGCGTCATTGGTGCCTTCTTATTATCCTTAACGACGCTTGCAGTAGATAGAGCAGGGACAGTTGTGATTATTGTGATGCTATTCTTAATTGCCGCATTACTATTAGTCAATCTTCAAGTTTATAAACAATTCTTCACAACGATTCGAGATTATTTCTCCAATCTTTATGATGATGAAGATTATGAAGAATATGAAGAAATTGAACTAGACCCACCAACACCATTGCTAACGAAAAAGCAAGAACCAGCAAAGACAAGTGCAGTTAGTTTAGAAGCAACACGTGAACTTGTACCAGCAGAAACAAAAATCACTCCAATTGAACAACCAAAAGAACCAGAAAGTGCACTGGATATTCGTGTTGATACAAATGATGTGATTGATAACTTGGTGATTCATAATGAAACACCAGAAGAAGAAAAACAACATACCGTCTTTATGGACGTGGATTACTTAAGACAAAAAGAACAGGAACAAGCGCAAGCTTCTTCTTATATTGAACCTGAACCAGAACCAGTAGAAGAATACATCGATGACTACGAAGAGGAAGAAATTATTCCTGCTACGCCAGTCACGCGTCCTACGGCAACTACGACACCATCTACGCCTACACCTGCGCAACCTTCGCGTGTAGCTAGAAGAAATAAAGTTTATCAACTACCAAAAATCAATTTATTGGATGAAGTACCTCCACGTAGTGGAAATGATGTGAATGTTGCTTCCGCAAAAGAAAAGGGTGAATTACTCTTACAGGTATTAAATAACTTTGATATTCATGCGGACTTGATTGATACGCATATTGGACCTGCAGTCACAAAATTTGAGATTAAACCAGAAGCAGGTATTAAGGTTTCTAAAATCTTAGCTTTAGCGGATGATATGCAGATGCAACTAGCGGTAAGAGATGTGCGTATTGAAGCACCGATTCCTGGGCGTAATGCGGTAGGAATTGAAATTCCTAATGTCAAAGCGACCCCTGTAAAACTCAAGGAACTCATAACCGATCGCGAAACAAAAACGAAATACGAAAATGAGCCATTACTATTCTATTTAGGGAAAGACTTATTAGGAAAAGTTGTGACTTGTCGAATGGATAAGATGCCACACTTACTTGTAGCTGGTGCGACAGGTGCTGGTAAATCAGTATGTATGAATGCCATCATCGTTTCCTTCTTAATGCGTACCAAACCAGAAGATGTCAAACTCTTATTGATTGACCCTAAGAAAGTAGAATTCACGCAATATCGTAATATTCCACATTTAATTGGACCGGTCATTAATGATGCAGCCCAAGCTTCCAATGCCTTAAAGGTCATTGTGAAAATCATGGAAGAGCGCTATGACAAGTTCTCAAGAAATAGTGTGCGTAATATTCAAGCTTATAATGAGGCGGTAGAAAAAGGTCGTATCACCAAAGAAGATGCGGAAGGAAATGTATTGCCGGAAGAGAAGATGCCCTATATTGTGGTCATCATCGATGAGTTAGCAGATTTGATGATGGTAGCAGGGAAAGAAGTAGAAGGTTCCATTCAACGGATTACCCAATTAGCACGTGCTGCAGGTATTCACTTAATTGTCGCAACACAACGTCCTTCTACGGATGTTATTACCGGTATTATTAAAGCGAATATTCCTTCCCGTATTGCCTTCAGCGTTTCTTCTGGTATTGATTCACGTACTATCTTGGATCATGTTGGGGCAGAACGCTTACTTGGTAATGGAGATATGTTATATATGCCAATTGGAGAATCCAATGCTTTGCGTGTACAAGGCGCATTTGTGACGGATGAAGAAGTACGTAGAGTAACGGAATATGTTTCAAGCCAAGCAATTCCAATGTATGATGATGCCTTCTTACGCTTAGATGGGGTCGATGGTAACGCAGATACCGCGATTATTGGTGGGGAAGAAGATCCTTTATTCCAAGAAATCAAAGACTATGTCATTGATGCCCAAAAGGCAAGTACTTCCTTACTCCAAAGACGCTTTGGAATTGGGTATAACCGAGCGGCACGGATGATTGATTTACTGGAACAACAAGGAATCATCGGACCTGCCCAAGGCTCCAAACCACGTGAAGTTTATATCAAAAAAGATAGTGAATAAGCTAGAAAGAGGAGAGATTCTCCTCTTTCTTTTGGGCGGGAGTTTGCCATAACTAATTCATTTTGTTATGATAATGAGGTGGTGAAAATATGAATTTAGGAACTTTAATAGTAAGTATTGTCTTAGTTGTGATTGTAGCGTTAGATGTTCGCTATTTATATCGTTCCATGAAATCAGGTTGTACGGATTGTAATGGAAGTTGTTCATCATGTGGTACAACTTGCAAATGGACGAGTGATATTGAAAAAGCGAAAAAAGAATTAATTCGATAGGCTAAATTTGTAAATGGTCCTAGACAAAGCACATATGGTAATGACATATGTGCTTTTTTTCCCATTAGTGGCATATTCCTTCGTTTGTTTTCGTGGATTGCTTTTTTCATAATGAATCCGAAAGGAGGAATCTGTCATGTTAAATTCTTGTGATTTGGTCGGTAAAGTAAAACAATTACCCGAAATTACAACGACTTCAAAAGGCGTTCCTGTTGCCCATATGTTGGTAGAAGCGGATCGCAATTTTCGCAATGAAGATGGCACCTTATCTACTGATATCTTTAAGGTAACGCTATGGAAGGGAATTGCGGAAGAGGCAATTGATATCTGTAAACCAGGTTCTCTTGTTGCCATTCGTGGTCGTTTAAAGTCCGATACGTATGATGCAAATGGACGCACGTATTACAATTGTGAAGTGATTGCGGAAAAAGTGTCTTATTTAGACCAAAGGGTATAGATTTCGATATGGTACAATAGTACCGTATGGAAAGAAGGTAACCTATGGCGTTTGATTCCTTAAGTGAACGGCTGAATAAATCAATGCGTAATATCGTTGGGAAAGGGAAACTGACTGACGATAATATGGAAAGCATGCTAAAGGAGATTCGTTTAGCTCTTTTAGAAGCCGATGTGAATTATCGAATTGTAAAAGACTTCTTAAATGACGTGCGCGAAAAGGCACGTGGGGAAGATGTCTTGAATAGTGTCGAACCAGACCAGATGCTCGTTAAAATTGTGCACGATGCTTTGGTTGAATTATTAGGCGAAGAACAAGCAGAAATTCAATTTAAAGACAGTGGCATTACGACCATTATGATGGTTGGTTTACAAGGTACAGGTAAAACTACTAGTATCGCAAAAGTCGCACGTTTATTAAAGCGGAAATATGAACGTAATCCGATGTTAATCGCAGCGGATGTGATTCGTCCTGCGGCGATTGAGCAATTAAAAACTCTAGGCGAAGAAATCGACGTAGAAGTATTCTCACTTGGCACGGCACATAGTGCTCTTGAAACTGTCCAACAAGGAATGCAGTATGCGCGTGAAAAGGGATATGATACAGTACTTATCGATACCGCTGGGCGTTTACACATTGATGAAGAGCTCATGAATGAACTTGTACAAATCAATAGAGAAGTAAATGCGGATGAAATCTTATTAACGGTGGATGCGATGACAGGTCAAGATATCGTCAATGTCGCAAAGGCCTTCCATGACTTACTTCCATTAACCGGGCTAGTAGTCACGAAGTTTGATGGCGATAGCCGCGGTGGTGGTGTGCTTTCAGTTAAGAAGATTACAGGTGTTCCAATTAAGTTCATCGGTGAAGGGGAAAAGATTGAGGACCTTGATTATTTTTATCCAGAACGTATGGCAGATCGCATCCTTGGCATGGGAGATGTCGTCAGTCTTGTAGAAAAAGCACAAGAAAAGATGGATATGGAAGCGGCAGAAAAAGCAGCGCAAAAAATGATGGAAGGTAAATTCGACATGGAAGACATGTTGATGCAATTGGAACAAATTCAAAAGTTAGGTCCATTAGGTGGTATTTTGAAGATGTTACCTGGTTATAATCAATATTCTGGGATGATTGATGAAGCCAAAGCAGGCGATACCATGACCCAAACCAAAGCCATCATTCAATCTATGACAAAAGAAGAACGTCGTAATCCCTCCCGAATTCGTAGCACAATGAAAAAACGTATTGCGAAGGGAAGTGGTACTTCTGTTTCGGATGTCAATCGTGTGATTTCACAATTTGAAAAGATGAAGAAAGCGATGGATATGTTTGGCTCGATGTCGAAGAATGGACAATTGGATGAAGAACATCTCCAAAATATGTTAGATGAAGCCAGTCAACACGCCAATGCCTTAAAGAATTTCAAGAACTAGTAAAGTGAGCAAATGCTCACTTTATTTGTGATATGATTATATAAATGTTTACGAAAATCAAGAATAAAAAGAATCTATGGATGGGATTGTTGCTAGGCTTATTAATTGCCTTGCTTCTTTTTGCGTTGTATTTAAATCGCACAACACAACCCGTTGTTGTTGTAGAACCTACGCCAACCCCAACGCCAACGCCAACCCCAACTCCAACTCCTACGCCAACCCCAGAGCCAAAATACGCAATGGGAGATGCAAAGGTAAAAGAGTTATTAGCGGAATTAGAGGAAGATCATGCGATTAATTCGGAAGTGCGGGCAATTCTATGTTGGACCTCTGAATTGATTCATGAACCCATTGTCATTGACCCTACAAACAATAAATACTTACGCTTAAATTGGAAAACATTACAATATGACCCAATGGGAACTTGTTTCTTAGATTTCCGTAATTCATTTGCGAAAGAAGACCAAAATACACTTATTTACGGACATTATGTCGAACCATCTTATTCGAGTGATCGTACGTTGATGTTTACGCCAATTGAGCAATTACGTAACCAAGAAAACTATGAAGAGAATGCGGAATTTGTGATTGTAACACAAGATGAAGTGCGCTATTACGAGGTAGCTGTGGTGATGGATTGTCCAGTGCAAACGATCGATGGCCTTCAGTTTTGTTATGATAATCTGCAATATAATCTGGTTGAATATGAAGATGAATATTTTAAACGTTATGTTTCTGCAATAAAAGAGTATACTTTTTACGATACAGGTGTAAAATTAACACCAGAGGATCACATTATCACATTACAGACATGTGTTTCTGGGAATGTGAATAAGCGACTCGTCTTAATTGGCAGGGAATTTGATAGAAGAAAAGTGGCCGATATTGAATAAACATTGCAATTTTAGCAATGTTTAGTATAATAAATAGGCACGTTATTGGTTCCTTAGCCAAGCTGGTAAGGCAACAGACTGCAACTCTGTGACCGCCGGTTCGAGTCCGGCAGGAACCTCCACTTGGGGATATGGCGGAATAGGCAGACGCATCGGACTTAAAATCCGGTGGTGGCAACACCGTGTGGGTTCAAGTCCCACTATCCCCACCATGAAAAAAGAACTTCACAGAAGTGAAGTTTTTTTATGTCATAAATGCTATACTTCTTATGTTGATTTATGAGTAAAAACCTTGAGAAAAACTTAAGTTGGACAACCATTGGTATGGTTGTTTACAATTTTGCGATTTGGGTGTTTGGGGCACTTGTTTTGCGCTTGTTAGGCGGAGTGGCAAGTGGCTATTATGCCGTCGCGATTTCCATCGGGAATACCTTATATGCGATTTCTTTATGGGGCATGCGTGCCTTTGTCGTAGCAGATCAAAATCAAACCTATAGCTATGATGAATATTTTTCGGTCCGTATCTATGCCATTTTATTATCTTGTGTCTTATTGTTTGTAAGTACGATTGTATTTGGGTATTCTTCGGCGCAAAATACAATTATTTTCCTCTATGCCATTTTTAAGTTTTCCGAAGCCATCATTGAATTATTAGATTGTTTCGGGCAACAACAACTACAAATGGATGTGAATGCGAAATCCATGGTATTACGTGGTATTTTGTTTAGTGCTTTATTTTATTTTACTTTACAAGTCACGAAGAATTTACCAATAGGCTTTGTGGTCTTATTACTGATTTCGATTTTGATGTTATTGTTTTATAACTTACCACGTATCAAGAAAATTGTATCCATTACACCCAAATTAGTTTGGAATCAAAATGTGATTCGTATCATTAAAGATTGTGCACCGATTATGGTCTTTGAGCTTCTTGCGGCAGCGATCATTGCGATTCCACGTTTATTCTTTGAGCGTGTAGGAAGCTTAGAAGCCCTAGGCATCTATACCTCCATTTACAGTATGGTGGTCTTCTTACAACTTGTGATTAATGTATTGATTTATACCTTTGCGCCTTATATGGCTAAAGCTTATGAGGCAAATGATAATAAAAGCTTTAAAAACTATATCGTCTTATTATTTGGTGGCGCAATTGGCTTAGGTTTGCTAGCGGAAGGGCTTGTCTATTTCTTAGGGAAACCAGTCATGTCGCTTTTGTTTGGACAAATGGCAGGGGAATATTATCACTATTTATACTTAGGAATTCTAAGTGGTGTGACCCTTACTTTTACTTGGATTCTCTCGCAAATCTTTGTGATTATTCATCGCACAAGTGATCAATTAATTTGTTCGATTGTATCGACAATTGCGTGTTTTGTTTTATCGTATTATTTTATTAATCCAGCGGATTGTAATTCGATGACGATGATTTTAATTGGGACAAATTTATTATTTGTTGTATGTGCGATTTTATTACTATTGTTTCGAAAGAATCCCAAAGAGGATAGAAATTAGGAGGATAGGATGCGAATTTTATTAGCGAATGATGATGGCATTGATGCGCCAGGTATTCGAGCGCTTGCCGATGCATTAAAAGAAGATTATGAAGTATATGTTTCTGCGCCAAGCACACAAAAAAGTGCGATGAGCCATTCGGTCACTTATTTCTTTCATACCGTTACGGGTCATCCCGTAGAGATAGAAGGGGTGAAAGGAGCTTGGGCCATTGATGGAACACCTGCAGATAGCGTCTATCTTGGAATGAAAGGTTTGATGGATGAAATGCCAGATTTAGTGATTACGGGCATTAACCAAGGCAGAAACTTATCGGTTGATTGTGTTTATTCGGGAACAGTTGGGGCTGCGGAAGAAGCGTTGTTATATGGAGTGCCTGCGATTGCCGCATCGCTTACTTCTTATACCTCACACGACTTTAGTGCAGCGTGTGCACATATTAAAAGATTGATTCCACTTTATATGTCAGATCCAAATCGCACAAAATATTTATTAAATGTGAATGTACCAGCTTTATCCTTGGAGGAAATCAAAGGGATTAAGTTTGTGGATTATGAAAAACATTGGGAATACCATCATGGATTAAAAAAGGAAATCCAAGAAGATGGCAGTTTTGTGTTTAAAACAAAAGAGGATTTCCCACAAGATCATATTTTTGGATCTGGTGGAGATGGGACAGCGGTCCATGAGGGCTATGTTTCGATTTCCCCAATTGGCCTCGATCAAATCCAATATGATTATTTAGAAACATTGGAAGAACACTATAAGAAGTAATATGCGTTTTAAGAAGCAGCGAAACATTCTTGTTTGTGGGATATTATGCCTTGTTCTATTGTTGACAGGGTGCGCACAAACAAAAATATCAGAAGAAGCGAAGGAAGCAGAAATCAGTCAAGAAGCACTTGTCAAAGATTTCGTCGAATCGCTTTCTTTAAAAGAGCAATTAGAACAGATGATGATGGTTGCGATTCGACCAAGTGAAGCGGATATCGAAACGTGGAACCAAGATGAAATTACCAAAGAATTTATTTCAACGCATAGTGTGGGTGGTGTGATTGCTTTTTTAGAAAACATTCATACCAAACAGCAGACCTATGATTGGACTTGTTTATTAAAAGAAAATACACGACAAGATATTCCCTTATGGATTGGGATTGATCAAGAAGGAGGCATCGTAACACGTCTTCCTTTTGGGACGGAGACAAATGGGAATATGGCCTTAGCCGCTACAGGGAATCCGGATAATGCGAAAAAAATAGGGACATTGATTGGCGAAGAATTGGCTGCCCTAGGTTTTAATGTCAACTTTGCGCCCGTTGTGGATGTGAATCGCAATCCTGCTAATCCCGTCATTGGTATACGCGCATATTCCGATGATGCAGATGTGGTAAGCTCTTACGCAAAGGCCTATATCGATGGATTAACTTCTGCGTCGATTCTTAGTTGCATCAAGCATTTTCCTGGGCATGGCGATACGGATACGGATAGCCATACTGGTTTACCTTTGCTTTCTTATACGAAAGAAGAACTCAAAGAAAGTGATTTGATTCCTTTTCAAACCTTAATTCAAAATGATGTGCCAATGATTATGACCGCACACATTCAATATCCAAATATTGAAACAAGTACCTACCAATCAAAACTAGATGAAAAAGAAATCTATTTACCTGCTACTTTATCGAAGACGATATTGACCGATATATTACGAAAAGAATGTGGCTTTGAAGGAGTCATTGTTTCCGATTCCTTTTTGATGGATGCGATTGCGAAACATTTTGATTTAGTGGATGCGAGTGTACTAGCGATTAATGCCGGATTAGATCTTATCTTAATGCCAATTAATATTCATGATGAAGCTTCCATTGAAGATTTTGATGCCTATATCGAAGAACTAATACAAAAAGTAGAAGAAGGGGTGCTTTCAAAAGAGCGCATTATAGAATCAGTTTGTCGCATGATTTTATTGAAACAAGAAATGAATCTTTCAAATGAAATAAAAGAAGCGGATTTAAGTATCGTAGGAGGCGAAAGGCATCTTGCTTTACAACATGAAATCGGAAAAGAGGCAATCACCTGTATCAAAAATGATGCGGTATTCCCTTTAACCGAAGACATACAAAACATTCTATTTGCGGCCCCTTATAGCTCACAAGCAAATTCCTTTACCTATGGTATAAAACAATATGGAAATCGTGAAGCGATAGTTGTGAATTATGATTATGGAAATGCTGTGGAGGAATTATATCAAAAGATAGCAGATGTGGATTTAATTGTGATTGCCTCAGATTTTCGAAATTTTTCAAACTTAGATCGATCTACTTATCCACGTATTGATGCGGTATTAACAACAATCGAAAAAGCACATGAACTAGATAAGAAAGTCGTTGTGATGAGTATTGGGATTCCGTATGATGTGGCTTTATTTGAGGAGGCAGATGCGCTTTTATTGGCGTATTGTGATAGTGGTTTAACCTTAGATGAAAAAGGAGAAGTGATAGGTTCCTATGGGCCTAATCTATTAGCTGCTATGGATTTAATATTCCAGGAAGGAGAGTTTAAAGGGAGTTTACCTGTTTCGATTCCTGGTGTGGAAGATGGAATGATAAAGGATACCATTTTGTATCCAAGAGGTTATCAATCTAAAGGAGAATGAAGATGAAAGAGAATGTATTTTATAATCGTTTAGTTGAAATGATGGAGATGGATGCGGTATTAATTCAACCTTCTTTTGAACTTGAATTTTTAACAGGGTTCACTCCATTGTTGTGTGAGCGATTCCAAGGCTTATTTGTGCGTAAAGATGGAAGTTGTTTCTATTTATGCGAAGACTTATATGTGGATGAATTAGAACATGCCTATCAAGGGTCCATTCCCATCTATCATTACCATGATAACGAAGGGATGCCTAAGGTCTATGAAATCCTTAAAGAACAAGACCTATGGAATAAAACGATTGGGGTTAATTCCAGTGCCCAAGCATTTAATTGCGAAGATATAGCTGAAAACTGTGGGATTCGATTTGTGAATGCGAAAGGCTTGTTAGAAGAAATTCGCATTAAGAAAACACATGAAGAATTAGAAGCATTACGAGAAAGCGCCAAAATTGCGGATGCGGCATTTGAAGTCGCATGTCAAACGATACGTCCAGGCATTCGTGAGTTAGACGTCAGTGAAGCCATGCGTCAATGTATGGAAGAGTTAGGAGGTTATGATTGTGATTTGATTGTGGCCTCTGGGCCTAATTCGAGTTATCCGCATTATATGGATAAAGGTAGAGTCATAGAAGAAGGGGATTGTATTATCCTAGATTGGGGATGTCATTATAAAGGGATGATGTCGGATACAAGTCGTACTGTATTTGTGGGTTCTGTAACACAAGAACAAAAAGAAATGTATGAACTTGTGAATAAGGCACAATTAACTTCACAATCGTTGGTTAAGGAAGGCGCATATATTCCTGAAATTGATGAAGCAAGTCGTAAGGTGCTTGGCGAATATGCGAGTACTTTAGCCAATCGCGTTGGGCATGGGATTGGTTATTCCGTTCATGAAGGCCCCTATATTAACCAACTCAATCATCGCCATTTAGAGCGTGGAATGGCTTTCTCCATTGAACCGGGTGTCTATTTTGCGGGGAAGTATGGAATTCGCATAGAGAACATCTGTATCGTCAATGAGGAAGGCGATGGAGAAGTCTTAAATCAATCCGATCGTAGTCTAAGAGTCATTGATTGGTATAAATAATAAAAACCCCGTTTACACGGGGATTTTTATTCAATGGTGGTCCCAGGCAGAATTGAACTGCCGACACATGGATTTTCAGTCCATTGCTCTACCGACTGAGCTACAGGACCATTGGTTGCGAGGGAAGGATTTGAACCAACGACCTCCGGGTTATGGGCCCGACGAGCTACCAGGCTGCTCTACCTCGCGATATGTGATGCAATGCATCGTGTAATAATGGCGGAGGAACTGGGATTCGAACCCAGGCGCCACTTTCGTGACCTACCGGTTTTCAAGACCGGACCCTTCAACCACTTGGGTATTCCTCCGTATACTCTGGTGGACCCTGAAGGACTCGAACCTTCGACCAATCGGTTATGAGCCGACCGCTCTAACCAACTGAGCTAAGGGTCCGAACAAATATCTTTGGTAGCGAGGGTGGGAGTCGAACCCACGACCTACCGGGTATGAACCGATTGCTCTAGCCAACTAAGCTACCTCGCCAGAATGGTCGGGATGGCAGGATTTGAACCTGTGACCCCTTGATCCCAAATCAAGTGCACTACCAAGCTGTGCTACATCCCGAGAATGACAATGGCGCGCCGAGCAGGAATCGAACCCGCAACCTCCTGGTTCGTAGCCAGACACTCTATCCAGTTGAGCTATCGGCGCAACGCAAAATCAGTGCCTATTTAATATAGCAGACTGCTTTCTGTTTTGCAAGAGAATTTTAATGTCTGATGAAGGATTCCTTACACACTTTGTTATAATGGGGGTATGAAAAATGTTTTAATTATAGGAATTACAACCATGGATCAAGTGGCACTTGTGCCTCGTTTACCACAAAGTGATGAAGAAATGGAAGTCCTTGAACAATTTGAACGTATTTCAGGAGATGGATATAACTTCGCCAATACGTTTTCTTGTTTTCATATGCCATTTACCTTGATATCACCACTCGGAACAGGGGTCTATGCGGATAAGGTTGTGCAAAATGCCAAACATTTATCCTTTACGCCTTTAACAGGGGAAGTAAATGGATGTACCTATACGATGATTGATCCTTATGGCCAAGCACGAAAGATGGAAGTGCCTGGAGGGGAATATGATTTTGAGCTTTATCCATTTGAAGAAATCAATGTGGATGATTATTCGTATTTAATTGTCTCTTATTCCACTTTATTAACCACCATGAGTGCACTTTATCCCATTCTTTTAGAATTTGATGGGCGTATTGCCTTACAGATTGATACACCAGATTTCTTTTATGATGAAGAACTCTTACAAGAAATCTTAGCGTTACATCCAATCTTACAAATACGCCCCCAAGCACTCTTTTCCAAAGAAGAAATGGAACAGATTGATGAAAGACTTCTAACTTTAACAAAACAAACAAAGCAACCAATCCTTAAGGTATTGGAAGATGGAAGATGCCAAGCCATCACAGAAGAAGAAACTTTGTCTTATGGCGAGGTGGTTTTACACCGCAAAGATATTAGTGGTTATGAGGAAGTGCATTTTGCGAGTTATATTCTTGCGAAGAATGCGGGCATGAAAGAAGAGAATGCGTTATTATTTGCACAAGATATCGCAAAGGAAGTTTTATTGACCTATGATACATCTTTAGATTTAAAGGAATCCGCTCGTTATCAAGATCTTCTCGCCAAAGCCATTATGGATTTACCTAAGGGAGTTGTGAGTTAAGCAATGATGGACATCCAACAACAAGGATTATCCCAAGCAGAAGTAGAAGAGCGCATTGCCAAGGGAAAACAGAATCACATCACAAGTACAACGACACGCTCCTATAAAGAAATCTTTCGGGCGAATATTGTTACTTTTTTTAATCTCATTAATTTGATTCTGTTTATTTTTGTTTTATTGACGGGGTCTTATCGGAATGGGCTATTTATGGGCACCATCCTTTTTAATACATGTGTAGGTATTATCCAAGAAATCCATGCGAAACGGATTGTCGATCGTCTATCCATCTTAGTGATGGAGGATATCGACGTCAAACGGGATGGAACTTGGCAAACGATTAAAATGGATCAACTCGTATTAGAGGATCTTTATCGCTTAAAGGCAGGGATGCAGATACCATGTGATGCGAAGATTGAAGAAGGTTTTGTAGAAGTGGATGAATCCATTCTTACTGGGGAGTCAAAGCGCCAATCCAAAAATACAGGGGATAACTTATTAGCGGGCTCGTTTGTCACAAGTGGCGAAGCCATTGTGAAAAGTATTCATGTTGGGAAAGATAATTTTTCTGAAACCATTTTGCGTGATGGTAGAACCTTTAAACCACAACGCACGCAAATGCAGTTGGATACTACACGCATGTTAAAGATTATTGCGTATCTTTTAATTCCAATTGGTATTTTATTGTTTATCACCCATTATTTCTTTTTACATTTAACTTGGCAACAATCCATTCTTCGTATGGTATCAGCGGTCATTGGAATGATTCCAGAAGGATTAGTGGTGCTTATTAGTATTGCCTTAGCAGTTAGTACAATTCGTTTAAGCAGGCGAAATGTCTTAGTCCAAAACTTATATAGTATTGAATCTTTGGCACGCGTGGATACATTGTGCATTGATAAAACGGGTACCTTAACAAAAGGCATTATGAAAGTTGAAGAAGTAGTACCGATGAATGAAGTCAGTCTAGATTACATCAATGCGATTATGGGAAGCTATTGTAAAGCTTTTTCAGAAGGCAATGCGACTAGCCAAGCGATTAAAGAATACTTTAAAGAAAATGAAGATTATCATTGTATTCATACGCTTCCTTTTTCAAGTGATCGTAAATATGCGGCGGTGACGTTTGAAAAAGAAGGAACCTATTATCTAGGTGCGCTTAGTTTTCTATTTCCAAATGGGAATGAGGAATTAGAAGAAAAGATGGAAGCTTATACAAAAAGAGGAAGACGTGTTGTTTTAGTGGCGCACTCGAAAGAAGAAATCCATAAAGAAGGAATATTACCTAGTGATTTAGAAGCGCTCGCACTCATTTCCATTGGCGATGTATTACGTGACCATGTGCAAGAAATCATCCGTTATTTTGATGAACAAGAAGTGACAATCAAAGTCATCTCAGGCGATGATCCAAGTACCGTATCTGCCTTAGCGAAAGAAGCAGGTATTAAAAATGCGGAAAATTATTATGATATGAGCCAACCTACCAATACCGACTTAGCAAGTCTATTAGAAACGCATGCGGTATTTGGACGTGTCTTACCAAGTCAAAAAAAGGAAATGGTACAAACGCTTCAAAAAATGGGGCATTCCGTTGCTATGGTTGGGGATGGTGTGAATGATGTACCAGCCTTACGCATGGCAAATGTAGGCGTTGCGATGGCATCTGGTTCTGCAGCTGCCCGCAATACATCTAATATGATTCTTTTAACCAATGACTTTGGCGAAATGCCACAGATTGTAAAAGAGGGGAGACGTGTCATCAATAATATCTCGCGTGCTTCTTCCATGTATTTAGTAAAAACCGTTTTCTCTGTTTTATTATCTCTTTATACCATCTTGTTGCGGGAGGAATATCCATTTTTACCCATTCATTTAACCGTCTTATCGATGTTTGGGGTTGCGATACCTACATTTTTATTACAGATGGAACCTAGTTTTGAGCGCGTGAAAGGGCGTTTCTATGAACGTGCGTTAAGTAAGGCAGTGCCTTCTGCCATAACGGTTTTCTTATGTGCTTTTATTTGTAATCAGATACAGGTGTTATGGAGTATCCCTGAAACGCATATGAATACGATCATGTTGATTTTGACGGGTTATACATATTTGTATACGTTATTTAGAGTTTATTATCCACCAGACCGCTACCGTGTATCTATCTTTCTATTGATGGCCATCGGTTTCTTACTTGTCTTGCGTTTTGGAGGGGCTCTATTGAATACAAGCTTCCATATGCGATATTTATGGATTCTTGCGCCAGGCGCCATCCTAGTACCTTGTTCGATTTTTTTACTACAACTCTTATTTGAAAGAATTCAAACGCGTTTAAAAAGAGGATAAATGTTTACTTTTAAAGATTATCAAAACTTATTTCGAATTAAGAACATTATGAAAAAGAATCCAGAGGGAAGGATAATACTTTTTCTAGATTTTGATGGTGTGATTAATGCGGGTATTTCTTTAAAAGATTTTGTGTTTAAGGAATTACCTTGTGGTTTTTATGATTTATCCAATCACGATTGTGTGAAGCGGGTCAATCAATTAATCCACGATTATTCCTTATCCATTGTATTATCCACATCTTGGCGGGCAACGGGGATGGAAAAGTGTTATGCCTATTTAACGGAAATTGGCTTTGATCAAGATATCGATATTGTAGGCATGACGGCCTTAGATAAGGGCGTATCGAGAGAAGAAGTGATTATGGACTATCTTTTAGAACATCCTAGTTTTCGAGGCTTTCTGATACTAGATGATATCACGATGGAGCACTTAAAAGATTTTCAAGTTGTGACCAATTTTCAAGATGGTTATAGCGAAGCTTGTGACGCGAAAGCAAGGGAAATCCTTTCTTCTTTTTGAATGAATTGTAGTACAATAAGAGGGCAATGCGGATGTGGCGGAATTGGCAGACGCGCTAGCTTCAGGCGCTAGTGCCCTTAAAAGCGTGCAGGTTCAAGTCCTGTCATCCGCACCAATGAAAAAGAAACTCAGTATTTTACTCGAGTTTTTTCTATATCGAGAGGGAATATGAAAATTGCATTATTGAATGATTCATTTCCACCCGTCATTGATGGGGTCGCCAATGCGGTATATAACTATGCCTCTACTTTATGTAAAGAAGATGAGGTCGTAGTGGGAACACCAAATTATCCAGAAGCGGATTATACAAAGTATCCTTTTTCTGTGATTCCTTATACAAGCTTTAATACCACAAGTTTTGCGAGTGGGTATCGAACGGGGAATCCGTTTGATTTAAAGGCAATCCAAGAAGTAACACGTTTTCAACCTGACCTTATTCATTCCCATTGTCCTATTATGTCGACTTATCTAGCTAAACTTGTACGTAATGTAACGGATAGTCCTATTATTTTGACCTACCATACCAAATATGATGTGGATATTAAAAATGCGATTACAAGTGAATTATTACAAAAGAAAAGTATTGAAGCACTTGTGTCTAATATTTCAAGTTGTGATGAAGTTTGGGCCGTAAGTGAAGGGGCAAAAGAGAACTTATATTCTTTAGGTTATAAAGGAGAATGTAAGGTCGTTTATAATGGCGTCGATTTTGAAAAAGGAAAAGCGAATCCAGAACTTGTTCAAGAGGCAACAAAGGATTATGATTTACCACCTGGCGTACCGGTTTTCTTATTTGTTGGGCGGTTAATGAAATATAAGGGCATCCCTTTATTAATTGAAGCATTTAAGAGATTATATGAAAAAGATATTCCATTCCGTTTTGTATTAATTGGAGATGGGGCAGACCGGGATAGCATCTTACAAGAGGTCATAGATAAGAAGCTTCCCTATGATACAAACAAAATCAAAAGTGATTATGCCCATGGCAAGATTCTATTTACAGGGGCAATTCAAGATCGTGCCGTTTTAAAGGCATGGAATACAAGAGCAGATGTCTTCTTATTTCCAAGTACTTTTGATACAAATGGCTTAGTAGTAAGGGAAGCGGCCGCGTGTGGTCTAGCGAGTATGTTGATTGAAGGCTCTTGTGCAGCTGAAGGAATCGTAGATGGAAGAAATGGATTTTTAGTGCAACAAGAGGTCGATTCGATTGCCGAATTCTTAGAAACAATCAGTCAGAATTTACCGCTTGCGAAAGCTTGTGGGGAAAGAGCAATGGAAGAAATCTATCTTTCTTGGGAAGATGCGATTGGTGTTGCGCGAAAGAATTATGAACTTGTATTAGAAAAAAAAGATAGAGGAGAATACAAGCATAAACAACAGGAAACGAGTCTCATGAACCAAGCCATTACTCAAAGTTTGACCGATTTCATTTATTTAACCGAAGCGCCAACCCGTATGAAAGAAGGCATGTTAGATAATATGAATGCCTTTACAAAAGACGTCAAACTCACGCATAACCAACTTTTAGCCATCAAAGCGCATGTCCAAGCACGTTTAGCACAAGATGCGACAATAATGGAAAAAGAAATTAAGAAAAGTTTAAATGAAGTTTATGAAGGCATCCAACGTTTAACAAACAAAGATTTATAATTATCTATATTTTCGAGTTTGAAATAGTTTACAATTATATATCATGCCTAGCATGAGTTTTCGTTATGTTACAGATTAAAGATATTAAGAAGCAATATAAAACCGGTAACTTTATACAGATGGCACTGAATGGTGTTTCTTTAAACTTGCGTGATAATGAATTTGTCGCAATTTTAGGTCCGTCTGGTTCAGGAAAAACGACATTATTAAATATCATTGGTGGCTTAGACCGTTATGATAGTGGCGATTTAATCATCAATGGGATTACCACCAAAAAATATAAAGAGAAAGATTGGAATTCCTATCGAAATCATACGATTGGTTTTGTCTTTCAAAGCTATAACCTGATTCCTCACCAAACGATTCTTTCGAATGTGGAACTTGCCTTAACGATTTCAGGAATACCCCATGCGGAGCGTCGTGCGCGTGCGATTGAAGCACTTGAAAAGGTAGGCCTTAAAGAACAAATTCATAAGAAGCCAAATCAGTTATCCGGTGGGCAAATGCAGCGGGTAGCGATTGCACGTGCGCTTGTTAATGATCCAGATATTTTACTTGCAGATGAGCCAACCGGAGCGCTGGATAGTGAAACAAGTATCCAAGTTATGGAGTTATTAAAAGAGGTCGCAGAAGATCGGCTTGTGGTAATGGTCACACATAACCCAGAACTTGCCGAAGCCTATGCGACGCGAATTGTGCGCTTAAAGGATGGAAAGATTATTTCGGATACGGACCCTTATATTGTGGAAGAAGAAGGGGACTTGACCCATCGTAATTTGGGTAAAGCTTCCATGTCTTTTTTAACCGCATTATCTTTAAGTTTCAATAACTTAAAAACCAAATTGACAAGAACCATCCTGGTCTCTTTTGCTGGGTCGATAGGTATTATCGGAATTGCTTTAATCTTATCGTTAAGTAATGGGGTTAATACCTATATCCGCTCGATTGAAGAAGATACCTTATCCGAATATCCATTAACCATTCAAAGCAGTAGTTTTGATTTATCGTCGATGTTTGTGCGTAGTGGGGTTGTGGAAGAAGAAAGTACAGAACAACCAGTAACAGGGGAAGTCAAAGAGCGCCAAATGGTGGATCGTATTTTATCAAGTACCACCAACAACGATTTAAAATCATTAAAGGCATATTTAGACAACCATCAAACCTTACCAACCTATACGAAGGCAATTGAGTATTCCTATAACTTGGCACCACAGATTTATCGCATCGATGGGGATTCTTATCGCCAAGTAAACCCAGATACTTCCTTTGCAGCATTAGGCTTTAATCAAAGCTCTAATAACTCGTTATTATCGATGGCGATGTCTACAGATGTCTTCTATTTGTTGCCAGAAGAAAGAAATCTCTATGAGAATCAATATGATGTAAAAGCAGGGCGTTGGCCAACGGGGTATTCTGAATGTGTATTGGTACTGATGTCAGATGGAGGAATTCCCGATTTAGTGCTTTATGCCTTAGGTATGAAAGATGCAAAGGAATTGGATCAAATGGTTGAAGATTTCTCAAATGAAGAAAATGTCACCTTTAAAGATTCCAACCAAACTTATCGTTATGAAGACTTTTTGGATCGTTCTTTCCGTTTGGTTTCAAGTTCTGATTATTACACCTATGATGAAGAATATGCGATTTGGGTAGATAAAACGGACGATAAGCGTTATATGAATGATTTGGTGCGCAAGGGCGAAGAATTAAAAATTGTTGGCGTTGTGCAACGAAAAGAGAATGCGGATGCGGCGATGTTAACGACGGGTATTGGTTATCGCCAAGAACTCATTGAACATATCATCCAACAATCCTTGCGTCATGATATCACGCAAAGACAAATGAACCAAAGAACCATCAATGTGTTTACAGGAAAAGACTTTAATGATGAAGAAAGTGCATCCTTAAATATGGATTCCTTATTCACCATTGATGAAAGTCGTTTAACAAATGCCTTCCAATTTGATGAGAGTGCCTTACAGTTTGATGCGAGTCAATTTGATTTTTCAAATATCAATATTGGCAGTATGGTATCACCAAGTGATTTCCAATTCTCCACCGAAGAAATGCAGAATATGGATATCTTAAGTATGCTTTCGGGAATTCAAGTGGTGGTTCATCAAGAAGAATTAGCAAGTGTCTTCGAGCATCTTTATAATGGCTATGTGGATTATTCTTCGAAGAATCCTTCTACGAACTATATGAATCTACCAAAAGCTTTCCAACAATATCTTCAAGAAGAGGAAGGAAAAGAATTATTACGTAAAGATCTACAAGAGTTATTGGATAAAAGTGGAATTACCGATATCAACAGTGAAGATATCAACAACTTAGTAAATCATGTGATGCAAGATTATCCTGCTTTTGCGCAAGAACATGGCTACCTTGATCCAGAACAATTCCCAACCTATTTATTAGAATATTTACAATCCGAAATGGGGCAAGCGCGCACCCAAGAAGCCATTGCCCAGTTTCAAGAAAAATACCAAAACATTTCCATTACTGAAGAAGATTTGACGAAAATTGTGAATGATTTGAGCGAAGGCTACCAAGCTTATGCGCATGAGAAACAATTACCAGAGCCACAATTATTTGAAGCATCACTCCAGGAATTCTTAGCAAGTGAAGAAGGAAAGAAGCTTGTTTCAACGGAAGTGCGTCGCGTTGTGGATCTCGATGATTTACAAAAACAAATCAGTAAGGTCGTGCAAGAGAATACTTCCCAATATGGCGAACTCTTAGCAAATTCCATTACGAATTTGATGCAACGGGTTGTAAATGAAGTTGGTGGGCAAATTGGAAAAGCCATGCAAGATAGCATGTCAAAGTTTGCGACATCCATTCCCAATGCGATTCGCTTTGATGCTAATGCCTTCAATGGGGCCTTTAAGATGAATATGACCGAAGAAGACTTGCAAGAACTCATGGCGTCATTATTATCTAAACAACGTGATACGTATGATGGAAATTTGAAGCGTTTAGGCTATGCCGATTTACAAAAACCTACGATGATTTCCATTTATCCAAAAGATTTTGAAAGCAAAGAAGAGATTCTTGCCATATTAGACGGGTATAATGAACGTATGAAGCTAGAAGATGAAGAGAAGGTGATTACCTACACAGATACGGTAGGAACCTTGATGTCTTCGGTGACCAATATTGTAGATACGGTTTCTTATGTCTTAGTTGCCTTCATTGCGATTTCACTTGTAGTCTCTTCGATTATGATTGGGGTTATCACCTATATCAGTGTGCTTGAGAGAAAGAAAGAAATCGGTATTCTTCGCGCGATTGGGGCATCGAAGCGAAACATCTCACAAGTCTTCAATGCGGAAACCTTTATTATTGGCTTATTAGCGGGTTTATTTGGCGTGGGCATCTCTCGCTTATTGTTGATACCTGGAAATATGCTGATACGTCATTTTACTGACGCAAATGTAAAAGCAGTATTGCCATGGCAAGCGGGGGTTGTGCTTGTGATCTTGAGTATTATTTTGACGCTCATTGGTGGCATTATCCCAAGCCGCAAAGCCGCAAAGAGTGATCCAGTTGCAGCACTTCGTACAGAATAGAAAGGGTAAACGATGAAAGTATTGAATTTTGGTTCTTTAAACATCGACTATGTCTATCATGTCGATCAATTTGTATTACCAGGTGAAACACGCAGTGCCTTATCGCAAGAAATCAATGCCGGAGGGAAAGGATTGAACCAATCCATTGCTTTAGCGCGTGCTGGGGCAGAGGTTTATCATGCTGGCTGTATTGGTAAAGAAGGACAATTCTTAAAGGAATTGTTAGAAGAAACAGGGGTCAATACGACCTTCTTAAAAGAAGTCCGTGCGCCACAAGGAAATGCGGTCATTGAAGTCGATGCCCATGGTGAAAATCGTATTCTATTAATTCATGGCTCAAATGATGCCATTCAAAAAGAAGATATCCCGGAAGTATTCTCACATTTTGAAAAAGGGGATTATCTTGTCTTACAAAATGAAATCAATTGTTTAAAAGAAATCGTAGAAGAGGGAAATCGTAAGGGCATGGTGATCTTTCTGAATCCTTCTCCATATAACGAAACGATTGATACCATCGATTTAACAAAAATCAATTGGTTATTAGTCAATGAAGTTGAAATGGCGCAAATTACGAACGAATCTTCTCCCAAAGAAGCTTATGAAATATTGCATCAAAAATATCCACAACTCTCACTTGTTGTAACGCTAGGTCATCAAGGTTCGATTGCCTTTGATCAAGATAAAGTATATGAAGAAGGCATTTATAAGGTTGAAGCAGTCGATACAACAGGAGCAGGGGATACTTATACGGGATACTTTATTGCCTCTTTAACAAAAGGAAAAGCGATACAAGAAGCGATGCATGATGCAAGTATAGCTTCCGCAATTAGTGTCACACGAAAAGGGGCTGCACCATCTATTCCTACTTACGAAGAAGTCAAAGAAAAGGATGTATCTTAGATACATCCTTTAAGCAATATTGTAGAAAGCATATTTGATTTGATTTGCGGTACAGAATTCACGGAAATCACTAGAAGCATATAAACCGTTGAATTTTTCTTTCATGGCCTCCAAATCGAAGTTTTTCGCATGGATACTATGGAAGAATTTATCGGTATTTTCTTCATCTAGGAAGTAATAGTATTCACTTGAACCAGTTTTCTTTATTAGAGCATTGTTGAGATGTGTAAACTCTCCAATCAAGGTAAGACGGTTTCCTGAAACTTCTGCTTCTAATTCGAAGTGATTTGTATCATTGCTCATATCGCATAAATTAATTCGTTGACTTTTCATATTTCAATCTCCTCTAAGACGTTTATTTGTCAAAATTACTGTAGCAAGCATCCCATTTTAAAACAATTGAAAATACCGAAAAATACGATAGTTATGCGATTTTTAAGCGTTTTCATTTACGAAAACCTGATACCGTTTACAAGCGCATGTTATAGGCATTTGTGAAAGAATTTTCAATGAAAAGAAAACCCTTTCAAAAATAATTTCAAATAATTGGATAAATTTGCATGGTTATGCTATTTTTATCTAAAGGAGAGTATTACGATATGCCTAGAGAATTTAAATTCGATGTAGAACAACAATTCGGAACCCTAAGTAAAAACGAAGCAAATAATGGGAATGTTTACTCAAAAGAAGTAAACTTGATTTCTTATAATGAAGCAAACCCTGTTTATGATATTCGTAATTGGACAACGAATTCCGATGGAGAAAGAAGAATGGGGAAAGGGATTACTTTAAATTTGGAAGAATTAAAGGAATTGAAATCTTTACTCAATGAAATGGAAGACCTAAAGGAGGACTAAAAATGAGTGATTTAACGAATCAAGTTTTAGAAGCATTACAAGCAAATCCAGCGCTTTTAAATGCCGTTGTGGAAGAATGCGCAGAAGGGCCAAAACGTGCCATGCCTGGGGAAGATGATGCCTTAACAGCAATGTTAAAGGGTGTATTAGGAAGTGCAGCAAATGCAGAAAGCTTAGAAGAGGTAACAAAAGGCCTTGGCAGCAATGCGATTATGCAACTCTTAACCGGGGCACAAGGGGCAATTGATCCAACGGAATTATTACAATTCACTGGTGGTTTCCTTAACAATGGAAATGCGAACAACAATGCTGGATTACGTGCGTTGTTTGATGGGAAGTTAGATTTCAAAGAAATCTTAATGCTTGTCATGTTATTGAAGTTGTTTAAGAATCGTAAACAACAACAATCCCAAGCATACACAAGTTCCCAAAATCTCTTTAATTCCTTATTAGGACAAACCCAACAACAACCAACTAGCTTATTTGGTAGCCTCTTTGGCGCACAACCACAAACCCAATCGGGTGTATTATCCTTAGGTGGTAACAATAATGCGTATTTAGAGAGCTTCTTATCTGGTAATACAGGGAATAACTTACAAGCGCAACAACTCTATTCCTTGTTGAATGGGGCAAGTCAAAATGCGTTTAACAGCAACGGCCAAATCAATGTGAACCAACTCTTTGGACTTGCAAGCCAACTCTTAGGAGGACGTTAATAACAGGCATCTACGGATGCCTTTTTTAGTGGTAAGATAGTAGAGATGAATGACAAATTACTGCTATATCAAGGCGATAACCCGCGTTTTCTTTGTGTACAACTGATGGCTGAAGAAGAATCCGCTTTTGTCCAAGAAGAAATCGCTTATTTAAAGGCGCACTACACCAAAGATTTCTCTTTTATCGCTTATCCTGTTACAAACTGGAACGATGCCCTTTCTCCATGGCCTGCAAAAGCGGTCTTTGGAAAGAATGACTTTGGTGGAAATGCCCAAAATACGCTAAAGGAAGTAGAAGCGCTCGGAAAAGAATATGATCTTCCAGTTATTTTAGGTGGTTATTCTTTAGCAAGTTTATTTAGCTTATGGGCAGGTTATAAAAGTGATGCATTTACCGCCCTTGCGTGTGCGTCTCCTTCAGTTTGGTATGAAGGTTGGGACGAATTTATAAATACGCATCCCATGCAGGCAAAGTATGTTTATTTAAGTCTAGGTGACAAGGAAGATAAATCAAAAAATCCAACGATGCAGAAAGTACGGGAGCGCATCTTGTTACAAGAGGACTTACTTGTAAAGCAAGGCGTTACTACCACACTTGAATGGAATGAAGGAAATCATTTTAAGGATGTGAATAGTCGTTTAACAAAAGCGTTTGGTTGGTGTTTAAAACAATTGATGGAAGGAGAAAACTAATATGAAATTAACTACATTTATTAAAGTATGTGCTGGAATGGCGTTTGGCTGTGGTTTTGAGGATGAAAGGCAAGCGGTTGAGCGCGTTGGCATCATCGGGGCAATGGATGATGAAGTGGCTCTTTTAAAAGAAGCAATGACCATTGAAAAAGTAGAGACGATTGCGGATATGGAATTTGTGGTGGGGGCTTTAGGAAACCATGAAGTAGTAGTTGTAAAGTGTGGTATGGGAAAGGTCAATGCCGGCATTTGTGCCCACTCCTTAATTCATTTATTTCATGCGACAAGAATTATCAATATTGGTGTAGCCGGTTCTTTGGATGCGCGCTTACATATTGGGGATTTGGTTCTTTCAACCGATGCTGTCCAACACGATTATGATGTAAGTCCAATTGGCTTTCAAAAAGGAGAAATCCCTTATACTGGTTTAATCTCTTTTCCAGCGGATGAAACATTATTAAAACGCGTAAAAGAAACCGCAACCGAATTGTTACCAGAACTACAGGTGGTTGAAGGGCGCATCTGTTCTGGAGATCAATTCATTGCGGATTCAAAAGATAAAGATCGAATTGTATCGATGTATGGTGGATTATGTTGCGAGATGGAAGGGGGTGCAATTGCCCAAACGTGTTATCTCAATCATGTTCCCTTTGTGATTGTGCGCGCAATTTCCGATAATGCGGAAGAGAAAGAAGGCCTCACGTTTGCAGAATATGCACCAATCGCCGCGCAACATAGCGCAAAACTCATTCAAGCCCTCATTGAAAGTGGCATCTAATTAGAGTTCATCATATTTCTTAGAAGACCCTTTTGCTTTTGCAACAGGGTATTTTTTTGCGTTTTTCTGCATCTTCTCATGAATGATGGTATCGATATCCACATCAAGCTTCAGCGCTAAATCAATACAGTAAACAAGCACATCCGCAAGTTCTTCTTTGACATGTGTCAAGTCATAATGATCATCCCATTGAAAGCATTCTAATAGTTCACCTGCTTCAATACAGATGGATTTTGCGAGATTGCTGGGGGTATGAAATTGATCCCAATCCCGGTCTTTTGTAAATTGTTTGATTTCCTCAATTGTTTTTTGCTTCATAATGTGGTCTCTCTTTCGTATTCATTATACCTATGCATTGACAGACATGAAAAAAAAGAGTAAATTGAAAACGATTTTCAAATTATGAATCAAAAGGAATCGTATCAAACCAGTCAAAAAGCAGTGGTGCGTGAATGCCTAAAAAGAAAAAAGGGTGCACACGCAACCGCAAAGGACATTTATCAAGAACTCAAGCAGAGTGGGTATCGTATTGGTTTAACTACCGTATATCGTCATCTTGAAACCATGACGAAAGAAGGGATTGCGATTAAAACCATTGTTGATGAAACCACACCTGCTTGTTTTGAGTATACCGGTCACGAAGAACATGAGGAGCATCCATGTTATCACTGCAAATGTGTAGTTTGTGGGAAGCTCATTCATTTACATTGTGATGAGATTGGAAAAGTAGAGCATCATATCTATGAAGAGCATGGCTTTATGGTTGATGCAAGAAGAACGGTATTTATGGGGGTTTGTGAAGCATGTCGAAACAAATAAAAAGAATACTGGGGTTAATCGCCTTTTGTTTATTGGTTGGTTGTGGCCAACAAAGACAAGTTGCAGAAGATAAAATTCATGTGATTACCACCATCTTTCCGGAATACGATTGGGTAAAAGAATTGACGCAAGGAGTCGATGGGATTGAAGTGACTTACTTGTTAGATAAAGGCATTGATCTGCATAATTTTCAACCAACGGCAGAGGATTTAATTCAGATATCGAATTGTGATTACTTCTTATATGTAGGTGGCGAATCCGATGAATGGGCCGAAGATGCCTTACAAGCTCATCCAAATGACAAACGCCTAACGACGCGTCTATTTGATGTCTTAGAAAACCGGGTTCATTTAGAAGAAGTCAAAGAAGGTATGGAAGCGCATGAAGAAGAAGAGGAGGAAGAAGCCTACGATGAGCATGTGTGGCTGAGCTTAAAAAATGCCTTAATTTGTGTAAATGAAATCAAAGCGAAGCTAATTCAACTTGATCCAAGTCACAAAGCCATCTATGAAGAAAATGCGAAGAAGTATTGTGAAAAATTGGAAAATTTAGATAAACAATATGAAGCCATGATTCAAGAAGCACCTGTGAAAACGATATTATTTGCGGACCGCTTCCCATTCCGTTACTTAGTAGAAGATTATGGTTTGGATTATTATGCGGCATTTGTAGGGTGTAGTGCGGAAACGGAAGCAAGTTTTGAAACGATTCGCTTTCTTGCGAATATCGTAGATGAAAAACAATTAAAACATATTTTAGTATTAGAAACATCGGATCAAAAATTGGCCAAAACAGTGATTGAAAATACCAAGGATAAAGACCAAGAAATCCTAGTTATTCATTCCATTCAATCGGTTTCAAAAGATCACATTGATGCAAAGGAATCTTATCTTGGTTATATGGAAAAGAATTTAGAAATATTAGAAAGAGCATTAGCAAAATGAGTGTATTAAAAGCGGAAAACTTATCAGTACAATTTGGAAATAATCGCATCATTGAAAAGCTTTCTTTTGCGATTGATAAGGGCGATTATCTTTGTGTGATTGGCGAAAATGGTTCCGGAAAGACGACCCTTATGAAAACTATCTTAGGTTTATTGAAACCAAGCGAAGGCACAATTGAATTTGGGGATGGTGTTAAGCCAAACCAAATTGGTTATTTACCACAAAGTATGAATTTACAAGAAGACTTCCCAGCAACCGTTGAGGAAGTGGTGCAATCTGGATGCCTCAATCGTCTTAAAAACAAATTCTTTTATGATAAAGAAATGAAACAAGCATGCAAAGAGATGATGGAAAAGTTGGACTTGTTACCTTTAGCGAACGCTTCTTATCGCACCTTATCTGGAGGCCAACGCCAACGCGTATTACTCGCGCGGGCTTTACTAGCTTCAAGTGAAATCTTGTTACTAGATGAACCGGTGACGGGATTAGATCCAGAGCGCGCAAGTGAGATGTATCAACTGATTCATCGCTTGAATCAAGATGGGATGACCATCGTTATGATTTCGCATGATGTAAAAGAAATCTATCAATATGCTACACATATTCTTGATTTTGGGAATAAAGTGACTTTTCAAAAGACAAAGGACTATTTGAAAGAGAAGGGGATTGTATGAGTATTTTAGACACATTGAGTATGTACTTCCAATATCCTTTCATTCGCTATGCGTTTATTGTCGGGATTTTGATTTCACTTTGTTCTTCTTTGTTAGGGGTAGTTCTTGTTTTAAAGCGCTTCTCGTATATTGGGGATGGCTTAAGTCATGTTGCATTTGGGGCCATGGCAATCGCAGCGGTACTCCATTTAACAAGTGGTCGGTTGCTATTAGTTTTACCTATTACCGTGATTGCAGCGATATTGTTATTAAGAAAAGGGAGAAATTCAAAAGTCAGTGGAGATGCAAAAATTGCGATGATTTCCGTATCGTCTCTTGCTTTTGGTTATTTATTGATGAATGTATTTGGGACGTCTTCTAATACTTCGGCGGATGTTTGTTCTACATTATTTGGTGCTACATCCATCTTGACACTTACTTCAAGTGAAGTTTGGATTTGTGTCATCTTATCAACGCTTGGAATTCTTCTTTATATCCTTTACTACAATCGCATCTTTGCTTTAACTTTTGATGAAGATTTTGCAAAGGCAACTGGAGAAAACACAGAGCGCTATGATTTGATTGTGGCAATTGTGATTGCGGTGATTATTGTACTTGCGATGAACTTAGTTGGTTCGCTTTTGATTTCCGCTTTGGTTATCTTTCCAGCAATCACCAGCATGCAGTTATTTAAGAGTTTTAAACAAGTATCCATTGCTTCTGCACTTTTTGCCATTGCTACCGCAACCATAGGTATGTTGATTGCGTTAGTACAAGGAACACCCGTTGGTTCGACCATTGTTGTGATGGATGTGGTTGTTTTTGTACTCATGTATTGTTTATCATTTGTATTGAGGATTCATGTATGAGAAAGTGGATTTTATGTATTGCGATGTGTGCATCTTTATCTGGATGTACACAATATGTTGTGTATGAAGAGGAAGAGGTAGAGGAACCAGCTGTTGTAGAAGTAACTGCTACGCCAGAAGTCACCTTACAACCCGTTCATACTGGAGAACCAGTTACAGCGGATATTCCTTCTAGTGAAGGAGTCGATATGGATTTAACCTTAATGAGTGGAACGGTTATTTATAGTGAAGTGTATCGTATGTTGACGGAACCTCAAGAGTTTGATGGGAAGGTCATTAAAATCACAGGTTTATTCTCCATTGGTCAAAATGAACAGCGCCAACGTATCTTTGGTTGTGTGATACCGGATGCAACGGCCTGTTGCGCTCAAGGTATTGAGTTTCGCTTAGCAGGGGATTATACCTATCCTGATGATTATCCTGCTTTAGGTTCACGCATTACCATACAAGGTAAGTTTGCGTATGATACGATGGATAATTATTACAATGTACATTTAGATGATGCAATTCTAGTGGAAGGTTAAACCTTCCATTTTTTTGATTGCTTTTGGATTGATTTGTTGTAGAATAAGTAACTGTGCATTGAAGCACCGTCGGTAGCGGCTACCCGACGTTAACTAAAATAAGGAGAAAAAAATGAAAGTAAATCGATTGATGATGGTTGCGATGATTGCGGCTATCTATGCAGGTCTGTGCTTTATACCAGGCCTTTCTAGTTTGGCGTATGGCCCCATTCAAGTGCGTATCGCAGAGGCCTTAACGCTCTTACCCATTCTGGATTATTATTCCATATTCGGAGTCACATTAGGTTGTTTCTTGGCGAATCTTATTGGCTTAATGAATGGTGCAAATCCTATCGGGCTTATTGACTTATTAGTTGGCACAACGGCCACATTCTTAGCAGCCAATGCAACCTATGCATTAAGAAACCGTTTGGTTCATAACATTCCTATCTATTCTTATCTGATGCCTGTTATCTTTAACTTCTTTTTTGTAGGAATAGAGCTCGCATTCTTATTTATGCCAGATAATCTCATCTTTGGAACGTTATTGAATGGGACATATGTAGCAATTGGGGAATTGATTGCGGTTATCTTAGGGCATTTCCTCTTAAAGGCACTAAAAAAGACTCCCTATTATGCAAAACTTAGTGCAAGTGAGGAGTCTTCCTTATAAGGATTGTTTCAATTTTTGTAAAGCGCGTATCGCAACATTAGGCGTATGTGGATACTCTTTTGCATAAGCGTTAATATAGGCGCGATCTTCATCAAAGTGAAACGATAAGACACAAGGCATTGAAACAATGCCTTTTATATTGATGTGGGCAAGGATGAGTTGGTTATCAAAATCATTCTCAATTACTTCACCACATTTTAATACCGCACTCAAACAACGATGGTATGCATTATCCATAATAAAGGAATCATGTTCCACCTTTAATTGCATTAACCGCGCGGCGAGACTAGTTGTAGAAATATGATATTGATAATTTAAAATATCATCTAAAATACCAAGGACAAATTCTTGTTCATTCATGTATTCATTATGCCATAAATAATGCCTTCCTACATGGTAAAATGCTTAAGATTTTACTATAATTCAAGTAGTTGGAGGTGGGACATGAAATATACAAAATTAGGAAATACGGGAATTGAAGTTTCAAGAATTTGTGTAGGTGGAATGTCCTTTGGGGTTGCCTATGAAGATTTTCACACTTGGGTTTTAAATCAAGAAGAAACAACTGCCATGATTGGGCATGCGTATGACCTAGGCGTAAATTTTATTGACACCGCAAATACGTATTCCCATGGGACAAGTGAAGAATTCATCGGGAAAGCACTTAAAGATTTAGGCATTCCCCGCGAAAAAGTCGTCCTTGCCTCAAAAGTATATTTTAATGAAGGCCATTTATCCAAAGAGGCGATTCGTCGAGAGATTGAAGGAACTTTAACACGTTTACAAACCGATTATCTCGATTTATATCAAATTCATCGCTTTGATTATGATACGCCCATGGAAGAAACCATGCAGACGCTTCACGAACTTGTCCAAGAAGGAAAAGTAAGAGCGCTTGGAGCTTCCGCTATGTATGGATACCAATTCCACAATTTACAAATCACAGCAGAAAAAATAGGCGGAACACGCTTTTCCACCATGCAAAATCATTACAACTTACTCTATCGTGAAGATGAAAGGGAATTAATTCCAGTTTGTAAACAATATGGGGTAAGTTTAATTCCTTATAGCCCCTTAGCAGGTGGCCATTTGGCTCACTTAGAATGGGATACTGGAACAAAACGCAACCAAAGTGATCAAGTGATTAAGCGTAAGTATGATCCTGCAAAAGAAAATAACATGCAGATTTTAGAGCGTGTCCATAAAGTAGCCGAAGACCATCAAATCAGTATGTCCCAAGTTGCACTTGCTTGGTTATATGCAAAAGGGGTTGCAGCCCCAATTGTAGGGGCAACAAAAGTACCACATTTTGATGATGCGGTTGCCTCGGTTGAGGTCGAACTCAGTAAAGAAGAAGTCCAATTCTTAGAAGAAGTTTATGCACCTCATACCATATCAGGTGCAATCCCTGATCCAAATCAATTATAATAACGGTAATATCAGAAGATATACATATTCCAGAAGGAGGTAATTATGGAAGCCGTAAAAGTTTATTTCACAAAAGAGATTACACCAGAAAGTTTAGTTCAAATCTATAAAGCATTAGATTGCAAATTAGAAGGAAATGTTGGTGTGAAGATTTCCACTGGAGAACCAGGTGGACATAACTATTTAAAACCAGAACTCATTAAAGATTTAGTAAAGGAAGTAAATGGGACAATTGTAGAAAACTGCACAGCGTATGGTGGTTTACGTCAAGATGTAAAAGACCATTGGCAATGCATTCATGACCATGGCTTTGATGCCATCGCAAAATGTGACATCCTTGATGAAGAAGGCGAATTTGCGATTCCTACCAAAGAAGGAAGTCGTCATTTAAAAGAAGATATCGTAGGTGACCATATGGCAAACTACGACAGCATTCTTATGCTCAGTCACTTCAAAGGCCATGCGATGGGTGGCTTTGGAGGCGCACTTAAGAATATGTCTATTGGTTTAGCTTCTACAGCAGGAAAATTAAATATCCATGCAGCAGGTGGCGAGAACCAAGAACAAGACTATGTTTGGTCCCATTTGCCAGAACAAGATGCCTTCTTAGAATCGATGGCAGAAGCTTGTAGTGCAATCATGAAATACTATGAAGATAGAAAGGGCATTGTCTATATCAATGTCATCAATAATCTATCTGTTGACTGTGATTGTGATTCCCATCCAGAAGATCCTTGTATGAAGGATATTGGAATTGTGGCATCTCTAGACCCAGTAGCATGTGACCGGGCAGCGTTAGATTTAATCTACAAATCCAATGATCCAGGACGTGAACATTTCTTAGAACGTGTTGAAACAAGACATGGTGCGCATACCATTGAGCATGCGGTCACACTTGGCTTAGGAACAACGTACTATCAACTAGAAGAATTAAAATAGAGCTTCCCAAGAAGCTCTTTCTTCCTAAAAGGAGAAAACTATGAATATATTAGTTATTGACGCGCAAGGCGGTGGCGTTGGAAAACAATTGATCACCGCACTAAAAGAAGAAATCAAAGATGCGCATATTATGGCCGTTGGCACAAATAGCGTCGCGACGAGTGCGATGCTTAAAGCCGGGGCAGATGAAGGTGCAACAGGTGAAAACTCCATTATTGTGGCATGTCGTAAAGCCGATGTGATTGTGGGGCCTCTTGGCATCACCATCGCCGATGCGATGCTTGGCGAAATCACACCCAAAATGGCTGCCGCAATTGGGGGAAGCGAAAGTAAGCGCGTTCTTATCCCATTTAAGAACTGTGACAGTATTATCGTTGGGTTAGAAGAGTATACGGTTGGGCAACTGGTAAAGCTTGCCATTGAAGAAGTAAAAAAATTGAAAGATTGAGGATAAACTATGACCTATTCACAGAAGATCAAACGTATGAGCTATGAAGAATTATTGGTTGAAAAAGCGAAGTTGTTATCCTATATTTCAGCCTATGAAAAAGGGATTCCGGAAGATCATCCAATTTTAAAAGAAATCCCGGATCCAGATCGTATGTATATTCATTATTTGAAATACCTCAGTAAAGTTTCACAACTGTTGTCAGAAAAATACATTACGGTTTTATCACGCAAAATCAAAGAAAAGAATAAAAACGTTCTCTATTAAGTTTGCGTTGACTAACCGAAGTGTTGTATCGAATAATAGTCTTGTTACTTGAGGGAGTAGCAAGCGTATAACGTAGTAAATCAACATGCTGACTAGGGATAGTCTGGTTTACTTTAAAATGCGAGACTCATGTATAACTTTTTAGCTATACATGGAATTCGCTTTCAAATTTCAGGTATAGTTACCTGATTTTTTTATGGAGTGCAAGGATGAATCTGTTTTATTTCAATAGTGTTTTATTAGGAGTGGGTCTAGCGATGGATGCTTTTTCGGTATCGATTGCGGATGGATTAAGTGAGCCAAATATGCCTAAAACCAAAGCCTTGGGGATTGCGTGTGTGTTTGCTGTGTTTCAATTTCTAATGCCTTTAATTGGATGGACTTGTGTTCATTATGTAGTAACCACATTTCAAAGTCTTCAAGTCTTTATTCCTTGGATTGCGCTAATCTTACTTGTTTGGATTGGCTGGAAGATGATCCAAGATGCAAATGAAGAAAAATGTGTTAATTCAATTACACTAGGCACCATTTTATTACAGGGAGTTGCTACAAGTATCGATGCCTTATCCGTAGGTTTTACGATTTCGCAATATTCTTTTCCCAATGCACTAGTGGCATGTTTGATTATTGGAATTGTCACCTTTATGATTTGTGTAATTGGCTTAATCATTGGGAAAAAGTTTGGCACCAAGTTAAGCAAGAAAGCATGTTATTTAGGGGGCATTATTCTCATCTTAATTGGAATCGAAATATTCATTGAAGGGGTTTTCTTCTAACAGTGTTACAATAATAAATAAGGAGGCCGTAATCATGAAAGTAATGATAGGGGTAGATTTAGGTGGTACGAATATTCGCGTTGCGAAAGTGGATGAAAATGGAAAAATCTTGCAAGAGATTAAATCACCTTCGTATGCGCAAGAAAGCCGTGAACGTGTCGTTGAAAATATGAAGGATTTGATTCATCGAATCGATGGATATGATACGTGTGAAGGAATTGGGATTGGGGTACCAGGTCCTGTGAACCAAGTAGAGCGCAAAATGACATTATCTACCAACTTACCAGGATTTGAAGGCTATCCTTTAGCAGAAGAAATCGAAAAAGAATTTCATATTCCTGTTTATTTGGAAAATGATGCGGATGTCGCAGGGCTTGCCGAAGCAATGGTAGGAGCAGGTAAGGATTATCCGATTGTGTTCTATACCACCTTATCCACTGGCATTGGGGGAGGTCTGATTGTGAATAAACAAGTTGTTTCTGGCCGTAAAGGATTTGGGGCAGAAATTGCGAATATCATCATTGATCGCAATCGAAAAGCGATTAATAAGCTTTCAGCAGGGGCTGTAGAAAACGAAGCAAGTGGCACCAATATCACCCGTAAAGCAAATGAATTGATGGGTGAAAAGGTTTTTAAACATGCGGGAGAAGTTTTCAACGCTGCAGAAAGAGGAAATGAAGACATTCAAAAGTTAGTCGAAGAAGCAACTATGGATTTAGCGATGATGTATGCGACAATTACCGCAACGGTTGCGCCTGATATCTTTGTCTTAGGTGGTGGGATGATGCAGTCAAAAGATTCTTTCCTACCTAAAGTGATTGAAAAATATCAAGGTCTTGTCCATGAACAACTTCGTGATACGCCATTTGTAGAAGCGAAGCTTGCAGAGCCAGGAGTCGTAGGGGCAGCAATGTTAGTGTTGAGTCGTCAAAAATGAGTTCACAAATATACAAATCTCCTCTAGTGTACTGAACCCCAAAATTAGGACAACCTAATGGAGGGGTTTTTCTTATGAAATTAACTTATGAAGACAAATTAGAAATTTACAGATTATGGAAAGAGGAAGGATGGGGAAAAGTTATAATTGGCAAGAAATTTAACGTT
>JAGAVW010000018.1 GCA_017941735.1 Solobacterium sp. | reverse complement strand
GCAGGCATGATGGACTGCAAAAAAGCCCTCGTTGAATGCGAAGGTGATATGGCAAAAGCAGTTGACTGGCTCCGTAAAAAAGGAATCGCAAAAGCAGAAAAGAAAGAAGGACGTACGGCTGCTGAAGGTCTTACAAAAGTTAAGATTGATGGCAATAAAGCAGTTGTCTTAGAAATCAACTCCGAAACAGACTTCGTTGCGAAGAACGAAAAGTTCCAAGCACTCTTAGATGAAGCAGCAGATGTAATTCTTGCGAATAATCCTGCTGATGTTGAAGCAGCACTTGCTTTACCAGTTGGAGATGGCACCTTAAATGATGCGATTATTAATGCGGTCGCAATCATTGGAGAAAACATCAAATTACGTCGCTTTGAAGTAGTTGAAAAAGCAGACGATGAAAACTTCGGTAGTTACATGCATATGGGTGGAACCATTTCTGCAGTAGTTGTTGTTAAGGGAAACAATGACGAACAACTCGCAAAGAATATGGCTATGCAAGTTGCGTCCATGACACCAACTTATGTATCCCGTGATGATATGCCAAGTGATGTAATTGAACATGAACGTTCCATTCAAGAAGAACTTGTTAAAAATGATCCAAGTTTAGCTGAAAAACCAGATAAAGTAAAAGCAGGTATTGTGGAAGGAAGACTCTCAAAATCTCTTCAAGATATGTGCTTAGTAGATCAAATCTTCTTCTTAGATCAAGATAAGAAGTGCGGTCAATACCTCAAAGAAAATAGTGCAGAAGTTCTCAAATTTGTGCGCTACAAAGTTGGGGAAGGCATTGAAAAGAAAGAAGACAATTTCGCTGCTGAAGTTGCTGCAATGATGAAGTAGTAGAAAGCCGTAGGAATCTACGGCTTTTTTTACACTTGTTAAGGTTTTTAGTATAGTTTAGATTAGCGAGGAAACAAAGATGGATTATAACGAACTAGCCTTAAAGTTACACGAAGATAAACAAGGGAAACTCGAAGTACAATCAAAAGTCAAAATTGAAACCAAAGAAGATTTAAGCATTGTCTATACGCCTGGGGTAGCAGAACCTTGTCGTAAGATTAAAGAGAATAAAGACGATGTCTATCGTTATACCAGTAAAGGAAATCTTGTCGCGGTTATTACAGATGGAACGGCTGTCCTTGGTTTAGGCGATATTGGTCCAGAAGCGGGTCTTCCCGTCATGGAAGGAAAGTGTGCATTATTTAAAACATTTGCCAATGTCGATGCGATTCCCATTTGTTTAGATACAAAAGATACCGATGAAATTGTAGAAACAATCATACGTATCGCGCCATCTTTTGGAGGCATCAATTTAGAAGATATTGCTGCACCTCGTTGTTTTGAAGTTGAAGCACGTTTAAAAGAGCGTCTTTCCATACCTGTCTTCCATGATGATCAACATGGAACAGCTATTGTGTTATTAGCTGCTTTAATCAATGCTTTGAAGCTTGTGAAAAAGGATAAAGAAAGCATTAAAGTTGTGATTAGTGGGGCAGGGGCTGCAGGAAGTGCGATTGGGAAATTATTACTTCAATATGGAATTAAGAATCTTATATATACGGATCGCTTTGGAATTCTTAATGAAGAGACAGCACAAAATGAAGCACAACAGGAATTATGTAAGTTTACCAATTTAAATCATGAAAGTGGAACGCTTGCGGATGCCTTAGTGGGTGCGGATGTATTGATTGGTGTTTCTGCTCCAAATATTGTGACATCCACAATGATTCAATCGATGAATGAAAAAGCCATCGTTTTCCCACTTGCCAATCCAACCCCAGAAATTCAACCAGAAGAAGCCTTAAAAGCAGGTGCAGCAATTGTGGGGACAGGACGCTCGGATTATCCAAATCAAATTAACAATGTGCTTGTGTTCCCTGGTTTATTCCGTGGCGCATTAGATGCGCGTGCACGGGAAATTACAGAAGGCATGAAACTTGCTGCTGCGTATGCGATTGCGAATTTAATTACGGAAGAAGAGTTAAAAGCGGATTATATCATTCCGGATGTTTTTGATGCGCGTGTTGCTACGTCAGTTGCAGCAGCAGTAAAAGAAGAGGCACAAAAGGCAAAGGTTGCGCAAGTTTGATGTAGATATAAGAAAAAAGATTTAGTTTTCTAAATCTTTCATCACTTCTAATAAGATACCTTCTCGTACACATCCTTTTGAAATGCGTACATTTTTAATTTGGAAATTACGTAAAATCGATACCAACATATTAACGCCAGGCAAGAAGACTTCTTGACGAGCTGGGTTAACAACTTCTTTCATAACTGCAATCGTCTTTTCTTCTTGGCTAAGAAGGTTTTGATAAATGGTTTCAATCCGCTCCACCGGCATCAAGTCACCCGTATGGTATAAGGCATCACATACTAAACCAAGCGCGCGACAGGTTCCTCCAATTCCTACCATCGTTGGATTAGGAATGGAATTTAATCTTGGATAATCACGTAATGTTTCTTGAATGATTTGATTTGTTAAGGCTTGCTCAACAGGCATTTCTTTTAAACGTACACATCCATATGGGATGGAAACAGCTTCGATTATCTCTTGATTCTTAAAGGTGATTAATTCTGTGCTTCCACCACCAATATCAAACGCGCTACCATCTTTGATATCCATGACATCAGTAAGGCTTCCTAGATAATCATACATTGCTTCTTCTTCACCGCTTAAGGCCTTGATAGGAAAGAGTTGGTTTATCGCATCGAGAAAGTCGTTTGGGTTATGTAAAGCACGCCAAGGCTCGGTCACAAAAGCAACCGATTCTTTTACATCCATTTCATTAAGTTTTTCACTATATTTTCGAAGCGTACTAAGACAGAAATCAAAACCGTCTTTGTCTAATTGCCCATCATGAATGTACTGGATTAAATGAACGGGAGTACTTTTGTGATAGACAATCTTAAAAGAATCTTCTTCTACTTTATAAACATTCAAAACGACTGTATTTGAGCCAATATCAACAATTCCGATCTGTATCATGTTTCTTTTCCTTGTTTATTATACTAAAAATGATAGAATTGATTGAACTAAGTTTACTTTTTGTCTGTTTATAGTAGAATATTTTATTAGTGATAATGGTAGATTGCTTAGTGATTATTGGGGGGGAATATGAAGCGTAATAGGCAAAGAATTAAATCAATATGTGTATTATTAATGGCAGTTTTAGCAGTTTTTACTATGGTTAGAATGGACTTCATAAACATTCTGGCCGCAGATAGTTATTTTGTTAAATCAGAAGGTAATAGTGGTTATGTAGAAGAAGACTTTTTATCTGTTGATGGAAAAGTTGCATACTGTGCTGAGAAGTATGTCCCTAAGTATCCAAATACAAATGGAATTTCTTATGATGATAAGATTACGACGAGCGATACTTATGAGAATTATAGTGCAGGGCGCACAGGTTCTAAGGATTATTGGCGAGATGGGATAAATCATTGGGAAACTTTAAAAAAGGTACTTTATTTTGGGTATCCAAATAATGGAGCCAATGTACAAGGTGCAGCGAGTGACGATGAATTCCGAACCGCCACACAAGAAGCCATTTGGTATTTTACAAGTAGTATTAATGTGTCTGGTTTGGCACAAGATATTGTAAATAAGGCGTTACAGGAAGATGTTCCAAGTGGAGTGAACTTAGAATTAGAAATGTATACGAATGCGGATAATAGTGATGGTCATAATGGCATGTGGCAAGCTGTGATGTCTTTAGTTGTCTCTGAAGGAGCTACGCCATCCATTCTAAACACAACCGCTAATGCAAATGGGACTGATGCGAAAGCGGATAAAGCAGCGGAAATTGTTGTAGAAGAAGGGGCAGATGTGGTTATTAAAGATACTGTTTCTTTGAAAGATGTGACGAAAGAGTATACTGTGGTGAGCACACTTATCAACAAAGATACTTCAGAAGTTGTGCAAACAAAAACGGTTGTTGCTTCGATTGGGGCAACAGAGGTAGTTGTTACATTTGATGCATTTCAAAATACAGGAACATTCAGCATACGCACAGAACTTAAAGACGGTGAAGAGGTCCTGACAACACACAATGGGGATTTAGGGATGCTAGCAGAAACCGTCATTGTTACAAAGAAAGAGCCTGAGCCAAGCGAGGAACCTACACCAAGCGAGGAACCTACACCAAGTGAGGAACCTACACCAAGCGAGGAACCTACACCAAGTGAGGAACCTACACCAAGCGAGGAACCTACCCCTAGTGAAGAGCCTACAACATCGCCTTCAGTAGAGCCAACTTCCACTCCAACGGCAACACCTACTAGTACACCAAGTAAACCAACACCTCCAAAGACAACCAAAACAAATCAAGTGGTTGTCCCTAATACAGCAGACAATACAAACCTAACGCAATATACTACAATCTTCTTACTTGCTTTAGGAGTTGCTTTAGGAACTCGTCGTGTGATTAAGAAAACAAACGCATAAAAAGTGATCTTCGGATCACTTTTCTTTACGCTTAATGTTACAAATGGATATGCTATAATGAAAACAGTAAATTTGGAGGCTTCCATGTATAAGAGAATATTATTGAAATTAAGTGGTGAAGCACTTTCTGGAAATGATACCAATTTTGATTCAGAGGTGATTCGTGTCATTTGTAAGGAAATCAAAGAAGTACATGATGCGGGTGTGGAAATCGCAATTGTTGTGGGTGGAGGAAACTTCATCCGTGGTAAAAAACTAGAACAAATGGGAATTGACCGTGTCCAAGGGGATAATATGGGCATGCTTGCAACAGTGATTAATGCTTTAGCCGTACAATCCACACTTGAAAGCTTAGGCGTAGATACCCGCGTACAAACCGCGATTGATATCCCAACGGTTGCCGAACCATTTATCCAACGTCGTGCTATACGTCATTTGGAAAAAGGGCGTATTGTCATCTTTGGTGGAGGAACAGGAAGTCCGTATTTCTCAACTGACACAGCCTCCGCACTGCGCGCACAAGAGATTAAGGCCGATGCTATTTTGATGGCTAAAAATGGTGTGGATGGGGTGTATTCGGATGATCCAGATAAGAATCCAGATGCAGTGAAATACGATCATTTAGGCTATATGGATTTGGTGAACCAAAACCTTCAAGTTATGGATTTAACGGCCGCAACCCTTTGTAAAGATAATGGAATGAAGCTTGTGGTCTTCAATATGAATGAAAGTGGTAATATCTTGCGTGTCGTAAACGGGGAACCGATTGGAACACTCATTGAATAGGAGGAAAGAAATATGTATCCAATAGTAGAAACAAGTAAAGAAAAAATGGAAAAAGCGATTGCTTATTTAAAGGATGAGCTAAACACAGTACGTACCGGTATGGCAAATCCAAATATGTTAGATAAAGTGGAAGTCGAATACTATGGTTCGCCTACACCACTCAATCAAATCGCATCGATTTCTGTCCAAGAAGGGCGTACCCTTGTGATTAAGCCTTATGATCCATCTAGTTTAAAGGATATTGAAAAGGCATGTAATACGGCTGATTTGGGAATTGCGCCAAACAATGATGGCAGTGTCATTCGTCTTTCGGTTCCACAATTAACAGGGGAAACACGTAAAGAGATGACCAAAAAGGTTGGCAAAATGGCAGAAGAAGCGAAAGTGAAAATCCGTAATGTACGTCGTGATGCGAATACCGCAATCAAAAACGATAAGACAATGGATGAAGATGTCCAAAAAGATGCCGAAAAAGAAATTCAAAAACTTACAGATGATTACATCAAACAAATTGATGGCTTAGCTGATAAGAAGAGTGAAGAGGTATTAAAAGTCTAATTCATGACAAGCATTCGATTGTCAAACATTTCAAAAAAATATCAAGACATCCTTGCGGTAGAGGATGTCTCTTTCTCTTTAGGTAGTGGGGAATGTTTAGCACTCATTGGACCTTCAGGGGCGGGGAAGACGACTTTATTGCGCTTACTAGCAGGCTTAGAAGAACCAACCGAAGGGGAAATCTATTTTGATGAAGTCTATGTCAAAGATTTGCCCATTAAAGAGCGCCAAGTTGGAATGATGTTTCAAACCCCATTGCTTTTTCCTCATGTGAAAATTCGCCATAACATTACCTATGGGATGGATAAACTAGGTTTCTCAAAAGAAGAAACCGAAGCGAAACTCGAAGAAGTCGCAACGCAGTTAAAGATTGCCTCCTTATTAGATCGAACACCAGAAGCGTTATCTGGTGGAGAACGCCAACGCGTGGAAATGGCACGCGCCTTAGTACGTGATACTAAGGTTCTTCTCTTAGATGAACCCTTTGCGAATTTAGATATTCGCTTAAAAGAAGAACTACAAAAAGAGATTAAAGAAATCCAAAAAGAGCGTGGCATTACGATGATTCTATCGACGCACGACCAAGAAGAAGCGATGTTTTTTGGGGATTGGATTGGTATTTTAGATCATGGAAGATTGATGGCTTTTGAAAGAGCTTTAACCCTTTATGAAAATCCAAGCAATGTCTTTGCGGCTTCCTTCTTTGGGAAACCACGCATGAATTTTGTGGACGGGAAGGTGCATATCGTAAAAGGGAAGATGGCATTGGAGTTATTAGGGAAACAAATTCCCCTTGAAAGAGGCTTACCAGAACAAGAAGTCTTAGTTGGCATTCGCCCCAATTATATCCAGTTTCATCCCGTTGGAGAGTTTAGTGGCGTGATTGAAGAAATCCAACATGTGAATGCCCAATATCTATATCGTGTTAAATGCGAAGAGGAACTATTAGAGATTGACGCAAATGCACCTATGAAGATTGGGGAACTTGTTTATTTTGATATTGACATGGAACATATGCTCTTTTTTGACCGCAATGGCGAACGAATCGAACTGCGCTAAGAAATGGAACTATGATAAAATAATGGATTGGAGAGAATATGAAAGAATGTAAGCATTTAGCGATTATTATGGATGGAAATGGACACTATGCCCAAGCCCAAGGCCTCCCACGTACAGCGGGACACTTAGTCGGCTCGGATAATGTGCGCACCATTGCGATTGCAGCCGAAGAACTTGGCGTAGAGTATTTAACACTCTATGCGTTTTCGACCGAAAACTGGAAGCGTTCCATGGAAGAAGTGAAATATATTATGAGCTTACCTGCTTTATTCTTTAAAAAATATATGAAGGAGTTTATGCGTCGTAATTATTCGATGCATATACTTGGTGAAATGGATGCCTTACCAGAGGCAACACGTAATGTATTGATAGAAGCAGTCGAAGAATCGAAAAATAATACCGGCTTACATTTAAATCTTGCGGTTAACTATGGATCACATCGTGAAATTATTCTAGCAGCGAAACAATACGCAAAGGATGTAAAAGAAGGAAAGGCGAGCGAAGATTTAACCGAAGAACTCTTTGAATCCTATTTGATGACAAAAGATTTTCCACCGGTTGATTTATTAATTCGTACCAGTGGAGAACAACGTATCTCAAATTATCTTTTATGGCAAATCGCGTATGCTGAATTAGAATTTGTACCTGAGAGTTGGCCAGAGTTTACGCCAGAAGTCTTAAAGCGATGCATAGAAGAATACCAAACAAGAGATCGTCGCTTTGGAGGTGTTACTAAATGAAAAAATCAATGTTAATTCGCATTCTCACTTCTGCGGTTTTAATCGCAATTGTTGTTCCAATTGTTTATTTGGGTGGTGCTTTTTTGAATGGGTTACTTGTGGTAGTAGCTTGTTTAGGTGCATATGAAATTGCGAATTTATCGCAAGATACACAAGATTGGATTTTAACTTGTATTTATGCCATTGCGATCATTTGTTTGGTGTTTATTCCACATGATTATTTTTTGGTTGGCCTAGTGAGTTTGCTTGTGGCCTTATTTGTCTATTATTTATTTGTGGCAAAAACCTATACCTTAGACCATCTTGTCTATTCTTTCTTGATGATTTTATTAGTCACGCTTGCGATGCGTAGTATTCTAACCCTTTATCGCAATGGATATGGCTTTGTTGGGTTGTTGTATGTAGCCTTTGCGACTTTCCTTTGTGATGCGGGTGCTTATTTTATTGGCAGTCGCTATGGGAAAAGAAAGCTGATTCCTGATATTTCTCCAAATAAGACCATAGAAGGGGCACTTGGTGGATATGCATGTGGAGCAATTGGTTCTTTCTTATTTGGTGTGATTGCCTGTAAGCAACTGCCGATTGGACTATTGATTCTTTCTTCGTTATTACTTCCTGCTGTTGCGCAAGTTGGAGATATTTCTTTTTCCGCAATTAAACGTCGTTATGGAATTAAAGATTTTGGTTCCTTATTACCTGGTCATGGTGGTATTTTTGATCGGATAGATAGTCTTATTTTTACCTTGATGGTATTTCATGCATTACTCATACTATGGGGGATTTAATTGATGAAACGATTCGTCTTAGCAGGTGCAAGTGGATCCATTGGGATTCAAACAATTGATGTCATTCGCCAACATCCTGACCAATTTGAATTGGTAGCTTTTGGAGTGGGAAAGAATATCGATCGAGCGCGAGAAATCTTAAAAGAATTTCCGGTTTCTTTTGTGAGTGTACAAGAAGAAGCGGATATGAAAAAACTACAAAACGAATTTCCAAATACCCATTTTTCGTATGGAAAAGAAGGACTTAAGGAGCTTGTTCGCTTAAAAGACTACGATATATTCATCAATGCTTTGGTTGGCTTTGTGGGTTTAGAGCCTACCTTAATTGCGATTGAAGAAGGGCATGATATTGCCTTAGCAAATAAAGAAACCCTTGTGGTTGGTGGGGAATTAATTGAACGTGCGAAAGAAAAAGCAGGCGTAAAAATCATACCTATTGATAGTGAGCATTCCGCCATCTTTCAATGTCTACAAGGAAGTAACCGCACTGATGTGAAGCGTTTGATTATCACTGCTTCTGGTGGAGCATTTAGAACGAAAACAAGAGAAGAATTAGTACATGTCACAAAAGAAGAAGCACTTGCACATCCAAACTGGGCTATGGGTGAAAAGATTACCATTGATAGTGCAACGATGATGAATAAAGGGTTTGAAGTGATTGAGGCCCATTATCTATTCTCAATTCCTTTTGAACAAATTGATGTACTCATGCATCAAGAAAGCATGATTCATTCCATGGTGGAGTTTCAAGACCATGCGATTCTTGCGCAATTAGGCGTACCAGATATGCGTGTGCCAATCCAGTATGCTTTGACTTGGCCAGACCGTTATCCATTAGAGCTCGATGCAGAGTTTGATTTAGCGAAGATTGGAACTTTCCATTTTGAAAAACCAGATTTTACACGTTTCCCATTATTGAAACTTGCCTATGAAGTGGGAAAGACAAAAGGTATTTTACCAACGGTTTTAAATGGGGCAAATGAAGTCGCAAATCTTGCCTTCCGAAAAGGAGAAATTCCTTTCTTAGCAATTGAAGAAATCATTCAATCAGCTTGTAAGGAAATCCCAAATCGACCTGTGACTTCTTTACAAGATTTACAAGAAGCAGATGAAGAAGCACGTAATTATGCGCGTGCTTATATACAAAAGGAGTATCAAAAATGACGATTATTTACTTTCTATTGTTGTTGACTGTGATTATATGTATTCATGAATTGGGACATTTATTAACAGCGAAGTTATTTGGGGTATATTGTTATGAATATTCTTTTGGAATGGGCCCAGCATTATTTCAAAAGAAAGGCAAAGAAACCATTTACAGTATACGGGCAATCCCCATTGGTGGCTTTGTCTCGATGGCTGGAGAGCCGGATGGAGATGCGGCCTATCCAGATGTTGTCGTTCCAGATCATAGGCGTTTAACAAACATTGCCCCATGGAAGCGTATTATTGTGCTTTTAGCTGGGGTGACGATGAACTTCTTGTTGGCATTCTTCTTATTCTCCATGGTGGTATTAGCACAAGGTGCTTATGTGGAATCGCCAAAGCCCATCATTCAAGTGGTGATGCCAGATTCACCAGCAGAAAAAGCGGGTTTACAAGCAGGGGACATCATCACGCAAGTGATGTTAGAAGATGGTACCTCTTTACAACCAGAGACTTTTACCGATATCCAACTCTTCTTTTCTGCTAATGAAGGGGAACCAGAAACCTATGTTGTTTTACGGGATGGAAAAGAAATCACGTATACCATTACCCCAAATTATATTGAAGAAGAAGCACGTTATATCATTGGAATCCAAGCGCAAGCGGGAACCTATGTCGAAACGAATTTATTCAATTGTTGGAAATATGGCTTACAAGAAATGTGGACCATCACTAAGCTCATGTTTACAACAATTATGCGTTTATTCCGTGGCCGTGGGTTAAACCAATTGAGTGGACCTGTGGGAATTTATAATGCTACAGAGACCGTTGTATCCTATGGCTTAATTAGTTATCTTTTCTTAGTCGCGCAACTTTCTTTAAATGTCGGTATCTTTAATTTATTACCACTTCCTGTATTAGATGGTGGCCAAGTCGTCTTCACATTAGGGGAATGGATTACAGGAAGACCATTAAATCAAAATGTAAAACTCGCACTGATGTCTTTGACATGGGTGTTGTTGATTGGCATGATGTTATTTGTAACGTGGAATGATATATCCCGTTTGTTTGGATAAAAGGAGGAATTATGGCAAACGTACTCGTAACAGGTGGAACAGGTTATATTGGCAGTCATACGGTAGTGGAATTATTACAAGCAGGGCATGAGGTTGTAATTATGGATAATCTCTATAATTCCAGTATTGCAGTATTAGATCGGATTGAAGAAATCACAGGCAAAAAGCCAAAATTCTATCAAACGGATTTACTCGATCAAGAGGGATTGAAAAAGATTTTTGAAGAAAATAAATTGGATGCGGTCATTCATTTTGCCGGCTATAAAGCGGTTGGGGAATCGGTTGAAAAACCACTTCTCTATTATGAAAACAACATTCAAGGCTCCATTAATCTTTATCAAGCAATGGCAGATGCGAATGTGAAAAAGATTGTCTTTTCATCAAGTGCTACCGTTTATGGTGACCCAGCTTCTGTCCCAATTCGCGAAGACTTCCCAGTACATACCACAAATCCTTATGGATCAACGAAATTGATGAATGAGATGATATTAGAAGACATTGCGCATGCAGATCCGGAATGGAGTGTGCTCTTACTTCGCTATTTCAATCCAATTGGTGCACACCAATCTGGTTTACTAGGAGAAGTGCCAAATGGCATTCCAAATAATCTTGTCCCTTATATTGCGCGTGTTGCTAATGGGCAACTTGAATACTTGCGTGTTTGGGGAAATGATTATGATACCGTTGATGGAACAGGCGTAAGAGATTATATCCATGTTGTAGATTTAGCAAAAGGACATATTTGTGCGCTTGATTATGCATTAAAACATACAGGAGTTGAAAAAGTAAACCTTGGTACAGGAAATGGATATTCGGTCTTACAAGTCCTACATGCTTATGAAAATGCTTGTGGAAAAGAACTTCCATATCAAATCATGGATCGTCGTCCAGGGGATATCGCAACGTGTTATGCGGATACGACCAAGGCAAAAGAATTACTTGGTTGGGAAGCACAATACAACATTGAAGATATGTGTAATGATTCTTGGAACTTCACTGTTAAAAATCCAGATGGCATAAAGTAAAAGATGGAAATTTCCATCTTTTTATTTGACCGGTACTTTTTCCTTTTCCCTTACTTCTTGGAAAGATAAGAGATAAGGTAAGGCATGGTATTTCTCAATTAATTTTTGTTGGGTTGCGTTAATCTCTGTTGGGGAAGTGGGAATGATACGAATGTAGATTTGTTTTCCTTCTTGAATGTCGCGATAAGCACGACTTAAGCGCTGATGGTTTAACACTTTATGAATCTCTTTGTGTAAGGTTTGACTTCCGCCTACATAAGCACGCTCATAATTTTGAAAGTTTTGGTTGGTTACAGGTCCATTAAATACAGTCATGACATAGCATCCACATTCTTCTTTTGGGTCATCTTGATAACGTGTTTCAAAATCAGAATAAAGCATCCAGTCTTCTGGATTCTCTTTGACTTTGGATTGCCCTAAAAAATAAGTAACAAGATAATACACGATGACTAAGAAAACACCAATTAAACCTATCAGTGGGTAAAAGTAGCTCAAAATAGCCATGAGTAAGAGTAAAAGGGAAATCAATAAGATTTGATTTCGTGGATGAAAACCGGTGAATTTTAAATAGCCAATTTCACCTACGACAGCAAGTATCATTGCGATGATTGTTAATGTATTCATGGAATTATTATACCACGATAGGAGTTTTCGCTTCGCTTCGAAGAATAGAAGGGGAGTGTTTTATGGAATTAATTAAAGAAATGCCTATGAGTGAGCGCCCAAGAGAAAAGGCGTGGCGCTATGGAGTAGAAAGTTTATCTACACGTGAATTATTAGCGCTTTTGATTCGTTGTGGAATTAAAGGGAGATCTGCTTTGGAAGTGGCAGATGCATTATTGAAAAAGACAAATGGTTTAAACGGGATTGCGGAAAGCACCATTCATGAACTTGTGAAAGTCCCAGGCATCTCGAAAACGAAAGCCTTAGAGATTAAAGCCTGCCTCGAACTAGCTAAGCGTATTGGGTATGAAACGGCTTTACAACAAAATGTGATATCTTCACCCAAAGACATGGTTTCTTGGTTACAGCTAGAAATTGGCGCTAGCCAACAAGAAGTCTTTTTAGTAGTCTTTTTAAATACTGCACATCATATCTTGTCCTATGAGATTCTATTTAAGGGAACCATCAATATGAGTATGGTCTCGGCGCGAGAAGTATTTCAAGAAGCTTTGTTACGAAATGCAGCTGCCATCATCTTGGTGCACAACCATCCAAGTGGAGAAATCACACCAAGTAAAGAGGACCTTTTTACGACTTTTAAGATGATTGAATTAGGGGAAATGATGGATTTACCGGTATTAGACCATATCATCGTTTCCAAAAACCGTTACTTTAGTTTAAAACACGCAGGGTTACTCGAAAAAGACCCTGAAAAAATGATAGAATAATAAGGATGAAAAGGACATTTCTAAAACAATTACAAAAACGTTTGCTAAGTGGACTGGTTGTGTTTTTATTTGTGGGAATGCTGCAAGGGTGTACCACGATTCGAAAACATATTACCTATACCGTTTATCCAGTTGGCTTTTTGGTTGAGCGTTTAATTGCGGGAACCAACATTAAAACAGAATCAATCCAAGAAGATACCATTGTGCAACGCGCCAAAATAAGATCGGATTATGCGACGATTTTAGAGAATACGGAATTGTTGTTATATATTGGACAATTAGAACCGTATCTGCAAATGTATCGAAGTGAGATCAATGAGAAAGTTCCTTCACGTATTGATTTATCGACAATGAATGCGGTTTATGATTTTAAACGTTATACACCTGTTATTGCCGAAGGGGAAGTCACCTATATCGAAAGCCCTTATTATCGTGATAAAGCTTTTGATTATATTGATACGGATCAAAAGGATTTATATTTGTGGACAGATCCTATTGCGATGTTATCCATGGCAAAAGATATTTTAAATTGGCTCAATACGACCTTTGTTGAGGATGAACTTATCTTTGATGAGAATTTTACACGCTTAGAAACAGAATTGATTAACCTCGATGCACAATACCAAAGTCTTGCCTCAAACAATATAGCGAATAATAAAGTCATTCGCTTTGTCTCAATGACAGCAAGTTTTGGCAACTGGCAAAAGACGTATGGTCTTGAAGTATATCCAGTCATTCTATCGAAATATGGGGCACTACCTAATGCAGAACAACTTGCCTTAATCAAGCAACGTATTTTAGAAGATGGTGTCAAATACATTGTTTATGAACCAAATATGACCGAAGATATGATTGCCTTATTCAATGAGTTACAAGAAGAATTAGGCTTGACACGGGTGGAACTTAATAATTTATCAAGCCTAAGTGCAGAAGATGATGCAGCAGGTAAAGATTATTTGTCGATCATGTATGAAAACTTAAAAGTATTAGAAACGATGGTTGAAGATCGTTCACCAAGTGAAGAAGTGGTAGAAGTTGTGAATGAAGGAACGGTAGAAGAGCTTCAAGATGGCGTAGAGTTACAACAGAATACGGTTACCGCAACACCAGTTCCCGGCATGACACCAGTACCAAATGAAAATGAAACCGATGGATAAACGAGTCGTTCATAAGAATGATTCGTTTTTGAACAGCAAGGAGGCTTTATGAAAAAACTCTTATTAGTTGACGGCAATTCAATGTTGTTCCGTGCCTACTATGCGACTGCATATGGAAAACCCATGACTAGTAAACAGGGCATTCCTACCAATGCCGTTTTTGGGTTTGCGAATATGTTACAAAAAGCAATCGATACAATTTCGCCAGATTCCATCCTTGTGGCATTTGATGCGGGAAAGCACACATTTCGACATGAACTCTATGCCGATTATAAAGGGGGACGTAAGCCTGCTCCAGAAGACTTGGTGCCGCAATTCCAACTCGTACGGGATTATTTAGATGGCTATCATATTCGTTGGGTTGAAATGCAAGACATTGAAGCAGATGACTTAATTGGCTCGATTAGTAAACAAGCTACCGATTACCAAACAACGATTCTTACAAGTGATCGTGATTTACTACAATTGATTGATGAGAGCACACGCGTTTTACTCATGAAAAAAGGTATGAGTGAAATGGATGAGATGACCGTAGAATCTTTGAAAGAAGAACTTGGCATTACGCCTTCCCAAATCATTGATTTAAAAGGTTTAATGGGCGATACTTCCGACAATATTCCCGGAATTCCTGGGGTTGGGGAGAAGACCGCATTGAAGTTATTGGCAGATTATGAAACGGTTGAAAATGTATTAGCTCATGAAGATGAATTAAAAGGCGCCTTACAAAAGAAAGTTATGGCGGGGCACGAAAGTGCATTACTTAGTAAACAACTTGCGACCATCAAGCGTGATGTGAAACTGGATTTTGGCGCGAAAGATTGTGCATTTAATCCCGATTATACAAGTCTAGTGACCTTTTTAAAAAGTCTTGATATGAATCATCTTGCTTCACGCTATGAAGGAATAGAACAAAAAGAAGAAAAGACAAAAGAAACAAGTGAAGTTGTGGCGTTTCAACAAGTGAAAGAATGTCCAAGTGCACTATTAAAAAAGGAATTGGCGATTTATTTGGATGCGACCAATGATTCTTATTTGGAAGCGGAAGTTTTTGGTTTTGCGCTAACAGACGGAAACCAAACTGTCTATATGACTTTAGAGGATGTGAAAAAAGACAAAGAGTTATTAGCTTACTTTGCGTTAGAAGAGCCTAAGAAGATTGGGTTTGATTGTAAGCGCAATATGCATTTATTAGAACGTACGGGAATAACGATTCTATTTCAAGAAGATGCGATGATTTTAGCTGCACTTGTCGATTCCCAACTCACCAATACCGATAAGATTTTCGAACACGATGGTTTAACGACGAGCCTTCAATATGAAGATGTTTATGGGAAGCCAAATAAACCAAAGTTAGCTGTGCTAGAAGAACAGATTCAATTTGCGTGTGAAAATGTAAAAAATATTTATACGCTGTATACACGTAAAACCCCTTTGATTAAAGAATATGGAATGGAAAAGTTGTATCGCGAAATCGAAATGCCTTTGACACGTATTCTTTGTGAGATGGAAGATACTGGGATCGTGTGTGATGCGACCATTTTGGCTAAGATTGCTGAAGGGTTAAAAAAGACAATTGAAAAAGAACAAGAAGAAATCTATTCCCTTGCCTCAATGGAGTTTAATATCAACTCTCCAAAACAATTAGGGGAAGTTCTTTATGACCACCTAGGTTTACCAAGTGGGAAAAAGCGTAGCACTTCCGCGGATGTATTAGAAAAATTAGAAGGAATTCATCCTATTATTGCTCATATCTTGACCTATCGTAAATTACAGAAACTATATAGCACATATGCAGAAGGGCTCCAAAAGTATATTTATAAAGATGGCAAGATTCATACCCTTTATAACCAATGCGCAACCCAAACAGGACGCTTATCCAGTAGCGAGCCAAACTTACAAAATATCAGTGTGCGTGATGAACAAGGAAGAATGATACGGAAAGCATTTTTGCCTTCCAAAGGGAATGTCTTAATTTCCAGTGATTATCACCAGATTGAATTGCGTATTCTTGCGCATATGGCAAATGAGAAAAACTTAATTGCAGCATTCCAATCCGATATTGATATTCACACCAAAACGGCAATGGATGTATTTGGTTTATCGGAAGAAGAGGTGGATGCTTCGATGCGCCGTAAAGCAAAGGCAGTTAACTTTGGGATTGTTTATGGCATCAGTGACTTTGGTTTAGCTGCCCAAATAGATTCTTCGCGTAAAGAAGCAAGTGACTTTATTGCCTCTTATTATCGTTCCTATCCACGTATTGAAGAATATATGAATGAACTCGTAGAATCCTGTAAGAAAAATGGCTATGTAACGACTTTAAGTGGAAGAAGAAGAGAGATTCCAGAAATCCATGATAAGAATCATATGGTGCGTGAGTTTGGTAAACGGGCCGCAATGAATGCACCAATTCAAGGGACGGCAGCAGATCTTATTAAGATTGCGATGATTCATATTGATGAAAAGATGAAACAACAAAAAGTCAAATCGAAGATGATTTTACAAGTGCATGATGAACTCATCTTTGATGTTCCAGAAGAAGAGATAGAAACCATGAAAGAAATCATTCACGATGGCATGGTGAATGCGATGAAACTAAGTGTTCCATTAACTGCAGAGTGTGCCATTGGAAAAGATTGGTATGAGGCGAAATAATGCCAGAATTACCAGAAGTAGAAACAGTTGTAAGGACGCTTGAACACCAAATTCAAAACCAAAAGATTAAAGCGATTGAACTCTTTTGGCCAAAGGTGATTGAAGGAGATCCAAAAGTTTTCCAAAGAAAACTGATTGGCCAACGTTTTCAAACCTTCTCTAGACGTGGGAAGTATTTATTATTTGGCATGGATGATTGTGTCTTAGTTGTGCATTTACGTATGGAAGGAAAGTTTTTCCTACAAATGCCAACCGCGCCACGCAATAAGCACATCCATATCTGTTTTCTTTTAAGTAATGGGCTAGAATTGCGCTACCAAGATACGCGTAAGTTTGGACGCATGCAGGTCGTGCCAAAAGATACGGATTTTGCGCACTTCCATGATTTAGGCCCAGAACCATTTTCGGATGCGTTTACCGCGGAATATATCCATCAATATCGCAAAGGGAAACGTTTACCAGTAAAAAGTTTATTGTTAGACCAATCCTTTGTGGCAGGGATTGGAAACATTTATGCCGATGAAATTTTAGCGGCTTGTCATATACGACCGGGAAGGTCTTGTGCACGCTTAACACGAAAAAATGAAGAAGATATTGTTGAAGAGACCCGGCGCATATTAAAAGCAGCAATTGCGGCAGGGGGAACAACAATACGCTCTTATACTTCATCTTTAGGTGTGACAGGACGCTTTCAGTTATCTTGTATCGTACATGGATTAAAAGTTTGTCCACAATGTGGGAGTGAGATTAAGGTAAAATGGATAGGTGGGCGCAGTAGTTATTATTGCCCACAATGTCAAAAGGTATGAAAAGAGTTTGTATTACTGGAACAATCGGTGCTGGGAAGAGTACCGTAGCTTATTTATTACGCAGACGCAATTTTGCGGTTTTTGATGCGGATGGCTATAGTCGTATTTGTCTTTTACCTACGCATCAAGCTTACCAAGCCTTAAAGGAACAGTTCCCCGCTTCGATTTTTGATGAAAATGGAGAGGTGAATCGAAAAGAGCTCGCAAAGCTAGTTTTTGAAGAGGAAGAAAAGCGCATTGCGTTAAATGCGATTATCCATCCCTATGTAAAGGAAGGGATGTTGAATTACTTTCATAAGAATCAAGAGAAAGAAATCGTATTTGCGGAAGTGCCCTTAGTGTTTGAGGCAGGATGGGAAAATGAATTTGATTGTATCTTAGTTGTAACATGTGAGAAAGAAACAGCAATCAAGCGTTTAATGGATGATCGTCATTATACAAAAGAAGAAGCAATTGCGCGTTTATCTTCGCAACAAGATCCTGCTACGCAGATTGCTAAAGCAGACATAGTTTTGCATAATGATGGTACAATCAAAGAGTTAGACCACGCGTTAGCAAAAGTACTTCAGGAGGTTAAAAAGGGCAAATGGAATTAAAACCAAAGGATGATTATCGAATTGAAGGTTCTTCCTTCTTAAGCGATGAAAAACTCACCGCTCTTTTTAGCTTATATATGCCTCTTGTTGGGATGCAGGCGGTTAGCCTCTATCTGACGTTATATACCGAAGGCTTGAACCAAAAAACACAAGAATCGCATCAACGTCTTTTGACCATTTTGAATCTTGGCATTGATGATTTTGAGCGAGCACGTATTCGTTTAGAAGAATACCAATTATTACATGTTTATTGCGAAGAATTAGATAATAAGAATCGTTATATTTATTCCTTACTGCCGCCACTAACTGTAGATAGTTTTTTTGCTTCAAAAGAACTCTACCAACAATGGCAACAAATCTTAGGGCAAAAGAATGCGGAATTAACTTTGTCGAAGTTGCGTGGTAATGAGGTATCAAAAAGTGGATACCATGATGTAACGCGTCGCGTGAAGCACTTTAAAAAGCGTGATTATGATACAAGTGTGGTGTATCAAAAGATTGAACCACGCGTGCAATTTGTGGATGAAGATACGGATATCAACTTTGATTATGAACGCTTTTTTGCGACCACTTCGACTTTGGTTTTTCCTGCTGAACTTCGTACTCCTGAAAACTTAAAACTGATTGGGAAACTAGCGACCGTATATGGATTAAGCGTAGATCGGATGCGTGTTTTAGTGAGTCGTTGTGTGAAACTTGATACGATGCAGTTTGATGATGAAAAATTAAAAATCTATGTTGAAAAATCAAAACCTGATATTACGGAAGCCAAAGACCCGTATTCCTTGCCACCTGTATCTTTCTTACAGGCAAAACAAAACGGAGCACAGGTGTCTTTAACGGACCGGAAAATCTTAGAAGATTTAGCTGTTAAGATGCATTTTGCACCAGAAGTCATCAATGTCATGATCGAATACATTTTGAAAAAATCACAAAATCGTTTGGTCCGTGCATTTGTAGAAATGGTAGCAGGTGAATGGGCGCGTGATGGGGTGAAGACAAAAGAAGATGCCATTGCCCAAACAAAGAAGAAAACGGAACACTATACGAATAAAAAGGAAGCGGTCTTACCAGCTTATATGAAAGCGAAAAAGACAAAAGAAAAAACAGCATTAACAGAAGAAGAACAAAAAGCATTTGAAGGAATGTTGAAATCTTTGGAGGATGACAATGCAAATCATTAATTTTGAAGAGTTTGAAACAAACCAAAGAAATACGGACCAAACCGAGCGCATTCAGGCATTAAAACGCAATGCACTAGTGCAACGTTTACTTGTGACAAGAAGAATACCAGAAGTTGAAATTGATAAGCATCCTGCTATGTGGGCAAGATGGTTAGAACAGATTGAAAAGTGCCAAGGCTGTAAAGGACTTGCGACTTGTAAACAAAGACAAAAAGGGTATGTGGAAGTACTCAATTACGATGGAATTTTAAGTACCGAATTAGAAGCTTGTGCGCTTCTTAAGAAGAAAGAAAGTTCGGAAAAGCATTTAAGTCAGTATCTAATAAATGATTTAGGAGAAGCCTTCTATCATGTCTCTTTCCAAAATAGCAATCCAGAAGCGGAATCAGATGCATATAAACGCGTTTGGATGGAATGCAAACGCTTGGCAGATGAAGGCAAAGGCGCATATCTCTATGGAAATATGGGAGTCGGTAAAACTTATCTAGCCGCATGTGCTGCCAATCAATATGCGAAGAATCATCATAAAGTGGCCTTTGTCCATTGTCCACGTTTACTAGAACGTTTTCTCTCTTCCTATAAAACAGGGGAGTATAAGACAGAACTTGAACGCTTAACGTATGCAGATTTTGTGGTATTTGATGATATAGGGGCAGAGGATGTGACAGAGCGTTATCGCTCGCTGTTATTAGGTGTCTTAGATGCACGTATGCAAAACCATAAACCAACCTGGTTTACATCTAACGAAGATTTTAATTCTTTAGAACATCATTTCCTTACCACAAGTCGTGGGGAAGATTTAAATGAAGCAATGCGAATCATGGAGCGTATCAAAGTACTCGCAAAACCAATTGAAATGCTTGGCGAGAATCGACGCAACATACAAAAATAAAATAGATAATGGTAAAATGAAAAAAATGGAGGCAAAATCCTATGGTAAAGAAAATTGGAGTTTTAACATCTGGTGGAGATGCACCAGGCATGAATGCCGCAATTCGTTCTGTAACGCGGGTGGCTTTAATGAATGGCGTTTCCGTATTTGGTATTCGTGATGGATATAAAGGTTTATTAGAAGGCAATATTACGCAAATGGAGCGTACCGATGTTTCGGATATTTTAGATCGTGGGGGCACAAAACTTGGCTCAGCACGCTTACCGGAATTCAAGGAAAGTGAAATCCAAGACAAATGCATTGCCAACTTAGAAAAACATGGCATTGATGCTTTAGTTGTCATTGGTGGAGATGGTTCGTATCGTGGTGCGGCTGCTTTAACGGAAAAGGGCATCAATTGTATTGGTTTACCAGGCACAATTGATAATGATATTCCTGGGACCGATTTTACCATTGGGTTTGATACGGCATTGCGTACATGTGTAGAGAATGTCGACAAATTAAGAGATACTTCGAATTCCCATCACCGCGCTTCCATCGTTGAAGTTATGGGACATCATTGTGGTGATTTAGCACTTTATACCGCTCTATGTTGTGGGGCAGAAATGGTGATTACACCAGAAACAGGCTATGATGAAGAAGAGGTATTACAACGCTTAGAATATCTTGGGGATGCGGTAAAGAAATCACATGCGATCATCATTGTGACAGAAAATGTGTGTGATGTAGATGCATTAGCTACCAAAGTATCCAATCATACGAGTTTTAGTGGAAGAGCAACGGTCTTAGGCCATATCCAAAGAGGTGGTAGCCCAACGCCAATCGATCGTATGTTAGCGAGTCGTATGGGTGAAAAAGCAGTTGATTTATTGATGGAAGGTGTAGGAGGCCATTGTGTTGGAATCGTAGATAATGAAATTATCTCTATGCCTATCCAAGATGCTTTAAATTCAACAGCACGTAGTCGTAAGAAGTTATATCGTCTCTTTGATCGTTTGGTATAAATTATGAAAATCGAATATTTAGGACATTCTTGTTTTCGCTTAACGCGACAAGATGGTTATCAAATCGTCATTGATCCATATGATGTGGGTTCCGTTCCTGGAGTGGAACTCATTCAGCCGTTAGAAGCCGATGCGGTATATTGTTCTCATGAACATGGGGACCATCATGCAATTCATTTAGTGACTTTAAAGGATGAAGTTCCAGACCCCAATGTATTAACCCATTCTTTCTTAGTTCCACATGATGATGCAGAAGGGACATTACGGGGAATGAATCTGATCCAAGTCTTTTCAATGGATGGAGTTCGACTTGCACATCTAGGTGATTTAGGTCGTATGTTGAATGAAGAAGAGATTGCGCAATTAAAGAATGTAGATGTCTTATGCATTCCTTGTGGAGGTTATTACACGATTGATAAAGAAATTGCGCGTCAAGTAATCGATGCGATACAACCGAAAGTAACCATCCTGATGCATTATCGCACGGATACCTTTGGCTTTGATGTATTAGAACATCTTGATACCATTGAAACAACATTTCCTGAACTACAAAAGTTAGAACAAACTTCGATAGAGACACCATTTCCAGAAGGAATCTTCACTTTACAACCATTGCAATAGTGGCATTATCTAGTAAATAGTGCCACTATTTTTATAATTTGTTTTTATATTTATAATTGATAAATCGTAAAAAATGCGATAAATAAGCCAAAAATAAATTATTATAAAAATTAGCACATAACTATTGACAGTGCTAATTATTGTGCTATGATACAAGTGTAATCCAAAAAAGGATCAAAGAAAGAGGTGTTGTAATATGAAATACGTACCAGAAAAGAGAAATCGTTTATTTGATGACATGTTTGATGACATGTTCCGTGGACCTTCGTTTGGGCTTCCAATGACTAACAATCTAATGAAGACAGATATCCGTACAAAGGACGGCAATTATCTCTTAGATATTGATTTGCCAGGTTATAAGAAAGAAGATATTACCATTTCTTTATATAATGGAAACCTAACCGTTAGTGCAAGCCACAACGATTCACAAGAAGAAAAGGATGCGAAGGGCAACATCGTTCGTCAAGAACGTTATAGTGGCTCTTGCTCAAGAACTTTCTATGTTGGCGAAGGCATTAAAGAAACGGATGTCAAAGCTTCTTATGAAAATGGTATTTTGACCTTAGAAGTTCCAAGTGAACAAAAGAAAGAAGAAGCTGAAAAGAAATACATCGATATTCTCTAAGAAGTGAAAAGAGGATTGATTAATCAATCCTCTTTTTTTGTCTTCTTCCGGGTTGTTTTATGTTCTTGTGCTTTATTGCTTAATTCTGCAATCGCTGCTTTTTGATTTAAGATAACGGGAATCACGATTGGATTTCGGTTTGTCTTCTTGAATAAGAAGGGTTCTAAGCTTGAGCGAATGCAGTTTTTTAAATCCTGGAAGGTGGTGCGTTGTTGCATTTTTTGTTTGAGGGCTTCGTAGACAACGAGTTCTGCTTCCTTGAGTAAGGTTTGAGAATCTTTGATATACACAAAGCCACGAGAAACAATATTTGGTCGACAGAGAATCTTGTTGTAGCGCGAATCAATTGTGACAATTACCGCAACAAGACCATTATTCGCAAGAATTTGGCGATCTTTGATGACACTTGTCGATAGACCACTCGCATCATTTCCATCCACATAAATGGCATCTGCCTGTACACGCTCATCTGCGATAAAGCATTCTTCATCACGTAACACTACAATATCGCCATTTGAACAAATTAAGCAGTTCTCTTTTGGAACTCCGGTTTCTTGTGCAGTGGCGGAGTGTTGAACAAGCATCTTATATTCTCCATGTACAGGCATAAAGTATTTTGGCTTCACAAGGTTTAACATGAGTTTTTGTTCTTCTTGTGGAGCGTGACCAGTTGTATGGAAGGAAGTAAGTGGAGAGTTCACGACTACATTTGCACCAACACGTGTTAACTGGTTAACAACCGCACTCACACTGACGCCATTTCCTGGAATTGGACTGGAAGAGAATAAGACCGTATCACCTGGTAAAATCTTTAAGAATTTATGTGTGCCATTAGCAATTCTCGATAAAGCTGCCATAGGTTCTCCTTGGCTACCAGTACATACGATACAAATCCGGTTTGCTGGAAGGGTATTGAGTTCATTGCCATTAATGAAACTACTATCCGGAATTTTAATAACACCCATGCGCCGTCCAATTTCGACAACATTTTCCATGGAACGACCAAATACAGCAACTTTTCTATCACAAGCTACCGCAGCTTCTAAGATTTGATTTAGACGTAATACGTTTGAAGCAAAGGTAGATACAAGTAAACGACCAGGCGTCTTACGGATTTGTTCCATAATGGCGCTTGCTACCTTCTTTTCTGAAATAGAGAAGCCAGGAACTCCAGAGTTTGTTGAATCACTCATGAGGAGGGTAACACCAACTTGTCCCATATAAGCCATTTTTTGATAATCACTATTTAAACCAATCGGTGTTAAGTCAAATTTGTAGTCTCCAGTTTCAATGATGCGTCCATTTGGCGTATTGATTAATACACCTAGAGAATCTGGAATGGAATGCACAACATTGAAGAAGCCGATATTGAAGTGCTTTGTAGTAACACGACTTTCACTATTGATTTCTGTAATTTTACAAGCGCGCGATAAGCGATGCTCTTCGAGTTTCTTTTCGATTAATGCTTTTGCAAAACGTGGAGCATAGATTTGTTTAAGATGCACGGATTGTAAAAAGAAGGGGATCGCACCAATGTGATCCTCATGTCCGTGTGTGATAATGAGCGCTTTAATCTTTGCATGATTTTTTACTAAGTAAGAAAATTCAGGAATGACATAATCAATTCCTAATAAATCATCTTCAGGAAATAATACGCCACAATCTAAAATTACGATTTCATCATCATGTTCAAAACAATACATGTTTTTTCCAATTTCCCCTAGACCGCCTAAGGCATAGACTAAGGTATCGGTTGCATGATTAATAGTTTTGCGTTCCAATTCAGCATCAGAAATCATTGCATAACGCAATGATCTTCCGGCTCTACTTCCGGTTTTTTCACTCATATATTATTTTCCTCGCTTCTACAAGTCGAATTGTTTTAAGTATGGTCACATTATAACACAAAAAAGATGCATTTCTAGATAACTAATGCACCTTCAATCTCTTCAAATGGATTGTTTGGATTAATGTGGTCATAGAATAGTACGCCTTTGAAGTGGTCTAGTTCGTGTTGTAAGACGATGGCGAGATAACCGCGAGCACGAATGGTAATTTCTTTGTTTTGAATTAAATCAAATGCTTTGACGGTAACACGCGCACTACGCACAACATGTCCTTCATGTTCTTCTTGAACGGATAAACAACCTTCACCACTATTGAGGTATGCCTTTTGGACAGAAGAAGATACAATCTTTGGATTCACTAACATATATTCATGGGTAATCTCTTTTTCTTCGTTATCTACTTCGTGCACAATCACGGCTGTCAATTGTTTTGGCACGCCAACTTGGATTGCACTGATTCCAACTGCAGGACGCAAATTGTTTGCTTCAGCAAGCTCTGGATCCGTAGAGTCCTTTACGTATTGAAAAAGCTCCCGTAATAGCGTTTCATCTTCTTTGCTTAAAGGCAAACTTACGGGTTTTGATTTTTGGCGAATTTTTGGATCGCTATCTTTTACAATCGTATCGTTATTAATTAGCATAAAACCTCATGCATTATTCTAGTTATTCCGATTAAAAAAGTAAAGCGCAAAGCGAAATAATCCGAGGGATTATGTTAAAATCATTTTGTATGACGACAACGAAGTTAGAAGTAGAACAAGAGAATCGACAATATAGTTTACGGATGCCAAAAGGCACGGATATGGCAATTCATATCAGTGTGATTTGGTTAGCACTATTTGGTCTTTTAATGATCGCAAGTGCATCCATGGGATTAGCTGTGGATCGTCCACTTTATTTACCTTTAACCCTTGTTAAGCAACTGATTTTCTTATCCTTTGGGTATTGGGCAATGCGTTACTTATCTGCTAAGTTCACATTGAGTTTTTTATCGAGTTCTTCTTTTAGTACATGGGCATTAGGGATTGGCATTGCGTTAATTGCCGCATGTTTTTTCCCGGCAGCCGGTGGTTCACGGGCGTGGATTCGTTTGCCAATTAGTTCCGTCGACGTTTCGATTCAGCCATCCGAGTTTGCCAAGGTCATGTTGATATTGATTATTGCGGCTTATTGTGGCGATGTGAAGCGGAAGTTTAAAGACTCTAAACAAATGATTATGCGTCCTGGAATCTTTGTGATTGTCTATTTGGTTGTTGTTCTTGTGTTTCAAAGAGACTTAGGTTCCATGGCTGTTATGTTTTTAATTTCCTTTATTTGTTTTGAAATACCAACGCACCCGCAATTACGCATTTGGCAACGTCGTTTTGGTTGGGCGTTTTTTGTGGGTGTTGCGTTAGCTTTATTCTTACTTTCACCACTAGGGGAAGGGTTAATTCGTTTGTTGCCATTACAGGAATATCAAATTAACCGTATCTTCTCTTCCATCAACCCCTTTACGGATCAATACAATACGGGGTATCAGCTCGTTAATGGATTAGTCTCTTTTGCAACTGGGGGATGGAAAGGCTTAGGCTTTGGTAATTCGGTGCGTAAATATACCCGTTTCCCTGCAGCCAATACCGACTTTATTCTTGCGATTATCGTTGAAGAGTTAGGAATATTTGGTTTCTTAGCTTGTTTTATTCCTTATTGTGTGATTGTGTATCAATTATTTAAATACGCTAGTCGCATTCAAAGTGAGCGTGCCAAGATTATTTTGATTGGGGTTGCGATGTATATTGTGATTCACTGTTTATTCAATATTGGGGGTGTAACGGGTCTCATTCCGCTAACTGGAGTTCCTTTGTTGATTATTTCTGCAGGTGGAAGTAGTACCGCATCTATCATGGGTGCAATTGGAATTGCCCAAGCGGTCATCTTGCGCTATCACAAAGGAGAAATCGTATGAGAATCATTGCGGGCACCTATGCCTCTCGCAAACTAGTTACATTAAAGGGGGATGCCACACGGCCTACCTTAGATAAAGTCAAAGAAGCTGTCTTTTCTTCGCTTGGAGGTTTTTTTCAAGGAGGGCGCTGTCTTGATTTGTATGCAGGCAGTGGGGCAATTGGCTTAGAGGCATTAAGCCGTGGCATGGATGAAATTGATTTTGTCGATGCAAGTGCAGCTGCGATTCGCATTATAAAAGAGAATATTGAAAACTTAGGTGTGATAGAAATGACGCATGTTTATAAGATGCGTGATTTGAATGCACTTTCTTTTTTTGCTAAGGAAAAACGCAAATACCAATTGGTATACTTAGATCCGCCATATGAAAAACAACACAATGAAAAGGTCTTAGAATTACTTAGTGACTTACAACTTTTGAAGGATGATGGAATTGTGGTTGTGGAAGCCAAAAAAGAAGATGAATTAAAAGAAGTGATTAAAACATTAAGGTGCTATAAAACAGCAACCTATGGGATTACTACGATACATTATTACAGGAAGGAAGTGTTTTTATGATTGCGTGTTATCCAGGAACGTTTGATCCGATTACCAAAGGGCATTTGGATATTATTTTACGAGCAGCGAAGATGTTTGATGAAGTAGTCGTCTTGATTATGAAAAACCCAAGAAAGAAAGCGACATTCACGGAAGAAGAAAGGGCAAAGATGATTGCGACCGTCATTGAAAAACAAAATTGTGCCAATGTGCGTGTTGAAGTCGGAAGTGGCTTAACCGTTGATTATGTAAAAAAACTTGGGGGTAAGGCAATTGTGCGTGGAATTCGCGCCGTTTCGGATTATGAATACGAACTCCAACAAGCAACCGCCAATCAAACTTTGGATCCAAACATTGAAACCGTCTTTTTAATCGCCAAACCAGAATACTCTTTCTTAAGCTCTTCTATAGTCAAAGAAGTAGCCTTAGGTGGAGGGGATATTACACCTTTTTTACCAGCTGAAATTATAAAAGACGTCCAAGAAGAATTAACTAAAGGATAAGCTATGGCATATCCTCAAAATCGGAAGGAATTTCGTGCTTGGCTTATGGAACATGGGCAAAGTGAAAAAGAGTGTTGGCTTCATCTTGAACGAGGTAAGCCTACAAATCCGGAAACCTTTTATTATTTGGATGCGGTAGAAGAAGCACTTTGTTTTGGGTGGATTGATAGTGTCCAAAAGCGAATCAATGGGGTCTTAATGCAGCGCTTTACACCACGCAAAAAGAATAGCCCATGGTCCGAATTAAACAAAGAACGTGTAAGAAGATTAGAAGCACTTCATCTGATGCAAGAAGAAGGACGTAAGGTGCTCCCTCAAATGGGCCCACGTAGTTTCTGTATCGATGAAGATGTCAAAAAGGCATTAAAAAAAGCACGTGTCTATACAAAATTCAAATCATTCCCAAAGCTCTATCAACGTATACGTGCTTATAATGTTGCCTTCTATAAACATCGTGATGCAACTTTATATCGCATGAGCTTAACTCATTTGATTGAGAAAACCAAAAAGAATGAGATGTTTGGGGAATGGAATGATTATGGACGATTGTTGGATTATGAAAAATGTAAATAACTTGAAATCTCATCGCGTCAGTGCGATGATTTTTTTAATAAGATGTGGAGGTTTTTATGGCTACAATCATTAAAATAAGTCCGAAGTTTAAAGAAGAATTAAATGGACGTTTGTTGTTTTTCGTTGACAAAAAAGATCGCACAGAAGAGCCGATGCTATTTAAGCGCAGTGGTTTTGGAATGGATGGAAGTCCCGTGTTTGGGATTACCTTCTATGGACTACAAGGTGGGGATGAAATCAATCTTGATGAACAAAAAGACAAAATCTTTGGTTCACCATTTTCTTATGATGAAATTCCGCATGAACGTTTAAGTATACAAGCTTTCTTTATCCGTTATCACAAATTCAAACGGAAAGATGGCCATGAAATATGGGGTATGCAGGATTATGGCGGAGGAGGAAACTTTGCGGAAAATCCATTTAACCTCTATTCCAAAGTAAAGACGGTTTCTTATGGAAAAGGGGATGTGAAACTAGTTATCGATCAGATGATTGAACCTGGTTATAAATTGAAAAAGGGTCAAGTTTACCAACAAGGAAACTATAAAGATCATGGCTTAGTACATTACTTTAAGATGAAGAGTGAACTGCTTTCTGATTTCTGGGGTGAAGATATTTATTTAGGCGCAAATATCCTTTTACCAAAAGGCTATGATCCAAAGAAAAAATATCCACTCATTTTATGCCAAGGACATTTCCCAGGTGGCACAGCACCATTCCGCTATGATGTGGAATTACGCGAGCGTGAACAAGGTTTCACCAAGTATTGGAATTCTGGCAAAGCACCAAAAGTGATTTGTGTTAATTTTAGAGATGCGAATATGTTCTATGATGATTCCTATATGGTGAATTCCGCAAACTTAGGTCCTTATGGTGATGCGTTTGTAAAAGAACTCGTACCCGCAATTGAAGAAAAATATGGAGGACTTGGTTGTCCAGAAGGACGTATCCTCGTAGGGGGCTCAACTGGTGGATGGATTTCCGTTGCTTTACAATTATTCTATCCTGACTTTTTTGGAGGTAGTTGGCCAGGCTTTTGTGATGGATTAGATTTCCATGATTTCCAAGTTATTGATTTATATAATGATGATAATGTTTATGAAATGAAATTCCCATGGCGTAAGGTAGAACGACCTGGTTGTCGTGATACAAGAGGGAATGTGCTTTGGACATATCGCGATGAAAACTATTATGAACTTGCGATTGGTGGAGATTTAGCGCATAGCTTAGGACAATATGGCATCTATCAAGCAGTGTATTCGCCTTGTGGGAAGGATGGATATCCACTTAATGTTTATGATCCAATCACAGGGAAAATCAATAAAGATGTTGTGGAATATTGGAAAGAAAACTATGATTTAACCTATTATATTGAAAAGAACCATAAGTGGCTCATGCCAAAGATTCGTGGTAAATTCCATTTACGTGCAGGAGATATGGATAACTTCTATTTGAATTTAGGCCATTGGGATATCACAGCAGTGCTTGAAAAATATAATTATGGTGGTTATTCCTATACCTTCCCACGCGTGGGACATGATGGCAATATCACTATCATTGAGATGCTTGAAGAAATGCGTCAATACTTAAAAGAGATTCAAAAGAAAAAGAAAACAAAGAAGACTAAGAGGTAGTATGGATATTAAAGAATGCATTCGCACAAGAAAAAGTGTACGCACATTTGAAGAAGTCCCATTAAAAGATGCGGATTTACAGGTGTTAAAGGATTATAGCCAATCCATTACGAATCCTTTTTCTATACCTGTTAGCTTTGTGTTTTTAGATGCAAAGGAACATTGCTTATCCAGTCCTGTTTTAAAAGGTGCACAAATGTATGTAGCAGGTAAGATTGCGAGAGAAGAGTATAGTGAAGTGGCCTTTGGATATTCCTTTGAAGACTTTGTACTATATGCATGGTCGTTAGGAATTGGTACAACCTGGATTGCGGGAACGATGAATCGTACCTTATTTGAAACAGCCGCAAAGACCCAAGCAAATGAGCGCATGTATTGTATGAGTCCACTAGGCTATCCAAGCGCGAAACGCTCACTAAAAGAAATCGCCATGCGCAAAGGAATCCAAGCCGATAAGCGCAAAGACTCAAAGGAGTTATTCTTTATTAATGATTTTGCGACACCACTTTCTTATGAAGAAGAGGAACGAAGGGAAGCCCTTGAGCTCGTCCGCTTAGCGCCCAGTGCTACGAACTCGCAACCATGGCGTATAGTCAAAAAAGATAACAAGTATCATTTCTATTTGAAACATTCAAAAGGCTATGACACGGAGAAAGGGGATATCCAAAAGGTGGATATGGGAATTGCCCTTTATCACTTTATGGCTTTAGAAAAAGGAAATGTCATCTTAGATAATCCAAGCATTCCTTGTGAAGAAGGAATTGAATATCTATTTACCGTTACATTCTAAAAGCGAGCAATCGCTTTTTTTAAATCTTAAACTTTTTTATATTGACTCCATAAAATACAGTTAGTACAATTAGTACAGATAATACAGATTGGAGGGAGATATGTTTCTACTCAATTTACAAAGTAAAATTCCCATTTTTGAACAAATTCAAAACCAAATCTTACGTTTTATTGAAACTGGGGTCTTAAAGCCAGGGGATCGCTTACCATCGGTACGTCAGTTGGCAATGGATAATGGCATTAACCCCAATACAGCGGCCAAAGCATATAGCGAACTTGAAAAAGCAGGTTATGTCTATAATCTGCCCAAAAAGGGTGTCTACGTTGCGGAATTTAATGTAACGAGTTCGCGTAAGATGCAGATTGAAACCGTTTTAGAGCCACTTTATAAAAATGGCATAAAAAAAGAAGAAATCATAGAAGTACTCGAAGAACTCTATCAGGAGGAAGAATAAATGCTAAAGATTGAAAATTTAGGAAAAAGTTTTGGAGATAAGACCGTATTATCCAATTTGAATTTAGAAGTAAAAGAAGGATCTATCTTTGGTTTAGTGGGTGTCAATGGAGCAGGAAAGTCTACTCTATTACGCTTGATTGCAGGGGTATATGAAGCCGAGCAAGGAACAATCTTATTGGATGGGAGAGATACCTATCGTGATGCACAAGTGCGCAATGTGATTTCCTTTGTTTCCGATGAACAGTATTATCCACTTGGGAGTACGATTGAATCTTTAAAACTCTTTTATAAAACGCTCTATTCCTTTGATGAAGAACGTTATCAAACCTATTTAAAATTATTTGAGCTTGACCCAAAAATGAACATCGTCAATTTATCAAAAGGAATGAAGCGCAGGGTTTCCATTCTCTTTGCCTTAGCAACCCATCCAAAATTACTGTTGTTGGATGAAGCATATGATGGCTTAGAACCACTTGCCCGTCTTCGCTTTAAACAAATTCTTGCCGAGCTTGTGGAAGAAGAGGGTGTCAGTGTCATTATTTCTTCACACAATTTAAGAGAACTTGAAGATATTTGCGATTCGTTTGGAATATTGGAAGATGGAAGAATCATTAGTTATGGCGATCTTCTAGAATCCAAAGAACAAATCAATAAATATCAAGTTGTATTTGAAAGGGAGCAAGAAGAAAATGCCTTTAAGAACTTTGATGTATTACACCAAGACAAAGAGGGCCGTGTTTATAAACTCGTTATACGAGGAAAAGAAGAAGAGGTTTTAGAGAAATTAAAAACATTGAATCCTATTCTATTAGATGTTCTACAAGTGAATTTTGAAGAATTATTTATTTACGAATTAGAAAGTAGAGGAAAGCAAAATGCGTAAATCGTTTATCACGTATTTATTTAAAAACCGTAAAATTGCGATTCTATTCTTTGGCATTCTCTATTTTGCGCTTGTTTCTTTGACCGCAATTAGAGGTTTTACACAAGTGGATGATTTCTATTCTCGGATTATGATTGGCTTTTTGATTAGCTCGGGCATCACTATGGCTTTACCGGTCATCCAGTTTGCTTTTGTGCATCAAAAGAAAAGTGTGGATGCGTATTTCTCTTTGCCTTATAGTCGTAAAGAAATCTTACATACAAATCTATTCTTTATTTGGCTCATCGCATTTGGTTATTTCCTGATTGCTATCTTATTTAATAGTTTATTTGTGCTAGGCAAATTAAACCTTCTTCACTTTTTGGGTTTACTTGTGGTTGCGGGGATTCTTCTAGCTTGTTTAACCTTATCCCATAGTGTGATTTATTTACTAGCGAATAATATCTTTGATGGCATTGTCATGCTAGGGGCTTATGCGGTATTAACATTCATGTTAATTATGTTAAATAATTCTTTTATCACCAATATGGTAGCGGGTAAACTTGCGGAAGGCCCAGGCCCAGGCATCTACCTATCACCACTTTATCTTGCCAATACATTTATCGAAAGTTATGGTGCGCATTATCTTCTTCATGAATATTATGGTTTACCATGGCTTGCGCTAATCTTAGTACTTGTTTATGGATTGCTTGCGTATTATGGGTTACTGAAAGAGTTTGTGCACCGTAAAACAGAACGCGCGGAACAAATCTCAAATGGCTTCTTTGCCTATCCGCTTATTATCCATGCGTATCTCTTTATCATCTTAGCGATGATTGACTTAGAATTTATGGGAAATTGGGATTATACCGAATTATTACTTCCACTGATTGTCTTGTTCTTTGTTTATATCGTTGCTTGCTTTGTATATCAACGCAAGATTGAACTAAAAGCGAAACATCTACTGATGTTTGGGTTAGGAATGCTATTAAGTGCCATCTTAGCTGTTTCCGCCTGGACAACAAGAGGATTTGGAATTTCGGATTATTATAGAACGGATCTTGGTACCTATATTACTTATGAATACCATGCGAATGTGTTAAAGAAGAATTTAGAAATCGCCTCGAATGATTGGGAGAATAATGTGAATATTCATGCGGAGTTGTGGATTCATCAAGATGAAAAAGGGAAATACAAAGAAGTCATCGATATGCTTGAAAGCAAACGCCGTGATGCAATTGATTATTTCTATGCGCGCAAACCAGAGAATTACTATAATTCCATGTTAAATATTTATAACGAAACCAGCAAAGAACGTAGAAATCTTATCAATCCTTATTATTACACCTTACGTAAGCCGTTAACCATGGAAGAATTAGAACTTCTTAATCAATATGTGCGTGTTTCCGTGAGTGATAATGATACAGGAGAAACGTATAGCCTAGAAGAATACTTAAAGAAGGGGGAGTAAAATGCAACCGAAATTGAATAAAAAAGGACGCAGTGTTTGCATCAACAACAAGGACATGCATCTAACGCCAAAAGAATATGGCATCTTATCCTTCTTGATGGATAATCCAAACCAAATCTTCACAAGTGAAGAAATCTATGCTTCCGTATGGGGCGAAGAGCCGTTTGATACGAACCGTATCATCGCCGTTCATTTACGCCATATACGCGAAAAAATGGAAGAGAATCCCTCGAAACCAAAGTGGATTCAGTCCTATTGGGGGCGGGGCTATAGCTTTCAAAAGTAAGTAGAAACAGGGTAGGCTTTGCCTACCTTTTTTGATTATTTAGAATTTAGCACACTGGTATTGACAGTGCTAAAATGAGGGGGTATACTATTAGCAGTCAGGCAATTAGAATGCTAAAAAGGAGGCGGTCAAAGTGCTAACACCTAGACGAATTGAAATCTTTAAAGCCATAGTGGACGAGTATATCCGGACCGCTGAACCTGTAGGGTCCAAGACGTTGCAACAGAAGTACAAATTGCCGTATTCAAGTGCAACGATACGAAATGATATGCAAGTGCTAGAAGAGATGGGGTATTTAGAAAAGACCCATACTTCCAGTGGCCGTGTACCGAGCACGCTTGGATATAAGTTCTATTGTGAGAACATGTTAAATGATTCTTCCTTAGATAAAAAGATGGAAGTAGCAATCCGAAATGCCTTTGAAGCTTCCAATATGAATATGGAAGAGGCAATCCAAGCAAGTTGTAATATTCTTTCCGAAATGACGAATCTTACTACCGGTGCAATTGGCCCAGATAGTTCAGAGCAACGCTTACAACACATCAAGATTTTCCCGGTGGATGCGCGTAATGCGGTGTGTGTGTTTATCACAGATACAGGACATACGGAAACAAGAAGTTTCCACTTCGATGATGTGGTCTCACTTAAAGACATTGAAAGCTGTACGGAAATCTTAAACTCCAAGTTACATGGCGTTAAGATTAGCGAACTTGTCGAGCACATGGAACAATTGAAGCCAGAGTTTGCTTCGCAAGTGCAACGTCATGACATGTTGTTTACCGCCTTTGTACAGGCATTCATCAAGTTTGCGAGTGAGAACGTCTATTTTTCTGGAAAAGATCGTATGTTATATCAACCAGAATTTGAAGACATTGATAAGTTAAAAGAATTGATGCGTATGCTAGATGATTCAACGGTCTGGCGTGATATTGGAAATCAAGAAAGAGCTGTTGCGGTTACGACCAATCGCGGTGCGGAATTAACTTGGCTCAATGATGTTGCGATTATCCGTTCAACCTTCCGGGTAAATGAGCATGATTCTGGACAGTTGATGGTCGTCGGACCAAGCCGAATGAATTATGACCGTATCGTAGCGATGATTAACTATGCAGCGCAAATGATTGAAAAGATGTATTTTTCGATAGGTGGTGAGGAGAATGAGTGAAGAAAAGAAGATAGAAGAAGAAAAGGTGGAACAAGAAACACCACCCGAAGAAGACAAAAAGACCAAGAAGAAAGCAAAGCAAGAAGCGAAACTGCAAGAACGTATTAAAGAATTAGAAGCCTTAAATGCGGAATTGCAAGGGCAAGTGGACAACTTGAAAAATGAATATGCGAAAGCTTATGCCGATGTGGAAAACATCAAGAAGCGATTAAATGCAGAATTTGATATGCGTAATAAATATCGCATTCAAGACTTTGCCTTAGAGGTGCTGCCGGTAATTGATAACTGCGAGCGTGCACTTGCGATTGAGGCAAAAGATGAAGCAGATGAAAACTATCGTAAGGGATTTGAAATGGTAAAGAATCAACTTACCTCTGCTTTAGCAAAAGAAGGCGTAGAAGAAATTGAAGCCTTAGACCAAGAATTTGATCCAAACTGGCACCAAGCGATGATGACAGAGCACATCGAAGGGGTAGACAGTGGAAAAGTAATTCAAGTATTACAAAAAGGATATAAATTAAAAGATCGCTTATTAAGACCAGCAATGGTGAAAGTCAGCGAGTAAGGAGGACAAAATTATGAGCAAAATTATTGGAATTGATTTAGGTACTACAAATAGTTGTGTTGCGGTAATGGAAGGAAAAGACGCAAAAGTTATTGCGAATCCAGAAGGAAACCGTACAACACCAAGTGTGGTTGCGTTTAAGAACGGGGAACGTGTTGTAGGTGATGCTGCGAAACGGCAAATGATCACAAACAAAGATACCGTCTATTCAATTAAGCGTTTGATGGGTACGGATGAAAAGGTGACTTTAGATGGAAAAGCCTATACACCACAAGAAATTTCCGCTATGATTCTTGGCTACTTAAAAGATTATGCGGAAAGTTACTTAGGTGAAAAGGTAGACCGTGCGGTTATTACCGTGCCAGCATACTTTAACGATGCCCAACGTCAAGCAACCAAAGACGCAGGTAAGATTGCAGGATTAACGGTTGAGCGTATTATCAACGAACCAACCGCTTCTGCGCTTGCCTTTGGAATGGATAAGAACAATGCCCAAGAACAAAAGATCTTAGTCTATGACTTGGGTGGTGGTACATTCGATGTTTCCATTTTGGATATTGCGGATGGAACCTTTGAAGTATTAAGTACAGCCGGTGATACCCATTTAGGTGGAGACGACTTTGATAACGTCATTATTGATTGGTTAAATGACAACTTCAAAAAGGAACATGGCGTTGATTTAAAAGCAGATAAGATGATCTTACAACGTCTAAAAGACGCTGCAGAAAAAGCAAAGAAAGATTTATCCGGTATGGTGGAAGCAGAAATTTCCTTACCATTTATCTGCCCAGCCCCAGATGGAAGTGGCGCTTTAAACTTAGAAACAAAACTCACACGTGCTGAATTCGATAAGATGACAAAGTTCTTAGTAGATCGTACGATGGGACCAGTTCGCCAAGCGATGAAAGATGCGAATCTTTCCGCAGGGGATATTGATTCTGTGCTCTTAGTTGGTGGCTCAACCCGTATTCCAGCTGTTCAAGAAGCCGTTAAGAAAGAATTAGGCAAAGAACCAAATAAGAGTGTTAACCCTGATGAATGTGTTGCTTTAGGGGCAGCGATTCAAGGTGGTGTCATTGCTGGGGATGTTAAGGATGTCTTATTGCTAGATGTTACCCCATTAAGCTTAGGTATTGAGACATTAGGTGGTGTCATGACAACCTTAATCCCAAGAAATACAACCATTCCTACAAGTAAATCACAAATCTTCTCAACGGCTGCTGATAACCAACCAGCTGTAGATATCCATGTCTTACAAGGGGAGCGCCCAATGGCATCCGATAATAAGACATTAGGGAACTTCCAATTGGATGGAATTGCACCAGCACGTCGTGGGGTTCCACAAATTGAAGTAACATTCGATATTGATGTAAACGGGATTGTGAATGTATCTGCAATTGATAAAGGAACAAACAAGAAACAATCCATTACTATTACAAACTCTTCTGGTTTGAGTGATGAAGAAATTGATCGTATGGTCAAAGAAGCAGAAGCAAACAAAGAGGCAGATGATAAGCGTAAAGAAGAGATTGAAACACGCAATCGTGCCGAAGCATTTATCAACCAAATCGATGAGACATTAAAAGAAGAAAACCCAAATGTCACACCAGAACAAAAAGCCGAAGTACAAAAACTACGTGATGAGTTACAAAAGGCACTGGATGAAAACGACATGGAAGGTTTAAAGACAAAGTTGGATGCGCTTGAAAAAGCAGCAAATGATATGGCGCAAGCAATGTATGCGAATCAAGGGGCACAAGCTTCTACCAACCCACAAGAAGCAAACAACTCCAACAACGATGATGTTGTAGATGCTGACTTTGAAGAAAAGTAATAAGGGGCGGATGAGTAGACAAGTATTCCTAATTGTGGGTACTTGTCTACTGTTACTAAGTGGGTGTAAGCAACAAGAAGAAACAATGCTTCCCCAAGCGGAAAATCATCCGCAAGAGGAAGTCGTAGAAGAAGTAAAAGACTATTCCAGTTTCTATCAAACTAAAATTCAACTGCAAAGGGATGCTCCAATTTACACAATGGTAGATGGAAAACCACAACAAAGTGGAATGGCATACCAAGGCAACTACTTTGATATGGCAGCAGAAGCAATCGGCAATTATGTTCGTATTTCTGGAACAGACTTGTATCTAGAAGGGGAAGCGTTAGCCACATGTGATCGTTGGTTTAAAAATCAAACACATCTATTACCTTATGGAAGTGAATTGACAACGAAAGAGATGTATCACATTGAAAATGAACAAGGTCAAGTATTGGTAGAACTTCATGGAGAAACAACGTATCCAGTCTATGTCATACCAAATAGCGAAGATTTGCGATATGGAATTCTCTTTCAAAATGGCATCTATTACATTAAGCAAGAGGAAGTTGCGAGTGAAACAAGTAATGATGTTATCTCAATCGGTGAAAAGGGAAGTGAAATTCCTGTCCTTATGTATCATTTCTTCTACGATGAATCCCAAGGAGAATCCCGTGTCGATGGGAACTATGTGGAAGCAAAAGAGCTTGATGCACACTTAGGTTATTTAAAAGAAAATGGTTATGCTACATTAACCATGCGTGAAGTTTTATACTTCATGCAAAATCGAGCAAATATACCTTTGCACAGTGTGGCAATTACGATCGATGATGGTGATCCATCCGTGCATCGTGTTGCATATCCCATTTTTCAAAAGTATGGAGCAAATGCAACCTTATTCCTCATCTGTGGATGGGAAGACCCTACGATGTCTTATGATTTTTGGGAAATGCGTGAAGATGGTTTAGAACTACAGTCGCATAGTTTCTTAATGCATCAAGGTGGATGCGAAGGAATGGGACATGGGGGACGCATCTTATGCGTGGATCATGCAACAGGTGTCGAAGATACCAAACAAGCATTTGATTATGTGGATGGTGGTTTTGTCTATTGTTATCCATTTGGCGACTACAATGAGCATGCGATAGAAATCGTCAAAGAAGGAGGCGCAAAGCTTGCCTTTACAACAGAAGATGGATGGATTCGTCCAGGTATGAACTTATTAGCGTTACCACGCGTGCGTGTGCATGGTGGCAATTCATTAGAGGCTTGGATTAATCGAATTCGATAGAAAGGAGCGCATATGGCTGACAAACGCGATTATTATGAAGTGCTAGGTGTATCCAGAAGCGCAAGTGAAAGTGATATTAAGAAGGCATATCGCTCTTTGGCAAAGAAATATCACCCGGATGTGAATCACGATAAAGATGCACCGGAAAAGTTTAAAGAAATCAATGAAGCTTATGAAGTATTAAGTGATCCAACAAAACGTCAGAATTATGATCAATTCGGTTTTGCGGGTGTTGATCCACAAGCAGGTGGATTTGGCAGTTATTCTTCCGCTGGTTTTGATGATTTGAATGATATTTTCTCTTCCTTCTTTGGAGGAGGTATGTCCGATATGTTTGGCTCGCGTGGCGGGAGTACAAGACGCAGCAACGGTCCAACCCGTGGTGCAGATCGAATGATGCGTGTCAATATCGATTTCATTAATGCATGTTTTGGAGAAACAGTGGATTTGGATTTGGATGTGGATGAATCCTGTCCACATTGCCATGGCAGTGGGGCGGATAGTCCAAGCGATATCGAAACCTGTAGTACTTGTCGTGGGGCAGGTACGGTAATCTCTCAACAACGGACTGCTTTTGGGGTCTTCCAAACCCAAGGCGTATGTCCCGATTGTCAAGGAACAGGGAAACGAATTCGCAAGATTTGTCCAGAATGCCGTGGCAAAGGTTATCAAACAAAGAAGCAGATTGTTTCTGTAAAGATTCCAGCTGGAATTGAAGATGGACAAAGTTTGCGTGTCCAAGGAAAAGGCCAACATGGTAGTAATGGTGGGCCAAATGGAGACTTATATGTGGAAGTTCATATCAAACCACATGAAAAGTTCTTGCGTGAAGGAAACAACATTATCTTAGAGATTCCAATTACAGCTGTTGATGCAACCCTTGGCACAACAATTGATGTACCAACCATTCACGGGGAAGTGGCGATGAAGATTCCTGCTGGCACCCAAGAAGGTACTGTCATGCGTTTAAAAGGAAAGGGCATCCCATCCTTACGTACAGGAAAAACAGGGGATCAACTTTGTTCCATTCATATTGAAGTAGATAAGAAGTTAACAGCAAGAGAAAAAGAACTCTATAAAGAATTACAAAAACTGCAAGAAGAAACGGGAAAAGAAACTCTTTGGAAACGTTTTAAGAAGCAATTTAAATTATAAATTCGCCACGATAGGAGGTGAAGTTTATGAATATTGAACAAATGACAGAAGCCTTACAGGCAATTATCATGCGTGCTTTAAGCAAGGCACAAGAAAACCATCATAGCGAAGTAACAATTGAACATATCTTACTTGCGATGGTGGAAGAAGATGGTTTGGATGGGATTTGGATGCGTTTAAATATTGATAAACAAGCATTCAAAGCAATTGTCGAATCCTATATGGAAAAATTGCCATCCAGTTCTGGCGCAAGCCAACCAGATGTTTCACGTTATGTGATCGAAGGGTATTCAAAAGGCTTAGATTACATGAAGTCACAACAGGATACCTATATGAGTACCGGGGCGTTTTTAATCGGTATTTTCCAAACCAAGGCAGCTGTTGTGCTGGATTTAATGAAGCGCTTTGGATTCAATGTTAAACAATTAAAACAAGCAGAAGAAGAAAGAAGAGGTGGTGTAAAGATGGATGAAAAGACAAATGAAAGCCAACTTGATGCACTACAAAAATATGGACATGATTTAGTTCAAGATGTCAAAGATGGCAAGATTGACCCCGTCATTGGACGGGATGAAGAAATTCGTCGTGTGATTGAGATTCTTTCGCGTAAGACAAAGAATAACCCTGTATTAATTGGGGAACCAGGGGTTGGGAAAACCGCAATCGTCGAAGGCCTTGCGTGGCGTATCATGCAGGGAGATGTACCACTTGGATTAAATGATAAGCGATTAATCGAACTCGATATGGGTGCCTTAATTGCAGGAGCGAAATATCGTGGGGAATTTGAAGAGCGCTTAAAAGGCGTATTGAATGAAGTCAAAAAAGCAGATGGAAATATCATTCTGTTTATCGATGAATTACATAATCTAGTTGGAGCTGGAAAAAGCGAAGGTAGCATGGATGCAGCCAATTTATTAAAGCCAATGCTCGCGCGTGGCGAACTCAAGTGTATTGGTGCAACAACCTTTGATGAATATCGTAAGTATATTGAAAAAGACCGTGCTTTAGAGCGTCGTTTCCAAAAGATTATGGTGGAAGAGCCAAGTGTGGAAGATACGATTTCTATTTTACGTGGTTTAAAAGATCGTTTCGAAAGCCATCACGGGGTGGAAATCAAAGATGAAGCGATTGTAGCAGCAGCTACTTTATCCAATCGCTATATTACCGACCGTTATTTACCAGATAAAGCCATCGATTTAATTGATGAAGCTTGCGCATGTATCCGTGTCGAAATGGATTCCATGCCTGCTGATTTGGATGAATTAAATCGTAAAATCATGACGCTTGAAATTGAAGAAACTTCCTTAAAAGGGGAAGAAGACTACAAGACATTAGAGCGTAAAGAAGCCATTGAAAAAGAACTCGCAAACTTAAAGGAAGAAAAAGAAGCCAAGTTTACGAAATGGCAAAATGAGAAAGCGGAATTGGATGCGGTTAAAACTTATAAAGCAGACCTTGAAACCGCTCGTTTACAGCTCACCCAAGCGCAAAATGATGCGGATTATGAAAAGGCCGCTAAGCTCAAATACGATACGATTCCAAATCTAGAAAAGAAGATTCAAGAAAGCAATCTTGAAGATGGTAAAGATGCGATGATCCAACAAGAAGTGGATGAAGATATGATTGCGAAGATTGTATCACGCTGGACGCATATTGAAGTTTCACGACTCATGAGTACGGAACGTCAAAAGATTCTTCATTTACCTGATGCATTGCGTGCGAGGGTCATTGGACAAGAAGAAGCATTACATCTTGTCTCGGATGCGATTATGCGTTCAAAAGCACAAATTCAAGACGAAAATCGTCCTCTTGGTTCGTTCTTATTCCTAGGGCCAACCGGGGTTGGGAAAACGGAAGTCGCAAAGGCATTAGCGGAACAATTGTTCGATGATGAGAATAAGATTGTGCGTATTGATATGTCGGAATACATGGAGAAGTTTAGTGTTTCGCGTTTAATTGGAGCGCCTCCAGGATATGTCGGCTATGACGAGGGTGGACAACTCACCGAAGCGATTCGTCGTAATCCATATTCCATTGTCTTATTAGATGAGATTGAAAAAGCACATCCAGATGTCTTTAATGTCTTATTACAAGTGATGGATGACGGACGGATTACTGACTCCAAAGGTGTAACGGTAGACTTTAAAAATACCATTATCATCATGACGAGTAATCTAGGTGCTGAATATGCCTTTGAAGTAGACCAAGTAGCACGTCATGCGCATTATCTAGAGGAAGTCCAACGCTTCTTTAAACCAGAATTTATCAACCGTATTGATGAAATTATTGTCTTCAATTCGCTCGATAATAACATCATGAAGTTGATTGCGGATAAATTCTTAAATCAATTGCGTGCACGTTTAGCACAAAAAGATATTGAACTTGTGATTACGGATGCAGCAAAGGCACGAATTGTAGAACTTGGCGCAGACGAAGAATTTGGGGCACGACCAATGAAACGACACATTCAACGTGAGATAGAAACATTGGTAGCGAAAACCATCTTAGAAGAGCCAGATATTGAAGGACGAACCATCGAAGTCGATGCAGATGAAGATGGTTATGTCGTCCGCGTACAGAAACCTTTAGCATAAGAAACACGCTATCTTCGGATAGCGTTGTTTCTTTTTTTGCGTGGTATAATACATAGTGGTAGAGGTATTAATATGGACCAAAATACAGAACATATTATTCGAAAACAAGTAGAAAAAACAATCACAAAATTAAGACAAAATAATTTTGGAGCAGACTTCTTTGAAACCAAAGAAGACTTACTCGCTTATTTAAAAGAACATGTGGCAAAAGGAAGTACAATTGGGGTAGGTGGTTCGATGACCCTTTTTGAAACAGGGGTTATGGATTGGATTACTGGAAATGAAGATTATACTTTCTTTGATCGCTATCATACCGATGATAAAGATGCGGTGCATCATCAAGTTTTTAATGCGGATGTGATGTTTACTTCTTCCCAAGCAATCACAATGGATGGCATGTTGTATAACGTGGATGGACATGGTTCACGTGTTGCGCCATTAATTTATGGGCCTAATAAGGTCTATGTCATTGTTGGTGTGAATAAGCTTGTGAAGGATTTAGAGGAAGCAATTAAGCGTAATGAATGCATTGCGGCACCCGCAAATAATACTCGCCTTAATACAGGTAATCCATGTGTGGAATTTGGGGAGTGTGTGCATTGTAATAAAGAACGTACGATTTGTAATCAATTTGTTGTCACTAGACGCAGTGGCATAAAAGAGCGTATCCATGTGCTATTTGTGAATGGCGTTTATGGTTATTAAGGAGTGAATATGGGAGATATTTCAAATTATATTATTATCGCAATGTTTCTTGCGATTGGTGTATGGGTAGGAATTGGTTTTTTCCGTACCCGCGATAAGATTACGATTTATGACCGTATGTGGAATTTTAGTCGTATTCTTTTTTTGGTATGTGGTATCTTGTCGGTACTTTCTCTTATTACGATGCATGAGCCTATTGATATTGTGCGTGCTATCGTGACTTTTGTTGTGATTATTCTATTCATTTTCACAAGAGATGGGATTGGTGAAGAAGGGGTTTCTTCCTTTGGTCGTTTTTATCCTTACAAGAGTATTGTTGGGTATGATTTCCGTGAGAATAAAAAAGACTTTTCCGCATACTTTATTGTGGATGATGGAAAAGAAAGAAAATCTGGAGAATATAACGTACAAGTTCCATTTGAGAAAAAGGATGAAGAAAGAGTTCGTGCCCTATTAAAAGATAAAATCGGACGTAAATATGTCCGCATGAAAAAGAGTTAAAAAGAATCAAACGTCTAAGGAGGAAAAAACATGGCAAATCGATTCATTTTAAACGAAACATCTTATCATGGTTCTGGTGCAATTAAAGAGATTGTGACAGAATTCAAGGCACGTGGCTTTAAAAAAGCCTTTGTCGCAACTGATCCAGGTTTATTGGAGTTTGGTGTTACGCAAAAAGTGACAAAGCTATTAGAAGAAGCGGGTATACCATTTGAAGTATATTCAAATATTCAAGCAAACCCAACCATTGAAAACGTACAAGGTGGCGTAAAGGCATTTGAAGAATCAGGTGCGGATATGATTATTGCGGTAGGTGGTGGTTCCGCAATGGATACCTCCAAAGCAATCGGTATCATCAATACAAACCCAGAGTTTAAAGATGTACGCTCTTTGGAAGGCGTTGCGCCTACAAAGAATCCTTGTACACCAATATTTGCGGTACCAACAACCGCTGGTACAGCCGCAGAAGTAACCATCAACTATGTCATTACCGATGAAGAAAACAAACGTAAATTCGTTTGTGTAGACGTACATGATATTCCAGTGATCGCATTTGTGGATCCCGATATGATGAACTCTATGCCAGCTAGCTTAACAGCAGCTACCGGTATGGATGCTTTGACGCATGCGATTGAAGGTTATATTACTGGTGGGGCATGGGAATTATCCGATATGTTCCATATTAAAGCGATTCGTATGATTGCGAAGAACTTACGCAGTGCGGTTAAGAATGAACCAGAAGGAAGAGAAGCAATGGCGCTTGCACAATATATTGCGGGTATGGGTTTCTCCAATGTTGGTTTAGGTGTTGACCACTCCATGGCACATACATTAAGTGCATATTATGGTATGCCACATGGAAAAGCATGTGCTACCTTATTACCAACCGTAATGGCTTATAATGCATCCGTTTCCGGTGAAAAATATCGTGATATCGCAGATGCCTTTGGGGTAGAAGGCGCTTATACGATGCCTCTAGAAGAAGCATGTCAAGCAGCGGTAGATGCGGTTAAGAAACTTGGGGAAGATGTTGGAATTGTAATGTCCTTAAAGGATGTTGTTCCACCAGAAGACGTAGATGCACTTTCTGCAGATGCTTTGAAAGATGCATGTACACCAGGTAACCCAAGACCAGTTACTGTTGAAGACATTAAAGAAATGTTCTTAAGTCTTATGTAATGATTTGGACCTCTAAGGAGGTCCTTTTTTATTTTTACTTTTTATCATATAGTGGTATCCTTTACATGATGAAAACATTAGTTTGGGATTTTAATGGAACGATTGTCGATGATACGGAGTTATGCCTAGCCATTGAAAATGAGATGCTAGAAGCGCGTGGTATGCGCAGTGGCTATACAGTAGAAGAGTATCGCGATATGTTTTGTTTTCCAGTCAAAAAGTATTATCGAATTCTTGGATATGATTTTAAAGAAGAATCCTATGAAGAATTATCAGTGGAATTCAATGAGAAATACGATGCGGGTTTTCCTTATTTGAAGCTTGTGCCAGGTTGTTTGGAGTTATTAGAGTATGCAAAAAAGAATGGTGTGCATAATGTCATTGTCAGTGCCACACGACAATCTACCTTGGAAAAAGAATGTGAAATTCTAGATATCTCTTCGTATTTTGAGACGCTTGTTGGGATTGCGGATGATTTAGCTTCTTCGAAAGTAGAAAGTGCTGTTCGATGGATGAAAGGGGCAAAGGTTAATCCGAAAGATTGTATTGTGATTGGTGATTCCATCCATGATTTAGAAACCGCACAAGCCATTCAAGCGGGTGATTGTTTTTTAGTGGCATGTGGACATCAATCTTATCAAGTATTAAAAAAGAGTCATGATAAAGTTTTCCATACATTAGAAGAAGTGGAGCCATATTTGCGTTAGCGTATGAAACAGGTTTTATTATTGATCAATCCCAAAGCGGGGCAAAACTTTGGCAAACAAAAAGCCTATGACATCATTGAGCGCCTTGTTTTAGAAGAATGTGAAGTAACGGTCTATCCTATTTTACCGAAACAAGAGATTACCGCAGAAACAATTCTAACAAAACAGATGTATTTTGATGTGATTGTTTGTTGTGGGGGAGATGGAACCTTGACGCATTTAGTAGGAGCTTTAGCGAAATTGCGCAAACGTATTCCAATTCTCTATATTCCTTCTGGCACTACAAATGATTTTGCGCGGACACTGCGTTTACCGAATCAATTGGATGATTTAATTCCTCTTATCAATCGTGGTAAGAAATTTGTTTATGATATTGGTAAATTGAACCAGTCCTACTTCAATTATGTGGCAGCCTTTGGTGCTTTTACAGAAGTAAGCTATTCCACTGATCAAAACTTTAAGAATACCTTTGGCTATGCGGCTTATCTTTTACAATCAATCATCTCACTTCCCAATAGTTTAAATGAACGTTTTCATTTAACAATTGAAGCAGAAGAATTCAAAGGGAAAGGGGAGTATATATTTGGTGCAATCTCTAATACGACAAGTGTTGCGGGAATGAGCTCGCCATATTTAGAAGCAGCTTCCTTGAATGATGGGCAATTTGAAGTATTGTTAGTTAAAGCACCAGATAATCTTGGTGAACTTGTCCAAATTGCCTCGACTCTTTCTGCTGGTGCAACCGATAATCAATATATTCATGTTTTCCATACCAAACATTTAAAAATACGTAGCACAAAGCCCTTTGCTTGGACGACGGATGGAGAATATGGAGGCACATATACAAGTGTAAATATAAAAGTTTTAAACAAACGCTCTATCATCCTCGTACCTGAAGATAACCCGCAATAAATTTCAAAAAGTTTGCGCTATAATAGTACTAGAAAAGAGGGAAAAACATGATTGGAATTGTTGTAACAGGACACGGCAACTTCGCAACAGGCATTACAAGTTCGGTAAAACTCATCGCAGGAACACCAGAAAAGTATGTTGCGGTAGACTTCAAACAAGAAGATAGTACAGATGATTTAGAAAACAATTTAAAAGCAGCATTTGAAGAATTAAAAGATTGTGAAGGCGGAATCCTTGTCTTTAGTGACTTGGTTGGTGGACAACCATACCGTCAAAGCTCGGAACTATCCGTGAAGTTAAAAGATAAATACAACATTGTTGTATTGTCTGGAACAAACCTTGGTATGTTAGTTGAATGCAACCTATCAAGAGGATTCATGGAAGACATTAGTGCATTAGCTGACATGGCTGTTGAAACAGGTAAAGGCCAAGTCATGCGCTATGTTCCAGAAGCAGAATAATCTTAAAAGAATATATTAGAAAAATAATAACGTGGCCTAGCCACGTTATTTTATTTATTTTGGATGATATAACTTCTTTGCTTGATAGATTGGATCAAAAGTCACATTGACGCCTAACTTGCGGAATACATTCGCATCTTGTGGTGGCAAGATGACTGTAGAGTGTGCTTCTAAGCCGCGCAATTCTTCAAGCTTTGACATTGCTAAATTTGTATTCTCATTGTTTTGCGCCGTAATCGCTAAAGCGATGAGTAATTCGTCTGAGTGCAGACGTGGATTATGATTGCCTAAACGATTCACTTTTAGATCTTGAATCGGGGTTACATATTTTGGATCAATTAATAATGTTTGTTTATCAATATTTGCGAGATATTTTATCGCATTGATAATAACAGCTGCCGAAGGCCCAAATAGGGAAGAGGTTTTACCTGTGACAATTGTGCCATCCGGCATTTCAATGGCCATTGCGGGTGCACTGGTAGATTCTGCTTTCTCGCGAGCTACCAAAGTAACTTTACGATCACTTGCAGCAATACCCGCTTCATTCATCAACAGTTCAATCTTTTTCATTGCTGCTTCATCTATACGCTCATTTTTATAGTCAACAAGCGCTTGATAGTAGCGTCTAATGATTTCATCGTTCGCTGATTGAATGGCTGCTTCTTCATCAACAATACTAAAGCCGACCATATTGACACCCATATCCGTAGGGGATTTATAAGGAGAGTCATTTTGAATCCGCATGATCATACGATTTAATACAGGGAAAATTTCCACATCTCGATTATAGTTGACCGCTTGTTTGCCATAAGCCTCTAAATGGTAAGGGTCAATCATATTGACATCATTTAAATCGATGGTTGCTGCTTCATAAGCGAGGTTTACAGGATGACGTAAGGGTAGATTCCATACAGGGAATGTTTCAAATTTCGCATATCCAGAATGGATACCATGTTTTTCATCATGGTATAACTGAGAGATACAAGTAGCCATCTTTCCAGAACCAGGCCCTGGGGCAGTGACAACGACGAGTTTCCGTGAAGTCTCAATATAATCATTTAAGCCTAGACCTTCTTCGGAAACGATGAAATCTACATCCGCAGGATAACCGGAAATAGGATAATGTTTATAACAACGGATGCCACTTTGTTCGAGTTGCCGAATAAAGTTTATAGCATGGTCTTGATTGGTAAATTGGGTGATGACGACACTACCGATATATAAGTCAAGTGCTTTAAACGCATCAATCATGCGCAATACTTCATTATCATAGCTGATACCTAAATCACTGCGCACTTTGGAGTGCTCAATGTTGTTTGCATTGATACAGATGACCATTTCCACATCATCTTTCAGTTCAAGTAATAAACGAATCTTATTGTTTGGCTCATAGCCAGGTAGGACACGTGCGGCATGGAAGTCTTCAAAGATTTTCCCTCCAAATTCCATATACAGTTTTCCTTTAAATAACTGAATGCGGTTTAAGATTTTGTCTCGTTGTAGGGCTAAATACTTGTCTGAATCAAATGCAATTGGCTTCATATTGTTTTCTCCACGGGACTAGTATATCAAAACTTAAGTTGAAAAACAGTATGAAATCTTAAAGAATATCAATTTGTTTGTGTCTAAGGGCAATAGTATAATAGTTTCGTATGTCAGAACAAAAACATTCTCTACGACAATATTTAATCAATCTTTGCATAATTCTTGTTTTATCTGGAATTGTTGTATGGATTGTTTTCAAGAATCACGCAATCGCGATTATACCGATTCTCAAAAATGCCAACCCGCTCTATATGATTCTCATTGTCGGTATGATGATCTTGATTCGAATCATCATTGGCTACAACTTAATGCGATTAGCAAGAATGAACCACCCAAACTATCGCTTATCCCAGGGGATTATCAATTCATTTGTTGGTGGCTTTTTTAATATGATTACGCCAAGTGAAAGTGGTGGCCAATTTGTACAAGCCTACTTGTTTAAAAAACAGGGGATTCCACTCGCAAGTGGGGCCTCGATTTTGTGGAGCGATTTCATGACCTATCAAATCACCATGGTATCGATGGTCTTGTTATTAATATTCTTACGGTTTGGGATGTTTTATCAAAACTATTCACAATATTTCATTTTTGTTATCTTTGGCTTTATCGTAAACGCCATGGTGATTTTGGGCTTATGGGCACTTGTTCGCTTTCCTAAGTTTTATCATTGGTTAACCACAAAAGGTGTGGGATTAGGCGCGAAATTAAAGCTGATTCGTAATCCAGAAGAAACGCGCAAAAACTTAGAAAAGCAAGTGGATACTTTTGCGAAAGAAGCAAATAACTTACGAAAACATCCTACCTTAATTATGATGTTACTATTTACAAATGGCGTACGTTTACTCCTTTATTATTCCATTCCGTTCTTTTGTGCAAAAGCATTGCATATACCTGTTACTAGTAAGCAATTACTCGATATTATTGCTTTAACTTCATTTGTGACTGTTATCAATGCGTTTTTACCGATGCCTGGTAGTAGTGGAGGAACAGAGGCAACCTTTGTGTTGATGTTTTCCACGATTTTCTCAGCACCTCAAGCAAGTTCCATAATGATTGTATGGAGATTCTTAACTTATTATATAATGTTAATAATCAGCGGACTTGTGTCCCTGTACGCAAAGCTTCAAAAAGAGGAAGTCGTAGAAATAAGATGAGAATTGGGTTATTTACAGATACGTATCCACCTGAAATTAATGGGGTGGCGAATAGTACCTATATTTTAAAAGAGGCCTTAGAAAAACTAGGACATGAAGCCTATGTTGTTACCACAAGAAAAGGCATTGGCTTTTCGGAATGGGATGAAAGCCATCGTGTATTACGTTTGTCTGGAATTGAATTAAAAGGACTTTATGGGTATGTCTTAACTTCGCCGTTTCATATCAATGCGGAGAATAAAGTACGTAAGCTCAAATTAGATATCATTCATGCTCAAACCGAATTTGGTGTTGGGATTTTTGCGCGCATCTGTGCAAAAACACTTGGTATTCCACTTGTGAGTACTTATCATACGACTTATGAAGATTACACGCATTATGTCAATCCGATTCATATGGATATTGTGGATGATTATGCGAAAAAAGCCATTGCGAATCTTTCGAAGTTATATGGGAATTCTTCGCTTGCGGTCATTGCGCCAAGTCAAAAAACAAAAGAGCTATTAGAACGTTATCATATACGCGCTGATATAGAAGTGATTCCAACTGGTTTAATGTTAGATCGCTTTGACCCTATGAAAGAAGACCAAGCAAAAACGAAAACGATTCGTGATACCTATCATATACAAGAAGGGGAAAAACTGATTATCTATGTGGGGCGTATTGCGAGTGAAAAGTCCCTTGATTTAGTCATTGATGGCTTTGGTTTAGCCAAAGAAAAAGGGATTCCTTGTAAATTGTTGATTGTTGGTGGGGGACCAGATTTAGAAAATCTGCAGGATTATGCCAAAGAGAATCAACTGGAGGATTGTATCTATTTTGCGGGTCCCAAACCTTCCGAAGAAGTACCAGACTATTATCGTGCATCCGATGCATTTATATCCGCGTCTTTATCAGAGACACAAGGGATGACATTTATTGAAGCTTTAGCAAGCGGCATTCCCTTATTTGCGCGTAAAGATGAAGTATTAAAAGATTTAATTGTGGAAGGAAAAACCGGTTGGTATTTTGAAGATGCCAAAGACTTGGCTGAAAAACTAAAAGCCTTTGCTACGTCTATTCCACATGCGTATCGCGAGCATTGCGTGCAACTTGCAAGTCCATATCGTAGTGATGTATTTGGCAGTCGTGTTTATCACTTATATGAAAAGGCAATTGAAGCGTATCATCACTACTATGAACTAAAAGATATTAAGACCCATAAAAACCAAGTGCATTTATCGCTAAGCCAAGAAATGGGTGAAGAAATAAAAATTAAGTTAGGCATGGATGCGTATTATCAATTGGGTTTAAAAAAGGGTGTGCGCCTTTCCAAACAAAAAGTAGACCACCTACAAGCCCTACAAGAAAAAAGCCGTGCTTATGAAGGCTGCTTACGTAAAATTGCGATTAAAGATCGTAGTAAAAAGGAAATGGAAGACTGGTTACAATCGCATACCTATTGTAGTGAGACAAGTATCCAAGAGATTCTCGAAGATTTAGAAAGCAAAGGCTATTTGGATGATTTAAGTTATGCGAAGCATACTTTAAACCAACTAAAAGAAAGTGCCTATGGACCAAATCATGTGCGTAGCGTTTTGAAGAAAAAAGGCATTGCGGAAGAGACGATTGAAGAAGTGATGCCGGAATATGGGCTAGAAGAAGAAATTCTTCGTCAATACGCAAGTTCTAGTCTAAACAAGATTCACCAAGAATCCGTTCGTTCAACCACCCAAAAACTCTATCAAAAATGTATCCAACGCGGGTTTCATAGTGAAGCCGTAAAAGGAGTCTTAGATGAGCTTAGCTTTGAAGAAGTAGAAGCAAACGAAGGGGCTTCTTTAGAGAAATGTGCAATCAAAGCAAAGAAGCGTTATGATAGAAAATATAGTGGCCAACAGTTAAAACAAGCAATTTTCCAATATTGTTATCGGAAGGGATATCCAACCGAAGCAATTCAAGCTGTAATTGAAGAAATGGAGTTATCCAATGACAAAGATTAAAGATTTTCAAGAAAAAGACCGTTATACACAACCATTATTGATTAAGAGTTGTAATAAGGGAGTGACCCAAAAAGGAGCGCCTTATCTAAACTTGGTATTTCAAGATAGTTCGGGTTCCATTGATGGAAAACTTTGGGATGCAAAACCAGAAGATGAAGCGGTGGCAATTGCGGGTAATGTTGTCGAAGTGAACTTTGAAGTGTTGCTATATAACCATGCTTTACAACTTCGCTGCAATCATTTAGAAGCCCTTGATCAAAAGAGTATTGATATGTCTGAGTTTATGATTTCTTCGCGTTATTCCGAAGAAGAATTACGCGCAAAGTTAAAAGAAAAAGTCGACTCAATCCAAAATACAACCCTACGTAATTTGGTTGAAAAAATGTTTGATAAGGTTGGGGATTCTTTCTTTGCTTATCCTGCAGCTTCGCGTATCCACCATTCTTATGTTGGGGGATTGGCTGAGCATACCTTAGGTATGGCTGCGACTGCAGAAGAGATTATTAAGCTTTATCCTGCTTTAAATCGTGACTTATTATTGTCTGGGGTCTTGATTCATGACATGGGAAAAACGGTTGAGTTAGGTGGATTGATGCCGGGAGAGTATAGCGATGAAGGTCGCTTAACAGGGCATATCTCCATTTGCCATGGATGGGTCATGGAATGCGCAGAAGAATTGCATGTTTCAAAAAGTGAAGAAGCATTATTGCTTCGCCATCTTGTTTTATCACACCATGGCAAACTTGAATTTGGTTCCCCTGTGATGCCATTAACGATGGAAGCAGAAGTCTTAAATTTAATTGATAACTTAGATGCGCGAATGAATACCTTAACCCAAGCACTCTCCACATTATCGGAGGGGGAATGGACACAAAAAATGTTTGCGTTAGATGGAAGGCAGTTTTATAAACCAAAATTATGAATCTCGAATTAACGATTGCACAACTTAGTCATAAAGTCTTAAAGAAGTTTGGTCGTGGAGGCTCTTTGCCTGGCCAACTTGCTTTAATGATGGATAAGCAGTTCATTTCGCATTTTAAAATGCCGAAGATTGTGATTCTTGTTACTGGAACCAATGGCAAAACCACAACGAGTAACTTAATCGCAGAATCTCTGCGTGATGCAGGTCTTAAAGTGATCAATAATCATCGAGGCGATAATTTAAATGTCGGAATCGCCACTTTACTTGCGACGAATTCCAATGCGAACTATGAAGTCCAAGCGGATGCGGCTGTTATTGAAGTTGATGAATTAACGCTTTATCGCCAATTTGCGAATCTTCATCCGACGCATTTAGTGGTCACGAATTTCTTCCGTGATCAATTGGATCGTGCAGGAGAAATGGAAACCATCATTCGTAAGATTATGGAAGTCACAAAAGACTTTGAAGGTAACTTAATTCTAAATGGGGATGATCCAAATGTGTTGCGCTTAAAGGCCAATGCGCCAAAAGCGCACACCTATTTATTCTCAATTGGTGAAAATGAAGTCAGCCAAAAAACAACCGATGAAGCAAGCGAAGGGAAATTCTGCCCAGTGTGTGGAAAGCCTTTAGTTTATGATTACTACCAATATTCTCATATTGGCCGCTTTGTATGTCCAAATGATGGCTTTGGAAAAGAAGAATATGCGGTCTTTGTGGAATCCATTGATTATGAAAAAGGAATGTTTACTGTAGAAGGTAAACCGTATCATTCCTTTATCAATGCGATTTATGCGATTTATAACTGTGCAAGCGTATTAGCGGTATTAAAATCCTTACAGTTAGATTATGCGCATGGGGATCATGTGTTTGAACATTTTGAGTTAAATGAAGGGCGCGATGAAGATTTCCAATTAAATAAATTATGTACGATTAATCTCATTAAAAATCCAACCGGTGCGAATGAAGTGATGAAGCGCATTGTGAAAGAGGAAGAAGAATGCAATCTTTGTATCTTACTCAATGACTTTGATCAAGATGGGCATGATGTTTCCTGGATTTGGGATGCGCATTTTGAACGTTTAAAACAACCTTTTATCAAAACGATTGTTTGTAGTGGACATCGTGCCTATGATATGGCACTTCGCTTAAAATATGAAGGCTTAGAAGATTGTGTAAAGGTCATAGAAGATGCGAAGGAAGCATGTGCTTATTTGGATCAGGCAAATCTACGTAGTTATGTTTTAGCGACATATACCGCTCTCCATTCCACAAGAGCGATTCTTAGAAAGCTGGTGAAATGATGGAGATACGGATTTTATGGTTATACCATGATTTGATGGACCTTTATGGAGATAAAGGGAATATCATGGTGCTTAAGACAAGAGCAGAAAAGCGTGGCATTCATTGTTTTGTGGATACCTGTACAATCAATGAAGAAAAAGACATTGCCTCTTATGACTTACTATTCTTAGGAGGTGGAGCAGACCACGAACAAAACCTCATCTATGAAGATTTATTGGCACGAAAAGAAGCGATTCAAGAGGCATTGGCTAAGAAAACGGCAGCCTTATTAATCTGTGGTGGTTATCAATTATTTGGTAAGTATTATCTAGACCAAGATGGGAATCGCGTCGAAGGGTTAGGAATCTATGATTACTATACAGAAAGTAGTGATCGAGACCATCGTTGTATTGGCAATATCGCTATTGAAGCAACCATTGATGGAGAGACCTTCAAAGCAGTTGGTTTTGAAAACCATGGAGGTCAAACCAAAAATGTAGCCACACCACTAGGAAAAGTCTTAAAAGGACATGGGAATACCTATGGAGATGGAACAGAAGGTTTTGTGGATGATTGTGTCATTGCGACCTATATGCATGGGCCACTCTTACCAAAAAACCCAAGAATTGCTGATTGTATCTTGACCCGTGCCCTCAATAAAAAAGGGCAACTACAAGGAAACAAGTTAGAACCACTCGATGATTCATTAGAACAACAAGCACAACAAATTATGTTAAAAAGACTAGGCGTTGCCTAGTCTTTTAGTAGTTTTTCAATTTCCTCTAAATCAGGTGTTTCGGTAAGAGGATGGAAGGAAATCGCGGTATCTCCAGTGTAACGAGGGATAATATGGAAGTGTAGGTGATCTACTGATTGGCCGGCAGCTTCTTTACAGTTAGAGACAATATTACATCCATCCGCATTTGTCTTCTTCATGATTTCAACTGCTAATTTTTGTGTCACATGCATGACTTGATCTAATGTTTCTTGATCGGTATCTAAGATATCTGTGACATGTTTTTTAGGCATGACGAGGGTATGACCTTTAGACAAAGGATTAATGTCTAAAATCGATAAGACATTTTCATCTTCATAAATGACACGACTTGGGATTTCATGATTAATAATCGAACAGAATATACACATAAGAATACCTTGTATGATAATTACATACCTTGTCAGCACATAATTATCTCTTCCTTTCTAACCTTTGATAGGATTAAGTAGAAACCATTGTTTACTCTAATATTGTATGTGGCCAGTCTACTTAAGTGAGGTTGAGGCTATGGGTT
>JAGAVW010000017.1 GCA_017941735.1 Solobacterium sp. | reverse complement strand
TGTCTCGTATAACTACGAGCATGTTGGCTTATTCGTGTTCCCTTATGAAGATGAAGAAGCAATGCTCGATGCATTAATGGAAGCAGAAGTAGATGTACAAGATATTACTGTAGAAGATGGTACAATGACAGTCACAACTGCATTCCAAGATTTTGGCAAAGGTCAAGAAGCGATTGAAAAGTTGATTCCAGAAGTGGAATTTGAAATCTGTGAAGCAACCATGTTACCAAATGAAACCGTAACCTTAACCGATCCAGAAGATATTGAAGCATTCCAAAAACTAATTAACATGTTAAATGAAGTAGACGATGTCAATAAGGTTTATACAAACGGACGAATTGAAGAGTAATTTATGCCTAGTTTTCCAGTTTTAATGCAAGAAATCGTTAAAATCAGTTTTCAGGTTATTTTATCCTTAGTGTGTGGTTTTGTGATTGGAATTGAACGTTCCAAGGCAAAACGTTCCGCGGGGATGCGTACCTATATGCTGGTTTGTTTAGGATCTACCGTTGTCATGTTAACGGGACAACGGTTTTTTGAGATGTATCAATCAGGAGATCCTTCACGATTAGGCGCACAAGTGGTAAGTGGAATTGGTTTTTTGGGTGCAGGCACAATTATTTCGTCTGGAGAAATGCGTGTCAAAGGTTTAACGACAGCTGCCGGCTTATGGGCAACCGCTTGTATTGGCTTAGCAATTGGAACCCAATACTATAGTGTGGCAATTGTTTCAACCTTAGCGATTTATATTATCATGACGTTATTTAAGCGTTTTGAAGATCGTGTGGTTGGGATTGATAAAAAGTGGCGTCTTTATATGGAATCGAACCACTTAGATAGCATCATGAATAGTTGTAAGCGATTTGAGGAGATGGGATTAGAAGTCTTAGATATCCGTACGGAAAAAGCGGATGATGTGACTTCTGCTATCATCGAGATTCGAAAGAATAGTTCCTATTCCAATGAGATGCTATTAAAAAATGCGAAATCTTTCCAAGATATTCGCAATGTTAGATTTTTGAATACGTATTAAGGATTCGTAGCGGTCCACTGATTTCTTTTTGAAGAAGGGCTTCCCGGTTCTCTTTAGAAGAAGTGGAAGTATATAGAAGGGTGGACTGGTATTCCATTTGACGATAAGGAAGAGGGATTTGCGCAAAGCGATTGGCGATGGAAACCTCTTCTTTTTTTAATTCATGTAAGTAGGCTTGTCCTTTTTCGTTGAACGCAAGAATACGTAGTGTTTGAAGAGGTGGAAGTGAAGTGACATCTTCCTTTCGAATTTGATGCAGAATTTGCACCATACTACGTCGTATGCGACTAGCAGTATAGCGCCAATTGGTTGCTAGTTCGATAAATTCTTCATAGGTATCCGCAATCTTTGCCTGCTTTATAAGATGGTTTTCAATTCCTTCTTGTATGAGGAATGTTTCGTGTAGACGATCTGGTTGGGTCGTCAAAAGCAGAGTTTTGAAATAGGGGTAATATGCGCGCCAATCATGAAGCTCTGCATTTTCTAAAACACGAGCCATAGGAGTAGCAATCCCTACATCTTGTTTTTCGAATAATGCTTTGCGTATCGCAAAGGCACTACTGATAGGTTCCAGTGCATCACCTAAATAGGCATTCGTTCTAGGGATAAGAATTGGTTTAATTTTCGTATCTTTTAATTCTTTCAAATAGGAAACTGCAAGAATATCATTTGGTAGCATCGAGGTCGTTAATAAGGAGTAAGAACGTGGATAACTCATACCGGTCGCTAAGATTTGTTGAATATGGTCAGGGTTAATTGAAGTTTCGGCAATCTCCATTAAGTTATTTAGATTTGCACATTCACTTCCAAACGACAAAGCTTCAATGCGTGCTTCTTTTAACAATGTCAAAGCACCATGCGCAAATTGGGTAGCACTTTGGGTTGCATAAATATAGGGAAGCTCAATGACTAAATCAATCCCATTTTCCACTGCCGCTTTAGCACGTGCCCATTTATCAATGATGGCAGGTTCGCCACGCTGTACCCAGTTACCCGACATCACAGCCACAAAAACATCTCCATCAAATTGTTTTTTCGTTTCTTCAATCTGATAGCGATGTCCATTATGGAAGGGGTTATATTCCGCAACAATTCCACAAGCTCTCATTTTCATCTCGTTATCATCTTACCATAAGCATTTAAAATACAAAGACCTTCACATGTATTCGGTGCTAAAATAAAAGTAGAAAGAAGTGATAAATATGGAAAACATTACAATGACAATTTTTCGCCCACAACAAGCCCCTAAAGCCGTGGTAGAAATCATTCACGGAATGGCGGAGCATCGGAAACGCTATGAGGATTTTGCGAATTATTTAAAAGCACATAATTATGTCGTTGTGACCTTTGATTTGCCAGGCCATGGGGAAGCAACGAAAGAAAGTGACCTTGGCTATTTTGGGGAAACACAAGGATGGAACCGTTTGTTACAAGCGGTTGATCAGGTGTGTGAAGAGTTAAAGAAGGAATATCCAAATATCCCATTCTATCTATTTGGGCATTCGATGGGTAGTATGTTAGCACGTTGTTATTTACAACAACACGATGACAAATTAGATGGACTCATTCTTTCCGGAGCTCCAAACTATCAAAGCGCAACTAAACTAGGTATCTTAGTTGGGAAACTATTAAAGCTCTTTAAAGGAAGTAAAGGACATTCTTCCTTGATGGATGGACTTGTGACGGGTGGGTTTAATAAAGTCGTTTCAAACCCTAAAACGCCATATGATTGGATTAGTTATAATCCTGAAAATGTGAAAAAGTATGCGGCGGATGCACGTTGTGGCTTTGGCTTTACGTTACAGGGTTATATTGATGAGTTATCCGGTTTAGACCAACTACATCAAAGTAATTTATACCAATGCAAAAAGAAGGATTTACCAATCCTCTTTATTGTTGGGGAAGATGATCCATGTACAGGTGGTGAAAAAGGACTTGCGGACTCTATCGGGACATTAAAAGAAGCAGGGTATCAACAAATTGAGAAAAAACTCTATCCCGATATGCGCCATGAAATCTTAAATGAAGTAAATCACGAGCGCGTCTATGAGGATACTTTAAACTGGTTAGATGCACAGGTAGGTAAGATTTAATTGACTTTAAGTAGGTGTTTGCTATAATTGAAGCCGTCACAAATAAGGAGAACTACAGTGAAATGGACGCGATCCGAGTTGATGAAAAAGGAGAATGCACAAGTATTCTTTGATGAAGATATTACAATCGACTCGCAAGAATTTGAACAAAATAGTCGCATTAATGGCGTGAAAGATGTTCATGTCGAGGGAGATGGTTATCTCGATGTTCATGAAAATCAGTTCTATGCAAATCTGTTTGTGACTGGTACAATGTTAGTTCCGGATGCCATTACGGGAAAAGAGGTGGAATAC
>JAGAVW010000016.1 GCA_017941735.1 Solobacterium sp. | reverse complement strand
TTTTATAACGATTCATAACCGAACGCAAGAGTTGTGGGAAATACCGATTCAACATGCCGGTATCATTTTCTAAGATCGCTCTACGCGTTAAATAAGTATCAATTAAGCGTACCTGTTGGATGAAAGTCTTTTTATCAATTTCCCCATCCTCATATAAACGAAACATCTCCATTAGAAATGGTGCGGGTAATCTTGATTCACTACGTCGAAAATCTTTCAGTGCACTTTCAATTTCCTCTTCTTCATAAGGGGTACTATATAAAGCACTATAATAGCGACAATAGCGATTGATTTCACGCATTCTTTCTTCCCGATCTTTTGTGCTTTGATTCCAATACGTCTTAAAGCCATCATAGACATCTCTTCGATTGAGTAAGTTATAGGTCTTACAAGCCAAATAGAAACGGAAGAATTCTTCTAAGCGCCGAGGTTCTGGAAGACTTGTCTCTAGAGGTTGCCAATAAAGGCGATAATAGCGCTCTTGGATGTCATTGGTATCGTTCATCAAGATATAATTACGAATTAAATCTGCACTGGTTAACGGCGCACCGGTAGAGTTAATCGATTCAAAGATCTGTTGCGCATTATCTTCTTGCGATAAAGGAAAAACCAATAAATCAAATTTCGATAAACAATCTAAGACTTCAAATAAACTATAGGACTTTGAAAATTCTAGAATCCGTTGGTAGATCGCTTCATAATTACGATATACGGTTGTCTCTTTTTCCTTTTTCGATAAGTCTTTATAGCTTCCATATACTAACTTCGCATACACATCATCATCACTAACGGTTGGCTTTAAACGTAACTTCGCATCCTCCAAAGCGTGGCGATTATATAAATAATAATCATCAATCATGCCCGCAACTTCTTTTTGTTTTTGTTCTAGGGCAACGCGTTTTAACCCTAATAAGAAGATAAACGAAGTTGTGAGGCGTTGTTGGCCATCGACAATTTGAATCTGTTTGAATGTCGCAGCGATTTCGGATTCAATGTAAATTAAAATACCCAAAAAATGACTGCGCGTCTTTTTGGCTAAGAGGTTTTCCATATCGTCTAAAAAACGAGCGGTCTCATTTTCTGGGTTCCATGTGTAATTTCTTTGATACACGGGGATCACAAATTGTGATCCCATTGTTGTTTTAATAAAGTCAGAAACATTCGTTCTGACTGGTTGATTCATCATAGTTTCCTTTCCTAACGTTTCTCATCCGCACGGATTAGAATCTTAATTGCCTCAATGGCCGTATGGATGGCGCCATCGGTATCATGGACTTGTGGGTTGGGAAGGCCTTGAAGGGCGCGTTCTTGGTTCGCAACCGTTAATAAGACGGTCCCAACACGTACACCTAAGTATGCCGCAACCGTAAATAAAGCTGCACTTTCCATTTCACTGGCCTTGGCACCTAATTTACACCATGCATCCCATAGACGGATTAAGTCTTGGCTATTCGGTAAGGTTTCTGGACGATGTTGCCCATAGAAAGAATCCTTACATTGCACAACACCGGTATGATATGGGAAACCAAGATTTTCCGCTGCTTCAACAAGCGCATTGATGATTTCTAAATCCGCAATCGCTGGATATTCGATTGGCGCATATTCTTTGGATGTGCCTTCCATACGAATGGCACCCGTGCCAATGACTAAGTCTCCACTTTTGACATTGATATCAATACCACCACATGTACCAACACGAATAAAGGTATCTGCCCCACACGCAACTAATTCTTCCATCGCAATCGCTGCACTTGGACCACCAATGCCGGTAGATGTGACAGAAACTTTTTCGCCATCTAAGAAGCCTGTGTAAGTGACGAATTCACGGGAATCCGCAATGAGTTGAGGCTCTTCTAAATAAGCCGCAATCTTCTTACAGCGCTTTGGATCACCTGGTAAGATGACATAGCGTCCTACTTCGCCTTTGCCTACACCAATGTGATACTGTTTGCCTGAGCCTTCTGCATAATCAATCATAATTATTATCTCCTATTATATTTTTATATTAATAATTTTGTGTTTTGTTTGGGTTTAAACGAGAATCAATGCCCATGCCCGCAATCTTCCATGTGCCATTCACATTCATCATACTGACTTGATAACCCGCATTCCAAGTACGGGATACTTCTCCATTACTTGCGTAATAATCAAAGGTGACATAACCAACCGCGGTATCCTCACTTTGTTGGATGATTTGGAAGGCATTCTCATTGGAGAAGTTGGAAGTTCCATGGGCGGTAAACCAGTTATTCTGTAAGGTGCGTACACGCTCATAGAACTCGGAATCCGTAATCACAACCCCACTGACCGCTCCTAAGCCTGCTTCTTGGGCTGGGAATTGGGCGCATGTTTTCGAATTACTAATAAAGGTATTCTTTAATGCACTATCTTCATTTGTTTTACCTACTAAGATGTGACTCGTGATGACATCTTTTAAGGTGCCATATCCACTTTCGCCAACCACTTCAATTTGTGGTTCCCCTAATAAGTTATTTAACGCATATTTATCGACATGTGGCGCACTCGTGGTATTACGTAAGCCTGTAAAGTTTGAGGCAACCACATTTTCTTCAATCTTATACGAATCATCAATATCAATCCCATTGACTTTGATTTTTAATCCTTGTGGCACTTCCACAACATAATTATTGTTGCCAGAGAACAAGGTTGAAGCTAACCAACGCCCATCACTTGATTTGAGTAATTCAAGGGTTGCTAAGTATTTACCTTCATAAGCTAAGAGATACTTCTTCGAGCCATCACCATCTTCACTTGGCGCAAATTCAATTTTATTGAAATCGATATTGCCATAGATTTCTTCTAATTTATGGATGTAATCTTCTTTGGAGTTAATGTGTGGCGCTACGACTAAGGAGTCTTCATAGATGCCATCAAAGTTCTTTTCTTTGACTTGATCTAGATAAGTGCTGATTGCACTTTCTGGATATTCTTTTTCGGCAGCTAAGAATTCTTCTTTTGCATTATTGACATACATTCTTCCTAAAATCAGCGAACCAATTGCTAAGAGTAAAAGAATTAAGATTGCGATTAAAGGATGGATTCCCGAACGACGCTCTTTCATCTTTAATTCCCCCTCACTAAGAAGACGGTTGGTAAGTGCCGTGATCCATACATGGATACGGTCGTATTCACATAGTCTCCTTTATAAATCATCGCTGTACTATTACCTCCATCGAGGTTGGCAGCCATGTAAGCATCATATTGTTGGAAAATCTTAACCATATCTTGGTAGAGGGCGCCGTAACTACTTGGGCCTCTTCCATCAATCGCAAGTAATAAGAAAGTCCCATCGCCTCTTTGCCCAATTCCCGTACGTGGATTCAACATTGGATAATCCCCGTCTCCATCTTTAAATTTCACTTGGTAATCGGAAATCAAAGTTGGACCAAAGGTAACCGCTTCTTTAATGCCCCATTCAAGAGCTTGTTGGGCGGTCATATCCGTGCAGATAAGCTTATTCTCTGAGTCAATGCCAATGACGGGTAAATATTCATTCATACGTCCACTGATGAGTTGGCCTTCATGAATGACAATACCCCAAGCTAAGCCCCCATTCCCATGACCTCCTGCATCTTGGAAGCCACCGGCATTGATGCCACCAATCGCATTATTCATGCGGACATAATCTTCTAAGCTAGGTGCTTGTTGGCCATTATCCATATTGGGATTGACCGCAACATAGACATCTTCTGGATTATGCACCAACATCATATAGCCTTCATAGGTCGGACCCGAAATATGTTGAATTTCAATTCCATCTTCATCAATCGCTGGATTATCAATCGTTGGATCAATCTTAATGGAATTCGAAAGAATATCATTCCATTCTTCTTCGGTATAAAAACTCTTTGCCACTTTTTCTTCAAAGGAACCTGGTTCTAAGTTACGAATCGCCTCACGGCTATACGCAACTGCACTTCCTGCATATTTCTCTTTTAAATAAGAATAGGCAGTAAACAAAGCCGAACCAACTAAAACGATAAGGGATAATAAAATAAATACGATTACAGACATCCCTCTTTTTCTTCTTTTGGGCATAGTAAAATCTCCTATCTAACTAACATATTATAACTTTTCGTACATTCTTAAGCAATTTATTGTTGTGTTCCAAAAAAGTTTATGTTAAGATACATGAGCATTACCTTTTGATGGCGCGTTGGTGAAGTGGCTTAACACACCGCCCTTTCACGGCGGCACTCACGGGTTCGAATCCCGTACGCGTCACCATTTTATTTTTTAGGGGTGTCGTACAATGGCAGTACATCGGTCTCCAAAACCGCTGATGGGAGTTCGATTCTCTCCACCCCTGCCAGAGAATAAACCGCTCGGCGGTTTTTTTTCTTGCCTAGAAGTTTGTAGTAAAATGAAAGAGATGTTACAAGAATCCTTATTTGAAGATACCAATACTTCTACCCCTCTTGCCGACCGCATGCGTCCAGAAACCCTGGATGATTATGCTGGGCAAGCGCATTTAGTAGGAGAAGGCAAAATCTTAAGAAAGATGATTGACCATGATGAAGTCCAATCCATGATTTTCTGGGGGCCTCCTGGCGTGGGGAAAACGACGCTTGCTAGAATCATTGCGAAAAGTACCCAAGCAAACTTCATCACTTTTTCTGCGGTCACAAGTGGCATCAAAGAAATTAAGACCGTCATGGCCCAAGCCGAAGAAAGCCGGCGCATGGGTACCAAGACCATTTTATTTGTGGATGAAATACATCGTTTTAATAAAGCCCAACAAGATGCTTTCTTACCTTATGTGGAAAAAGGTTCGATTATCTTAATTGGGGCAACCACAGAGAATCCTTCCTTTGAGATTAACTCGGCACTTTTATCACGTTGCAAAGTATTTGTCTTAAATGCCTTAAGTACCGAAGAACTTGTGAAATTATTAAAGAAAGCGATCGAAGATCCACGTGGCTATGGGGATTGGCAAATAGATATCGATGAGGAATTATTAACCCTCATTGCGAATTACGCAAATGGAGATGCGCGTAATGCGTTAAATACATTAGAGATGGCAATCATACACGGGGAAGGTAATGGGAAATCTACCCGCATCACAAAAGAAACCATCCAACAAATTTTAACGAATAAATCTTTACTCTATGATAAAAATGGCGAAGAGCACTATAACTTAATCTCTGCCCTTCATAAATCCATGCGCAATAGTGATGCCGATGCGGCGGTATATTGGCTTGCACGTATGTTGGAGGCTGGTGAAGATCCCCTCTATGTTGCTAGACGTGTCGTACGCTTTGCCTCTGAAGATATTGGAATGGCAGATTCGAGGGCTCTAGAAGTTGCCGTAGCAGCTTATCAAGCATGTCAATTTTTGGGGATGCCCGAATGCAATGTCCATTTAACCCATGCGGTTGTCTTCTGTAGCTTAGCCCCTAAATCCAATGCCTTAGAAGTGGCTTATTTATCGGCGGCAGAAGATGCAAAAACGATGTTAGATGAACCAGTTCCCCTGCAAATACGCAATGCTCCTACTTCTTTAATGAAAGATTTAGGATATGGCGAGGGTTATATCTACGCGCATGATACAAAAGAAAAGGTCTCTGCGATGCAATGCTTACCCGATTCCTTAAAAGATAAGAAATATTATTTACCAACCGAACAAGGCGTTGAAAAACGCGTCAAAGAGCGTAAAGAAGCCATTGAAGCTTGGAAAGAGGCACAACGTAAAAAGAAGGACTAGTGATAGCCCTTCTTTTGCATTGGTTTAATACGATCTAAGACTAGCTTTGCGGTATAACCGGTTAATAAGCCCATTGGAATAGAGGTGGCTAATAAATATGGTAAAGTTAAAGCCGCTACACCTGGTTGGTTATAAAGCACAATAACAACTAAGACTTGGCCAACTGAGTGACATAAAGAAGATATTACCGAAGTAAACATCAAGGAAGAACCCATCTTATCAAGTAAGATTAGGGCAATGGTTGATAGCACCACCCCACCCATACTAATCCAGAAAGTACTTCCAAAGATCAAACCTCTTAATAAGTTACCTATGACGACCCGCATAAGATTGACCACAATTGTCTCTTTCCAACCTAAGAGTTTAATCGTTAATAAAGCGATGATATTGGCTAAACCAATACGAATATTAAACGTAAAAGCCCCAATATAAATCGATTCGATTATATTGAGGGTGATCGCCATTGCGGATAATAGCGTTAAATAGACAAAGTGTTTTGTTTTATCAATTCCCATTTACTCTCGCCAATAACTGGATTCCATTTGGTAAACAAACAATTGGTTCAATATCATCCACGGTTTTCCAGCCCATCTTTTCACATATATGATTGGGACATTCCACATGGGAAACATGCCACTGTCCCTCTTTGACTTCAATTTCCATCAAGCCATAATTGCCTTCAATGGTATAGGTCGCATTTTCATTGGGGTCAAAGGTTTCCACAACCTTATCATCCACAAACACATCCACCACATACGTACTTTGTAAGGCTTGGTTTTGTTTGGCACGCATTTTGCCAAGGATTTGTAAGGCTAAGATGCCAATTAAGGCAATGCCCCCAATCACAAGTAATACAATCCATTCTTTCTTCTTCATAGAGGGGATTATACCACGACTAAAGTATCCCTGCTACTTGTCAGTCCTTGTAAGGAGACCAATTGCTTCAAGATACCCTTCCAAGCCTTTCCCTTTAATCTGTTTCATACAATAAGGTGCTAGATAAGAAAACTTACGGAAGTCTTCCCTATCTGAAATATCACTAATATGTACTTCCACAACCGGTAAAGGCGCAATTGCCTTAACCGCATCGCCCAAGGCAACACTTGTATGCGTATATCCTCCTGGATTAATCACGACCCCATCATATTTTTCAAAATAAGCTTCTTGAAGCCAATCAATTAAATCCCCTTCGTGATTGGATTGCCGACAAATGACTTCAATCTGATTTTCTTCACAATAACTTTCAATCATTTGAATTAAATCTTCATAGCTTTTGGTGCCATAGACATTTTTTTCGCGTATCCCCACCATATTGAGGTTGGGACCATTTATAACCATGATTTTCATAATGCTTCCTCATCAAACTTCTTTCTACGTTTTGTGGATTGGATGAGCTTTTCTTTCATCCCTTCCTTATCTTCCTCTTCTAATAACTTCTTAAACGCATTTAATTCATCCACAAAACTCGATATCTCCTTACTTAAATTTTCTTTATTCAATAAGAATAATTCTGGCCATAAGTCTTCATTGATTTTCGCAATCCGCGTTAAGTCACGGAAACTGTCCCCAGTATATTCCGCTAAATTCGTATTATCATTCACATTCATTAGAGATACCGCAATCACATGGGTTAATTGGGATAAGAAACCAATCATTTCATCATGTTGTTTGGCATTCAGTGTTACAACATGTTTAAACTTTAAGATTTTCGCAATATCTTGTGCCACTTCCAAAGCGCGTGAGGATGTATTTTCATCTTTTATGATGATAAAGTTCGCATCAAAGAATAGGCTAGGATCTGCGTAATGGATGCCTTTATATTCTCTTCCTGCCATCGGGTGACAAGGAATAAATTCCACATCACTTCGTAAGAAAGAACGAATCTCTTTCATCACTTCTTCTTTAATACCGGTCACATCCGTTAAGATACAATCTTTTTTAAAGAGGTGTTGGTTTTCTTTGACCCATGAAATAAAGGTAGTTGGATATAAAGCGGAAATGATGATGTCACTATCTTTGACTAAATTAACATCATCCCCTCCTTCTTTAATCCATCCATATTTTTTCGCAAAGGCAATCGCCTCTTCATCAATGTCAATTCCATAGACATTGCGATAGCCCGCATTAAAGAATCCCTTCGCATAACTTCCACCTAATAAACCTAAACCAACAATTGTTATTTTTGCGCTACGACTAATCATATACTTCTACTCCTGTCTTTTTTAAATCCGCAAAGAATGTGGGATAACTCTTTGTGATGGCTTCCGCACCACTTATTGTGATTGGTGCTTCGCTTTTGGAAGCTAAGATACTTAAGGCCATCACAATTCGATGATCATTGTGGCCATTTACTTCTATGTTCCCTTGAATCATTGTATCCCCATATACAATCACTTCATTTTCATATACTTCCATCTTACATCCTAAGCATTCTAATTCTTCTTTCATTGCTTCAATGCGGTCGCTTTCTTTTAAGCGAAGGCGTGCCACATTTTTAAAGATGGTTTTGCCTTTAGCTTGCGTGGCTAAGGCAAAAAGAATAGGTCCTAAATCCGGACAATTGCCTAAATCCATTTCGATACCATTTAATGTGTTTCCTTGTACGATACAAGTGTCCTTTTCCCATTTGATTTCGGCACCCATCTCTTTTAGATAAGAAAAGATAATGGCATCGCCTTGAATGGAACTAGGATTCAGATGTTCTAATTTCATTTCTTTTTGATGCATCGCAGCGAATGCCGCAAAGAAGGCTGCTTGGCTAGCGTCCCCTTCCACACGCATATCAAATGCCTGATAGACTTGGTTACCGGGAATATGGTAAGTATGATCTTCTTTGTGGATTTGAATGCCTGACTTGTTTAATACTTCTATTGTCATATCGACATAGGATTTTGACTCATAGGGTGGTTCAATCACTAATTTAGAATCTTCTTTTAAAAGTGGTAAGACAAAGAGTAAGCCACTAATAAATTGGGAAGAGATATTCCCTGGCACATGGAATTCGCCAGGTTGTAGTGCCCCTTCGATGGTTAATGCGGTTTGTCCTTTTTGGAATGGAATGTTTTGGGACTTAAAAATCTCTTCATAAATTTGAAGCGGACGCGCAAAAAGGCGTTCTTTTCCCGTAAAGGTCACTTTCTCATTACTTTCTGAAACAAGTGGAATCAAAAAACGTAAGGTACTACCGGATTCGCCACATTGGAAAGTGGTATCTTTTAAATTTGTGAAATCTTTGATACCTGTCACAAGATAGGTATCGTTTTCTTTTTGAAAGGTTGCGCCTAGATTTTCTAAACAAGTGCGTGTTGCCTTAATATCTTCATTTTCAAAGACATGATGAATTTTAGAAATACCATCGTGTAACGCAGCCGCTATGAAAAGACGATGCCCATAAGATTTACTACTTGGCACTTGGATGATGGTATCTTTGATGTCTTTTGGATGAATGGTAACTTTCATTACAAATCTCTTCCTACAGCGCGCGCAACAAGACGTGCTTCTTGTACTAATTCTTTATATTTTTCAGGTTTCAATGACTGCATTCCATCCGAGTAAGCTTGTTCAGGATGGCAATGCACTTCAACGATTAAACCATCTGCCCCTGCCGCAATCGCCGCTAGAGACATGGCCTTTACGAGTTTCCAGTTTCCCGTTGCGTGACTTGGGTCAATGATGATTGGTAAATGGGTCTTTTCTTTAATAATTGGAATAACCGCTAGATCTAAGGTGTTGCGTGTATAGTTTTCAAAGGTACGAATGCCACGCTCACATAAAATGACATTGGGATTGCCATTGGAAAGAATATATTCAGCGCACATAATCCACTCTTCAATCGTTGCGGACATCCCACGCTTTAATAAGATTGGTTTATTAATATGTCCAACCGCTTTTAATAAATCAAAGTTCTGCATATTACGCGCGCCAATTTGAATGAGATCCACATGCTCTGCAAATTCATCCACTTTATCCACGCTCATAAGTTCGCTTACCACTGGAAGTCCGGTTTCTTTACGGGCATGGTTTAAATATTTAATCCCTTCTGAACCTAAGCCTTGAAAGGCATAAGGAGAAGTACGTGGCTTATAGGCGCCACCCCGCAACATACTTGCGCCAGCTTCTTTGACTTCTTTTGCGATTTCACAAATGATTTCATCGCCTTCTACTGCACAAGGGCCCGCAATCATCGCAATCTTTTCTTTTCCACCAACGGGAATGCCTGCCACATCCACAATCGTATCTTCCGGGTGAAACACGCGGTTTGCGAGTTTATAAGGAACTTGAATACGTTGCACGGTATCTACCCATTCATTGGCTTGGATGATACGCTCATCTAATTGAGTTGTATCCCCTACTAGACCAAAGATATTAAAGTTAATCCCTTGAATGATATTGACACGCAATCCTTTTTCTTCAAATTGATCAATCAAGCGATCAATCTCTTCTTGTGGTGTTTCTTTCTTTAATGTAATAATCATAATTCTTCTAACTTCTTTCTAATTTGTGCAATGGTCTCTTCCATTGTGCCATGGTTTAAGATCGTCATATCCGCATATTTTTGATAGAGCGGATAACGTTCTTGATATAAATGTTCTAAGTCTTCCTTTGTTTGACTTAAGGGACGCGAAGAACTTCCATAAAGATGTTCTAAATCGCGATCTAAGAAAAGAATGATACTATTGGCTTTTAAATAAGTCATATTCTCTTCTTTTTTAATGACGCCTCCGCCACAAGAGATGACCTTTCCTTCTGGCGCGATTAATTTCTTTGTGCAACGTGTCTCGACTTCTCGAAAACAATCTTCGCCATATTCTTCAAAGCATTTGCGTATGGGCATCTTGATTTCTTTTTCAATTTCTTCATCGATATCGATATAGTCTCTATCTAATACCTTAGCAAGCTCTTTCCCAATGGTCGTTTTTCCCGATGTTGGCATACCAATTAAGGCAATATTGCGCTTTTGATAGGTTAAGGTATGAAGACATTCTTGCAGTTTTTCTTCGGGAATCGATGCATTTGTGAAGATCAAATCTGCGCAATAGGCTTGTCTTACTAACATTTCAAAGCCACCGAGCACTTCGATGCCTTGTGCACTTGCCTCTTGGTAGAGTTTGGTGCGCAAGGGATTTGCGATACAATCCACAATCGTTGTAAGGTTTGGGAAATCTTTTAGATCAATGGGACTTTCCTCCACATTGGGATACATTCCAACTGGAGTTGCCTGGAATAGACAATCAAAGCTAGCACCTATCTTTCTAGCTTTCTCTAGGGAAATGCATTCCTTTGTTTGATTTTTATCCACAATCGTGACATGGGCCTGTTTCTTTTTAAGTAATTGCTTACACGCTTGGCCAACGCCTCCATTCCCAAGTAATAAGACATTGCGATTTTCTAACGAAATCCCATGTGCCTCTAACATTCCTTCTAAGCCAAGATAATCAGTATTATAGCCAATGAGTTTGTCCTTTTCTTTTTTGATACAGTTAATGGCCCCAATCGCTTTGGCATTTTCTTCGATTTCATCAAGATACTTCATGACTTCTTTTTTATAAGGAATGGTCACATTAATCCCATCAAAGTCTCTTTTTTCAAAAAAGGCATCGAGTTCTTCTTTCTTTAATTCCCATAATACATAATCTTCCCCAATGAGTAAGCCATGGATTTCCGGAGACCAACTATGTCCTAAGGGATAACCAATTAAGCCAAGTTTCATAATGTCTCCCCAAAATAATTTCTTCCATATGCTTCCTGTAATAGATCAGCTAAGATCAATGCACTAAGACAATCCACAACCACTCTTGCGCGATGAATAATCGCTGGATCGTGTCTTCCCTCCACTTTGATACTTGTTTCTTTCTTTGTTTTATAATTGATGGTTTCTTGTGTTTGGGCAATCGACGGAGTTGGTTTAATGACGGTATAAAAATGAATTGGCATTCCATTCGAGATGCCTCCATTAATGCCTCCATTATGATTCGTTTTGGTTTTGACTTTGCCTTTATCGATATAAAAGGCATCATTCGCTTGGCTCCCATATAAATCCGCAAACCCAAAGCCTTCCCCAAAGGAAACCCCTTTAATGGCAGGAATAGAGAATAACGCTTCGCTTAAGCGACTTTCAATGGACGAAAACATAGGCTCCCCAATCCCAGCTGGCATATTTAAAACATAAGTTTCTAAAATTCCACCTACCGAATCTTTCTTTTCTTTCGCACTTTGAATCTCTTTTATCATCTTTTCTTTTATGGATTCGTCTAATACCGCAAAATCCATTTCATTTAATTGTTTTAATTCTTTCTTCAATTTCTTTTCATTGAGTTTACGATCTTCTATCCCGTGGATCGATACAATATGACTTCCCACAAGAATACCTTTTTTCTCTAAGGCATAACGAAAGATCGCACCTGCCGCAACGAGTACGGCGGTTAAGCGCCCTGAGAAGTGTCCTCCACCGGAGGCATCTTCAAAACCTCCATAGCGCACATGCGCACTATAATCCACGTGTCCTGGGCGTGCTAAATTCTCTATTTTGGAATAATCTTTACGCTTTCCATTTTGATTTTCGATTAATAAGGCAATGGGTGTCCCTTCACTTTTCCCATTTTTCACACCCGATAAAATCTTTACTTCATCCTTTTCTTTACGGGAAGTCGAAATCGCGCCACTTGGTTTACGTAAGGAAAGTTGTTGGTGAATGTAATCTAAGTTGATTTCTAAACCAGAAGGCATCCCATCGATGACGCAGCCAATGGCTGGGCCATGGGATTCCCCAAAGATGGTTAAGGTAATGGAATGTCCTATTGTATTTTTCATAAACCGAGTTTCCTTTCCATGTCTTTCATAGACCAAGTATCTAAATATCCTTTTCCGATTTCATCCACTTGGATAATCGTAATTTGGTTGTGATCTGTTTTCTTATCATTTTGAATGAGCCTTAATACCTCTTTTGGATTTGCATCACAGGAAGTAGGTAAACCTACCTTTTCTAATACACGACATAAGCGCGCTTTGAGCTCTTTATTTTCTAATATCGAAACCATTCCCATGGCTACGCATTCCCCGTGTAAATATTGACCAAGTTCATAATAGCTTTCATACGCATGGCCAATCGTATGTCCAAAATTCAATAATTTACGTCTTCCATTTTCTCTTTCATCTTCTTCAACAATCTCTTTTTTGATTTCTAAACAACGATAGATGATTTCATCGATATGACTCTCATAATCTTTTTCAAAATACGCAAAGAGTTCTTCCTCAAAGGTCATGCCTTCTTTAATGGCTTCGGCTAAGCCATTGATGAAATGTCGCTTTGGTAAAGTGCTTAAGGTATCGGGGTCAATGAATGCGGCCGTTGGTTGATAGAAGGCCCCGACACTATTTTTCACACCCATAAAATCAATTGCGGTTTTTCCCCCAATACTGGAATCGATTTGGGATAAGGTCGTTGTGGGGACATTGATATAGGAGATGCCACGCATATACGTCGCACACGCAAAACCAACTAAATCACCTACCACGCCTCCACCTAGCGCAAGTACCGTATCCTTACGCGAGAGATGATTCTCTAACATCACTTTAAGAAGATCTTGATAGACATTCATATTTTTCGAAGCTTCCCCTTGTTTAAAACGGTAGATGGGTACATTAGGATATTGCGTTTGCACTATGGACAACCATTTTTCTGGAACCCCATCATCACTCACAATCAAACCAATGGAAGTATCTTTTAGATATTCTTTCAACTTTGAAAGAATCCCTCTTTCGAAGTAGATTGGATAATCCTTTTGTTTGGTATGAATGCGTAATTCCATAAAGCTCTCTCCTAAAATAAAACCATGTGGCATTATCCACATGGTTGTTTAACATTTCCAATAGATAATGCCTCAATATGAAACGGGCCATTATCTAACCATAGCCCAATTTATCTATAGAAATAATAATACATATTGCTAATCATCATCGTTTCTTCTTTATATGTTTTAGATAATACTACAGCTTGCCCAAGAAGTAAACTATCCAATCCTCTTATAACAACCTCATACATTTAACTCTTCCATTGCCATAAAGGTTTTTGGTGCGCCATGCCTTCCTCACTTTGAATGTTATAATTCTGGTATGACTCGAAATACACATCCAGATTATTTCAAATACTTTCTTAAGATTTTAGGATATGGCATTGTGCCACTTTTCTTTTTCTTACCCTTTTTAAAAAGTGATATCTTACATACAAATTACACGGGATTATTAAGTGAACCTAGTACTGCGATTTGGTTTTATGTATTTGTGATTCCTGCTTTTGGTTATTTGGGTTTTCTTCTTTATCGTCTTTTAGAGATTCCAAATAAAAAGATTTATTTTATTTTGTTTTTATGTTGTGTGATACTTGGCATTCGCATTCCTTATGCGGCAAGTTCTACGCTCAGTTCTTTACATCTATTCTTTAGTTATCTTTCTTTCTCTTTATTTCAAGCTTTTATGTTTTTTATTTTTAAAACGAAAACATTCCCCACGTTTTATGTTGGGGCTTTAATCCTAGCGGCAATGATTTCTTTGACCTTTTCTTCCATCAACGGATTAGCAGAAGCTATCTTTTTCGCTAGTGTTTCGATCACATTGACTAAACAATTTCTTACTAGTTCTAAAACCCCTCTTTCTTAACACACCGAGAATCTAGTAGGCAACGAAGATAGGAATATTTAAGATTCTATTGCTTGCGAAAGTACTCATAAACAAAGGTACAAATTTTGAATATTGTAAGAAATTCTTACTTTACATTTTTAAGCACAATGTTAATATATAAATGTAAGAATTTCTTACATAAGGAGGTGTCATTATGAGTATTGATTTATTAACTGTATCTTCTAAAGGTCAAATTGTGTTACCTGTAGAAATCAGAAAAGCTTTATCCATTCAATCTGGTGATAAATTGGCTGTGTTTACGAGCGATGATGTAATTATGCTTAAAGCGATTAAGATGCCTACTGTGGATGAGTTTAAGTCAAAGTTGAAGCAAGCCAGCAAATGGGCAAAACAAGTTGGTTATCAAGAAGAAGATGTTAACGACATTATTAAATCCGTTAGAAAGAATAAGAGAAAATAAAGTATTTATAGTTAATTGGAGACGGAACATCGCTAAATGACAGGACATTTATATGACATATAGATGTCCTTTTTAAATTAGTGAACTTTTGCGAAAGCATAAAAAAAGCTGCTTACGCAGCTCTTTCTTCCTTATTTAACTTCGGAATATTTACGACGATCTTCGCTTAAGTTGTCACAGTAGTAACGAACTGTCAACTTAGAAGAAACTTTGTTCTTTTCTTTTGGTTCAACCATGAAGTGGTCACCTTCTAACATGCAGTCAAGAATTGCTTCGCAGCATGTTTTGAGGTTATCAACACCAGCTTCGATTTCTGTCATCAAATCACCAGCGTTTACTTCGATGTATAACCAGTTCATGTGATGAGCTTCCCATTTCTTCCAGTTAATGACATCTTTGTATTTTTGTACTGTTTGTTTTACAACTTTTTGAGTCGTTTTCTTAGCAGGAGCTTTTTTCGCAGGTGCTTTTTTTGCTGGTGCAGCTTTCTTAGCTGGAGCAGCTTTAGCGACTGGTTTTTTTGCTTCTACTTTTTTTGTCGTTTTTTTAGTTACCATAATATTCACTCTCCCCTCTGAGGTTTCCCTCACAAAGAGGATTATACCACTATTTGTTTAAAATATTAAATTCGCATCTTTTTATTGCATGAATGCAAACTTCAATTGTATGCTTAAGACAGAACTACTATGATTGCTAATCAAGAACAAATGAAACAGATCGAATCTGATTCAGGACTTCGCGTCTCTACTTTGATGGCAAAAGCAGGAAGTACAATTGCCAAAGAAATTGAGGCACGGACAACCGACAAAGACACCATTCTCATTTTGGCCGGAAACGGAAATAACGGTGGCGATGGTTTTGTAGTTGCAAAACAACTAACCAGTCGTCGCTGTTTTGTATATCTCGCTGATGGTAAACCCAAATCGAAAACCGCATTAAGCGTATATAAAAAACTAGATCCGGAGATTTTAGTTTCAGAAGAAAAGTTTGCTTCCATCTTTAAACAAGCGACGGTTATCATCGATGCCATTTATGGCTTTAGCTTCCATGGTGCATTAAAAGACGAGATTCGAAAGCTTTGTGATAAAGTGAATCGCTCCAATAAAAAAGTTTATAGTATCGATATCAATAGTGGATGCGAAGCGGATAGTGGCGAATGTGATATGCATTCCATTCACTCGCATATTACCTTTGCGTTAGATTGTTATAAACCATTCCATCAATTACGTAAGAATCATCATATGTTTGAAGAAGTGGTGTTATTGCCTTTGGGCTTACCGCACCGCATTCAAACCCAATATGAAGAAATGAATGAAGAAATCTTCTTCAAGAATTTCCCCATTAAACAAGAAAACTCCTATAAGAATACCTTTGGGAAAACGATGTTGATTGGGGGTAGCTATGGTATGGCAGGTGCACTCAATTTAAATATTCTTGGTGCGAAGACGATTGGTGCTCCTTACATCGAAGTAGCTTTACCAGAAGAAATCTATCCGATTGTCGCTTCGAAATATATGACTCCTGTCTTCCATCCATTTACGCGTAATACGTATTATCCAGTGATTGAGCGTATTGTCGAAAACGCAAAAGCTGTAGGCTTTGGGAGTGGTGCCGTCTATATGGAACATAAGGCGGATGTCTTAGATCTTATCTTACAAACAAGCCACGTCCCGATTGTCTTTGATGCCGAAGCATTTAATATCTTAAAAAACAATACGTATTTGTTGCGCTTTGCAAAAGCACCCGTGATTATTACACCGCATGTAGGTGAATTTGCGCGTATTATGAACCTCTCCCAAGAGGAAATCCAGCATCATCGTTTAAAATATGCTTCTCTATTTGCAAAAGAATATCAAGTCATTGTAGTATTAAAATCACCAAACACCATTGTCGCTTCTCCAAGTGGAGAAATTTATATCAACCAAACCGGCAATCCAAGTTTGGCCCAAGCAGGTAGTGGCGATCTCTTAACGGGAATGCTTACGGCAATGCTAACACTCCACTGCGATGTCTTCAAAGCTGTATGTATGGCTGTATGGCTCCATGGACATTTGGCAGATTTAGGACTACAAAATCAATCGATTCAGAATTTTGATTTGGAATCCTATCCAACCATTATGGATCAATTGTTTCAGAAGTATCATAGATAAATCATCATGAAATACCAAAACGATTGTTTCACATCGTAATGTTTTTTAAATTGATATGGCTAATACAGATGTAAAAGTAATAACCAAAAAACAAGCAAAAAAAGAAATAGGAGTCTTTGGAAGAGCACTCGCCTTCTATCTTCTATTGTTTTTGGGCTTTCAAATTGTGACACCTTACATTTACCCTTATTTACCAAGTGTCTTAAAACAATATTCCGTAACCACCATTGAACTTGTGTTGAATATTCTTTTAACGATTTTTGTGACCGCTGTTTTATTCCGTAATGTGAATTATGAACTCAATCTCAATATCAAAGATTATTTGAAAAAACCTAGAATTGATTTCTTTCAAATGTTAAGTATCACAAGTATTGGGATTGGCATCTATTTCATTGCGACGGGGGTCACATCCATTTTCTATTTCATTAATCCCAATAACGAAATCGTCAATACCTTCTTAGGAAACTTCCGTACCCAAGAAGCAATCTTAGATAATATTCTTTATTTTTGTTTATATGTCATCATTAAGCCAATTTGTGATGAATATATCTTCCGCGGGATCATCCAAAGACAACTTGGCCACTATGGGCGCTACTTTGGGGTATTAGGTTCCGCCTTCCTTTATGCGATTGTACAACCAAACTTAATGCGTGCCATCCCTTCCTTTTTTGTGGGCTGGTATATGGCACTTGTTACATTGCGTTATCATTCCATTCGTCCAGGCTTTGTGATTCATGTTTATTTGCATTTATTTATTTGGTTATTAGAAATCATTCCTGGGAATTATTTATGGGTTGTATCGATTCTGATTGTGCTCGTCTATATCATTGTTGCCTTTAGTTTCTTCTCAAGGCGCGTCAATACGAATTTAGTTCGGTATGGGGCAACCGAGTGGAAATTATGGAAGATCTTATTAACGACCCCTTCCATTGTTCTATGTATCTTATTATTTATCGCCAATATCATTTACTCTTATCTATAAAAAACGACCATCCTAGATGGTCATTTTATTAGCCTTGTAAGCCTTCTTGTTGTCGTTGCATATTTTCAACGACGACGTCATAGATGTCACCAATGGATTGTCCATATTCTAGAATCTTCCATGGTTCATTGGTATGGAAATGAATCTTAATTAAGGTATCATCTCCTACCACAAGTAAGCAATCCCCAATAAAGTGTTCTGTAATATAGTCGTTAATCGCATCTTCGGATAAATCATGTCCGTCAATTAATAATTGTGTATCAAATTTAAATTCTAATTCTTCCATATCATTTACCTCGTAACGATTATAGCACACTTCCCCTTCCTTACCTAAAGATAAAACACTTTACTTAAGAAGTCTTTGGCACGTTCTGTTTTAGGGTTTGTGAAAAAGGCATCGGCTTCATTTTCTTCGACAATACTACCTTCATCAAGAAACACCACGCGGTTTCCTACCTTTTGCGCAAAGCCCATTTCATGCGTAACCACAACCATGGTCATTCCTTGTGTTTTTAAATCTTTCATAACTTCTAATACTTCTTTAATCATTTCGGGATCTAAAGCACTTGTAGGCTCATCAAATAGCATCACTTCTGGCTGCATACATAGCGCCCGCGCAATCGCAACCCGCTGTTTTTGTCCACCTGATAGCTTCTTTGGATATACTTCTTTCTTATCTAGCAATCCAACTCGCGCAAGATATTCTTCTGCTACACTCTTCGCCTTTTCTTCTGGCACATGGTTGACTTTAATCTGTGCCAACATGCAGTTTTCTAAGACGGTTTTATTTTCAAATAAATTAAAATGTTGAAACACAAAGCCCATTTTCTTGCGCAATGCATGAAAGGATGGTTTATCTGGATTTAATTCTTCCCCATTTAATAGGATTCTTCCCTTTTCAATTTTCTCTAAGCCATGAATACAACGTAGTAATGTGCTTTTTCCAGAACCAGAAGGCCCAATTAAAGAAACGATATCCCCCTTATGTATCGTTAAGCTAATATCTTGTAGTGCTTCTAATGTTCCAAAGGTCTTTGAAACATGTTCCACTTTAATCACGTAGGGCGAGTCTCCTTTCCATTTGTTTGGCAAGCCAGGAAGTAAAGATGGTGATAATTAAATACATAAGCCCTGCCACAAGTAATGGACTTAGATAGTCATAATATTGTTTCCCTAATACTTGAGCAGCATAGAGAAGCTCTAAAGCACCAATATTACTAATGAGCGAGCTATCTTTAATCAACATGATGAATTCGGAAACAATCGGAGGCAGGATGTTTTTGAAAGCTTGTGGCAAAATGATTTCTTTCATCGCTGTCACTTTATTAATGCCTAAGGTCTCACATGCCTCCCATTGTCCATGGTCCACGCCATTAATCCCAGCACGAATCAGTTCACTTTGATATGCCCCCGAATTAAAGCTAAGGGCTAATAAACCAACTAGGTACGGATTCGCATTCATACGCATCCCGGTAATCCGTTGATAAATCACAGGTACCCCAAGATAGAAGAATAAAATCTGTAATAACATGGGTGTACCTCGAAATAATTCCACATAGATGGAGGCAATTAGATTTGGGAGGGCATGTTTTGAAGTTTTCCCAAAGGCGCATAGGATACCAATCATTCCCCCTATGAGAATGGCACCAAGGGCTAAAAGTAGACCCCATCCTGCCCCTTTCAACATGAATAATAAATTTTCTATGGTCAGTACATCACTCATGATTCAATCCCATAAGTTTTTAATAATTCTGGATAGGCATCGCTTTCTAAAAAGGCATCGAGTGCTTTATTGATCGCATCCATTAATTCGGTATTTCCTTCTTTCGCAATGATTTTCATTTGTTCATCAACGAGTACTTCCTCTAACACTTTGAATTCACCACTTTTTTCATAATTCTTTGCGATCGCAATATCTAAGATTACCGCATCAAAGCCGCCCGACTTTAAGGTTTCTACGCAAATGCCCATATCACTAATGGAGGTAACAGTTGTGGAGGCATCTTTGGCCACAAGTTCATTTGCTGCACTTTCGCCCGTTGAGCCTAACTGCACGCCAATTGCTTTTCCATATAAATCATCTAAAGAACTAATTGAACTATCACTTGGTAATAATGCGACTTGGCTAGAATCATAATAGGTATTTGAGAATAATACTTTACGATCTTCCGCATAGGTAAAACCCGAAATACCTAAATCAACTTGGTCGGCATTAATTGCGGTGATAATCGTATCAAAGCTCATGGCTTTCCATTCGTGGGTATACGAATAGCCATTTTGATTGAGCCAATCAAAAATCCATTCGCCCATTTCATAATCAAAACCGGTTAATTCACCAGATGTTGTTACATCATCAAATGGTGGATAATCTGGAGACATCGCAATCACGATGGGTGCTGATGAAGTGTTTGTGGTCGATCCACATGCGAGTAGAAAAGACATACCACAAAGAACGATTGCTTTCATTAAAAATTGTTTCATTTTGTTTCCCTCTTCTTTCTTTGAAATCTTTTAAATGTTGTCTATTTCGTCGATCTTCTTTCATCTTCACCACCTCCTTAAAAAAAAAAAAAAAAACGTCTCCATTCAGAGACGAATAAACCGCGGTACCACACTGATTGTTAGAAACTCTAACCTCTCTATCCTTAACGCAGAATTACGTTCTTACCTACTCTTATGTTCAATAAGACTTCTCCCAAATGCGCTTCTTCAAACAACCATTCACTAGACTTCCACTCTGCTCTAGCTCGCTTGGAACTTCCTGTTTGAATACTCTTTTGTTCATCGAATTGAGCCTATCTTAATGTAAATATTTTCGCTTGTCAAGAAAATTATTTCATTATTTGTAAATATTTACATTATTTAATCTGCTTCAATGCTTCGAGTAATTGGAGATATTCACGTGAAGACATGCGGGATGCACCTTGTGAAAAGATCGCATTTTGTACAAGGGCATCGGAAGAAACAACCTTAATTCGATACTTCTTTTTCCATGCTTCCGCTTGCCTTGCAATATAAGCATCTGCCGTCTCGCCTGTTTTGGTATAGACGACTTTTAGTTTATTATGGTCATAATTTGTTTCACTATGATTCGAGACTTTATAGCCATCAAAGACAAGGATCGTTTCTTGGCCTGTATAGCCAATATAGTTAAATAGAATATCCATAAGCTTTTCTCTTGCGGCATAAAGGTCTTCTTTGGCTAAAGCTTTCAGTTCTTCCATCTCATATAACAAGTTATAGCCATCAATCACATAGAGTTCTGGTCGATCATCTACAATCGGCTTCATCTTGATCTTTTCTTTTTCTTTTGGTGTATAAACTTTATTCGGATTGCGATTATTGCCTACACTTTTTTCAACCAAAGTATCTACTTCATCTTTTGAGACATGATAAGTAATACGCTCATATGAGGATGTATTCTTTTCTTCTTCATAGACTTCCACATAATCTTCTACTTCGTGCCACGGTACATAAAAACCTGCTCCGTGTTTGGTGAAGATGGAGCCACAAGGTTGTTCAAGATCTGCTTCACTTTCATAAGTAGAAGTAGCTAAGACTTCTTCTTCATGCATACAAATATCATATTTGTCATAACGCAATAAGAAATTCCCTTTTCCTTTTTCTTGGATTAAGAAATCTTTTTGATAATGCAATAAATCTTTCATTGGCCCTCTACCCATTATCAACATACCCACTTCTTTTTCTTCTATATGAGGGGATTCGATGCCAAGTTGTTGTAAATCAAATAATACTTTACTCATGCGGGAAGCTTCGACTTCAATTTCGTATTGGCCATAAGGCTCTAATAAGATGCTTTCAGCTTTCATTAAACCTTGGCGCACGGCCCGAATGGTAGCTTCACGGAAATCGCCCCCTTCGGTATGTTTCAGATGGCCTTTACCATCTACTAAAATGATTTTCACATCCGTTAAAGGCGCCCCAATTAACACACCTTTAAAAAGGGTATTTTGTAAAGTATGTAAGATTGATTTTTGATGGACAGGAGAAAGGCGCTCTCTTAAAATCCGATTTTCAATCACAATCCCTTGTCCTCTTTTAGCGGGTTCTAAAAGAAGTTGGACTTCGGCATAATGTCTTAAAGGTTCATAGTGTCCTACCCCAAGAATCGGATTAAGAATTGTCTCTTTATAGATGACTCCTTTTTCTTCAAAGGAAACAGTTATCCCTGTTTTTTCTAAGATTTTTGCTTGTAAAACTTCTTTTTGAATTTCACCCATTAAGGAAAACAAGATTTCGCCGCTTTGGGTATCATATTTCATTTCTAATAATGGATCTTCATCTGCGATTTCTTCACAAACCTTTTGAATCTTATTACGATCGATATCTTCTTCAACCACTAAGGCATAAGTAATACAAGGTTGGTTTAGTAAGCGTAACTTTGTTTCTTCACTTCCAAAGGCATCCCCTGCTTGTAAGGAGTGGATACCTTTTAACGCAACGACTTGTCCTGCTTCAGCGCGCTCTAAGGTTTGGAAGGTATTCCCATTCATCCAGCGTATCTGGTCTACTTTTTCTTGTGGGAATAAGGCTTCTTTGACACGTAAAGTACCTTGGGTAAGTTTTACATGCGTTAAGCGTTGGCCTTGGTTATCATAGGTAATTTGAAATACTTTTCCACCTAATGGTGCCTCTAAATCTCTTTCCTTCGCAAAGGAGGCTAGAATATCTAAAAGTTCTTTTGTCCCTTCTTGTTTTAAGGCAGAGCCAAAAAAGACTGGAAGATAAAGGCGCTTTTCAAATGCTTCTTGAAGTTGGATGTTTGTTAAGTGTCCATTTTGAAGATACGCATCTAAAAGACTTTCATCACTAGCCGCAATCGTTTCTTCTTCAAAACCTTCCACAAAATAAGGAGATAATTCACTTAAATCTTTTAATAAAGCTTCTTTCCCCTTTTGTTCAAGGTCCATTTTATTGATGAATACTAAGGTAGGAATCTCATATTCTTCTAAACAACGCCAAATGGTTTTAGTATGCGCTTTGATGCCGTCTTGTGCGCCTAATATTAATACAGCCATATCAATGATCTGTAAGGCTCGCTCCATGTCCCCAGAAAAATCGACGTGCCCTGGTGTATCAATGAGTTCAATATCACTATCTTTCCAAGTAATATGTGCTTCTTTTGAACTAATCGTAATACCACGCTTTTTTTCTTCTTGGTTGTAATCTAGAAAGGCATTTTGTAAATCAACACGTCCTGGTTGTTTGATTAATCCACTATGAAATAAAAAGCTTTCAATGAGTGTTGTCTTCCCCGCATCGACGTGGGCTAATACCCCTACCACAATGCGTTTCATTCTGTAGCTCCTAATGAAAAACGCTTTTTAAGCCTTCGATATTCAATGATCCATAAAACCCCTTGGACAAGACCCGTTAACACCCAAGAAATTGGGAAACAATAATAAAGCGCACGTAGGGTTCCATAGATAGGATAAATACTTGCGATATAGCTTAAACGCACACCACAAATTCCAACTAAAGAAATTAAGGTTGGCACAAAGGATTTCCCCATCCCACGAAGGGATCCCACAAAGATATCTAGTGCGCCATTAAGCCAAAGCCAAAAAGCAACACATTGTAGACGAACACTCCCTGCTTCAATAACCCCCATATCATTTGTATAGAATGATAAGAAAGTGCCACTAAAAGAAGTAATGATTAAGGCAATCAGGAATGTTGAAACACAGTTTAAAAGAAGAGTATCTAACATGGTATTTTTAATACGTGTTATTTTTTTCGCCCCTAAGTTTTGCGAAGTAAAGGTGATGGCCGCTTGGGAAAAGCCAATCATCCCAATATAGACAAAGTTTTCAATATTGGATGCGGCACTATTGCCCGCAACGACAATGGATCCTAGTTTATTAATCTCTGATTGAATCACAATATTACTAAAAGAGAATACCAAACCTTGAATACCCGCTGGTACCCCAATCTTAATAATCTCTAATAGGATTTCTTTATGTAAGGCAATTTTCTTTGGGTATAAACGAATCAATGGCTCTTCAGTTAATAATGTTCTCAACATCAAGAAACAAGCCATCATTTGCGAAAGAACGGTCGCAATTGCGACTCCTGCTACAGATAAGCGAAAGCCAATCACAAAGAGAAGGTTTAAAAGCACATTGAGAATGCCCGCAATCGTTAAGAAATAAAATGGACGCTTCGTATCGCCTCGACTTCTTAAAATCGCTGCCCCAAAATCATAAAGCAGAATAAAGGGTGCCCCAAACCAGTAGATATGCATATAAAGGGCACTACTATCGATGATGTCATCTGGCGTGCTCATGCCTCTTAAAAAGGCATTGGTGGAAAGAAAACCAACCGCTAATACGAATATTCCACCTACAAGCGCTGTAAAGATGGCGGTATGGACAGCTTTTTGGACTTTATCATTTTCACTTGCGCCTAGGTAGCGGGCAATGACCACATTTGTGCCACTGCTTAAGCCATTAAATAACGATGTAATCAAAAAGATAATAGAGCCCGTTGCGCCAACAGCAGCTAAAGCATGTTGGCCAGAAAACTTTCCAACAATAATCGTATCTGCGGCATTAAATAACATCTCTAAAAGTGCAGACAACATGACCGGCATCGCAAAACGAATGATATTTTTAACAAGCGGTCCTTGGACCATATCTACTGCAGTGGAACGTTCTTTCATATTTAACCATTTTATCCTAATAGCCAAAAAAATAAAGTTGATTTTTCAACTTTATTTCTTTGTCTTATTTTTACTATAAATAATCTGCATCCCTTTATAGGCAATATCTGGGTCATATTCATCAATTTCATCGGTCTCATTCGTGATGACTTTTCCAAGACCTCCAGTCGCAATGACATAGCAATCTGGATCATTGAGTTCCTTCTTCATTGTCTTAATGATATATTCCACTAAGCCAATATACCCATATACCACACCTGCCTGCATGCCGGTAATTGTATTTTTTCCTAGAATGGAAGCTGGTTTTTGAATTTCAATTTCAGGAAGCTTTGCGGTTTGGCTTGTTAAGGCATTTGCCGAAATGCCTAGACCTGGCGCAATCACAGTATGGCGGAATTCGCCTTTATCGCTTACATAATCAAAGGTCGTAGCCGTTCCAAAATCGACAATCATACAGGAACGCTTATGGATATTATAAGCAGCTACACAATCCACAATCCGATCCGCCCCTACTTCTTTTGGATTCTCCACATGTAATTCAATGCCTGTTTTAATGCCTGGGCCAATAATCATTGGTTCTTTTCCAAAGAATTTAATGATGCCAGAAGTTAAGGCATACATAATCTTTGGCACAACACTAGAAATGATGATATCTTCGACATCCTTACTTTTGATTCCGCCTGTTTTACAAAAGGAATCTAAGCACATGACATATTCATCACTGGTGCGTGGGGTTTGGGTAATCAAACGATAACTTGCGACAACCTTTTTATTCTTCATAAACCCGAAGGCAATATTTGTATTTCCTACATCAACCGTTAATAACATCATTTCCTCATTTCTTTAAACAAACTTTTAAGATCTCTTGGGCAATATTTTCTTTTGTATCCATGCCTAAATCAATTTCTTCTTTACTAGAAATCACAATCACATGATTTGTATCACCCGCAAAACCTGCGCCTTTTTCCGCAATACTATTCGCAATCACATAATCGCAATTCTTCTTTTTTAATTTCTTTCTTGTATTTTCAAGTAAGTCTTCTGTCTCCATGGAGAAGCCAATTAAGACTTGGCCTTTTTTCTTTTGTTTTCCTAAGGTTGCTAGGATGTCGGTTGTTTTTTCTAGGGCAAGGTTCATTCCCTTTTCGTTTTTATGAATCTTTTCTTTCGCTACTACTTTGGGGGTAAAATCTGCTACTGCAGCCGCAAGAATCATGACATCCATTTTCTTTTGTAAAGGAAGGGTTGCTTCGGCCATATCTTTTGCGCTTTTCACATGGATGACTTCTACACCTTCTGGATCTTCTAAATGATTGGGCCCCGCAACAAGCGTAACTTTTGCCCCATAAGCGTTAGCAGCCTTCGCTAAGGCATAACCCATTTTGCCAGAAGAGTGGTTTGTGATATAGCGTACGGGGTCAATCGCTTCTTGAGTTGGCCCAGCAGTAATTAATACCTTCTTTCCTTTTAGAAAGCCTTCTTCGGGTTCTAAAAGTGCTTCAATTTTTTCTTTAATGACTTCTGGCTCTGGCATACGCCCTTTTCCAACATCCCCACAAGCTAAATAGCCTTCGCCACTTTGTAAGATTTCCATACCATATTGTTTACATTTTTTAAGATTATCTTGCGTAATAGGGTTTTCTAACATGGCTGTATTCATGGCTGGCACAATGAGTTTTGGACAAGTCGCAGCCAAAAATGTCGTCGTTAACATGTCATCCGCAATCCCATTAGCGACTTTCGCAATTGTGTTAGCACTGGCTGGAGCAATCACAAAGAGGTCTGCCTTTTTCGCTAAGGATACATGATGCACATCTGGTGTATAATCCACCGTAAACATATCCGTTACGACTTTTTGCCCACTGAGCGTTTGAAAGGTCAATGGGGTTACAAATTCTTGGGCGGATTTACTCATAAGGACATGGACCTCATGTCCGTCTTTCTTAAGACTTGAAACTAACGAACAAATCTTATAGGCCGCAATTCCACCGGTTACGCCAATCAAAATACAATGTTTCTTAATCATCCAAATTTAACCTTTCTATTGTGGGTTTTAGAGCTTTGACAAGAATCGGAATGATGATAGCAGCCACAATCATCTCCATGACGCCATTGCTTGTGATAACCCCCAAAATAAATACCCATACTTCTTGGATGGTCATTTGTTTTGCGGCCGCATAGGGTTGCGCAAAGAAGACCCAAATGCCACCCATGACTAAGATGGTATGTAATAACGTATTGCATGCAGCAGAAATCATTGCCGCAATGGTTTCCTTTTTGATGAGTTTCTCTAATAGACGATAGAATAAGCCAGCTAATAAACCTAATAAGATACGTGGTACTAAAACAATCACCAAACTCCAAAAGTTCCCATGAATACCACCGACTGTAATAAAAGGTGAAAAGACAAAGGATGTGATGGTTGGACTAAAGGTGTTGGTTGCTAGACTTGTTAAGCCAAAGACAAGGCCTAAAAGTGCACCCCATTTTGGGCCTAATAAAATCCCGGCTAATAAGACTGGTAAATGCATCGTCGTAGCGCGAATGGGACCAATTGGAATATAGCCAATTGGTGTGAGCATCAAGACAAGCTCAATCGCTACAAAGAATGCAAAGAGTACTAATCGCCGGGTTTGTTTTTGTTTGTTCATAATTTTTCCCTCCTACCGTTCCAAATGGATACAGTGTATGAATTAATGTTTTGCCTTTTTTGAAATCCATGTTCGAGAATCACGGTTTCAACCAGCAGAATTATTATACAATATTTTACATATAGGAGAAAATCTTATGAACACATTAATTCTTTCCGATATTCATGGGGCAATCGATGGCTTAAAAGTTGCTCTTTCCATCAAACAAACAAAAAATATTCAATCTATTATCTGTTTAGGTGACCTTTTATACCATGGACCACGCAATGACATTCCAAAAGATTACCAACCCAAAGAAGTTATTGCGTTACTTAATGCATACAAGGAGGAAATCCTTTGTGTGCGTGGAAATTGTGATGCAGAAGTTGATCAAATGGTTTTAGATTTCCCTATCCAAGCGGATTATCAACTCTTAGAAATGGAGAATCATCCAATCTTTATGACGCATGGTCATATCTATGGGCCAGATTATTTACCTATACTCAAACAAGGCACCCTTGTCTTATCTGGCCATACCCATATACCAACTGCCTATGAAAAAGATGGAATTTATTATCTGAACCCTGGTTCTATTTCCATACCAAAAAATGGTCATCCAAGAACCTATGCGATTCTCACTGACCATTCTTTTACCATTTATACGTTGCAAGAAGAAGTGTATATGCAAATAAATTTCTAGTGTTTGCGTGCTAATAAATAAACTTGATAGAAATCCTCTTCATAGAAGACTTTCGCAGAGCCGCGCTTCCCACCACATCCTAGGGCAGCGCGTTTTGCGAGCTCTTTACAATCTTCTTCACTTAAGGTAATGCCTAATTCTTCAATGCTTGTCGGCATGCCCATCGCACGGAAATGCGCTTCCATTGCTTCAATGCCTCTTAATGCGATTTCTTCATCGCTTCCCCTATTTTCTACTTCCATGACGTTAAGTGCGAACTTCTTTAAGCGATGTGTACAATCTTTTAATACATAACGTGCCCATGTGCCCCATACAGCAGCTAACCCGGCCCCATGTGCCACATTATAAGGAGGTGCACTAAGTTCATGTTCGAGGGAGTGGCAGACAAAGTCATTGCCCCCATTACCACATTCCGTTAAGCCATTATGGGATAAACTACTTGCCCACATCACTTCTCCACGTGCTTCTACATCTTCTGGATTTTCATGTAAGATACACGCATTCTTTTTAACCGTACGTAAGAGCCCTTCCGCAATTTCATCCGTTAAGGTCATATTTCCTTTATTGGTGAAATAGCGTTCCATAGTATGCATCATGATATCGGCACATCCACATTGGGTTTGATAATCCGGTAAAGTCACGGTTAATTTTGGATTCATAATCGCAAATCTAGGCCGACAATAATCACTATTGGAACCGCGCTTTAAGCCAAGCGTATCATTGGTGATAACGGAAGAATTACTCATTTCACTTCCAGCTGCCGCAATTGTTAAGACTACGCCAATGGGTATACATCCAGTTGGTTTTTGTTTCTTTTCAAAAATCTCCCAGACATCATAATCCGCAATCATGCCATAACCAATGGCTTTGGCTGAGTCAATCACACTACCGCCACCTACCGCAACAATAAAGTCGATGCCCTCTTCTTTGCCTAACTGGATGCCTTCATAGACTTTACTAAGAAGTGGATTCGCCACGACCCCACCTAACTCAACAAATGGAATCCCTTCATTTTGTAAGCTTTCTTCAATCGTCCCTAATAAGCCAGTTGTGCGTACACGCTCACTGCCATAATGAATTAATACTTTTGTGCCTCCAAAGGCTTTGACTTGTTTTCCAACTTCCCCTTCGGTATCTAAGCCAAAGAGGATTTTTGTTGGTGCATAATATTGAAATGAATTCATAACTAACTCCTAATATAACGTTGCATACATGACTGCTTTGATGGTGTGTTGGCGATTTTCTGCTTCTTTAAAGACACGTGATTGTGGTCCATAGAAGACATCATCTGCGACTTCCATACTCTCTAAGCCATAGGTTTGATAGATTTCTTCGCCTACTTCCGTATTACGATCATGGAAGCTAGGTAAACAATGCATAAAGATTGCATCCGGACTTGCATTCTTCATGACCTTTTGGTTGACTTGATAAGGTTTTAATAAGCTAATACGCTTTTTCCATAAAGAAGGATCTTCGCCCATCGATAACCAAATATCGGTATAGATGACATCTGCATCTTTTGTTGCCTTTTTGACATCATCCAATAATTCAATCTTGGCACCGGTTTCTTTGGCAATGGCTTTACACTGTTTCACTAAGCTTTCTTTTGGCATTAAGCTCTTTGGTCCACAGGCAACATAATGCATGCCCAATTTACTACAAACTACCATCAGGGAATTAGCGACGTTGTTGCGCGCATCGCCCATAAAGACTAGCTTCTTATGATGTAAATCCCCAAACTCTTCTTGGACAGTTAAAATATCTGCCAACATTTGCGTTGGATGGAAGTCATCGGTTAAACCATTCCATACCGGTACACCCGAATATTTCGCTAAATCTTCAACGACTTTTTGTTCATAACCGCGATATTCAATCCCATCATACATACGCCCTAATACATTCGCTGTATCACGTAAGGATTCTTTCTTTCCCATTTGTGAGGATTTTTGATCTAGGAAGGTTACACCCATACCTAAATCAAAAGCTGCTGTTTCAAAGGCACAACGGGTACGGGTACTTGTCTTTTCAAACAATAAGACAATGTTTTTCCCTTCAAGATACTTATGTACTTCTCCACTGCGCTTTTTGGCTTTGAAATCTGCTGAAAGCGACAGTAAATAACGGATTTCCTCTGGCGTGAAATCCAAAAGTGTTAAGAAACTTCTTCCGCGAATATTAATTCCCATAATTCCTCCTATTCTCGTATGAGTGGCATGGACATACAACGTGGCCCTCCACGTCCGCGTCCTAATTCCGCACTAGTTATTTCAATGAGTTCAATCCCATTACTTTTTAAGATTTGATTGGTATGTTCATTGCGGTCATATACAACCACAACGCCTGGGGCAATCGCTAAGGTATTCGAAGCATCATTCCACTGCTCACGCTCAGAAGCAATCACGTCTTTGCCTCCACACGCAATACATTGAACTTCTGATAATCCTAAATAAGTCTTCAAGATTTTTTCTAGACTTCCTTTAACCTTTTGAATGGCTAAGCCATTGATCTTACTGGCATCTTTTGTAATCTCATAGACTTCTAAAGTATCTAAGATGCCTGGATGCATGACGAATTGGTTTTCACTTACTTGGGTAAAGACCGTATCCAAATGCATAAAGGCACGCTTGTTTGGAATAAAGAAAGCTAAGATCGTATCAATGGTTGCTTTTTTATCCGCAAAGATATTTCTAGCGATTTCTTCAATCGCATCGGCTTGGGTGCGTTGTGAGATACCAATCGCTAAGACATGTTCGTTGAGATTTAAGATATCTCCCCCTTCACTGGTGAATGGGCAATCACGATTCACATAATAGCGATTCGTCTTTTTGAAATCTTCATGATACGTAAAGATATATTGCGCATAGATGGTTTCTCTTCTACGTGCTGGATAATGCATAGGATTGATACAAACCCCTTCCCCAACCACCGCAAAAGGATCACGTTGGAAATATAAATTTGGCATTGGGGGAATGACTAAGTCAGATGGCCCAGAGATTAAATCTTCTAAAGAAGCTTCCGCAGGGATTCCAATTGATTCCAGGGTAATGCCCTCCATTGTTTTTAAGACGAGTTCTTTTCCAGAAAAATTGGCTAATAAATAATCAAGGATACGTTGTTCCCACTTTTCGGTATGAATCCCACTTTCCACTATCCATTGTTTTAAAAATGGTTCAATGAGTTCTGGGTGTGAAGTAAGCACATCACACATTAAATCTTCTAAATAAACAACTTCCACCCCACGATTTTTAAATGCCGAGGCAAAAGCATCGTGTTCTCTTTGGGCTTGTTTGAGATAAGGAATATCATCAAACAATAACTCACTTAAATTATTAGGGGTGAGATTCAATAATTCTCTTCCTGGTCTATGTAATAAGACTTTTTTTAATGGTCCAATTTCACTTTTGACGCATAGTTTCTTTCCCATGGTCACTCTCCTCTATTTTGATTTCCAATGAGACTAGAATATTCTAAGCGCATATTCTCTTCTTGGATGGCTTTTCCATTTTTCATATATCTTCGTGTGACACGTGGACTAATTAAACACATGATTTCATAAGGAATGGTATGTAACTCATCCGCCATATCTTCAATGGATAGATGTGGTCCAAATACTTCGACTAAAGTGCCTTCTTCATATTCCTTATTTAAGCGCACCATGGATTGATCCATACAAATGCGTCCTACTAGTTCTGCCTTTTCCCCTTCAATATAGACACATCTTCCTTGGTTTTCACGAATTAAGCCATCCGCATATCCAATGGGGATAGTCCCAATGATTTCTTCTTCTTTTGTTTGGTAAGTTGCCCCATAGCCAATACTTTCTCCTTGAGGCACATGTTTAATAAAGAATAAGCGTGTATAAAGGCTTAAGGCATGTTTTAAATCTTTCTTATAAGCGGAAATCCCATATAAAGAAATACCTAAACGACATGCGTTTGTCACATCTTCAAAATAGGAAACACTCGCATCGGAGTTATCACAATGAATCCACGTAAATGGATAGTTTAATGTTTCAACGGCTTCTTTAAATTTATGAAATTGGATATCTGTTTTTTCTTTTGAACTATCTGCACACGCAAAATGGGTAAAGATGCCTTCTACTTTAACTTTTTGATCTAATAGAGCTTTTAAGGCTTCCTTTAATTCACTAATACTACGGAAGCCAATCCGATTCATACCGGTATCATATTTTAAATGCACCTTTAGAGTGCTTGTATCATACGCTTTCATTGCTTCGATTTGGGTCGCACTATAAACGGTAATCGTAATGCCTTTCTCCATCACGAGTGGAAGATCTTCTTTGCGGGTTGCGCCAAGAATTAATACTTCCCCGGTATAGCCTTCATTTCGTAAGACAAGTGCTTCTTCTAGACTCGATACCGCAATCATTTCTGCCCCTGCTTCTACTACCGTTTGTACAACCGGATGGTCCCCACAGCCATACGCATTCGCTTTTAAAACCGCAATGATTTTTTTGCCACATAATTCTTTAATTGTTTCCACATTGTAGGATATCGCGTCCAAATCCACTTCTAACCAAGTTTCTCGATACATTTTCTTCTACTTTCTAATTTTTTTACCATTACTAGTATACTACACAAACCCACGCTTTTTTTATTGACGCACTCACAGCCCTGTGCTATATTTATTAGGCATTCCAAAAAATATATGGAGGTTTAGCTCAGTTGGGAGAGCATCTGCCTTACAAGCAGAGGGTCAGCGGTTCGAGCCCGTTAACCTCCACCATTCTGATGCCGACTTAGCTCAATTGGCAGAGCAATTGATTTGTAATCAATAGGTTGTAGGTTCGATTCCTATAGTCGGCACCATTTCTTTCGGGGAGGTAGCGAAGTGGCTAAACGCGGCAGACTGTAAATCTGCTCCCTCAGGGTTCGGCGGTTCGAAACCGTCCCTCCCCACCATCTGGTTAAAACCATTTGACCAGCGACCCGGTAGCTCAGGTGGTAGAGCAACTGACTTTTAATCAGTGGGTCAGGAGTTCGATTCTCCTCCGGGTCACCATGTAAGAATGCGAGTGTAGTTCAATGGTAGAACGTCAGCCTTCCAAGCTGAATACGGGAGTCCGATTCTCCTCACTCGCTCCATATAGCAAAAAACCGCATAAATATGCGGTTTTATAAACCCGTGACACGAATATGACACGAATTATGGCTGATTTTTAATCTGAAATATTGTTAATATATATAAGAATCTATTTGATTTTTCATATCGATTGGCTATTATATAAATGTAAAAGGTGCTACCGATGACGGTTAGCTCTGAATAGTTAAAAGTAAACCATTCCTTGGCTGGGCGGTTTACTTTTTATTATTTGTAATAGCCAGGCTATATACTGAAATAATTAAAGATATGATTGTAATAAACTCCATCACACTCATAAGCATCACCTCCTTTTCGGAAGTGAGCTAACCGCCACCGTATTGGTAACACCAAAGCGATTATATCATAAGAAAAAGTGGATTTTGAAGTGAACCCCTAAAGTTGGACCAACTAAAGTGTGTTCTAGATAAGCCAAATAATTCTGGCCTACTAATGTATGCTTGAAATCCGTTGGTAATATCTATATATTCTAGTTTCATAAATATCCTTTCAAATATTTAATCTAATTACATTAACTAGCACTAATATAAGTAGCATTTATATTCAACCATGCATTATTAGTTACTGCTATTGCACTTGCACTTGCTGAATATCTTTGACAACTCATAGTTCCATCTGTTTGAATTTGCAACAGATACTTATATTGACTACTCCCTTGTTGCATAATGTATTGATTGTAAAGAGGCTCACACCCACTCGGCACTTTACCCATAACGAAAGTAGCATTTGATGGTCTTACATTAATGTTCTTAAATGCACCACTCATATTAACAACTCGACCATATTTAACTGCTTTTGGCTCGTTTACATTTCCTGCAACAGTTGAATAAGCCACACATTCATTAATAACTTCTTGCGTATCAGGGTCTAACTCTTGTTGATAAGAGAAATCCGCATTGCCATAAGTTGTTAATGCAAGTCCACCGCCACCAATAGCACTATCTACATACGCTTTGTTAGTTAAATCATCATTTTCTGTAGGTGTTCCACTTGCCTTAACTCTACCATCTGCCAAGATTTCAAAAGCATTACTTCTTGCGGTATGACTTGTTCCATCTCCAACTGCGAATAAAGTATTAGTTGTAATGTTGGAATATTGTCCGACAACTGCACCTGCTTCACTTCTGCCATTTGAATTATCGTGCCCTGTTCCTGCCATGAACCAACGATTCTTTTTCGACACATGCCATCTTCCAAGCAAAGTGTTACCGTTACCTTGATTGTAGTGATACTGACCAAGAACGACATTCATGTTGCCAGTTTTTGAAAACACACCTTGCCCAAGCATAAGGTTTGCACCGCCAGCGTCAGCCCCAACACAACTTCCAACAAACTCAGAAGCATAACCTTTCATTGCGCTAAAACCACGAATTGAAGTGCCACTTGCTAATGCACTATCAGGATTTAGGCTTTCAGCAACTTTTATCACGATTGGATTAGTGCTATCGTTAGCGCTACTGTCGGGAGTGAATGTGCTCCCATTAATCGTAACACTTGTCACTTCAACTATCTGTTTAACGGTTGAAGTCGCTTCATCAAGCGACATATACTTCAACCCTGCGCAAAGTATTCTGTTTGAATAGCTATTCGTGACACGATATTCTGTTACACCTGCTGCATGAGCGCCTGTTATTGTGACACCGACACCCGATACCACCGCAAATGAACGGTTCGCATCCATTTGGATGCCTAAAGCGTCCGTTATCAGTAATGAGTAGTTTGCCACGTTCCGCGGCGCACGGTCTTTACTATGGAAAATACCAGTTGTACCACTAAATTGACCTAACCGTCCACCTACATCTAATTGACCGCTACTGTTTAATGTTACTGATTCTGCACTATTTATTTTAACTAGCCCCAAAGTCGAATCGGTGGCTTGACTTGGTAAATCAGTAAGCATTGCAACGTCATTAATATCCACTCCACTATCAACCGCTTGTCCGTTTGCATCCGTAACTAAAATATCATCGGCAGTTGGGTTGGATACCAAATCCATGTAGTTAGCAGTACCCGTCAAAAGTGTACCGCTTCTATCGTAAGCAGTAACTCCGTTTACTAGTTCATTTGAAGAAGATAGAGTGCTATCCGTTAAATCAATTAAAGTTTGATTGCCATAAGTCACTTTATTAATAGCCACTTAAATCACCCCTTATGGTGCCACCTGTCCGATAGTAACCGTAGTTCCGTAAGCATTAGGTGTTTCAGAATATGCAATCGCTTCTACCGTGACTTGTGACAAGTAATCATAACCACTGTCAGGAAGGATAGTCTGTGCTGTAGTATATGGCGTTGCGGTTTTCGCTTGTGCTGTCACACCTTCGCCTGTGTATGTTCCTGTAACTCCTAGGATTTCCACACCGTCCTTAATATTGCCAGGAATAATCTTTGCAGTTTCTGTTGAGTCAATCGCGACTGTACCTCCACCATCGTGGTAACCACTTGGAATGGTATATGCGGTTAGATCATCAATCACTCCACTTACACTTCCATTGTTAGTCATGGTACCTGTAACTTTATTCCCGTTTGCGTAAGCGGTTTTCGTTGCAAGGATTTCGCTTGCGGTCGCGTTTGCATCGCTAGTATCTGCATCATACGTACATGTACCAGTAAGTTTTGTACCTTCTTTTCCGTAGAGTGTTTTCCCACTCAAGATATCGCTTGCTACGCCTGTTGCATCGGTTAAGTCAATCAATACTTCACCGCCATAAATAATTTTATTCTTTGCCATATTTCCTCCTAACTAGCAATAACAACAGTTGTTCCATATGGATTAGTTGTTTCATCATATGGAATTTCAAGAACTGTTAGATCATCTTTCATTGTTTTGTTTTTTGTCTCAAAAACTTGTTCGTATGTATGTGGGGTGATTACATATTCACCTTCGTAAGTTTCTCCACCACCACCGATAGTGACATTTCCTTCGACAATCAAGGATGATTGCGTGTCAATGTCTCCGCCTACCGATAATTTATTATCTAAATCGACTTCTCCCTCAATTGTATTTACGTTAATGATATCCATATATCATCACCTTAAATAACTTCCCTAGAAATAGCTTCACCTATCTTTGTTTTGTCGATTTTCGGAGAACTTACAATGTTGCCTTTCTTTACCCTAATTTGGTACTGCGTCTTATCTTCTAGGTCAAAAGAGGGTTCCTGTTCAATGAAAACTACATATTTCCCTGTTTCTGGGTCAATCGCAA
>JAGAVW010000015.1 GCA_017941735.1 Solobacterium sp. | reverse complement strand
CGAATCTTTTTATTCTCAATCCCTGTACTTACCTCTTTCTCACTTTCAACAATCTCGATTTCTCCAATCTCTATATCTGGTACACACCGCGCAATCATCTCTTTGCATAATTCTTTATTCTTTGTCAGTACGGCTTTAAAGACAATATCATTTGTGAAATCTTGGTTCTTCAATTGATTTTCATACATAGCTACTTCCTCCTACTACTATCCTTCGTTTTTCATAGGAGTTCCCCTCAAAAAAAGACTTAAGTTTTTACTTAAGTCTCTTCTTATTTAGTATGATTCTTTCATTAAGATTCAAATTCTGCTTTTTTAAGCCATTTCAAGATAAACCATCCAATCGCTAATACAAACATACCCATGAATGGGACATAGATTCCTGTAACCACTCCCGTTGGAACAACCCCATTACGAATGTTCTCATATGAATGTGCGGTATCTTGTTCAACGGTGCCTGTCGCAGTGCGTCCTTCTGTACCATCTACTTTAGTTAGATATCCATCGTTCGTATAATCTTTTTCTACAACTTCATACGTATAACCATATGGGATATTTGGAATTGTAATGGTTTCTTCATGTCCAAGTGTAAAGGTATAGGTTCCATCCCCATTATCTATCAATCCTTCGACACCCGATAAATCCATGAAACCATTTTCTACAGCGATATCTTTATATGTAACATCCCACTCGCTCCCATTATTTATGACTTTATTTTCTGGGTCGACCGATAGGATTTCATGACGAATCCCATCAAGGTATACATACGTTTCGGCTTTTAATGCGGCTTTATAAGATTCGATTTCTGCATTAGTAAGCGGAATCAATAGGTGTATAGACCCGTCGTTAGGATTCTCTTCATACAAGCCAAATGTACCATCTAAAAAATATCCTTTATCAATCGACACATAACTATATTTTTCTGGATCCAACATTTCTGTGATATACCATCCACTTAACCAAACATCAGGAATATCTGGATTCCATGGTTCAGAAGTCACTACTGTTGTCACACTCTCTTCGATTTCTTTACTAACCGGGCCCGTAATTTTAATGGTGAATTCAAATTGTTCTTCCTTATCACCCATATTACCTGAGACTGTTTTATCAATCGTTAAGTCATAGGTTTGTAGTTCGTTGGTATAACCAATGGTTGTTCCATCTACAGAAACATTACCACTGGAACTTCTTCCTTCACTTCCATCCACATACGTCTTATAACCTTCACCAGAATAATCATTTTCCGTTACGGTATACGCTGTGCCAGTTGGAATCTTTTTAAAGGTAATCGTTTGGTTATGTTTTAAGGTGAATGTACAATTCCCACTCGCATCTAATGTATAGGACCTTCCATAATTGTCTTCAATTGTTTGAGAAGCTAAATCTGGTAAAGATAAAGTATATTCAAATTCTTTATCTGGATTGATCGCAGGTCCTGTTACTTCTTTATGAATTGTGATGGAACCAAGAACTGTATTCTTAAATACATCAAATGGAATTGGAATGGCACTTTTACCAGGTGCACTTCCTGACCACCACGCTCCATCTACATCATCTGGATTATCCACAAGTTCTCCATCCACATAGATAAGAACTTTCAAACCCTTCATCATTTCTTCATCCGTTTCAGGTGTCGTAACACTTACGGTTAAATCATGTACGGTTTCATCGTATTTAATGTTTGGATTTTTTGGATCTGGTATTACTTCGGCAAGTGTATACACATAATCATACGTATTGTGTTCCCCTTGTCCGTGTTCGTTTGTACCACCTGTGCCTGGATAATAATCGATACCATCCAGTGTATAAACTGGCGCATCAAACTTTAGATTATTAAAGGTAATGGTTCCATCCGCATTATTGGTAGCTGTTTCTTCTTCTTGACTGATGCCATCTGGAAGCGAGACTGGTGTGAGTTTAAATGTGAAATCACCTGCCGCCAATGTGCCACCTTCTAATTGTTTCTTTGGTGTAACGATTGCTTCTCCTACCTTAAGCTTTTCTGTATTACGTAATGCATAAGTAGTACAAGCTACTCCACTTGTCCAGGTATAATTGGAACCTGTCGCATCTGCTTTAACATAGAATTCAGACCATGGAGTATTTGGGTCTGTTCCTGTGGTTATAACTTGATTTCCTACAAGCGCTAACCCTGTTTGTTCCGCAAAGGTAACCGAGCCTAAATCATTTCCTTGCCCTAGAATGAATCCTTCGCCACCTTCGCCAAAGGTTGTATTTTCAATTGGCAAATTATCATAACAAGCATCATCCATAATTGGACGTTCCCAATCTTGACTATAAGCGACATCTAAATCATCCGCATAATACAAGAATGATGTATCTGGATTTGCCCCATCAATTTCAATCGTGAAATCAATGTCTGTTCCAGAACCACCTGATAAATATGGAATCGCATTCCATGGGGTTAAAGGATCGCCTCCACGCACATAGTTACGGAAGGTTACCCCATCACTACGAGATGCTTGTAAAATCGTACGATAATACGTGTTATTTGTTACGTAATAGCCCTTATCACTATTCCCATCATGGTAACGATGTGGATCAGTAGGAATCTTTTCTAACTCTTTAAATGTAATGGAATTAATTGTTATCACAACATCATGTAATTTTCCATTCACATCAATAGCCGCATTTTTATATGTAATCTTAACATTTCCACCTGTATTAATTGTATAATCCCCAGAGGTTGGCCAATCGTTTTTCTCTATAGTATTAATCCAAACATAGTTGTCTGTTTTATATACTTCTAATTCTGGTACATCTTCTGCTTCAACGGTAAATGGCACTTCCCCAATATAGGCAATGCGATAATAGGTAGGATCTGTAGCTGGATGTTTTTCACTCCATGCGTCTTGCGTGATGGTATAAACACCAGGTGCTAAGAATCCAGCTCCATTGGTATTTAAATCACCATCTTTGATGTTGATGTTTTGACTTGCATCAGGTAATGGGTCTTGTGCTGGATCTGTCGTATGCTTGTTGATGCCATCACGGTCAATCACCAAATCAATATAATCACGTTTACTATCAATCGTTTCAACTGGACCACTATCGGATTGATAAGTCATCACATGGTCGTTGAAATACAAAATTGAGGTATCGTTTGATGCATTATAGTATTCATCCCCTGGTAAACCACGGTCGTTGTAACACATCCATACTTTTGAATTTTGCGCAGATAATGTCTCTAAAGAAGTGCAAGTTTCAACACCTAACTCACGTCCATATTCTACGGCTCCAATCGAAGGATCCAAGTCCTCATAAACGGAGTGTTTTTCATTCGTTGGACCAATTGCACTATTGTCTAAATTATCGAGAACTAATGTTTTTAAACTTGTATCCCCTTGTACAAACCCATCCATATTCACGATGTCATTCAAAAGCCCAAAACCAGAAACATCAAGTGTCTCTAATCCTGTACAATTATGAAACATATTCGTCATATATTGGGCATCATCCACATATACATCACTCATGTCCATCGTTGTTAAAGCTGGATCATTTTCAAACATAGAGGTGAAATCGATACCACCTTGTGCTTCAAATCCATTTACTTCCACCGTGCTAAGATTTGGACAATTATTGAACATTTCACTAAAGTCCCCATCTTTGTTCGCACAGATTAGCTTTGTGTTGTTCATCTTAACAGTTTCAAGATTTTTACTATCATTGAACATATCGCCTGGTTGTGCGTTACTTGTACGTATAGGCAATTCAATGTTTGATAAGTCCACTTCTTTTAAACTTGTACAACCCGCAAACATATTCGCAATCATGACGCCACCATTTACGGTTGCTCCTTTAAAATCAGGATTATTCAAAACAACTTTTTCCAAACTGGTACATCCATTAAACATGTTCTGCATGTTTGTGATGACACCTTCGTTGGTAAACTTACTTAAATCTGCCTCTTTTAATTTTGGACAGTTACTAAACATACGTGCTATGCCATTCGCATTTGCATCTTCCAACCCATCAAAAGATACTTTTTCAAGATTGACACAATCCGCAAACATAAAGTTTTGTGTGCCACTCAATCCAACACCTACCCCATTATTATTCGTAATAAATCGAACTTCTTTGATTTGACTACGATAAGAATGCCATGGCCAGTTTGCCGCAGATGAATGTACTGTCGTCATAGAAACAGGGCTTGTAGCTGAATTTAATGGGCGGATATTAAGAATGCCGCTATCCGAAATCCACCAATATAAACCATCGAAACTACCCTCCGCAATATTATCTGTAACTACAATTTCATACGTAATTCCATCAATCGTTACTTTCATCCACTCATTGGTTTGGAATGCTTGTAAAGCATGGACCATCCATACCCCATTCTCGTTACTTGCGGAGAACAATGTTGGGTTGCTGACTTCGACTGCACTTACTTCGCCATTTAAGCCAACATAAGAAAGTATAGTACTTAATGGGATATCCGAATCTCCTGCCATTACATAGGTCAATTGATTATAGGTAAATTCAACGGTATAAAGTGAGAAACCATCCGTTTCTACAATAGCTGTATCTTCTTCTGTTACGGTATCAAGTTGGGTAACTTGCTCACTTGTAATCGCTTCTTGTTTATCATCAATGTGATACACATCTGTTGTTAAATTCTCATTCTGTACTTCTACCATCTTAAATGATACTTTTACTTTACTTTGATCCTTTGGTTGTACTTCTATACCATCCTTTAACACCTTAATATCAAAGGTATAGGATACTGCTACATTCTTCTCTTCTTCTCTTACTTCATCTAATGCTTCACTAACCTGTCTTTCCACATACACAGGTACTTCTTCCACACTTAAAGTAGACCCTTCTGGGAATACGCCTTCTGGTGCTTCGACCGTTATTGTTACGTCTTTGATTGTATGTTCTTGTAAGAAGGATGGATAATTCTCTTCTACTATTACTTCTTCTATTGGTTCTTCACTAGGAACTGGTGTTTCTTCAACTACAGGAGTAGGTGTATTTTCTTCGATTACTTCTGGTGTCACTTCAGGAGCTGGCTCAGGTGTTACCTCTGGTGTACTTTCTGGAGTTATTTCAGGTGCCACTTCAGGAGTTGGTTCTTCTGTTACTTCAGGTGTGCTTTCTGGAGTTACTTCTCCTTGTGGCTCTTGTATTGTTTCATTTTCTTCGATTGTTTCTTCTGCAGATAAAGCAACTGAAAAAGGAGCCAAAAGGCTTAAACATATTAATATTGCTAAAGTTATCGAACTGACTTGTTTTAATGTCTTAGTTTTTTTCATATGAACACGATGAACACTATGTGCAACAATATACACATAAGCAATTTTATTCTATTACGTTTTTATAATAATCACAACAAAAATACAGGCAAAAATCGCCTGTATTTTCAGTTTTATTTGATGAATTCTCCTGTATTCTACTTAATTTCTTTTGCTACGCTTCCTAAGTAAGACAAACTTTCTTTTGGCATTCTTTTTTGCGTTTTACGATCTACCGCAACTAAGCCAAATGTCATGGAATAACCTCTTTGCCATTCAAAATTATCTAAGAAGCTCCAATAGTTATAACCAATGACAGGAATTCCATCTTGGATACAGTTGCTTACCCCTTCTAACGCAATGCGAATAAACTCCACACGGTCTTCATCATTATCCATCGCAGTCCCATTCTCTGTCACCATTAATTCGTTTTTGAAATCCTCATGCACTTTACGAATTACGTGCTCTAATCCTTCCGGGTAGAACTCATAATTCATTTGTGTCATACGTGTTCCTTCCGGATACGCAAGGTTTCCTTCTGGGCCTACTAATGTGCGTGTATAGTTCTGTACTCCAAAGAAATCATCTTCTTTGATATATGGCAAGTAGTGTTTGAATTCAGAATCCCATTCTTTCGCTGCATATGCCTCTCCACCTTCTATGGCTTGTAAATCATGGAGGCTAAGCGTTAATCCAACTTTTAGATGTGGATATTTTTCTTTGATTGCTTGTCGAATAAGTTGGTGCCCACGAGCTACCATAAGATCTCCCTCTTCTGTTCGAGGTGATACAAAGTAATGTGGATTGTCTACACCAAAGACCTCTTTGAATTCTTCTTTTTGTGCTGCTTGGCGTTTCATCATTGCTTCTAAGTTAATGCCAACTTGTAAGTTCTCTTCGCCTTTTGGATTGGAAGCAGCCATTTGTTCCATTTGTTTTCGGTAGCGTTCTGCAATCATGCGTACTTGTAAACCCATATTGGCTTCATTGATGGTGCAAATATAGTGTACTTTGTCTTGAATATGGTCCACCACATACATGGCATAACGTTTAAATCGTTCGATGGTGCTTTCTGCTTCCCAACCACCTTCTGCCATTAACCATTTGGGACTTGTGAAATGGAACAATGTGACAATGGGTTCAATTCCATTTTCAATACAACAATCAATCACATCGATATAGTGCTGCATTTCTGTTTCATCAAACTGATCCTTTACTGGTTCAATTCTTGCCCACTCAATCGAAAAACGGTAGCAATTTAAACCTGCCTCTTTCATTAGGCGAATATCTTCTTGATATAAATGATATTGATCACATGCCTCTCCACTTGGTTCTGGAAATTCACTGTATTTCATTTGTTCAAGTGCCCAATAGTCACTATGTATGTTGTTGCCTTCTACTTGGTGCGCTGCTGTGGCGCTACCAATCATAAAACCAGTTGGAAATTTCATATTACTTCGCCTCTACTTTCTGTATTTCTCCCGTTGTAATTCCATTTTCATTCCACGCATCTACGCACACATAGTAAGATTCCCCTTTCAGTAACGCCGGTACAACCTGTTCCTTTTGGAAAGTTTCATAACTATGATATAGCTTTGTTTCTTCCTTACCCCAGAGAATCAAATATCCTTTCGCATCTCCTTCTATGGTGATGCGCATATCTAAATCACTTGTGCGATCCACATGATACTGTGGCACCTTTGGTAAAGCACCTTCTCCTTTTCCAAATATTCGTAATCCTGAGATACATGGTTTTTGATGAAGTGGGACTTCAAAAATGGTCAATTTCACAAAACGTGTCTTCATCCCTTCTTCACATACGACTAAATCATGCGATAGGTCGGTTGTCGCATTTTCTTTATTCTCTATTTCTTGCCAAACTTTGCCATCGCTTGAAATTTCTAATTTCCATCTTGTCACATGATTGCGATCATCAATCCATCTTGCTTGTGTAGTTCCTTGGATTTCACCCGCAGGTTGTTCGTCAATCATGTCATCCGCAAAGTTGATTTGAATTGCATGAACCATCATTTCTTTTTCCAAATCAACACAAATCCATTCCCCTGGTTCATTGGTGCTCGCTTGCCACCAAGTGCGAATATTTTCATCAACTGCGTTTTCTTTTTTGTTATCTCCAGAACACGAAGAAACTTGAACTGGTTTTTGATAACTCAATAAATACCAATCTGGATTTTCAAAGGGTTTACTCTCTATGTTGATTGGCCAATCTCCAAAGCGTTGGTCACAATACAATTCTCCCTCTTCATCAAAACCTGCTTTCCATAAGCCGACACGACGTTCAAACATATGATGTGTGCTGATGCGCATCGTAGAAATATGCCACATATTTCCTTTCGCATCTTCCATCGTAGAACCATGCCCTGCGCCCGTAATAAAGCCACCTGGTTTATATGAGAATGGATTATTCGAAGCCAATACATAAGGCCCTAGTGGATGTTCAGAAACATATACACCATCTGCGTAGGTGTTGTATTGGGTTCCTGGGCAAGCATATTGAAGATAATATTTCCCATTATGCTTATTCATCCACGGCCCTTCTATATAGGGACGATTCGTAAACATCGCTTTGATTAATGGAATATAGTCAGCTGGTATTTCTTCAATGGGTCTTCCTTGTTGTTTGACAAAATTTTGAAACATCATTTCAATTTCTTCATCACTTCGAGGATATTCCGAATTATTCTCCCCAATCCGTTCGTATCCAATTTCATAAGGATGTCCAAAAATTAATTCTTTTCGTTCTCCTTTTGGTAAGAAGGTAACGGGATCAACTTCTACCCCATAAATAGGTGTCACATTCGAACAACCATAATAGAAGTATACTTTTCCATCCTCATCTTCAAATACATGTGGATCCCAAAAAGGATATGTCCCTTCGATTTTTTCATATGGTCCATTTATGACATCCTTCGTACGATAATAATCACATTTTTCTTCTCTTTTGGATGCGCAAAAATAGAGGTAATCCCCAATTACACGTACATCAGGTGCATAGTCATATAAAGGCAATTCTTTAGGTAATGGGTAACTCTTCCAATCCATCAAGTTTTCGCTCTCCCACACCTTCAACTGCATGGAGGCAAACACATAATATTTTCCTTGATAGTACACCATCGAAGGATCAGCCGCTTCTCGATTGATTTGTAGAACACCAACTCGTTGGTCCATATTGAATTGGTAACGATAATCAATATTAATCGGATTACAATAATGCTTCTTTACAGACATAGTGATACGCTCCTTTTGTTACTTCCTGTATGGTGCCATCTGGTAATACAATCTGTGCATCACATGGTACTTCAAAGTCCAATTGGATTTCTTCACCATCGTATTTCCATGCGGACTTGATAATTCCTTGCACAGACGCATAAGAACCTTTGACTTCCCCAAGACGTTTATCAGGAATTGGTTTGAGTAATATTTTCGCAAACCCTGGCAATAATTCTTGAATGCCTAAAATATAGCGATAGTAAAATTCCCCCACACTCCCGAAGGCATAATGGTTAAAGCTCACCATGTTATCTGCATTAAAGTGTTCTTCATTTATATTGCCATCTTCTAATATAGCATTCCAACGTTCCCAAATAGTTGTGGCACCAAGATTGACTTGATACATCCATCCTGGACACTCTTCTTGTAGCAACAAATCATAGGCAAATTTAGAATCTCCATGCTCAGCCAATAGTGGCAATAAATACTCAGTTGCAAAGAAGCCAGTACCAATTCCATCACGACGTAATCGTTCCACTAGTTTTTGATAAATGGATGGACAGAGTGGATCCTCTTTATCGAGTGCATATTGCAATGCCAAAACATAGGCACCTTGATAATCATCTTTCATTGTGCCATCTCTCTTGATGTATTTTTTCTTATACTTCTTTCGCAACTTATCTAAAGTATTTTGATACTCTTCTGCAAGTGCTTTATCTTCAAAGAGCGTCGCAACTTTAACCATGAGTGCTAAATCATTCAAAATGAATGCATCTGTGACTGGTCCATGGTGCATTGCCATATACTTTACGTCTTTGCCTAGACTTAACCAATCTCCTAAATTTGGTTTTGCGACCAAATGTGTTAAACCACATAAATCTAACTCGCTCGCCATGAGTTTCTTCATCGATTCATATTGTGTATTTAAGAATTCGATTTCTCCATAATGACGATATAACTTATAGGGCACAATGATATCGCAACTGGACCAACCAATCATAGATATCATGCCTGTGCCATCTTCTGGACCATTGGTTGGAGCAACGGGTGCTACATAACCTGCTTTATTATCTGCTTGCGTATAGCGAATATCTTTCAAGAACTTACGCCAAAAGTTGCGTACATCAAAATTGTACATAGCGGTATGCGCATAGACTTGTCCATCCCCTGTATACCCCATACGCTCATCCCGTTGTGGGCAATCTGTTGGCACTTCAATATAATTAGACTTCATACCCCATATCTGGTTTTTGAATAATTGATTTACCTTCGCATTTGAACTATAGAAGTCACCGGTTCGATCCATTTGACTATAAATGGCATATGCTTCTAATAGACCTTCTTCATAAGGTACTCCATTTAATTCCACATAACGAAAGCCCATATAGGTGAACGCCGGTCGATACATGCGGTTATCATTTTCTTTTTTGGTATAGATGATTTCTGCTTTGGCCTTTCGTAAATTATTGGTATATAACGAACCATCTGCATTCAAGATTTCGCCATGACGTAACTTAAGCGTATTTCCTTTCATCTTCTCTGGATGAATACAAACAAGCCCTGCGAAATTTTGGCCAAAATCAATAATCGTTGTTTCTCCGTGTGGAATCACTTCTTTAACTGGCATTTGTTCTTGCATGCGCACAGGAAGAACCATCGGTTCAATGACTTCAGGAATCACACCAGTAAAAGGAACAGGAGCAAATACTTCTTCTTTATTTCCATTTGCATCATACACAACCCCGTCATATAGCCCAGCATAGAAATAAGGACTTTCTACCGCATGCACTTCTTCACTTCTTGAATGTAGCGTGCGCAATTCCCCATTTTCTTCTTCGATTTCTAAAACCCATGAAACAGCAGGACGCTCTCCATAGATTTGGTTAATGTTCTTATAGGTAAAACGCCCACAATACCATCCTTGCCCTAAATAGACACGTAATAGCGCATCTTCTTGAAGCCACTCTGTGACATCATAGGTTTGGTAATGTAAGTCTTTTGGATAATAAGTGAATCCTGGCGTTAATAAATCATCCGTGATTTTCTCCCCATTAATTTCCACTTCATAAGTACCTAGGGCTGTAATATATAACGTTGCTTTTTTACAATTTGAGATTGGTACAAGCATCTCAAACACTTCTACCGTTCCTTCTTTAAAAGGTCGATTGGTTGTAATAAAGTAATCTTTTAATGTATTCATCTTTCGCCTCCAAATTCTTTTAATAAATAGGTCGAACTAAGTTTGATACTTTCAATTGGATCTTTATGTATCCAGTTACGATGACTCTCTAATACAACTGCTTCAATGCCAACTTTTTTCGCATAAGCACTTAAGGCATCTAAATCCATATTCCCTTGTCCAAGTTCCACCGAATCACTATTGAGAATTGGCGTCATCGGTGTCTTTGAAACGCGTGTTCCGCGATCTGCAATATGCCATAGCTTCATGCGATTCCCTAATTTCTCCATCATAGAAAGAGGGTTCATTCCTGCTTCCGCAATCCAATAGGTGTCACATTCAAAATTGACATAAGACGGATCTGTATTCTCAATCAATGTATCATACGCACTCTTATCTTCATTCACATGTAAGAGTTCAATATTATGATTATGATAGAAAAGGTTTATGCCTTTTTCTTGTAACTGTTTTCCAACCACATTGAGTCGCTTAGCTAAATTGCGTACTGCAACTTCATCTTGATAATTAAAACGATACATCCCTGTAATAACAACACGACTGGTCTTTAACGCTTCTACATCAAGTAACACTTCTTCAAAGTGCTGCTCTAAGGAAGCTAAATCCGTATGTAAACTCACCACATCAAGGTTTGCCTCTTGTACTAATTTAGGCCAATTTAGTTTTCCACTATTTCCGGTTGGCATCTTTGCCATCTTAGTTAATAGTCGCACCATGAGTGGTGTAGGATGAATCATAAAGCGATTCAACTCCAATCCTGTATATCCAAATTGTTTTAATTGTGACAAGAGGAAACGTGTATGTTCTTCGTCTTTGGTGACTGTTCCTAACATAATTTGTTGAACTGCCCGTTGGATTACCATGGTTACTATCCTTTCTTGTATGTTTGTAAGATGCGATTGAGTTGTTCTACAGATGCAGCATCCACATCCCCTGCCTGTTTAATCAAAGATATTAATGTCATGCGTGCCATCATTCTTTTGAGATTTGGATTATTCTTAACATCTTCTGCCACATCGCCTCTAGAAGCAGTCATCTTTGCCATCATTTGTTCGAGTACCGCATTTGCTTCTGGACTTTTCGCAATCTCACCAAGCGTATCATGCACAGAATAATATGCAGGATCTATTTCTTCATCAAACCAGTTTTTTACATCGCTTTGTTGATTTAAGACATAATGCATGTCTTTTTCTTCAACATATTGTATTGTGATTTCATCTTCATAAGATCCCGATACTGCTTTGATAGCATGTTTGTTTGAGATAGGAACTTCAAATTCGAATTGATACTTTCCTTCTTTCGTTTCGAATTCTTCTCCATCTACGAATAATGTAATTTTTTCTTGGTTACTATAAACTTTTACCTTTGTATTTTGTTCATTACGATTGACATAACGTCTTTCCGTAATGTATACAAATGGTTCTTTGGACCAGTGTGCCTTGTATAAGAAGAAAGCGTCTTTTTTCGTCTTGCGGTCCATCGTGACTAGACCCTTTTGGTTTTGTCCATTCTTGCCACCTTCATCTCTTCCATCGGCACCAAAATCAAACATATTCCATACATAGGTACACCATAACCAAGGTCTTTCTTCAATCATCTTTAGCATGTATTCGTGATACACACATTGAAAGGATTCGGAATAATCTCCACGCTCTGGATGAACACTATGGAATTGTGGGTTTGTATCTGCGCCATATTCTGAAAAGCCAATTGGTTTATCTGGGTATTGCGCATGCCACGCATCAAAGAATTCTTCATTTTGTGTTAATTCACCTAAATACCAACCAAAATATAAATTATAGGCATTCACATCTGGAATATCTAAGATTGGACTATCGGTTTCTAACATAAAGACATTCGCCATGGTAGTTAAGCGCGTTGCATCTAATTGATGTGCTAAATCATTTAGCGCCTGATGGTTTTCTAATAAGGCATCATTCACCATCGAAGCAGCTGTTATTTCATTCGATAAACCCCATACCACAATACTTGGGTGATTATAATTCTGAATGATTAGTTCTTGCATTTGAAGAAGTGTATTCTTTCTACCTTCTTGCATATGCTTTGTGATATAAGGAATTTCTGCCCACACAATAAGGCCACATCGATCACATAAATCATAGAAGTATTGATCATGTTGATAGTGTGCTAAACGAATGCTATTTGCACCAACTTCTAAAATAAGCGCAATATCTTCTTCATGCATTTGTGGCGTTAAGGCATTTCCTACCCCTAAACGATCTTGGTGACGGGATACGCCCCGTAAAGGATAGGCTTTTCCATTTAACACAAAACCTTGCTGACTATTGATTTCATATGTGCGACAACCAAAAGGAACTTGTACTTCATCCTCTTGCACCTTCGCAATTAGTTCATACAAATAAGGATCTTCTAATCCATTCCATAGATGCACATTAGCTAGCATAAAAGTTGCACAAGCATAGCCATTTTCCGCTTTGACTTCTTGGATTTCTTCACCAATTTGAAATGATACGTTTTCTAGAGATTGATTAATCCAAGCTTCGACTTTTACTTTTGCACTTTGTTCTTCTAAATTAACAACGGGCGTTACCTTGATGCCATTACCACCATAGTGATCTAATTCAAAATGAACACGCGGAACAATGAGCAAATAAACATCGCGATATAATCCACCATAAAAGGTGAAATCCGCACTTTGTGGATAGACATGGTTTGCTTCATTATTGACGTAAACTTCAATTATGTTTTCTTCCTGTAGTACATCTGTAATATTCACGCGGAATGTCGCATAGCCACCTTCATGTGTGGTAAGTTGTTTTCCATTTACACATACGGTTGCAGACATCGCAGCACCACGAAACTCAACATAAACTTCTTCCCCATTTTGCAAATCAAAATTTGGAAAGGTTTTAGAGTACACGCATGTACCACGATAATAATCGTTTCCACCATCTTGTCCATCTTTTGCATTCCATGTATGTGGTAGTGTTACGATTTCTTTATCGCAACCTGGTTTTTCAAATGCCCAATTTTCATTCCATGTTTGATAATTACGCATTTGCTTCTCCGATTCTAGGTTGTTTTGCTTCTTCTTTCTTTTCTGCAATACGCGCTTGTACACGGACCATTTCTTCTTTATCTAATTTACAACTACGCATTGCCCATAATGTACATAACCATCCAAGTATCGCTAGACCATAACGTAAAAACATAGTCATCCAAAAGACACCTGGTGTTTGTGGGTCGGTTGGTTGTGGCATGGTATTGGTATAACCAATTAATGCGACACATCCTGTTGCAATCGCAGCTGAGAAAGAAGATACAATCTTATCAATCAAGCTGTAGGTACCGGTGATAACAGCAGGAATATACTTACCACTACGATCTAATTCAAAGTCAATAATGTCTGCCATAAAGCCTGTGTTTGCGGTTGTTACACACATCGCAAACCCATTTGTTACAAGGGTCAACAATACATAAAGAATCATCGTTGGCCCCATCTTAGAAATAGAGGTTGTTCCAACTGTCATATTTGCGATTACGAAGAATGCAATGATTACAACATTCGCAATGATACAGTTTCTTGTCCATGTGACGATAGATTCTTTATTCCCATGTTTTCCCGCATAGCGTGCACCAATGATAGCGAATAGAATCGATGGTAACATACCAATTACACTCAATGTGGTCGCTAGACCCATATTCCCAATTAAAATACCACTCAACATCGTGCCAACGATGGAAGCAGATTGCGCTTGTTGTGCCACTTTATCAGAAGCTGCAGAAATAATATAGGATTGTAAAGGCTGGTTGTTTTTCAAAACATCAACCATATCTTTGAATTTCAAACGTTCGCGTTTGCCAATGCCTTCAAAATTCTCTGGTTTATCATATTCAGATACACCAATACATACAAGAATGACACCTAATAGAGATAACGCAACACATACCCAAGTCACAACATTTAAGAACTCTTGATTAAAGCTGCCACCATATTTAGGCATGAGTACGGTATAGACCACAACATTCAATACCATTGGAGTGACATAGTTTAATACGGTTTGCCATACACCTACGGTTGGACGTTGTTGTGGGTCATTAGTGATTAAGGCTGGTAGCGTCTGTGCCGTCATATTGACAATCGTATAACCAACCACATAAATCATATAGAATAACAAGAACACAGGAATGCCATGTCCTTTGCTAGAGAAAAAGTTAAACATGCATAATAAACCAGCACTTTGGATTGCCCAACCCAAAACCATCAATGGGCGAACTTTTCCAAATCGGGTATTCATGCGGTCATATAAGAACGCTAAGATTGGATCGGTTACTGCATCAAATAGTCGTGTAAAGGTTAATAAGCCACCGACGATTACCGTCGCAATGCCATAACCTATACTCGCAGAATAACTTGCTAAGCCAATTAAGAAATAGACTGCCATTCCATTAAATGCGTTAAACGCAATCAAAATGATTTGCCATAGCTTAGCTTTACGATACATTGTTTCTTTCCCTGTTGTCGTGTCTTTCAAATTACTCATGATATTGAATCCTTTCTAATTATTACTTACAAATAACATAACAAAAGAAAGCGCTTACTATGTTATTATATTAATGAATTTGTACTTATATTAATGATGGTGCGTTTTATGACAATAAAAGAACAAATCAAACTCTTTCTAGAATTATTAAATCTATCATTCCCCATTTATTATTGGGTTTTTTCCAAGACATTAGAACAAAAAGAAACCAATTACCCATTGATTGCTTATCAAGGGGATTTACTAAAACTATTGAAGTTAAAAGAAGAAGCCCAACCAGTGTTTTCCAACAAGAAAACAGTACCGTTTATTTTTGAAAATCAAATTGGCCTTTGTTTTATGTGCGATTATAGTCAAACAACAAAAGAGTTTTATATGCTTGGTCCAATTTGGAATGGAAACGATATTCATGATGCCTTACATAAAATTGAGTATGTTGCTTCATTAAGCCCGAAAGAAGAATATACTTTGATTACGAATCTAAAAAGAATTCCCATCGTAAATACACCTGATTTATTCCGTTATTCCATGCAACTGCATTACTTAATCAATAAGGAATATGTCCCTCCCCAACAAATCGAAGTTTTATCCAGTTCCTTTCAAAAATCTTCTCAATCTCTTGAAAATCATTATGATTCTCATGCGGGTATCTATGAGTCGGAACAACGTTTTTTATCACTTGTAGAAGAAGGAAACATTCAAGCTGTTTCTCAAATTTATAAATTATCAAGCCAATCAAGTGGAATTCGCTTTCAAAATGATAGTTCCATTCTTAGTGCTAAGCTAAACCTAACCGTCTTACTTACACTTGTTTCGCGCGTAGCCATCAATGGTGGTTTATCTCCAGCAATTTCTTATAGTTTGAATGACCTTTATGGGTCTGCGATTGAGTCTTCAACCTCCCTAGCTGAATTAAATAAACTATCCACAAAGATTGTTGAAGACTACATTAACCGTGTGCACGAAGCAAAACAGAACGCTCATATCTCCCAACCTATCCAACATGCATGCCACTATATACAAGTTCATTTAGAAGAACCCTTATCGATTTCTCATTTAGCGAAAGAAATTGGTTATTCTACTTATTACTTTTCGACAAAATTCCAAAAAGAGATGGGGTGCAGTGTAAACCAATATGTTCTTTCCAAACGCATAGAACGCGCCAAAATACTTCTTCAAAATCCATCTTTACAAATTAATGACATCTATGAACAATTATGCTTTGGTTCACGCAATCACTTTTATTCGACATTCAAAGCGTTCACCGGCGAGTCTCCCAGTAGTTATCGAAAAAGTTTAACCAATCATAAAAAAGGTTAGCCCATATATGTGATCCACACAATTTGGTGCTAACCCTTTTTCTTTATTGTTTATTAGTTAACTCTATTTCTTCAAAAAGGTATTTTTTCTTTTCTTTGATAAATCAATACAATCAAGATAACGATGAATGATATCCCAAACAATCCTCCATACAACATGAGATTTGTATCATCCCCTGTAAAAGGAATGATGATGCCAGGTTTGGCAGTTGGAGATGGTTTTGGTGGATTAGGTGTCGCTGTAGGAGATGGTGGTACAACAACAGGTTCATAGAGTGGTGTGAAAACAATATGTCCTTTCACCATGATTGATGTTGGATCATCGGTTGTTCCTTCTTCAATCACTTTTCCCGCATCATCCACAATACGGTACTTATATGTTCCAGTAAATTTGTATCCATCATTTGGTGTAACCACGTTCCCACCTTTTGGATATTCACCAATATACTTTCCACTTTCACTTGGGTTACTACTCTTACCATGTTCCCCGTCTTCATAAATAACGGTATAGGTTTTATCTGCTACGTTTGTAAAACAGATTTCTTTTGGTTTATGACTAAAGTCTCCAGAAGGATCATATTCCCCTTCGTTTGGTTTCCCATTGGTTTGTGCTTCTAATGCGGTAACCATGGAACCATCTGTATCATAATAAACCATGACATAGAGTAGATAATACGTTTCATCGTAGGTGACGTGATCCACATATCCATTTGGATTTTGTTTAATTTTATAAACATAGTTTCCAACACTTGGATAGGAAATCGTAAAGGTGTCACTTCCTGTGATTGATTTACTACTTGGACTTGGCAGTGGTCCATCTTTTTTATAATCCGAAGATACTTGATCGCTTTCATCGACATATCCAACTTCAACATTACCTGCTGGGCCTTCGACTTTCACTTCAATGGTAGCCGTTGCCTCACCTGCAGCCATGACGAACGTAGGTTTAATCAACCCTATTGAGGATAAAGCCACTAAAGATAACAGGATATATTTCAGTATCTTTCTCATGTTAGTTTCCTTCTCTTTCTTCTAGTGTTGCTAATACGACTGTTCTTCTGGTACTGCCTGGTTCTAGACAAGTCGATAGAGCGACGATATGTTTGTTCTTTGGATTTTGGTAATATTGCGTAGCTGGAATGCTTTGTAGTAATACTTCTGAACCTTGTGGGTTAAAGATTGCTTCGTTATTTGCATCCGTTTGAATGCACGCAAATATTTCTATATCATAGATGATTCCCGATTTCGTTTCAATCGTTCCCGTTTGATGTGCTTGATAATACTCTTTATCCATAAAAGCATCCAGCGCTCCAAACATGAAGTTACTTTCCATATGGTGTCCATACACCAAAGAATAGGAATCTTTAAATTCGGAATCATTGCGACTATCAAGGAAGATAGAACCAGATAACGAATAATCTCCATACGGATCTTTATTGAGATACTCACTATTTGTGTCCCCTTGCATAATTGGATAATCAATTGAGGTATCCTCTACCGTTAACCATGCGATATAATCTTCCGTTAATGGTCGACTGACTGCTGCTTCTTCACTTCCTGGCTTACTAGCCAAAACGTGGGAAGCAGAAGCGTGATTGAAGATATAATACGTATCATACATGTAATAAAATCCGATTAATAGAATCATGATAAAGATGATTCGATAAATCATATCTACAATGTTATCTAAAACACGTACAATCTTCATACATTATGAGCATAATCAACAAAGTTGATTAGTCTTCATCCTCATCTTTCTTTCTACGCATAATTAATAAACCAGCTAAGCCAACACCTGCAATGATTAAACCTGTAGAGGTTGCTGCCATAACACCTGTTGGCAATACACCTTGGCGGTTATTCTCAACCGTTAACAAGACATCTTCTGGTTCATCGTCATCGGCATAAGTATGAGTTTTTTCATTTGTGTAGGTTGTTGTATAACCATCTTGATTTTCTTTAGTTTCTGTTACCGTATATTTTACGCCTTCAGGAATACCGATGAAATCATATGTATCATCGTGTCCTAATGTGATTGCGCTATTATTGGTATAATCCGTATAAGTCGGCTCAGAAATCGGAGTTCCGTTTTCTTTTACTTTTGCGTATTTCACATTATAACCTGTAGCTAATGTCTCAAAATTTACTTTCATTTCCCATTGCGACTCTTTGTCACCCTGATTACCTGTAACTTGTTTTGAAAGTTCTAATTCGTTTGTGATGTATTCATTCACGTATTTATTAGACTTTGTCATATCGCCACTACCTTCTGGAACTCCATTTGCGTATCCATCCGTAGCTGCACCATTTGGCGTATAGGATTGTTTAGGAGCAGCAGTAAACTCTCCTTCATAAGATACATATCCCGCAATGACTAATTCCCCATTGTTATCTTCTACATAAACATCAATGGTTCTTTTTGGTTGTGAATCATTCACAACACCTGGTTCTGTGCTCGCTGTTTCTGTTACCACATAACGATAAACACCTGGCTTATCATATACTGCGCTACTAAAGTTGATTGTGATATCTTTCTTCGCACCAATTTTCTCTGTGTAACCTTCATCTGCATCTAAAGCGGTAGCTGCATCTGCACTTTCACCTGCATTAAAAGTTACATCCGCAATGGTTGGTGAACCTGTTCCTGCATAAACCGGTAAGGTTCCTTCTCCTGGATCGACTGCTGCTCCTGCTGCAACCGTAAAACTAAAAGTTACACCCGGAATGTTCGTATTTTTGTCGACAACTAAATACTTTTTTAACTTTGTGCTTTCGCCGTTGATTGTGTCATAATCAAACGGATCGGCTTTGACAGCGGTTGCGGTGAACATTAACGCAAAAGCTAATAGTACACCGAATAGTTTTGTAATTCTTTTCATACCTTTTTGTCATACACATTTTATTTAGAGTCCCTGTATATTTTTCCTTTCATGAGAGGACTTGATACTTAGAAGCCTCTTCGCCGAAGCGTTAAGGCTACTTCTCCTTTCAGGTCTTTGGTTGGTATCGCCCCAAAGTTCCTGGAATCAAGTTGTCCTAGTCGATAATCCGCTAGGATGAAGACGGTATTGGCTGGTACCGTATAAGGATAAACGATTTGTTTATTCCCACTTGGCATTGTCTCATAGAATTCATCTTCAAATGGAACATTGCCATTGACGGTATAACCTCCTTCTTCACTTATGTCAATCACATCTCCTGCTACTCCGACGATTCGCCCGAAGTACGTTTTGTTTTCATACGTATACGCAAACACATGGTCTGTCATATAGGTATTTGCCAAACGGTATGTGATTACTAAGTCTCCATCTCGAATACTTGGAAACATGTTGTTGTCATGAACGACATGAATGCCAAATATGAATGTAATAAGCACATATATTCCGCCAACAAGTAGTACGGTTTTTAGGATAAGGCTACGCACTCTTTTTTTGAGTCGACGTTTCTTTTTCGCCTCATCTTTTATGACACTTGTTTCTTTCTCTAGTTCACTCATTACATATCCACTGTCTCCCGTCTTTGCCATCTTTCTAGCAAATACCATAATACTCCTATTGCGACCATAATCACAAATGGAATGTAAATGCCTGCACTTGCTTTCGTAGGTACGACAGCGCTTGTTGTATTCAAATAAGAAACATCTTGATCACTAGTCATTTGCCCTGTTTTCTCACGGCCATCAACTAAATCAACACTGGTACGATATCCTTCGCTCGAATAATCTTCTTCCACTACCTTATAGTGCACATAATATGGTAAATCTTCAAAGATTACTTCTTCACCATGCGTTAAGGCAAATGTATATGTACCACCACTTCCACTTACGCCTTCTGGAAGATTCTCTAACTCATGTGGAACCTTTGTGGTATCTCCTGTCCAAAGTTCAACCGTAAAGCTAAATGCTTTTGACTTATCACCCATTGGACCAGATACCGTCTTCCAAACTTTCAAGTCATAAAGGGCATAGTTGGTAATGGTTTCTTCATCTAAGGCCTTCTCCCCATTTTCATACGATACTTCATAGCCAGATGGCACTGTTTCTTTCACACTATATTCATAGAGTTCTTCATTTGTATCGTATTTTGGTAAGTCACTTACAACATAACTCCATTTCCCAGAACCCTCATCGGTCACTGTGATCTTGTTAGAATAAGTCGTTGTAACATCTATATCATTTTGATAAAGCTTAAAGATACCTAAGAGTTCTTCGGCGGTATGGGTCACGCTACCATCATCAACCCACTCTTTATAAACCGTGAAATCAATAACTGGTTCATTCACAAATGTCGCAGTCATATCATCCGTAATCGTTCCTTTATCTTTGGTTTTTTCTTTTAATTTCCAACCATCTTGTTCTTGTTCTATTACTTCATACTTATAACCGTATGGAATATCAATATATATTTTCTCTTCACCCGCATCCAAAGTGAACTCATATAGCCCTTCTTCTCCAGCAACCGGTTGAGCGCCTTGCGTGGAAAAGTCAAAATATTGTGTTGGCACACCATCTTCGCGATATAAAGTTAGACTATCCCATGAAACTTGGCGTTCATGCTGCCCATCATTAATTCCTGCAAATAAAATATAAACAACATTTCCTGAAGAAGTGATTTCTCCTGTCACACGGAACATGTATTCTTCCCCATCACTTCCGGTGATATATTGTGTGTCGTTTTCATTCGCCACGGTTAAGCGAGAAACAAAATCACCAAATTCTACGGTCTTATTATCAAATATATATCGCAAATTCTTTATTTCTAGTCGAACTTTATCATTTTCTCTTACATCATCAAGATTAGCGGAATGTGCTACTTGGAAAGATTGAGACCAGTTCCTTTGAAGCGTGTGTCGTTCATATGCTCGAATCACCGTATCTGGTGTTCCTTCTTTCCAAGCTTTTACCTGGAATGTGAATGTGCCAGGTTCATCATTCACGGTTTCTTTTTGAATAGTCAAATCATATTTATTCAGTTCATTTGTAAATGTCGCTGTTGTATCATCCGTAATCGTTCCATTATCGTTGGTCTTTTCTTTGAGTGACCAACCATCTTGTTCTAGTTCAACCACTTCATACTTATAGCCATGTGGAATATCAGGAATGACAAAGGATTCGCCATTACTTAATGTAAACGTATAAATGGTTTCATCATCCGTTTCAATCGGTAGGATTTCTCCTTCACCACCATTAACGACGTTCCCGTTACTCTTCGTATTCACAAGCGTATCGATATTCGCACTTGTTACAGGATCGATATATTGTAAAGTTAACTGACCACCATCTCTTCCTGTTTGCGCACACATATTTTGATAAGATGTTGGCATGTTTGCGATGTTCAAAGTTGCATTTAATTTATAACAATAACTGAACATTTCTGCCATTTTAGTAACATTGCTGGTATCAAAATGGCGTAAGTCTAAGTTTTCCAAATTTGAGCAACCAAAGAACATATAATCCATGTTCGTGACATTTGAAGTGTCAAACTTACTTACATCAAGACTTGATAGGTTTCCTAAGCTGTAGAACATAGAATACATGTTCGTAACCTTTGACGTATCAAAATGACTAACATCAAGGCTTGTTAAATTCAGGCAATACCAGAACATATTTTGCATATCTGTGACATTGCTGGTGTTCAGTTTTTCAAGCCCTTCTATTCTTGTGAAATTAGAGTTATACATGAAATAGAACCAGTAAGCAGTAGATATCGGTTTGATTGGATCTGTAAATACTACTTTTGTAACAATGGAAGCCTTATCACTCCATGGAATACCCGAGTGCGATGTTGCTTGAAGCGTCTCGATTCCAGTGTAGTAAGTCTTTGTGCCATCCACTTGCTTATTGCTGTATTTATTTGCATCATCTCTAAAGAAGGTTAAGCTACCATCACTGCTATCAAATACCGCATATGCTTCTGGTTTTGTTTCGCCTTCTGGTGTATCTTCTTTCCAAACGCGAACATTAAATGTAAACGTTCCTGGTTCATCATTCACCGTTTGTTTTTCAATGGTCAAATCAGAAACGCGATAATTATTTGTAAAGGTTGAAGTGATTTCTTCTTCACCAATGGTTCCGGTATCATTTACCTTAGACACAAGTTCCCAAGCTTCATCTGTTGGTAACTCTTCTTCAACAGTATAGGAATAACCATATGGAAGCATCATTTCAATGCTTTCGCCATCTTTCAAGTCAATATAGTATTCCCCTTCTACACCTGTTGGTGTAAGGCCATATTCACTTAAATCGTAGTATTTATTCGTCCCTTCTTCGAGCACGACACTATATACATCAGGCAAGTCAAAGTCCTTTGACAACGAATAAATATAGGAGTCTTCCCATAGCGGATTTCTTTCATCCCAAGAACTTGCGTATAATGGATATTCTTTTCCATTTGCCTTTAATACCGTATTTGGCATCAAATACATCTTCCATCCTTCAACGGTATCAATTGATTCATTCACATCAATCGTATACAAATCATCATAATCAATTGCCATGCCATAGTAATAAGTACCATCCGCACTCTTTTGAATATCTGCACCATTGCTTGGATCAATGTAAAGTGTTAAATCAGCGCCACCATAGGATTGTGTATCTCGAATCTTTTGTAGTGTTACTTCTACTGGTGTGCCCGATTCCGTATTATAAAGAGTTCCATTCTTTATAAAATATGGTCTTGTATTTGCGGTAATCTCTTGATAGACAAATGGGACTGGTGGCTGCACAGGGAGTAAACCACTATAAACTTGTGCCCCATTTGTTTTAGATTCTAAATAAGCATTATTTTCAACCCAATAAGGTACATTATCGCCAGCTTCGGTCACGATATATTGACAACATTCTCCAATACCCGCAACTTCATAAGCTTTGACTGCATTCACTTCTTTAAATGCTTTAACCTTAAAGCGGAAGGTTTGCTCTGGATTGTTTGGATCTGGATTTTGAACAACTTTTTCAACGGTCAGTTGTTTCTTAATCAACTCATTCGTAAAGGTCGCTGTGGTATCTTCGATTATTGTCCCTTGATCATTCGTCTTTTCTTTTAGAGTCCAACCTTCTTGTTGTCTTTCAACTACTTCATACTTATATCCATAAGGAATTTCTGGAATGGTCACAGAATTTCCACTATCAATCGTAAACAAGTAGCGTCCATCATCTGCCACGCCATCGCCATCTTCATCTACAATTGGTGTACCACCATAAGGAGATAGATTCATATAGGAATAATCGGAAACATAAACCTGTTTGGTTTCTGGTCCATCAACGCAGCCTAATTCCCCATCGTCTTGGACCCAAATGGTGCTCATTGGTTCACCTTGCACAACCAAGTATACTGGGTAGCTCTTATTTTCAGTTTCTAAAGTGATATTAGTTTTGTATCCAATATCATAAGACGGTTCATTCGCATGTGCTAAATGTAATTCCACTAAATCTCTTACCGCTTGTAACTCTTCTGCTGTTAATGCTGGACTTGTTTCGGAATAATCATCTTTAATCTTGATGCCTTCACTTGTTCCTTTGAATGGTAAATGAGGTAAGACGGTAACATCCGGATTATCCATCGTACCTTCATGACTAATCGAACTATCCAACATGCCATTTCCAGCTACCGCAAACCAGCCTTCTTCTACGGTATCCCAAATCGTTTCATACCAACCAGGAGTGTAATAGTCAAATATGCCAATATAGTACATATTATCTAATGTGGTTAATTGGGCATCTTCTTTATATATCTTTACTTCAAATTCAAACGTACCTGGTTCATCATCCACCGTTTCTTTTTCAACGGTTAATTCATAAGTACGCTCATTCGTGTATGTCACGACTTCATCTTGCGTGAGAGTTCCTGCATCGTTTCCGTCAATGGCATTGAGTTTCCAACCATCTCCAACATTTCCGCCAACTGCTACTTCATTTCCATCTTTATCTAATTCATAGACTTCATATTTATATCCATATGGGATTCCCGTAAATGTTTTTGATTCTCCATTCGTTAAGTTGAAAGTAAATACACCATCTCCACCACTAAAACCTGATGGTACGGTTGTTGGATTATAGCCAATCTTCTCAATGCGATCCGGGATACTAAAATTAAACGCAATTGGTTCTAATCTAAAGCTATCAATTTCCTGATTAATGAGTTCTTGTACTTGGTTTGTTATTGATGTTTCCGTTATTGTAGAGGCTTCACCACTTTGTTCATTCATTGTAATTGGTGTATTAGCCGAACTATCCATCGCCATCAAAACATCCATTAACCCATCTAGCAAACTATCATTCCCATACGTATAGGTACCTGATGGAATGGTTACAGTATCCCCATTAATTGTGATTTCAAACGCATCTCCATTATTTTCTAAGACATAGGTTGGATTTGCATCGTCTGAATTCTTATAGGCTTGCACGGTAACGCTTTTGCTTAAACCAGGTGTAATATTCTCTTTATAAATTTCAATTGTAAATCCAAAGGTTCCTGGTTTATCATCAACCGTTTGTTTTTCAATAGTCACATTATGGCGTTTTTCTTTATTTGTGAAAGTGACATCTTCTTCGCCATCAAAATCCGAAACTGTCGCATTTTCAGTTGAGCTTACAAACTCCCATCTTGTAGGTGTTGGTAATATTTCGGAAATCTCATAGTTATAACCCATTGGAATGACACCATTAAAATCAAAGGTTTCATCAATGCCAACTTCAAACTCATACGTATTTACAGCACCAGCTACCGACTTTGCACCGGCATCAATCATTGCTTGGTCTAAATCAAAGTCATCTGGAATCGCACCAACTATACTTGCTGTAACATCCCAACCATCCGCAGTTAAATCGGCTGTATTTGGTCTTTGCCCTGCAGGAAGTGTAGCGATGTACATACCACTTTCACCTTCTACTGCAGTATAACCAGAATCTAAGGTATATCCATTTGGATTTGTTTCTAAATCATAATAGATAGGAGTATGTTCATCCTGAACATTTACAAACAGTTCTGTTGCGCCTGATGTTTGGTAATACACTCCGTCGACTGCATAACTTTCGTTATTTTGTGCATAAATGAGTTTACCTTGGAAATCTGGATTTTCTGTATCAGACATATAAACATAGGTTTGTGGCCCCCACGATGGGTTTATTTCCCTTTTCACTGTCTCAGTTGTGTAGTCTTCCAATTTTCCTATCATCGTAATATTGTAAGTGCCAGAAGTAATAGAGCTATCACGCACCCACAATAAATAATCATTATCTGCACTCTCGCTATCATATATAGCCTTGTTGTATATGTAATTATCATCTTTTATAAACCTATAACTATCATCTAAAATGGCATCAATATTCGTCGTACCCATTACCATGCCGCCATACTCGTCACTTGTCGCAGGAATGACATGGCTTTTCCATGAGTTTGTTGCACTGTCCCAACCTAAAATATGATAGTAATAATCCGTTATTGTTGATGTTTGCGTTTCGTCTTTATAATAGTACGTCTTACCATCAACTACAGTTGTTTCATAAACAGGGATATATGCGTCATCTAAGTATTCAAACCACCCTTCTGCATATGGGTTTTTATCGGTAGTATCTTCTACTGGAACATATTTATATGGAACGGTCTCTGTTTTGGTTTGATGATAAACGATATAGAACGGTTCGCCATTATTAACATCTTGTTTAAATGTAAACTTGTTTGTATTTTGTTTGGCCCTTACTCTCCATGTTGTTTCTTGAGTAGTTGTGTCTGATAATTTAATTTGGAACTTAAATTTATCCGTAGCGCCAGGAGATTCTGGATTAAGTTCCTTGGTTACAGTTAAGTCCGTTTTCTCCCAATCAATGTGAATCGATTTGTTTTCTTGAATTCCATGGAATGTATAAGCGTAAACTCCTTTACCAAGAGAAGTTAAACTACTAATAGATATTTCTGAAGTATTCGGATTACTGGATAAAGCGGTATTAATTGCAGCTTGAACATCCGCTTCATATCTTGCTTTATCTGTTTCATCATCTAAATCATATTGACTTGGATCGATTGTCTCTTTGGCATCATTAATGATGGTCATAATATCAATATCACCATCTTTAACCCATACACGTTTTAATTTATAACCACCTTTTGGTGTCATTGTATAAGTGACACTCTGCCCTGTTGCTGCAGAAATTTCAAAAGGTTTGTTTATTTCGTTATAACCAAGTAATGTACCACCAGATAAACTTCCATCGCTATTACCAGTGGTTGTGGTGTAGATTGTTCCTCCTACATCAGAAGAAGCATCAACTTTGTGATTAACAATCTTAGAGCCAGTTAATATATAAGATTCCACTCCACCTGAAGCTGGTGCAGAAGCATAACCTTTAATATTGATGCCTCCAGCCGTATTATCAGCTAAGGTAATAAAGCCTGAATAGAAGGTATTGTCTTTGTCTACTCCACTTGCGCTTGTGATTCTACCTGCTACAGCAGTTGTCGTGCCACCTGGACTAATCAACAATGTATTCGCTTGTCCATCAATCGTTTTAGATGTGATGTTACAAGTGTATGGATAATTATCTTCGGTTACATTTGCTTTGTTGCTAAATGGCGCAGCAGAATAGTTACCACCAGGTATCCAAACCATCTGCTCCCAAGAACCAGATGAGGTAGGTCTACCATAGTTACTCATTAAAGCAACTTGTTCAGAATAACGATTCACATCAGCGGCATTGTATAAGTTTGCAAATCCACCTACACCTGTTCTACCAATATCGATATCAACCATTGGATAATAGTATGAACCAGCAACTATTTCACCAGTATCAGGATCCACAACCTTGATATTAGCGTTATAAGATAAACCCGCTCTAAATCCACCACTCCATGTAAAATTAACCATATTAGTATCGATAAGTTTTAATATTGAACTAATATTGGCTTGATTAACACTTCCTGTTCCAGAGGTTTGGCATAATGTGATTAGAATATCAGAATAAGTAATCACAACGTCATAATCTTTATATGCATTAGAAGCTACATCAAACTTTGTAGCCATCCCCTTTAAAGTATATTTAACTATATCACCAGGGAATAATTCATAATTGTTAGCACTACTTCCTGCTACTGTTAGTGTTTGGGTATCATTTAAATATCTCTTAGTAAAGTCGTACCATACACCGCCATAACTCTGATCTAATGCACCTTTATCTGTGCTAGTGCTCGAAGTATTCATATTGATTTGAAATCCAGCATACTTCCCCTGTGTATTATCGACTAATAGTTCAGCAATTACTCTATCCCCATTATATTGGTCTTGTTTCCATAGTGTTTGGTTGACAATCGTATCATCAATATAGATTTCCGCAAGTGGCATAGAAGCAGTAAAATTATCTTCCAGTGGACCTTGAATAACTCTACTATCCGTTATTGTTCCAATAGTTGTTGATTCCTGCATGAAGCGAACGCTTGTTCCAACTTGATCCCCATTTTCATCTACTCGAATCGCATCCGTAACCACAATTGTGTATTCAATATTATCAATTGTTACTTTTAACCATTCTTCCGTAGTAAAAGGCTGTAAGGATACAAGATATAAAATATCTCCGTTATTAGTATTTATTGGATAATACTCTGATAGGCCACCATCTTCACCATAAACTTCAACATATTCAATCCCATCTTCGTTCCCTAAGATAATATTGAATAACTCTGCATTTGAAACTTCATAGGAAGATACTTCACCAGTTAATTCGACATAAGATAAAACTTCATCAAGACGAACATACTCATCGCCTTCAAGCACATATTGTTTATTGTTGTATGTAAACTCAACGGTATAAAGGGAGAACCCATCCGTTTCTACAATAGCTGTATCTTCTTCTGTTACAGTATCAAGTTGCGTGACTTGCTCACTTGTAATCGCTTCTTGTTTATCATCAATGTGATACACATCTGTTGTTAAATTCTCATTCTGTACTTCTACCATCTTAAAGGATACTTTGACTTTGCTTTGATCCTTTGGTTGTACTTCTATACCATCTTTTAACACCTTAATATCAAAGGTATACGATACCGCTACATTCTTCTCCTCTTCTCTTACTTCATCTAATGCTTCACTGACTTGTCTTTCCACATATACAGGTACTTCTTCCACACTTAAAGTAGCCCCTTCTGGGAATACGCCTTCTGGTGCTTCTACGGTTATTCTTACTTCACCAATTGTTTGTTCTTGTAGGAAGTATGGATAACTTTCTTCTACTATTATTTCTTCTGTAGGTTCTTCACTCGGAATTGGTGTTTCTTCAACTATAGGAGTAGGTGTATTTTCTTCGATTACTTCAGGCATTGGCTCTAAAGTAGGTTCCGGGGTTACTTCTAGGGTTGGTTCTTCTGTTACTTCCGGTGTACTTTCTGGAGTTATTTCAGGTGCCACTTCAGGAGTTGGTTCTTCTGTTACTTTAGGCGTCACTTCTGGTGTAGGCTCACTTGTTTCAACTGGTGCAGGTTCAAAAGACTCCTCAACAGTAGGAGATTCAATCGTTTCTTCAACCTGAACGGTCTCTTCCTCTTCCCCTTCGGCGATGAGTCTTATCGTATTTGTATCAACGGAAGAAGTGAATAATGCGAACACATATAACAGTGTTAATGCTTTTTTCGCAATCCACTTTCCTGTCGTCCTCTTCCCCTTTTTATTTTCCATACTTCTCTCCTGGTACCCAAAAACAATCTGATTACAATTTGGTCAGACGTACTTATCATTATTTTATTATAAAAATATATTATTAATTAATATTATTTACTAAAAATTAGTTACTATTCACCGATAGTAAGAAACAAAGATAATAATTATACATGATTCAAGAAGCGCATTATAGATTTGAAATGTGCTTCTTTTGTTTGTACGCTTAAGTCCCATGAAGCCAATTAAATTAAGTTATGACATGTACTAT
>JAGAVW010000014.1 GCA_017941735.1 Solobacterium sp. | reverse complement strand
CCTACAAATCTAGATTTGTAGGGATGAATTATGCTATTAAAAGATATTATTTCTTTTGAATCAAAGTCAAAGATCAAAGCTGGTGAGGCTAGTGCAGTTGGTAATTATCAGTTTTTTTCTTCAAGCGAAGATACAAGCAAAAGATATTTTGAATATCAATTCGATGGTGAATATTTAATCATGGGAACAGGCGGTAATGCAACTTTGCATTATTTCAATGGAAAATTTGCTACATCTACAGATACGCTTACTATTAAAGTGAAAAACAATGTGAGAACAAAGTATCTGTACTATTATCTTCTTAGTAATTTCCATATTCTTGAGCAAGGATTTAAAGGTGCAGGATTAAAACACACAAACAAAAATTACATTGAAAACATCCAAATAAATAGTTTTCCAGATTTAAAAGAGCAGGATTTTATTATCAGTATTTTAAATCGTATCTCTAATACATTTGATAAAAAAAACAAAGAATTAGAATTATTAAGTAATCTCGTCAAATCCCGATTTGTCGAGATGTTTGGGGATCCGGAAAGCAATCCTTTTGGGTTGCCAATAAAAAAACTGTCTGAGCTTGGATCTCTGGATCGAGGCAGATCACAGCACAGGCCAAGAAACGCTCCAGAGTTGTTAGACGGTCCGTATCCTTTAATCCAGACTGGAGAGGTTTCAGCAGCTGGATTGTATATTACTGAATATCATAGTACATATTCTGAACTTGGCCTAAAACAAAGCAGAATGTGGAAAGCAGGTACGCTGTGTATCACAATCGCAGCCAACATAGCGCAGACAGCCATAATGACTTTTGATGTTTGCTTCCCTGATAGCGTTGTTGGATTTGTCCCTTACAATGAAGTCAGTGCGTTATATATGCACTATTGGTTTGGTTTCTTCCAAAAGATACTTGAGGAGCAAGCACCCCAAGTTGCTCAAAAAAACATAAATCTGAAAATACTATCAGATTTGAACGTCATTGTTCCAGAGAAAAAGATGCTCAATAAATTTGAGTCTTTTGTTAAACAAGTCTACAAATCAAAATTTGCTATATTAACAAACCTTTTTCAATTCTGTAAAATATATGTATGGGAAACTTTGATTTTTTAAAAAAAGAGTCTAAGTTCAATACATTTTCAGACATAGCTATCTCTGCGGAAAAAATACTTAACATTGATAAAGAGGCAAGTATTTTAAATTGCAGAAAAGCTATGGAATTTGCTGTGAAATGGATGTATTCGGTAGATAGAGACTTGGAAAAACCATATCAAGACACATTAGTGACATTAATGAATACTAATGAATTTAAGGATATTGTAGACGACAGTATTCTTAAACGTATGGATTATATAAGAAAAATTGGCAATATTGCTGCACATAGTAATAAAAAAATAACAAAGGAACAAGCTGAGCTGTGTTTGGAAAACTTGTGGTGGTTTTTAGATTATGTAGCATATTGTTATTCCGATAAGTATGAAGAAACTTCATTTGATTATAATCTTTTAGATCAAGTTGAAGAAGAAAATGAAAGCGAAAATCTTCCAGATATTGATTTGGATACTTTAATTGAAGAAAATAAGAATCTAAGACAACAACTTTCTTTGTTTAGAGAATCTAAACAAGATTCTTATGTCGCGCATCCATTAGATATTTCTGAATATAAGACGAGAAAAATATACATAGATACCATGCTTACTGATGTGGGGTGGATAAATCATAAGGATTGGATTGATGAACTAGAAGTTGAAGGAATGCCTAATACAACCGGCTTAGGTTATGTTGATTACACATTATTTGGAAGCGATGGGAGACCTATTGCGCTAATTGAGGCAAAAAAGACATGTGTTGATGTGTCAAAAGGCAGAGAGCAAGCAAAATTATATGCAGATGCTTTAGAAAGAAAATATGGTAGAAGACCAATTATCTTTTTATCTAATGGTTTTGAGCATCGCATAATTGATGGTCAATATCAAGAGAGACCAGTAGCCGCTTTTTATTCAAAGAGAGATTTAGAAAAATTATTCAATTTAAGAATAATGAAGTCTAAATTAGATAACATTCAAGTAAATGAAAACATTGCAGGAAGATATTACCAAATAGAAGCTATTAAAAGAGTGTGTGAAAGTTTTGATGCTGAAAACAGAAGAAAAGCGTTGCTTGTGATGGCTACTGGATCAGGTAAAACTAGAACAGTAATAGGACTTGTAGATGTTTTATTAAAACGTGGTTGGATTAAAAACGTCCTTTTCTTGGCAGACAGAAAACAGTTAGTTAGACAAGCAAAAAGAGCTTTTGTTAATCTTCTGCCTAATATCACCACAGTAAATCTAGTTGAAGATAAAGATAATTATGATGCGCATTGCGTATTTTCAACTTATCCAACAATCATGAACTGCATTGATGAAGTTCATGATAATGAAGGTAAATTATATACGAGTGGTCATTTTGATTTGATAATCTGCGATGAAGCTCATAGATCGATTTATAACAAATACCAAGAAATATTTAATTATTTTGATGCACCTTTAGTAGGTTTAACAGCTACACCAAAAGATGAAATTGATAAAAATACATATGAAATATTTGATTTAGAAGCTGGTGTACCAACTTATGGATATGAGTTAGGTCAGGCTGTAAGTGATCACTATTTGGTTCCATATGTTTCAGTAGAAGCTCCTTTAAAATTTGTGACCGAAGGAATAACATATGCAGATTTAACTCCAGAAGAACAAGCTGAATATGAAGGAACATTTGCTGATGAAGATGGATATCTTCCTGAAGAGATTGACTCAGCTGCATTAAATACTTGGATTTTTAATAAAGATACTATCGACAATGCGCTTAGCTTGCTATGGGAAAAAGGTATTCGAGTTGATCATGGGGAAAATCTTGGTAAGACAATTATATTTGCTAAAAATCACAAACATGCCGAATTTATTTTAGAAAGATTTAATAAGCAATACCAAAATTTGGTAGGATACGCTGAAGTAATAGATAATCATATAAAATATGCAGATTCATTAATAGAGAAATTCTATGATGCAAATAAACTACCAAGGATAGCTATATCTGTCGATATGTTAGATACAGGAATAGATGTCCCTGAAATTCTTAATCTAGTCTTCTTTAAGAGAGTAATGAGTAAAGCTAAGATGTGGCAAATGATTGGTAGAGGCACTAGACTTTGCGAAGGATTACTTGATGGTAATGATAAAGAAGAGTTCTACATTTTTGATTTATGCGGAAATTTTGAGTTTTTTAGACTTGGCAATGGAAAAGAAATACCAAATACATTACCTTTGCAAGGTGCATTATTCCTTGTAAAAGCTAGAATATGCTCTAAACTTCAAAGCCTTGAATATCAAACCGACTTCTTAAAAGCACACAGACAAAGATTGGTTGAAGAAAACATAGAGAAAATAAAAGATTTAAATCGTGATAACTTTGCTGTAAGACAGCACCTTAAATATGTAGATATTTATTCAAATTCCGAATCATATCAAACGATTTCTTTTGAAGATACTTTAGTAATGCAAGAAGAATTAGTAAGACTTATTCAGCCAGATGAAGATGATCCAAAAGCAATGAGATTTGATTATCTTATTTATAGTATTGAATATGCTTTGCTAGCGTCTCAAAACAGCAGAAGACAGAAGTCGGATGTTAGAAGAAAAGCTATAGCTCTTTCTGAGATAGGGACAATTCCTGAAGTTGTAAAGCAAAAAGAATTAATTGAAAGTATTGTGCATAATAATTTCCTTGATGAAGCAGGAATTGAAGATTTAGAAAATATAAGAATCTGTCTAAGAAATCTCATTAAGTACATTGAAAAGAAAGGTGTTAATTATGAGACTAATTTTACTGATGAATTTACATCAATAGAGATAAAATACGCAGAAATTAATGATGAATTAATTGATTACAAAAAAGCGGTAGAATACTATTTAAGAGCTCACGAAGATAATGAAACAATTTTTAAAATCAAAAATAATATACCAATAGATAAAAAAGATATGAAGGAATTAGAGCGTCTTTTATGGGAAGAAATTGGTACTAAAGAGGATTACGATAAAAAATACTCCTCAATACCTTTAGGTGAATTTGTAAGAAGTATTACTGGGTTGAATATGAATGCTGCTAAAGAAGCATTTGCAGAATATATTAATGATAATTGTTTGAATAGTAAACAAATCTATTTCGTGAATCAGGTTATTGAATATTTTGTGCAAAACGGAGTGATGTTAGACCTCAAGGTGTTAATGGATACGCCATTCACTGATAACGGAAGCTTATCTGATATCTTTGAAGATCCTAATGTTTGGACTGGATTGAGAAGTATAATAAACGGTATAAATGCAAATGCAGTAGTTGCATATTAAAGATTTTGATAAGAGGTATGAATATATGCAAAAATACGATATTAATAAGTATTCAGTTAGCACTGTTTTAAATTGGATAAAAACCAAAGATATAGCTATTCCTGAAATTCAAAGGCCATTTGTATGGGAAGCTAAAAAAGTTAGGGATTTAATTGATTCTCTCTATAACGGATTCCCTGTTGGTTATTTAATTATTACTCAAAGTCATGATTTAAAACTAAAAGATGGAACCTTATCAAAAGGTCAAAGAATATTAATCGATGGCCAGCAAAGAGTTACTGCATTGATGACTTCTCTTTTGGGAGTAAAAGTGCTTGACGATGAGTACAAAGAACGAGTTATTAAGATTGCATATAATCCTTTTGCTGAAGGAGAAGAATCGGCGTTTGAAGTACAAGATCAATCGCATGTAAAAAGTAAAAAATGGATCGAAGATATTTCTGTATTCTTTAAACCAGATTTCAAAATGCTGAAATTTGTCGATAAGTATTGCGAAGAAAATCCTGAAATATCTAGAGATGACTTTGCAGATAAAATAGATAGCGTTAAAGACTTATTGACAAAAGAACTTGGTGTTATTGAATTACATTCTGATTTGGATATAGAAACAGTTACAGATATCTTCATTCGCATAAATTCAAAAGGTTCTGTATTAAGCCAAGCAGATTACGCAATGAGTAAAATAGCTGCTGATGAAAAATACGGTGGGAATCAGTTAAGAAAAGCAATTGATTATTTCTGTCATATTGCAGTTGATCCTAGCTTTTATTACAAGCTTGAAGAAAATGATAAAGAATTTATTAATTCTGATTTCGGTAAAGAAATGGCTTGGCTAAAGAATGACTTTACCTCTATTTACGATCCTTCTTATGAAGATATGTTGAGAGTTTCATTTATTCATATGTTCTCTAGAGGTAGGTTAAGAGATCTAGTAAGTTTACTATCAGGTCGTGATTTCGAAGCAAGAGATTATAAAGAAGCAATTGCTCAAGATTCCTTTGAAAAACTTACGATTGGCATAAAGAATTTCATGCATCAATATTATTTTGAGCAATTTGTTTTAGCTATCAAGAACGCTGGCTTCATTAGTAATAAATTGATTAATTCTCAAAACGCTTTAGATTTTGCATATGTTGTATTTTTGAAATTAATACAATCAGGAGAAGTAGATAAAACAGAAATAAAAAGGTATGTATCAAAATGGTTTGTAATGTCTATATTAACCGGAAGATATTCTGGATCACCTGAAACAAGAATGGATCAGGACATAAGAAATATTAATGAAAAAGGAGTTGTAAAATATTTAGCCGAAATTGAAGTTGCAGAGCTTTCAGATGCTTTCTGGGAATATGGATTGGTTCAAAGACTAGAAACTCCTAATTCTTCAGCACCATCGCTATCAACATATTTCGCATCTCAAATTGTTAATAATGAGAAAGGCTTATTTTCTTCAACATCATCGGTAAGAGATTTATTTGGTTCAAGCGACATACATCATATTTTCCCGAAAAACTATTTACAAAAAACGGGAACATTAAATGTGAGATCCATTTATAATCAAGTTGCTAATTATGCATATTTAGATACTCCAATTAATATATACATCGGCAACAAAGCTCCTAATGTTTATTTTAAAGAGGCATTTGAAACAGCAGAGGCAAATAAAACGGTTTTTGGAAATCCAATGACGTTAGAAGAATTAAAAGAAAATTTAATTTCAAATTGCATTCCGTTAGAAATAAAAGATTGGTATTATAATCAATATTTAGATCATTTTTTGCCTCAGAGAAGAAAACTGATGGCTAACAAAATAAAAAAATATTATGCATCATTGTAGTTTGAATTTTCCACATTTTGTGGAAAACTATGAGACAAAAATGAGACAACTTTGAGAATTTTCAGAGTTGTTTTTCTTTTACAATATAATTATTAAATTAGTATAGATTGAGACAAAAATACAAATACCGCTCTTCGTATTTGTCGTTTTTGAGACTACAATACAAATTTGCCCATTTGTTATTCAAAAAAGTAATTTGTAGTATTTAAGCACCATTGCAAGAGGAGGAAAAATAATGCAAAATGGAATCATCGAAATCACAGACAATATGTCTAGAACTGAAAAGATGCGTGTAAGAAAACATAATCGTGAACTTGCTTATGCAGAAATGGACCAATATTATAATGATCATCCTGTTCCTGAACTAACAGAAGAACAAGAGAAACGAGCTAAAGAATATCTAAGAGAGATGCTTAAAGAAGCAGGGTTTGATTTAGATTAAATTTGATCCTTGCCATGCTTCGGCGTGGCTTTTTCTTTTGCTATTGAAACATCAATATTCTTCTTTAATTTAGACAACTCTGAATACTCTTTCTTAATATTTTTGTGAGCTGGTTTTAATTCTTTTTCTATATATACATGAAGTTGATTTCTTTCTTTTATTAATGATTTAAGTGGAGGAACTTTACCATTAGGATAATGTTTCTTAATTTCGGTCACTGCAGCCTTGTATTGAGCGATTTCACTACTATGGTCAACAGAATACTTATCTCTATCTTTTGCTTTCTTATATGCATCGTAAATAGGCTTATAATCATTTCTGGTTTCTAAGCAATTAATAATGTTGTTTATGAATTTATATTTATCTTCAGCATCCACTAGATCACGTTGAACAGTATCTAACTTATCTAACATATCGCTTTCTGCTTTTTCTAATTCTGCATAATTATGATATCCATGCGATTCTAGATCTAACATGGATTGAGCCATGAATTTAAGATTTTGTTTATCAGCCCATTTCTTAAGTCCAATATTACCCTGATACTTTTCTTGAGTGGTATCGATATAATTTGTAGCTTTCTTCTTAAATGGAAATGGTCTTTCTTTGGTTTTGATTCTTTGCTTAATAGCTTCTTCTGTATAACTATTTCCTAATGTTTTTAATCTAGTAAATCTTTCTTGATCAGAAGCACGACAAGAAATATATTTACCACGTTTAATCTCATACCCTAGTCTTTCAAGCTTTTCTAATAATTCATCAAACGTTTTGCATATTGGAATGATGTTATCGATAGTATCTTTTAGTTTTTGTTTGTAGCTAGTACCTTGTTTTACTTGTTGATACTCATAATAGCTTTTTCCTTTATCACTAGGCATCACAATTGATAAATGATGTTCCTTACATAACTGATCAGATATTTCTCTTATTTGATAATAGCTTCTTGAATTAGAACGATAATGTTTTCTATCTGTAAGACTAACTGCATTAAAGATAATGTGATTATGTATATGATCTTTATCTACATGTGTTGTAACTATATATTGATAATTTCCTGATAAATGTCTATTTGCTAACTCTTTTCCAATCTCATGAGCTACTTCTGGTTCTACTTCGCCAGGAAGAAAAGATTGGATAAGATGATGTGCTAATACTGATCCGTTTCTATCAGTCTTTTTATTTAATCTATCAAATTGTAAATCAGCTACTTCAGGAGAACATGCAAAAGAAGAGACAAATATCTTTTCATCTGTCTTATGGGCATTAGTAATATAATTGATAGCTTTCTTTAAGGTCGAACTAATCGGATGGATCTTAGTAATTGCCATATTTCTTCAAGTTTCTTTCTTAATAATTCACCATCTTCTTTATCGTAGTGATCATCTTTATTGATACGTCTAACTACTTGATTGATGTTATTTCCAATCCTGCTTATTTGCATAGCTACATCATCAAAAGCTTTATCATTAACTTCAACAATGAGACCATCAATTAACATCTTTCGTGCATAAATACTAAAGGTATTAATACCTGCTAATTGCATTTTCTTTCGAATCATTTCATATTCTTCTTCAGTAATTCTTAATGCAACTGATTTTGTTCTGTATCTAAATACACTCATCTTTACCTCCAGGGGTTTGGGTTCTCCCAATATTTTTTATGCAAATGGAATTCCATTTGCTATGCTTGCTATTCCTTAAATTAGTCCCTCTAATATATAAAACGCAGCATCAGTATTGATGCCGATAGAATTCACAAGAAAGTTGAATATTTCTATAATTTAATTGGGGACATATTAGTTTTAAGGGGAGAGAGATTGCATTTAATACACTAAGGATTATATTGTTTCGTCTTCAATTACTATGTACTTATTGAGCTCTTGTCTTATTTAATGACTTAGTGCTCGTTTTATTCCGATTAGCTTCGTCTAGTCGGCTTTTTTATGTTCTTTTTTGGCTTTTTCTCCAAAAAACATCGGCACGAAACAAGAACCTGCGTTTGGTGTTATGAAGGGAGGAAAAGCATTCTCATCGCCTTTGCGGTAAACGGAAAGGAGGTGAAAACTTGAAAAAGACAGAACTAGAAGTGCGTAAAATGTTCCATTCATTCTGTGTTAAGAGCATCAACAATGCAGCTATATCAATGTATAGAAAAATGAATACCAGAGATGAAAATGAATTCTACTTAGAAGATCTTCCACCAGGAGTTAAAGAATCAATTTGTGCAACAAATGATGCACCTGAAGAAGAAAGAGAATTCGATATTGGCAAATATCGATATAAGGAATCAGTAGTCAAAGAAATGTTAGCAGAAGCTATTGCGATGCTACCAATTGAAAAGCACAAAATGATTATCATGTACTACTTTGATGAAATGATAGATCGAGAAATTGCTGAAGTATTTGGATTATCTAGAAGCACGATTCAAAGTAAACGTGCTAACGCACTAAAACTATTAATCAAACATTTAGAAAGGATTGCAGAAAACTATGAGCATGAAGATGGAAATGATTGACGAGTGCGATTTACTTCCGTATGAAGTCATAGTCGCAGCAGTCAACGGAGATGGTGAAGCATTAAATACAGTTGTTCAATTCTATCGAGGCAATATTTATGGTATGTGCCTTAGAAACTATTATGACTTCAATACAGGTAGAACATTTACTGGTGTTGATAAACATATGGCAGATGAACTAACTGCGTTACTAATGGAAGCCGTCGTAAAATTCAAGTTTTAATGTTTTTTTGCTCTGTGTATGGCCTTCCTTCCACAGAGCCTAATTAAGTAAATAATTTGATCTTTGACAAAGAAAACTAATGATGCGAGTCATTAGTAGTATAAGTCGGGCGGACACGTTCCTATTACGAAGAGCCATGCTGGTAATGCGCCATGACTCCTTTTTTTCACTAAGGACGAGCGAGAAACATTATGAAGCATAGTAGCTTTTGGAGAAGCTATGAGCGATGACTTGTAATAGGCATAATGATACTTACGAGGGAATGTGTGCAGCCAAATTAGCACTGGTGAAACTCCAATGGGCTATTCTAAAAGCCATTCGTCTGACTCTAAATATAAAACATATATCCGACAAATACCTGCGGATAGAACCGAGATTTTGTATAATCTAATTATGAAATGAAACTTGCAGGTATTTGTCATCAAAAAGAAAGGATGGTGAGTTTTAATGGATGGCATTAAAGATACCTCACAAGAAAAAATCGTTTCTGAAAAACAAACATATACAGTAAAAGAAATTGCTTCGTTGCTTAATATAAGTAAAAGGTCTGCTTATGATTTAGTTAATAGTAATCAATTTGCTTCTGTAAGAGTAGGCAGAACCATAAGAGTTTCTAGGATGGCCTTTGACAAATGGTTAAACAAAAATTGTTAAAGGAGAATAGAAAAAATGGCAACAATCAAATTAAGAAGAAATAAATTTTCAGTAATTTACTGGTATAACGATGAATTTGGACAACGTAGACAAAAGTGGGATACTTTTGAAACGAAGAAAGAAGCTAAGTCTAGAAAAGCATTTATTGAGTACTATCAAAAAGAAAATGGAATGATAATTGTTCCAAACGCATTAGAACTCAATAAAGAAGATGTTAAAGCTAAACAAGTTGTTCCAGGGGATCAGATTAAATTAAAAGATTTCCTTGAAATCTATGTAAATCTATATGGTGTTTCGAAATGGTCAATAAGTACCTTCAGCAGTAAAACTGCTACAATCGCAAACTATATCAATCCACTTATTGGAGACTTGTTACTTACAGACTTAACAACGAAAAGACTTACTCAATTCTACAATGACTTATTAAATGTCCCAGAGGTTCCAAAAGCACATAGGAAACCAACAGGAAGATGTGTTCAACCATCGAATGTTAAAAAGATTCACGATATTATTAGGTCTGCACTTAACTGTGCAATCAAATGGGAATATCTAGATCCAGTTATGAGAAATCCTGCAACGCTTGTAACACTACCAAAGATTCCAAAGAATAAGAGGAAAGTATGGAGCGTTGAAACATTTAAACAAGCAGTTGAAGCTTGTGATGATGACTTACTTAAAATGTGTATGCATCTTGCATTCTCATGTTCTATGAGAATTGGAGAAATAACTGGTTTAACTTGGGATGATGTCATTATTGATGAAGCATCCATTGAAAGTGGTAATGCAAGAGTAATCATTAATAAAGAGTTAACTAGAGAATCTTTTGAATCTATGCAAAGGCTAAAGGACAAGGACATTGTAAAAGTATTTCCTACTTTGATTCCAAATTGTACAACTAGATTATTGTTGAAGTCACCAAAGACAGAAACAAGTAATCGTACTGTATGGCTACCTAAAACAGTAGCTTATCTGCTTTTAGAACATAAACGAAGACAAGATGAGATGAAAGAGTTCTTAGCAGATGGATATAACGATTACAATCTAGTAATTGCATTAGACAATGGAAATCCATGTGAAAGTAGAATTGTTAGAAAAAGAATGGATCAACTTTGCATCGAAAATGGATTTGAAAAAGTAGTATTCCATTCCCTAAGGCATTTAAGTACCAAATATAAACTGAAAATGACAGGCGGCGATATAAAGTCCGTCCAAGGCGATACAGGCCATGCCGAAGCAGAAATGGTCACAGATGTTTACTCGGAGATTGTTGACGAGGATAGACGTCTAAATGCACAAAAAATGGATGATGATTTCTATCAGAAATTGGTAGATGAATCACCTAAAGTAGAAGCAATTTCAGAAGAAGAAAAGCTGTTAGAATTACTCAAGAATATGAGCGCAGAAGATAAACAAAGACTTCTTAGAACTTTGGATAGAACAAGCGCCTAAATTGAAAATTCTAGTTTGCCAACAAAAAAATGTTGGCAAAACGGTCAATTTGCCAACAATTTACTAAAATTTCAAAAAAGTGTTGGCCAAAATTGCTGTAGAAATGTTTGCAAAAACAGAACTACTAAACTTGTAAAACCAGTTGACAAACGGAGGTCAACTTGAAAATAGAAAAACGCTGTAAACCCTTTATTTATCGGCTTACAGCGTAACTTACATGGCCTCCCGGAGCGGATTCGAACCGCTGGCGTTTCGCTTAGGAGGCGAACCCTCTATCCATCTGAGGTACCGGGAGATTAGTGATTTAAGTCTATGTTCCAACAAGCCCTTAGGAGGCTCGTGCTCTATCCAGCTGAGCTACATCGAGAAGTATAGGTGCGCTTCGTATTCTGTTTTAAGCGCATGTATATCATATGATTGTAGTGGATAAAAACGCAAGTTTATTAAAGATTCTAATTAAAACAAACTTAATGACAGTAGATGCTCACGCTAAAATTTTTTATTTTTTTGTTGCACTTTTTTAAAAATTGGGTATTATGTATGTATAAAGATTGCATAAAATATAATTTTATGCAATCTAAAAAAACAGAGGAGGCTACTATGGCAAACAAAAAAGTATTAGAAGGTTTACAAATTATTGTTACAGATTTAGCACAACAAGCAGATGGACATCAATTACAATCACGTATTTTTGCAAGTCAAGGTTTTACAAAGTTAGCTGAAAAATATGCAGAACATGCAACCGAAGAGCGTGGCTATGTAGATAAGTGCATTGATCGCTTATTAGATTATGGCTGTGAAGTAAAACTCGAAGCAAAAAAAGAAGGACCTGTATGCATGGACCCAGTGGATTGGGTTAAGTATGATTTACAAGTTTCTAAAGATGGTTTAGCTTGGCTAAAAGAAATCACCGAAGAAGCAAGAGATGATTATGCAACATACGATATCTTAAAAGAATATTACCTCGATGAAGAAGAAGATATGTATTGGGGTGAAACACAATTAGAACTAATCGAAAAGATTGGAAAACAGAATTGGTTGTTACAACAACTATAGGAGATAAGAACATGAACGAAAAAGAAACAATTTTAAAAGCAATGAAAAAAGCAGGGGAACCACTCAATGCAGGAAAAGTGGCAGAGCTAACAGGCTTAGACCGTAAAGTGGTCGATAAAGCATTCGCAGAATTGAAAAAAGAAGGCGCGATTGTATCCCCTGTACGCTGTAAATGGGAACCAGCAAAATAAGCTTTAAGGAGGCAGTAACATGATTTACGATTACACAATTACAACAGGAAAAGGCGATGAATTAAATCTCTCCGACTATAAAGGAAAAGTGATTCTTGTCGTGAATACGGCAACAGGTTGTGGGTTTACACCGCAATATGCACCAATTGAACAAATGTACCGTGATTATCACGAACAAGGTTTAGAAATACTAGATATTCCTTGTAACCAATTTGGTGGACAAGCACCGGGTAGTGATGAAGAAATCCATGAATTCTGTACCATGCATTTCAATACCACATTCCCACAAATGAAAAAAGCAGATGTAAATGGAGAAAATGAGTTACCTCTTTATACTTATTTGAAATCACAAAAAGAATTTGAAGGATTTGGCAATCATGAATACAAAGAAGCATTAGAAAAGATGTTTGCAGAAGCAGATCCAAACTGGGATAAGAATCCTGATATCAAATGGAACTTCACAAAATTTGTGATTGACCGTGAAGGTAATGTTGTTGCACGTTTTGAACCAACTGCAGATATGGCAGAAGTAGAAGCGTGTGTCAAGGCATTACTATGAGTAAAAAGATTGTCGTAGTAAATGCAGGTCCACGTAAAGGTTGGAACACAGATACATTATTAAAGGAAGCCATTCGTGGCGCAGAAACAACTGGTGCTACGGTAGAATGTTTTGATTTATTTCAATTAGAAAAGTATACCGGTTGTATCTCTTGTTTTGGATGCAAAAAAGAGAAGTTTAAGGGCCATTGTGTTTGTAAGGATGGATTGACACCTGTATTAGATGCGATTCGAAATGCAGATGCATTAATCTTAGGATCTCCGAATTATTTAGGAGAATTAACCGCATCTTTTCGTGCCTTGTATGAGCGCTTAATCTTTCAGAATCTCACCTACAATTTGGAGAAGCCATGTTGTAATGAACGCTTGATTCCTGTTTTACTTATCATGACTAGCAATGCACCTGATACAAGTTATCTAGATTTATTAGGACATTACCAAGCAACATTGAATCGCTTTGTTGGACCAACAGAAGTATTTGTAAGTGGGGATACACTACAAATCAAAGACTATGATCAAACTGATTGGCAATGGTCGATGTTTAATAAAGAGAATAAGAAATTACGACATGAAACTATTTTTCCAAAAGAATGTGAAGAAGTTTATAAGAAAGGAATTTTATTAGCAGAGAATTGCTAAAAGGGTGAATCAATGAAAACATTTTGGATTATTGTTTGTTTATTAGTGGTATGTTGCGCATTTGTGCATCGTCGTGTGATTGCTGCTTTAATCAAAGGGGAACCCATGCCCAAAGCACCAAAGTGGCATGTATGGGTTTCAAAAGAGAAACGTAGAGACTAAAGAAGAAAACACTTGTTTTCTTCTTTTTTGTGAATACGTATTCCATTTATAAAAAATAGAGTAGAATAGTAAGCATCGGAGGGAAGCAATATGGATAAAAAACTCATCAATGAGCGTGATAAGCTTGCGTTAGACCGTACCTATTTAGCAAATGAAAGAACGATTCTTGCTTACTTAAGAACATTTATTGGGATGGTTTCCGCAGGTGTGGCTTTATTAAAATTCGTAGATCTTGCATGGGTTCATCCAATTGCGATTCTCTTGTTGATACTCGCAATTCCTTTACTTGTAATTGGAGTTGTTCGTTATTGGCGTGTCAAGAAAGATTTAAATGAATATTCTGATTCCAAAGAGTAGGGGAGAAGTTTGAAAAACATTTCATAATTGGCACATGTTTAAGGCTGTGATACGCAAAAAAGCCCTAAAATAAGCCAAAATATGGAATGAAAATTTTCACCAATCTTTCACAAAACTTACATCATTTCTACATAACTTATGTGTATGATATAAGTGTAAAAAGAGAAATTGATATTTCTTTCCCCCTATCTGAAACGGAATCCTGCCGAGGATTCCTTTTCTTTTTGACTTTCATTCGTTTCTATAACGAAATGATTTATAATTACTTCATTAGGAGAATTGACCATGAAACAATATTTAGATATGTGCCGTTATATTTTAGAAAATGGGCAAGAGAGAAAAGATCGAACTGGAACAGGTACCATTTCCTGTTTTGGTTACCAAACACGTTATAACTTAGAAGAAGGCTTTCCACTGCTTACCACAAAAAAGACATTCTTCCGTGGCATAGCGGAAGAGCTCTTATGGTTTATTAGTGGTTGTACAAATATTCAGCCACTCGTTAAAAAGAACGTGAAGATTTGGAATGATTGGCCCTATGATAAATACAAAAAATCCGATGCCTACAAGGGAGAAACCATGGAAAAATTCATTGAACGGATTCGTGAAGATGATGAATTTGCGAAAGAGTGGGGCGATTTAGGTCCTGTTTATGGCAAACAATGGCGTGATTTTTTTGGGACCGATCAATTAATGAATGTGATTGAACAACTAAAAACCAATCCCTTCTCGAGACGTCATATCGTAGTTGCGTATAATCCTGCCCAAGTGGAAGAAATGGCATTACCTGCTTGTCATGCGTTTTTTCAATTCTATGTCAGTTCAGACCAAAAGAAATTATCATTACAGTTATACCAAAGAAGTGCCGATACCTTCTTGGGTGTTCCATTCAACATTGCTTCTTATGCGCTCTTGTTGATGATGGTAGCACAAGTATGTGGTTATGAACCATATGAAATGGTACATACCTTTGGCGATTTACATATTTATAATGACCACATTGACCTCATCAAAGAACAACTCCAACGTGAACCACGCCCCTTACCAAAAATGATTATTAATCCAGAAGTGAAAGATATTAGAGACTTTACCTATGAAGACTTTGAACTTGTGGATTATGATCCATGGCCTGCTATTAAAGGGAAGGTGAGTGTGTAATGTTTGTAATCAGTATTGCGATGGATGAAAACCAAGGCATTGGCTACAAAGGAGCTTTACCTTGGCATCTAAAAGAAGAGTTAAAACTCTTTAAAGAAAACACCCTCCATCAAACCTTATTGATGGGACAAACTACTTATGATGGGTTACCACGTAAACTGGTAGACCGTAAAATTGTGGTTTGTTCGAGTGATTCAAATTATAAAGTAGAAGATGAAGATGCATGTGTCATCTATGATTTAGAGGCTTTCTTAAAAGAACATGAAAATACAGAAGAAACCATCATCGTATGTGGTGGGGCCTCAATCTACCGACAAGCTTATCCCTATTGTAAAAAGGCACTCATCTCTTTTGTGAAAGGGGAGTATGAAGTAGATACCTATTTTGATATCTTTAAGTTAGAAGATTGGGATATCACAAAAGAAGTGGAATACGAAGACTTTATATATCGCGAGATGAAACGAAAAGAAGACTGTTAAGTCTTCTTTTGTTATATAAGATTGAAATGTTTAAGGGCATTTTCAATGCCATCTTCATCAATATCCGTTGTGACATAATCCGCAATATCTTTTAGGCTTTTTACGGCATTTCCCATCGCAACACCAATGCCCGCAAAGCGAATCATCTCGAGATCATTTTCCCCATCCCCAAAGGCCATGGTTTCGGAACGAGTGATGCCATAATGGTCCATATAAGCTTCCATTCCTTTGGCCTTTCCACCATGTTTAGAGATGATATCAATTCCGGTTTCATTCCAACTTGTGATGATGCATTCATCTAATAATTCCGATAAGGTTGTACGCTCCTTATCTTTCACAAATGCCAAGCACTGATAAATCTTTTCACCTTGGTATTCGCCAATATCTGGAATGGTACCTTGGGTACTTGTTTGGGTATCAATCACAATATCATCCACATAATTGATATAGCGATTCTTTTCGCCAATCAGCACAAACGGAATGCGGCTTGCTTGAAAGATACGGACTAAGATTTCCACTTCTTCAGGACTGATATTATGTCCCGCAAACATTTGTTTCTTCTCATCTAAGCAAATATTCCCATTTAAGGTAAGATACCCATCAAAAGGAATCTTTGAAACCGGAAGTAATTCTAATTCATTAAGCATACGCCCAGAACAAATCACCGTTTTGATACCGTTATCTCTTAGCTTCGCAAGAGCTTGTATGGTACTTTGGGGAATCTCTTTGTTTTGATGAGAGAATAAGGTGCCATCGACATCAAAAAAGACAGCTTTGATGTTAGAACTTATGTGATCCGCACATTGAATCGAATCAAAGATTCCATCAAAACCGGTTAATTCAAATACTTCATTGACAGCTTGGCTTACATGGATGACTTCAATCTTGGTAAGGGCTGGTATTTGTTTTTTAAGTTTTAAAAAAACACGCAATCCTGCCGAAGAAATAAATTCTAAGTCAGTACAATCAAAAATGATTTTTTGGATAGTTTTATAATCGCATTTTTCAATTGCTTCTTCAAATTGATTGGCATTTGAGGAATCAATTCGTCCACTTAACACATGCGTAATGGTTTTATCATATTGAAGGGTATGAATGTTGAACATTATCTTCCTTTCGTTAATATTTAAGCCATTTTTATTATATGTAGAATACGCAAAAATGAAAAATGATTGTAATAGTGCTACTATAAAAAATGCATAGGGAGAGATGAAAATGAAATTATTGAAATATGGAATTGTATTGAGTGTAGTGAGTTCGTGTTTACTTGTTGGATGCGCTAAACCACAAGAAACAGCTACAACCACACCAACCCCAACCCCAGAGGCTACTAAAGCTCCAACTCCAACACCTACCTTTGGCGAACCGGAAGTGGTAGAAATGCCAGAAGGGATTGAAGGCACTTATTATGAGAAGATTGCTGGACGTGGTGTCATGGAAGTCAAGAAAGTAAATGCGCAAGAAGTCGATATTACGGTGGATTGGAGCTCCAGTGCATTTGAAAGCTCACACTGGGATATTCATGCGATTTATGACCCAAAAAATAACCGTCTTGTTTATGAGGATGTGGTAAAAACGGATTTTGTTTCAAAAGAGGATAATACTAATGAAACCCATGAAGACTATAACGATGGCAAAGGTTACTTTGAAGTAGGCAAAGGACAATTAACTTGGTATGACGAAAAGGTGGAAGGAGAGCCATCCGTCTTCTTAACAGAAGAAGCACGTGCAACCGAAATGGGTCTTGCGAATCCATGGATTGAAACAGAAGATTTACAAGAAGCAATTCAATTCTCTGGCGTAAAGCTTGATCCACCAGTAGATGCAGCTTTGCCAGAACAAATGAATTTCTGGAAATATCGTGCGATGGAAGGGACCATTGAAGTTTTGTATGAAAGCGTCAATGATGAACTCATTGTTCGTAAGTCAAACAATACACAAGAAGAAGATATTTCGGGTGATTATAACAACTATTCCAAGACATGGGATTTGACCTTAAAGGGTTTAACACTCCAATGTTCGGGAGATGGAGAAAGCATCAATAAGGCCCTCTTTAGTGCAGGGGATTATCGTTATTCCATCAACATGAACCCAGGGGCAGAAGGTCGTGGTCTAACCGCAGATCAAGTCAATTCCTTAGTAAATGGAATGCAGTAGGAGAATACAAATAAATATAAAAAAAGCTTACTTTATCTAGAAAGTAAGCTTTTTTTGTTTTCCATTGAGACTAGATTAATCTAAAGTTAACTTTAAATAGCTTTCATCAATGCCTGCATCTAAGAGAATCGCTTTAATTTCTTCAAAGATTCCTAAGATATATTTTGCGTTTGGTGCTTCATCTAAGTTTTGATACTTGGTCATATTCATGCCGTGAATTTCGACTTGCTGTTTACCATCTGAGAAATAGAAGATGCTTTCTGTTTCGATATCTCCTTCAAAATCTTCTAAAGCCTCCATGGTAAAGAGTTGTGGGTTCGCTAAGACAATGTCTTTCACCTTGTCTACACTTTCGCGTGGAATGGTGAAGTAGTGTTGTTCTTCCGCTGTGCGTGCATAGATGTTATCCGCTTCCAAATCTGCCACCACGATATAGGTGTGGGGGTCTCTTGCGTCTTTTAAGGCATACGCAAAGAAGTAAGGATTGTTTTCAGCCGCTTGCCCAACGGTAGTGGTATTCATAGCACAACCTGCTAAGGTAAAACATAAAATAAGTAATGTAATTAATTTTTTCATACGAGAATACTACCACGAAATGACATTTTCTTCTAGTTTGCGTTATAATAACGGAGTTTGAAGGTGTATATGAAAAAGTTATTTGAGAAAATAAAAGAGAAATTCTTTACAAAGCAGTTCTTATCGTTTGGCATTATTGGGGCCTTTAATACCTTTTTATGCCAAGCGCTATACATGGGCTTTGTGCAATTAGGGATTAATCCAGGGGCTTCTAGTTTATTGGCAGATGCGATTGGGGTTGTGGTGTCATACTTTTTGAATATGCGTTTTACCTATCACCAGCCAATTACCTTAAAAGGGGCAATTACATTTCCCTTGTCCTATGTACCTGGCATGTTGATTTCAGCTTTAATCGTCTTAATTGTCGTCCATGGTTTCCATGGTCCAGAACTCTATGCGAAGTTAATATCCTTACCAATTTATATTCCAATTAACTACTTATTCATGACCTTTATCGTCAAGAAATTTGCATCGAAGTAATAAAACATGTGCACAAATTGTGCACATGTTTTTTATCGATATAATCTAGCCAGTAAGTGAACAAGAGATGAGTTATAGATGATTGCGATTTCATTTGTTGAATAGCTTTCAAAGGTATCGCGATACACTTTTGCAGCAGGCACGTCCCAACCAATTTCGGCCGTCACCTTATCATCACGGTGCTCATCTGGGCCACCCACTAATGCGCCTGGAATCTCTTGTCCTGAGACAAGGGACATTCGACTATGAATGTTATGAGGATAGCGATGCCCATATCCAGTGACATAGGACATGCCTAAGGTATTTTTCCCTAAGAGATAGTTGAGTTGTTCTTGGGCAACTTGTAAGTAGTTCGTATTACCTGTTACATCATAAGCCATGGAAAGGATAATGCCATGGTTTGCGATATCCGTATTACTTGCCCATGGATATTCATAGATACTTGCTTGGTAAGCATTTCCATCCGCCATATGCATGAGGTTATTTGCTTCTTGCTCAATGGACGCATACATTTCACTATAGAATTCTTTATCGACTTTCTTTGCTTCTTCGTTAACTAAGAAGAGATATCTTCCGTATCCTCCATTTCCTTTCCAGGTGACGCCTTGCGCACAAGTGCGTTCTGGTAAGAGGTAGAAGAAAGCTTTTGCGTCTTCAAGATATTTTTTGTCTTGTGTTTTTGCCCATAAGGCAAGATTGCCACTAAATTGGCTATCTAAATCATCATCATCTAGATAGAGGCCTCCATTAATATCGGATGGATTTGGATATTCTAGATGGTGGCTTAGAGATCCTACATATTTTTTTGCTTTGATGGCTGCATCGAAGCATTTCTTTGCATATTCTGGATCAATCTCTTCATAGGCAATGGAAGCAATTGCCATGGTTACAAAGAAATCGGAAGTGGAGGTAGATTCGACATATAAAAGATTGAGTCGTTGTTCATCTTCATTTGGTAAAACGTTATTCGCTACATTGTCAGTAATAACCGTGTTATAGACGCCTCCATCCCCGTTTTGCATTTTAAAGAGCCAATCGAGTTCATAACGCGCTTCATCTAAGATATCAGGAATGCCATTATTGGAATCTGGACCATTTGTATCATCCCCATAGATAGAAGGATTATAAAGATACGCAAAGAGAAGATCGTTAACGGCTTTCGTGCCGGTTTCCACAAAGCGACCATAATCGCCCGCATCATGCCAACCGCCTGTGACATCACGATATTCTTCTACACCATAGATTTTTGCTTGGGCAGTATGACATTCACTATGGTTTAACCCACCTGCCCAGCTTTCGTTTAAAGCCATGCCACAACGTTGTAAACTAAACATCTTAATGGAATCTTTAACTAAAGAAGCATAAACATCTTCTTTGATTTCAAAGGTAGGGGACGTGACGCCAATTTGTGTGCGAATATAATAAGTTCCTGGTGTTGTTAAACTAGAGAAATCACCATAGAAATTCGTTTCCCCAGTTGCTTCATCTTGGCGTGCGCCACGAATTGGGCCAGATAAAACAACCGTATTGGTACTCGCATCCATGACATCAAAAATATCTCCTGCATTATATGGGAAAGTACAACGCTTACTTGCTAAAGGCAAATAACCTAATTGATTGACATGGACTGCTTCTTGGGGACTAAGGGAAACAACACGAATGTCTTTCAAATCTGCACTATAGCCTTCTCCTTGCCCAAGATAGAAGCGTAAGGAACCATTGTAAGTAGTTGCGCCTTGATAAGTGAAAGGAAGTTCATAGAAGTTTCCTCCACTAGGTAAGGCAACATCTTGGCTAAACGCAGTTGCGCCGGTATTCGCATCCACGATTGCGACTTTGATGGTTTTTCCATTTGTGGAATTACCACCCATATAAATAAGATAGGAAGCACCACTCGTTAAAGGAATGCCATCCCGATAAATCATGACGCTATCTGGGTTAGCACCAGCCGCATTCACATCCACGTGGATTTGATTGTATGCCATTTGGGCATAGGCATCCGCATCGGCAGTATTCAACGAAAAACTCGAAGCAAAATCATCCATAGAATCATTCGACAAGGTACTAAAGTCGAACTCTTCAAATGGAAGGGTAAAAATATTCTTTTGTAAGACTTCGGGTGTTGGTGTTGGCGTAGAAGTTGGACTTGGTGTTGAACTTGAAAAATCACTTGGTACTTCACTTGGAAGTGCCGTTTCAATAGGTGGATGATTCTTGTTCGTTTGGGTAAAAAGATAAAGGGTTGAAATACAAAGGGCGAGGATAAGTCCAGCGAGAATATACACCAACGGCTTCCGAAGTCTTCTCGATGTATTTTTTTGCATGGAACTATTATACATGAAAATAAGAGATTGATACAAAAAAAAACAACCATTTCAAGAAAACCTGTAATTACAGGAAGGAGATAATTGTAAGTGACTAAAAATGTTTATCTTTTGAAAATATACTATAATAGGGATGCACTAGGTGCGTCGTTTTTGTTATGAGTAATTTAAAACGCTATACACAGTACATTGTGAATTTAATTGATATCGTCATGATTCTCATTTCTTATGAAGTGGCATTCTTTATTCGTGCCGTGCCATTAGATCGTTGGCGTCCGTTTGATGTGAATGGGGATTATAATGAGTTACTTTTAATCTTGATTGTTGCCTATATTCTTGTGAATGTATTAATTCTCTATGCGGATGATGAATATTTAAAACGAAATACACGGGAAGAGTTTGTCAGTATTATTAAGCTCTCTCTTTATATCTTAATTTTTACAGCTATGGCGCTTTATTTCTTGCGCATGGCGGAGCATTATTCTCGTTTATTCTTAATTGTCTTCTTTCTTGTCTTTATCTTTTTTGATTTCTTTGGCAGGGTTGGCTTAAAGAAATATGTATTCCCGCGGCTTCAAAAGGGAATCAATTCCGAAGATGTCATTATCATAGCTCCCTATGATCAAATGAAAACGACCATTGATAAGATTCGGAATACTGTCGATTGGCGCTATAACATAGCGGGCTTAGTGGTGACGGATAAAGATTGTAAAGGCGAAATCATGGAAGAGATCCGGGTGGTTTCGAATGTGGAAGAAATGTTTGTGGATATTGCTTCCGAAGATATTGACTCCATTCTTTTAGTACAAGGAGAAGAAAGTACTTCAACCATCAAAAAGTGGATGCATGAATTCCGTAAACTAGGAAAGATTATCCATGTCCAAGTCTCAGAATATGAACTCTATGATAGTTTCCGTACGTTAGATACGATTGGGGAAAGTGCGGTTGTTACGTATCGTGTCATTTCACCAATGCCACGTCGCCAACAACTCATTCGACGCGTCATTGATATTGTCTTAGGGTTAATCATCTTACCCATCTTCTTACTTGTTTATGTGGTGGTATTGATTTTCTCTATTTTTGATCATCCGCAAGAATTACTTGTGTCGCGTGTACGTGTTGGGCGTAATTCACGTCGTTTTTACCAATATCGTTTCCGTGTTTATCATAGTAAAGCCTTTGAGCGTGAAAAAGAAGGAAAGAGTCCATTCTCCTTTATTGGACGCATTCTTCGCTTTACGCATTTAGATGGCTTACCGATGATACTCAATGTCTTAATTGGTGATATGAGCTTCATTGGACCAAAAGCACCTAACTTACCAAATTATTTAGCACGTAACTCCAAACAACGAAATCTCTTACAGATTAAACCAGGTATGGTAGGGTATTGGAGTTGTGAAGTGGAACCAGAGATTATCTATAAAGATGAAAGAAATTATATTCGTAGTTGGACCATCTTAAAAGATTTTGCGATTCTATTCTATATGGTTGTACGTTATGTCTCGGGAAATTCATTACGTATTGATGGGGATACCCATGTACAAGAAGAATATGATTTTGTAAGGGAAATTAATGAAAATGCGATTCCTTATGCATATAAGGGGGAATACAATAAACAACCAAACATCGTTTATCGCTTTATTAAGCGTAGTTTTGACATTCTATTTTCTGGGTTAGGTCTTCTTATCTTGTCCCCTATATTCTTAGTGCTAATGGTGATGATTATCTTTGATAATGGGGGAAATCCATTCTATATCCATAAGCGCATTGGTAAACGTGGGAAGCGTTTATCCATCATCAAATTCCGTACGATGCGCAGAGACGCCGGTGATGTGACGCGTTTATTAACACCAGAACAATTAGAACAATATCGTACCGAATTTAAAATCGAAGATGACCCAAGAATTACACCATTTGGGAGCTTCTTACGTAAATCAAGTTTAGATGAACTACCACAACTTATTAATATCTTATTTGGAGATATTAGTTTGATTGGGCCTCGTCCTGTGGTAGAAGCAGAACTAGAGAATTATGAGAATGTGGCAAAATTACTCAGCATTAAACCTGGTTTAACCGGTTATTGGCAAGCTTATGCACGCAATCATGCGACTTATAAAGAAGGGGAACGTCAAGAGATGGAGATGTATTATATTGACCATCAAAGTTTATGGTTTGACATTAAGATTTTCTTTAAGACCATCATTGCGGTGTTCACAAAAGAAGGGGCCCAATAATGGAAACCAAAGTCCTAATTGCCTGCCATAAAGAAGTGGAAGTTTCAAAGGATGACTTATACCTTCCCCTTCAAGTAGGCGCCTTTCAAAAAGAGAGTATTGGTTTTCAGCGTGATGATGAAGGAGAGAATATCTCCGATTTAAATCCTTATTATTCTGAACTTACAGGTCTTTATTGGGCATGGAAGAATACGAATTATGATTATTTAGGTCTTTGTCATTATCGAAGATACTTTTCGACAAATCCAAAGAAAAAGGGTTTTGATGGGGTATTGGAATTAGAAGAAGCCGAATCCTTATTCACCCATTTTAAAGTGATTCTTCCTAAAAAAAGAAAGTATTATGTGGAAACACTTTACTCCCATTATGCGAATACGATGAATGAAACCCATCTCATTGAAACAAGAAAAATCATAGAACAGAATAATCCAGAATATTTAGACATCTATGATGAAACTTTAAAACAGACTTCTGGTTATATGTTTAATATGTTTATCATGCCTAGGGAATATGTGGATGCCTATTGCGCATGGCTTTTTCCTATCTTAGAAGAATTATTAAAGCGCATTGGCAAAGATGGCACAGATTTTGAGAACCGGTATTGTGGTAGGGTGGCAGAGCGTTTATTTAATGTTTGGCTTAATAAACAAATAAAAGATAAAATAGTATTACCTAGTGAAATCTATGAACTTCCTTATATCTATTTAGGGAAAGTGAATTACTATAAAAAAGCAAAAGGCTTTATTAGTGCCAAGTTATTTAAGAAGAAGTACACGGATAGTTTTTAGAACTCTCCCAAAAGCATATGAAATTTGGGAGAAAGCATCCGAATATAGAATTCAAGATTCTCATTTTAAAACAAAAGTAGAACTATAATTCTTCACCGTGTTATTTCATTTTACAATTTAAAAATATCGCATGATTATGCGATATTTTTGTATTTTAGACAAACGAGAAATCCCGCTTGACGAAAGTCGGGGGGGGGGTATATTAAACGTAGATTTTGATAATGAGAGATAGGAGAAAACAAGGTATGAGATTTTTAAAATCAGTCTTAACTTGCTTACTCGTAGTAAGTTGTTTTTCTGCGCAATTAATCGTAGCAGAAGAAACAAATGAAGAAAGTAATGAAGAAGAAGTAGTAGAGGTTGTCGAAGAAGAACAACCACAAGAAGTAGAAGTAGTATTAGAAGAAGAAACACCAGCAACAGAAGAACCTGTTGTAGAAGAGGAAAAAGTTGAAGAAAATGCTCTAGTTAATGGTGGAGATACAGAAATAATTGAGAGTGGAATATCTGGAGAATGTACATGGGAATTAGATAATGAAGGACTTTTAGTCATTCGTCCAACAAATAACGAAGCTGGTACATTAGGAGAATTCACTTGGAATACAAAGTACCTATCAATGGATGTAAAATTCAAAAGAATTGAAATTAAGCCCGGTGTAAAAGTTGTAGGAGATGCAACAGGTATGTTTCATTCTAATCAAAGCCCAAGATATAGTTCTACCGAAAGCATTGATGCCAGCAACCTTGATGTGTCGGAAGCAACATCGTTGAGGCGCATGTGTTGGGGAATGTCTACACTAAAAGAAATAGATGTTAGTACTTGGAATACATCGAATTTAGAAAATATTTCATATATGTTTTGGGAGTGTAGTGAACTCACAACTATTGATGTCAGTGGTTGGGACACGTCAAATATAATTAATATGGCTGGTGTATTTGGGCATTGTTCCTCTCTTTCTCTTCTTGATGTAAGTAACTGGGATACTTACAAAGTTGAAGATATGAGCGATGTTTTTACTGGATGTAGTTCACTATCGTCAATTGATGTGAGCAAATGGAATACATCAAATGCGAAAAATATGGCAAGTATGTTTTCGGATACGGCAATCAGTGAGCTTGATGTAAGTAATTGGAATACATCAAATGTCACAAATATGAGAGTTATGTTCGATAGATGTAGAAATCTGAAAGAAATAGATGTGAGTAATTGGGATACATCAAATGTAAAAGACATTGATAAGATGTTTGAAGAGTGTGGTGCATTAACAAAACTAGATGTGAGTAATTGGGATACATCAAATATAACGAATATGTATGGTGCGTTTATTCATTGTGCTTCTCTTCCTGTTCTTGATGTTAGTGGATGGAATACTTCAAGTGCAGAAAACATGGGTTATATGTTCTGTGGTTGTTTATCTTTGAATACAATAGATGTCAGTCGATGGGACACATCGAATGTTAAAAAAATGGACGGCATGTTTGCTTCATGCATAGTAACAGAGCTTGATGTAAGTAATTGGAATACATCAAATGTCACAAATATGTGTAATTTATTTGCGTTTTGTAAAAACCTGAAAGAACTTGATCTCAGCAATTTTGATACTGCAAAAGTGAAGGATTTTGTGAATTTGGTTTTGTTTGATGAATCGCTTAAAAAGATTAGTTTTGGTAAGGATTATATAGGTTCTTCTATGATAAAAAACTATACTGCACGATTCCCAATAAAGATGTATGAGATTAATCATGGAGATGACTTAAATTATGTTTATTTGAATAATTCAGTTATTCCATTTTCGACTGATGAAGGAGCGGCAGTAGTAGGTGGTACCAATATTTATGTAGTTGGAGTTGTAGTTTCTTTTGATGCGAATGGTGGTTCGGGAGAGATGGATGACCAGTTATTTGCGTATAGCCAAGCTAAGAAACCGTTAGGAAAGAATACATTTATTTCACCAAATCCGGATTTAATCTTTGCTGGATGGAATACAGAAGCAGATGGAAGTGGAACTACATACTCTGATGAGGAGTTAATGGAATATGAAGAAAAAGGACTGATTGTTGATACAACATTGTATGCGCAGTGGCAACCCAAAACATATACACTTATTTATCAACTAAATGGTGGATCCTATAACGGTTCTACAGAAGATATCATTGAAACATATACAACAGAGGAAACGGCTGTTATTCATGCGGAACCAACAAGAGACGGTTACCGTTTCCTATACTGGGAAGGTTCAAAATACTATCCTGGGGATTCTTATACAGAAAAAGAAAATCATACTTTTAAAGCAATATGGGAAGAGGAAGTAAAACCATCTCCTGAACCAACACTATCTCCTGAACCAACACTATCTCCTGAACCAACATCATCTCCTGAACCAACACTATCTCCTGAACCAGAACCCACAGAATCACCCACTGTAGCTCCAGTACCTACCTCGGATGCAGGAGCAGCATTTTTTGTGGGAAAAGAAAAAGGGCGAACCTGTCAAGATGATGGATATCCAGCTGGATACTACTGGAGTGACGCAGCACAGAAGTGCATCCGTACTGGTGGATCGGCAGGAATCCCAACTCCATACACAGGCGATGACTTCCACGCATTACCATACCTATTACTCTTAGGTGCAAGCGTACTCATTGGTCTAATGTATGCTTCTACGCTAAAAAACAAAAAGTAAGCTAGGCAAAGTAAATGTCAATTTGGTATAACGTAAAGAAAAGTAGAATATTTGGTACGTATTCATGCGAAAAAGTATATTTTAAGCCATGATGAAAACATCATTGGAATAACCAACTTTTTAAACTTATTCGAACAGAATATCTCGAAGAATTAGAAAAAATAATATACTTTGTATGCTTATTAGAACATTATGTTTTAATTATTTTGAAATGTAATATGAAAATAAGAGAATTTGCATTCTCTTATCGAATATTCCTTGAAGCAATCACATCCACGCCCGTATCACATACATTTGGTAAGATGACATCTCCCATTTGAATAGGGGCACTGACTTCCATCTGTTCTAATTGATGCATGACTTCAAAGTGGTAACGAAGAGGAATGGCTTCTTTGGTGCGGACTGGTAAAAGGGCATTGTGTGCGCCATTATCTACCTTGACGGTGGAGGCTAAGACACGTACTGGATCAACGACTTCTTTTTCCGCAAAGGCTAAGCCACGTGGGCATTTGTTTCCGGTTGCAGAGAGGATCTTTTTATTTTCATCAATTTCGACATCCAATTCACATTCATTTGGACATGTTGTACAACAAATACGCATTTTCATATTCAACTACCTCAAGCACTTTCTTTCATTTCTAAAGATAACGTAATTTCATCCGTTGCGTTTTCCAATAATTTAGCTGGAACCATCTGGCATTCCATGATGCTCGGTTTATAGCTACGTGGTTTGCCACGGAAGATTTCCTTGTCTCCACTTGTGATAACCATTTCGGCTTCTTCAATCGGTTTCCGTACACGGAAATAGATGGAAGCATTTTGGTTCTTTTGGGTGGTAGAAGGAACGGTATAGCCAATTGGGAAGTTTGCGGAAACTTGGAGCTTTGCTTCGGCTTCTTTTGTTTCACCTAAGGCATAACTTGCCGCATTTCTTCCAGTCTTTTCTGCTTCTTGTGTGACATTATCTGCTAAATCATGGACGTGGAGGACATTTCCACAAGAGAAGATTCCTTTCACACTTGTTTCAAAGTTATCATCCACAATCGCACCATTGGTAGCAGGATTTAATGCAACCCCAGCCTTCGAAGAGATTTCATTTTCGGGAATCAAACCAATTGAAAGAAGTAGGGTATCACAAGGGATGATTTCTTGGGTGCCATCAATAGGTTGTAAGTTTTCATCTACTTTTGTAACTTCTACTGCTTCTACACGATCTTTTCCAATGACTCTTGTGACCGTAGTCGATAGATGTAATGGAATCCCAAAATCTTCTAAACAGTTTTTGATATTACGGAATAAGCCATTGGCATAAGGCATAAGCTCATAGACACCTTCCACTTTCATTCCTTCTAAGGAAAGTCTACGGGCCATAATTAAGCCAATATCACCAGACCCCAAAATCACAAAACGGGTACCTGGTTTGAGGTTATCCATGTTGATATAGCGTTGCGCTAAACCAGCCGTATACACGCCAGCCACACGTGCACCTGGAATCTTAATTTCGCCACGTGTCCGCTCACGACAACCCATCGCTAAGACAATAGCTTTGGTTTCAAGAGAGAGGCGTCCTTCTTCATTGATGAAAGAGACGAGGTGATTTCCATTTTCTAAATGGTTGATTTCTAAGACCATGGAAGATAAGAATACTTCCACTTTTGTTTTTTCTAATTCGTTAATTAAACGTTGGGCATATTCAGGCCCAGTCAGTTCTTCTTTAAAATACTTTAAGCCAAAGCCGGGGTGGATACATTGGTTTAAGATACCACCGAGTTCTTCATTTCGTTCAACGAGGGCAACTTGTGCACCTTTTTTATCGGCTTCAATGGCTGCGGCCATCCCTGCAGGGCCTCCACCAATGACAATCACATCATAATTTGTCTTCATTTTGTAACGCCCTCCTTTACTTCACCAGCTAATAGCCAAGAATCTTTACTTTCAAGGCGTACTTCCTCTACAGGAATACCCAGTTCTCGAGAAAGAATATGAACGACCTTACTTTGACAGAAGCCACTTTGACAACGTCCCATGCCTGCCCGTGTACGCCGTTTAACGGCTTCGACGGTAGTTGCTTGAGGGTTACGGTGAATGGCCGCAACGATTTCACCTTCGGTTACGGTTTCACAACGGCATACAATTTTGCCATAACTTGGTTCTTCATGAATAAGCTTGTCTTGTGCTTCACTGGAAAGCTCTGAAAAATCGATTGGTTCTTTATGAATTGGATTCCAGTTTTCTTTTTTCTCAAAAGGAACTCCGTTTTCTTTCAACATATTTAAGACATATTCTGCTAAAGCAGGAGCCGAAGCGACGCCTGGGGATTGAATGCCTGCCACATGGAACCAGTTTTCACAAGTTGCGGAAGGTTTAATCCAGAAGTCATTATTATTGTTTTCGCAAACTGCACGCTCTCCGGCAAAGGTACGAATGACTTTACGTGTATTTAAGCCATTGACTAACTTGGTTGCGCCCGCAATCAGTTGGGCAATACCATCGGCATAAGAATCGGTATCATCTTTTTCACGATATACCGCCGTCGCACTGACAATGACATTACCAGCCAATGTCGAAAGGGCAACGGTACCTTTGGATTCAGGAGAAGGAATAGGATAGAGAGGCATGAGGTTTTTAACACCACATTCTTTATCTAACATGAGTAAATCACCATGACGCGCTATGATGTTATATTCATCAATTCCCGCAAGACGTGCCACATCATCCGCATGTAAGCCAGCTGCATCAATCACATAGGTACATTGATAGGTATCTTTTGGGGTTGTGATTTCAAATAAGTTATCTTTCTTTTCTATTTTGGTAACGGGTTCTCCTAAATAGAAGTCCACGCCATTTTCTACGGCATTTTCACACATCGCAATGGCCACTTCAAATGGGTCAACGATCCCACAATGTGGACAATAAACCGCATATTTTGCGTCTTTCGAACATTGGGGTTCAATCTCTCGAATTCGCTTTGGATCTTTGACGAGTTCAATATCTTTGACGCCATTTTTAATCCCGTTATCGAGTAATTTTTCGAGGTATTTTAAATCTTCTTCATTAAAACCAACAACCATCGATCCTGTTTCACGATACTTAAAGCCAAGCTGTTTTGCGTACTCTGGATAGAGTTCTACGCCACGCACATTGAGTTTTGCTTTTAGGGTTCCAGGTTGTGGATCGTCGCCACCGTGGACAATTCCACCGTTCGCTTTCGTGGTCCCTGTAGCGACATCTAAGTTCTTTTCTAATACAGCTACACGCAATTGGTAGGCAGATAATTCGCGGGCAATTGCACAACCGCTAATTCCACCACCAATGATGATTAAATCATATTGTTTCACACCAAATCCTCCCTCTATTACTAACTTTATAACATTTCTATAAATGGTCAATATAAATGGTCAATGAAAGATATGAAAAAATCATGTAAGATAGGAGTAAGGAAACATTTTTGGTGGTATAATACACCGTTACGGAAGGGAGAATTTATGAGTAACGTATTTGATGTAGTATTGTTGGTGGCTTTACCAGCAAGTGGAAAATCCGAAGTACGTAATTTTATGGCAAACATGGATGCCAAGCGTTTACAAGATGATTTCCACATTGGCGCAAATCTTCAATTAGATGATTTCCCCTATGTCCACATGATGCGTCGTATCGATGAAGAATTACAAGCACGTGGGCATGCGCGTATTTATTATCCAGGGGAAGAACCATTTGCGGATGCGCGTGATTGGGGCACTTTAATTCAATTATTAAATGAAGACTATCATGACCTTTATAATCGGGTCGTAGTCAAACCAGAAAGTGCAGCCTTATATTTGTTTGACCGTATTGACCGTGCTTCCTTAGCTTCTGGTTTAGAAGCGCGTTTAGGAAAACTAGACGAATCGGTGCGTAAAGAAATCGCACAAGCGCTAGAAAAAGAAGCACAAGCGATGTTAGATGAAAAACATGCGCAATACGAAGGGTCTTATGAAGGAAAGACATTAGTTGTAGAATGTGCACGTGGCGGCCCAGAAGGGAGCCAAATGCCTTTACCAGATCCTTATGGATACCAATACACTTTGCGTCAATTCTCACCTGAGATTCTTGAGCGCGCTGCGATTCTCTATATTTGGGTTACCCCAGAAGAATCAAGAAGAAAGAATGAAGCGCGTGCAAATCCAGATGATCCAGGGTCCAACTTGTTCCATGGCGTCCCACTAGCAGTTATGTTAGGGGATTATGGAACGGATGATATGGAATATTTGCGTGAAGGTAGCGAAATGGAAAATACCATTACCGTACAAGCGCATGGGAAAACCTATCATCTACCAATTGGGGTCTTCGATAATCGCGTCGATAAAACATCCTTCTTACGGGCAGATAAAGCCGAATGGGATGAAGAACTCGTTAAAGAAGTGACGGAAGCAATCCAACAAGCAACCGACACCATGTGGGCAAACTACAAGAAATAATCAAAACAAACCACTGTCGCAAGGCAGTGGTTTGTTGTTTTAAGCGTTAAGAAAGGACAGATTGCGTAATTTGAAATCTGTCATTTTTTAATGCCATTTTAATACGGATTGGTTATTTTTAACTTCTTCTTAATAGCGCTTTCTCTAAAATGTAAGCGACGGAAAGAGAAATGGTAAGAATAAAAGTATTTCTACATGATCACTTCACTTCATTTCGCACGATTTTACTCGCATTTCTATGCCTGATAGTCGTCGGAGCTTTCTTATTATCCTTACCCATTTCATCCGCAACTGGCCAAGCAACCAATTTCCTCGATGCCTTATTTACATCTTCCAGTGCGGTTTGTGTAACGGGATTAATGGTACGAGATACAGCATCTTATTGGTCTTTCTTTGGGCAATTCATCATCCTTTTATTAATTCAATTTGGTGGCTTAGGCATTATAACGATTGCTATTACGACTTTAATCTTTACGGGACGAAGGATTGGTATTATGCAACGTAGTACGATGCAAGATGCCATCTCTGCTCCACAAATTGGAGGGATTGTACGTTTTACAAAATTTATCTTTTTAGGAACAATCCTGATTGAACTATTCGGCGCATGTCTTTTGTCGATTGTTTTTATTAAAGATTATGGTTGGCTACAAGGCATATGGTTAAGTATCTTTCATTCCATTTCTGCGTTTTGTAATGCTGGCTTTGACTTGTTAGGTCAACATGGAAGTCAAACTTCCTTAATGCCTTATGTAAATAATCCAATTATCTGTATCACAATTAGTTTCTTGATTGTTTCAGGAGGGATTGGTTTCTTAACATGGCGTGATTTATTCGATAAAAGATTCCAAAATAAACCATTGCGCTTACAAACCAAAATTATATTATTAACGACCTTTTGGTTAATCCTATTACCATTCTTATATTTCTATTTCATTGAGTTTAAACAATTCCCAATTCAGGATCGTATTCTTGCGGCATTATTTCAAAGTATAACCCCACGCACGGCTGGTTTTAGTACGGTCGATTATGGATCTATGTCACAAAGTGGATTATTTATAACCATCTTATTGATGTTAGTAGGAGGGGCGCCTGGCTCGACTGCGGGTGGGATTAAAGTGACATCCTTATTTGTCTTAGTTGCCTTTACCTATGCGTTTATCAGAAAAAAAGAAGATGTGAATTTTTCGCAAAGACGAATTGGTGTTGATGTGATTGAACATGCTGTAGCGATATTATTCATTTATTTCTTTTTGTTGATTTTTGGTGCTCTTATTCTTGTGTCGATAGAAAAAATCGATTTATTAGCTGCGTTATTTGAATGTGCAAGTGCCTTAGGAACGGTTGGACTATCCATCGGAATTACAGCAAGTCTAAGTGAAGTTTCAAAGCTAATTCTAATTAGTTTTATGTGGTTTGGCCGTATTGGTGTCTTAACCATCGCGTATGCGACGATTCGAACATCAAATCGGGTTCCATCCCGCTTTCCGAGTGAAAAAATTGTGATTGGCTAAAAATGTAGGGGGTAAACATGAAGAATGTATTAATCATTGGAGCAGGTCGTTATGGTCGCTATAGTGCGAAACAATTACATGATTTAGGGCATCAGGTCATGATTGTGGATCGCAATGAAGAAAAGATTAATGAAGTTTTATCCTATGTAACGACAGCTGAAATTGGAGATGGCTGTAATGAAGTGTTTTTGAGAAGCTTAGGGATAAGTGATTATGATTTTTGTTTAGTCGCGATTGGTGATGATTTTGTCAGTTCTTTAGAAACAACATTTCTATTATATGAACTAGGTGCAAAACAAATCATTGCGCGTGCAAATAATGAAAATCAAGAAAAACTACTCCTGCGCAGTGGGGCAAATCATGTTGTATTTCCGGAACGGGAATTAGGTATATGGACAGCCATTCGTTTTAGTACAGATAGTATCTTTAATTATTTCTCATTAGGAGAAGAATATGGCATCTTCGAAATGAATACACCTGTGAAATGGGATGGTAAAACCATTCGTGAAATTGATATACGGAATAAATATGGCATTACCATCCTAGCGAAAAAAGCCATTGATTTTGATTTTGAAATTGGTGTGGATACGGTATTAAAAAAAGATGAGAAATTATTAGTTATTGGGAAAAATGAACATGTCCAGCATATCGCTATGGGATAGAAAGGAGAGAAGAAATGGAAACGATTATTATAATTTTTGGCTTTATTGGTAGTGTGATTGTTACGAATCTACTGATAAAATACTATTTAAACCTTCTTTTTACAAAACCAAAACCACAAAAAGAAAGGAAGGCCGTAGTCAAATCGAAACTCGTACATAAGTTATGAATGAAAAAACGCTAGAAAAACGAACCATCTTAGTGTGTTTATCTTCTTCGCCTAGTTGCCAAAGTATTATCAAAGCAGCAAATAAAGCAAAAAAACAAGAAGATCGTTTTCTTGCACTTTATGTGGGTTTAAAAGAAAAATTAAATACAGATAATTCTCTACAAAGCAATGTTGATTTAGTGAAATCATATGGTGGTGAAATCCATGTCTTAGAGTCCAATGAAATTGTTTTATCAATTGTGGAATTTGCAAAGCGTATGGGGGTTACCGATTTATATATTGGCTCTAGTGCGCCAAGTCATTCCTTATTTGCTTCGCGACCAATTGGAGAACAACTTGCTACCTATTTAACTAATGTGTCGATCTATATTATTCCAAGTGCGATTGCTTCTGATTATCCAGGACGCATTAAAAAACAAGCAAGATTTATTTTGAATTGGAGAGATATCTTAATTGTTTTAGGTATTATGGCCATTGCGACATTACTATCGGTATGGTTTGATCGCTCACGCTTTTCAAATGGAAATATCATCACCATTTATATTTTGGCAGTCTTACTTGCTTCGATTTCTACAGGACATCAAATCTATGGAATTCTTGCGGCAGGTTTATACATTCTTTTATTTAATTTCTTATTTATTGAACCGCGCTTTACTTTATTTGTTTATGATTCAGAATATTTGATGACTTATTTTGTCTCTTTTGTTGCCGCTTTTATCACCGGTTCTTTAGCAAGTAAATTAAAAACGGTCGCTACAAGTTCGGCAGAAAATGCATATCGCGCCAAAGTGCTTTTAGATACTTCAAATCAACTTGAAAAAGCAACTGGTCGAGAAGAGTTAATACAGATTGCGTGTACCCAACTGTCACGTTTATTAGATCGACCAACGTATTATTTTAATGTGGACGATACAGTTAAAAATACCTATGCATGTGATGGCGAACAACGACCCATATTAGAAGATTCGCAATTAGACAAAGAAGTCATACTTTATACCGCTCACAATCGACATCATTCGGGTGCCTTTACCAATAAGTATCAAGAATGTCCCAAACGTTATTATAGTATTCATAATAATCATAACTTTTATGGTGTGATTGGAATTGATATGAAAGGGAAGCGGTTCAATGAATTTGAAAATACGATTCTTTTATCCATCCTCAATGAATTTACTTTGGCATTAGAAAATGAAACCATGGCTTTAGAAAAACAAGCAGCTTTAATACAAAGCGAAAAAGCAATCTTCCGTTCCACTTTATTACGTTCTATCTCACATGATTTACGTACACCATTAACGAGCATTTCGGGTAATGCAGAAACATTATTGATGAATGGTGATCAACTACAAGACTTTGAAAAAACAAAAATCTATCATGATATTCAAGAAGATGCGATGTGGTTAAAACAAGAGATGGAAAACATCTTAGCGATGACAAAAGTAGAGAATAATGAATATCTAAATTTAACCATTGAAAGTGTAGAGGATTTGATTGCGGAAGCCTTAAAGCATTGCGAAAAAAATGATGCCTATCATTTGTCTGTTGAACCAATACCAGAGAATTTATTTATTAAAGCGGATATGAAACTGATTGTTTTAGTTTTAGTGAATCTGTTAAATAATGCATTTAAGTATACCCCTAAGGGAAGTACCATCACTATTCAAGTTGAAGAAGAAACAGATCTAGTTTGGATAGTGGTTAAAGATAATGGCAAGGGTATTTCCGATGAAGATAAAGAACATATCTTTGAATTATTCTATACAGGCGAAAAGAGGATTGCGGATAGTTATCGTTCGATGGGAATTGGATTAAACTATTGTTATTTAACGATGAAAGCACATGAACAAAAAATAGAAGTTTTAGATAATATTCCACACGGAACAATCTTTCGGTTTTCACTTGAGAAGGAGAAGTTAAATGAAAAATGATTTTGTAATTCTAGTTGTAGAAGATGATAGCCATGTGCGTAACTTAATTCGAACAACCTTAAAACTGCAGGGTTATGATTTCTATGAAGCCAATACAGGTAAAGATGCATTAGCACTTGCGACAAGTCAAAAGGTTGATATGATGCTTTTGGATTTAGGCTTGCCAGATATGGATGGCTTAGAAGTTATTGAAAGCATTCGTTCTTGGTCCAGTATGCCAATAATTGTAATTAGTGCAAGAGAAGAAGAAAAAGATAAGATTGATGCATTAAATATGGGTGCGGATGATTATTTAACAAAACCTTTTTCTGTTAATGAAATGATTGCACGTATTCATGCGATGCAAAGACGTCTTCAATATGTGAATCAAAAAGAAGAATCTTCCATCTTTGAAAATGGACCATTAACGATTGATTTTGCCTCAAATGTCGCGTATTTAGATGACAAAGAATTACACTTAACCCAACAAGAATACGCATTATTAGTATTACTCGCACAAAATGTTGGTAAAGTATTAACCCATTCGTATATTGTTTCAAAGATTTGGGGTAGTACGATGGAATCAGATATTCTTTCGTTACGTGTGTATATTAATTCATTGCGGAAGAAATTAAAAAGTGCAAACTATGAAGATTCTTTGATTCAAACACATATTGGGATTGGGTATCAAATGATAAAACGATAAACAAAGTATAAGATTGTGATAGAAAGCATCCAATCAAACAAGAAAGAGAACGGAAACGAGCAAATAGGTATGCATAATTTGTAGTAAGGGAATCCTCGTACAGCTTTTGAAGATTGGCCCTATTTACTTTGCAAAGTTGATAAACAATCATTCCTACAGATCAAACCCCAAAATTAGGACAACCGAATGGAGGGTTTTTCTTATTCGTTTGTGGTTGAATGGGAAAAAGGAAATCCTTGTATCTTTTAAGAGGAAGTTTGCTATAATGGTAAGGCTTTATTATGGCGTTGATAGAAGTTAAAGATTTAAATTTTTCATATGACGAGAATACCCATGCCGTCAAAGATGTCACTTTTTCAATCGAAAAAGGGCTTTACTGTACCATTGTTGGTCATAACGGAAGTGGGAAATCGACCGTCGCAAAACTCTTAGCTGGACTACTTGAAAAAAAGAGTGGTTCCATTTTAATTGACGGGTATGAACTCAATGAAGAAAATCTCAAAGTCATTCGCAATAAGATTGGGATTGTCTTCCAAAATCCAGACAACCAATTTATTGGTTCAACCGTACGCGATGACATTGCCTTTGGATTAGAGAATCATTGTGTCAAACAAGAGGATATGGATGAGCTTATTGAGACCTTTGCCGCAAGAGTGAATATGACTAAGTTCTTAGATGCGGAGCCATTAAAGCTATCGGGTGGTCAAAAACAGCGGGTTGCGATTGCGGGGGTGCTTGCGATGCATCCAGAGATTCTTATCTTTGATGAAGCAACCTCGATGTTAGACCCGCAAGGAAAAGATGAAATTAAGCGCGTGATTCGTGATTTACATAAAGAAAAAGATTTGACGATTCTTTCCATTACCCATGACATTGAAGAAGTCGCCAAGAGTGACTATGTTTTGGTGTTAGATGAAGGAAAACTCATCATGGAAGGAACTCCGGCATCTATCTTTAAAAACGAACAAAAACTTACGGATACCAACCTCGATATTCCTTATGCGATGAAATTAAAGAAGGCATTAGAAGAAAAAGGCGTGTTGGTAAATCCACATATCACAATGGAAGGATTGGTAAAAGAGCTGTGTCAATTACGTTTGAAAAAGTAAGTCATATTTATAGTGAAGGCACACCTTATGAACACCTTGCGTTGAATGAAGTGGATTTAGAGATTCAAGAAGGGAAAATGAGTGCCATTATTGGAGAAACTGGTTCAGGGAAAAGTACATTAGTACAACATCTGAACGCTTTACTTTTGCCAAGTAAAGGAAAACTTCATATTTTAGAGCGCACCATTGAAGCAGGTACCCAACCAAAAGGCTTAAAGAGTTTACGTGGGGATGTGGGTTTGGTATTCCAATTTCCTGAATACCAACTCTTTGAAGAAACGGTTTTAAAAGATGTTGCCTTTGGTCCAAAGAACTTTGGAGTCAGTGAACAAGATGCGATTGAAAAAGCACGGAAAGCCATTCATATGGTTGGCTTAGATTCTAGCTTTGAAGAAAAGAGTCCTTTGGAATTATCGGGTGGTCAAAAAAGAAGAGTCGCAATTGCGGGTATTTTAGCGATGGATCCAAAAGTGCTTGTCTTAGATGAACCAACCGCAGGCTTAGATCCACTTGGCACCATCCAAATGATGGAATTATTTAAAGAATTGAATACGAAATATGGAAAGACCGTTTTAATCGTCACCCATGACATGGAACAAGTTTATCGTTATTGTGACCGGGTCATTGTGATGAAAGAGGGGAAGGTCCATATTCATACGACGGTAGAAGATTTCTTCCATGATTCAAAAGCTTGTAAAGAGATGAAGATCTTACCACCAAGTATGATTCAAATGTGTGATTTATTACGTGAAAATGGGTTTGCGATTCCAGAAGGAATTCATCATACAAGTGAACTAGCAGAAGTTATCGCAAGTCAGGTGGTGAAGCATGGGTAATTTTACATTAGGACGTTACTTACCACTGGACTCCCCAATTCATAAATTGGACCCTCGTGCGAAAATCATGGCGATGTTGTTTACACTCGTTGCCATCTTTATTCCAGCTGGTTGGATTGGCTATGGAATTATTTTTGTGGTGGTTTCGATTGTCATTATTCGTGCGAAATTATCATTCCGCTTTATTTGGAAATCCATGAAGCCAATGTTAATCATGATGATTTTCTTACTCATCATGAATATTTTGGTGTTACGAAGTGGAGATGTACTTGTAAGTATCTTTGGGTTTGACATTTATACCCAAGCTATCTTACAGACGCTATATATTGTCGTACGTTTATTGTTGATGGTTATGATCACAACTTGTTTAACCGCAACCACAAAACCATTAGATATGACGTTAGGTATTGAAGATTTATTAAAACCATTTGAGAAGATTCATGTGCCAGCGCATGAGATTGCGATGTTAATCAGTATTGCGCTTCGTTTTATTCCAGATTTAATTGATGAAACAACACGAATCATGAAAGCGCAAGAAAGTCGTGGGGTGGATTTAAAAGAAGGAAAAATCAAAGAACGGATTATGGCAATTCTATCCTTAATCGTTCCTTTATTTGTATCGGCTTTCCAGCGTGCAGAAGACTTAGCCAATGCGATGGAAGCACGTGGCTATGCTCCAGGCGAGCCTAGAACACGTTATAAAGTATTAAAGATGACGGGCAAGGATTGGTTCTTTGTGGGTTGTTCGATTTTATTACTTATAGGCATGATTGTATTAATGCGTTTTAAAGTATGAGATATAAATGTACAGTTGCGTATAATGGTGCACCCTATGAAGGGTGGCAAACCCAAAAGAAGGGGAATAGCGTTCAAGAGGAAATTGAGAACGCCCTTTTTTCTTTAACGCATGAAGAAATTCATATTGTTGCCTCAGGTAGAACCGATACCAAAGTGAATGCCTATGGGCAGGTCTTTCACTTTGATAGTGACATGGATATGCCAGAGCGCAAATGGCAAGGTGGCATCAATACCTATTTGAGTGACAATATTTATATTCGAAAAGTAGAAAAAGTAGATTCGCGTTTCCATGCGCGCTTTTGTGTACGACAAAAACGATATGATTATCGTATTAATTTAGGTGAAAAAAGTGTCTTCAATAAAGACAATACCTATCAATGCCCGTATCATGTCAATATTCAAAAAATGAAACAGGCCGCAAAGTATCTTGTTGGCACACATGATTTTTCTGCCTTTTGTTCAAATTCCTATAAAGAAATACCCAATCAAGTGCGTACCGTTTCAAAGATTCAATTTCAAAAAGAAGGGGATATCTTAACCATTTCTTTTTATGGGAAAGGTTTCTTACGTTATATGGTACGCATGATGAGTGCGCAACTCTTAGAAGTAGGAAGAGGAAAGATTGAACCAATTCAAGTAAAAGCGATACTAGAGGCAAAATCCAAAACACGTAATCGAAAAAACGCGCATCCAGAAGGTTTGACCTTGATGGAGGTCGATTATTTCAAGATTCTTGCGCTCAATGAAGAAGGAATGTTGCGGGAATACTTAGAAGGGGATACCTTACCAAAGGGATGGTCTTTGAAGCGCTTAGAAGAAGCAGTCAAAGAAAATCGCCTTCCGCGCATCTACAACTTTGTGACGCGTAAAACACAAACGCCATTAGGAAGCTTACGCATCACAAAAAAAGGAGCTATCTTAGAAGTCCTTAATGCAAAGGCAGAAAAAATTGCGAAAGCAATACAAGCGCAATGCGAAATCACTTATACCATAAAACAAATAAAGGAACGTTTATAACGCTCCTTATAGTTTGGCACAATCTTCTAATTTCCGTTTGATGCCATTGAGTACGACATAACCTTCTTCCGGTTCTTCGTGCACAATGTAGCGTCGTCCATAGTCATTGACATTGGTTTCGTGTTCATGACCATATTGGGTTTCACATGTTAAATCTTCACTTGGTTTTACCACATGGCCATCACTTGAAATGTTGACTTTTTTCTGTGGTTTCTTTTTGGATGTACCAGCGATTGTCATGATAATCATAAATAGCACAACCAGTACCGGAATTAAATTTTCCAATACAACCATATTATTCACTACTTTCTTTGACCGATTGAACTAGGCCCGCAATACTTGCGATATCACTAGGCACAATGATTTTTGTCGCTTGTCCATTTGCGGCTTGGGTGAATGCCTCTAGACTCTTCATCTTAAGAACCGCTTCATCTGCACCTGCTTCTTTGACAGCGCGAATTCCATCTGCATTTGCTTGTTGGACTTGGCGAATTGCTTCCGCACGACCTTCTGCTTCACGGATTTCTTTTTCTTTTTGTGCTTCAGCCGCAAGAATGGTTGCTTGTTTTTCTGCTTCCGCATCAAGAATTGCAGATTCTTTTTTACCTTCCGCTTGTAGAATCATGGATTGCTTTTCACCTTCTGCAGTTAAGATTGCAGCTCTTTTTTCACGTTCTGCCTTCATTTGTTTTTCCATCGCTTCGCGAATGCTGGTAGGTGGTTGAATGTTTTTGAGTTCTACACGTGTTACTTTGATGCCCCAAGGATCCGTTGCGGTATCAATAACAGCCAACATTTGCGAGTTGATTTGTTCTCTTGAAGTAAGTGTGGTATCTAACGTCATATCACCAATGATATTACGTAAGGTAGTTGCGGTGAGGTTTTCCATCGCCATGATTGGATTTTCTACACCATACGCATAGAGTTTGGAGTCAACGATTCTAAAATATACGACCGAGTCGATCATCATCGTGACATTGTCCTTTGTGATAACTGGTTGGGGTGCGAAGTCTGCGACTTGTTCCTTCATTAAGACCTTACGTACGATATGGTCAATGAGAGGTACTTTAAAGTGAAGACCTGCCTTCCATGATTTTTGATAGCGTCCTAAACGTTCAATGACATATTCGTTTTCCTGTGGCACGATGCGTGCGCAAGAATAAACGAGTAATACAACAACGAGTAGAATGACGATTGTTCTAATTAGAGTTCCCATAATTTATCTCCTTCCTTCCAAAAAAATGGATACCTCTGTACTGTATCCACCGTCTTACATATGATCGACTCTGCATACAGTACTTCTGTATGCGAGTCTTACCAATTATAGATAAGCCAGATATTTCGTGTTGGTGACTTATCTTACGATTGTTTCGTAAGGTTACTCCCTCGCTACACTTATAGTATAGCATATTGTAAAAAAAACAAAAGAAATATCGATTTTTGGTTGACGCATGGCAAAATGAAATATATGATTATAAACGCCCTCAAGGCAAATGTAGCCCCGGAAACTACATTAGGAGGATGAAACAATATGCGTCAAACAACGATGCTCAAACCAAGTGAAGTTGTTCGTCAATGGTATGTCGTTGATGCAGCAGGATGTACACTTGGACGGCTTGCGACAGAAGTTGCTACCGTATTAAAAGGAAAGCATAAACCAACTTATACACCAAACGTAGATTGCGGTGATTATGTCATTGTGGTAAATGCAGACAAAGTGAAGATCAGTGGAGATCAAGATGAAAAGAAGTATTACTTCTCTCACTCGATGTATCCAGGAGGACTTCGTAAGCGTTCCACAAAAGTCATGCGTGAAAACTACACGGTTGAATGGGTGGAAAAAGCCATTAAAGGTATGCTTCCACACAACAAACTTGGTGATGTAATGCGTGGACATCTCTTCGTTTATGAAGGACCAGAACATCCACATGCAGCACAAAAACCAGTAGAAATGAAATTAAAAGGTTAGAAAGGAGATAAAGACAAATGCCTACAAAGAAGAAAACAGCAGTAACTTATGTTGGTACTGGACGTCGTAAGAAGTCTACCGCACGTGTCTTTATGACTCCTGGAACTGGCAACATTACCGTAAATGGCAAAACCTTAGAAGAATATTTGCCACAAGCAACCTTACGTATGATCGTGAATAGTCCACTAGTTACAACGGAAACCGTTGGCCAATTCGACATTAAGATTAATGTCTTAGGTGGAGGCTATACCGGTCAAGCTGGAGCAATGCGTCATGGTATTTCTAGAGCATTGTTAGAGGCAAGCGAAGATTATAGACCTTTATTAAAGAAAGCTGGATTCTTAACACGTGATGCACGTGAAAAAGAAAGAAAGAAGTACGGCTTAAAGGGTGCTCGTCGCGCGCCACAATACAGCAAGCGTTAATGTGCTTACCAAGCAATCTCCAATGGGGATTGCTTTTTTAATGAAAAAAATCCATTACTGGATTTTTTTTGCGAATTCTTTTAATGCGGAATAGGTTTCTTCACTTAGATCGTGCTCTACTTTACAAGCATCCTCTTGTGCTACTTCAGGACTTACGCCTAAATGGACAAAGATATCCGTTAACGTTTTATGGCGCTCATAAATGCGCGTTGCGATTTTTTCACCTGGTTTAAGAAGGGTAATGCGTCCATCTTTATCCATTTTGATATAGCCATTTTCTCTTAACTTTTTCATGGCGATACTGACACTTGCCTTGGAAAACTGTAATTCCTCCGCAATATCAATGGAATGCACATTTCCTTTCCGCTCTTGTATCATCAAGATGGCTTCTAAGTAGTCTTCTGCAGATTCATAAATTTTCATAAATAACTCCTTAATCGATACCATTATTATACTAAAGATTTTCCATTTTATTCGTTGAAACTTCACCATTGATACATTATCATTACTTTAACAAGGGGAACGATATGTATATAGCATTGGTTTGTTGTGTAGCAGGAATGGGTTCAAGCATGTTGTTAAAGATTCGGGCAGATAAAGTGGTAGCCGATAATCAATTTCCGATTCAATTAGTCCATGGCGATATGGAAGCATTAAACCAATTTGAAGGGGATGTGGTGATTACCATGAAGAATCTCGAACAAGAATTATTAGATCGTGGCTTTGAAGTAATTGGCATTCAAAATGTTGGTGATGCCGAAGAAATGAAAACAAAGATTGAAGCCTTTCTAGCCCAAAAGGAAAAGGAATGAAAAAAATCGTTTTCTATTTAGATGAAACCGTATATCAACAATATCAACCCATTGTGGAAGCAAAGGGTTTTTTGGTTGCTTTGGTTGGTGATGAATCATTGTTTCGTTCTGTGAAAGAAGTATTTGAAACAGATGTTAAGGCAAGTGGGCACGAAGCATTTGATGAAGGATATATGTTGATGCAAGAAATCAGTGATACCGAATTAACGGTTTTATTAGAAATCTTTGAAGAAAAAGGTCTTGAATTTGAAGGCATCAAAGTCATGCGTACAGAGCATAATGAAAAATGGACATTACAAGAGCTTTTATTTGAAACCAATAAAGAACATCAAGTGATGAAAAAGGCGATTCTTCTAGAAACGTTAATGAAATCCACAAATGGGATGGATTTTAATGCTTTACCAAAGGAAGTAGAAACCGGCTTAAAACAAGCCCTAATGCATGCCTATATGTTATTGTCTTCAGGGCAATTTGATGCCGATTCTTTAGAGAATGCATTACAAGAATTAAGCGAACAATTAAAGAAAGCGAAACGGGTGACGCATTGATATGGCAAAGTTTTATATTGTAGGAGGTGCCACCATTGATATTTGTGGCAAAAGCTTAAATAAACTGGTCTTACGGGATTCTAATATTGCGGATATTCGCTTATCCATTGGTGGGGTAGGGCGGAATATCGCGAGTGGCTTAGCTGCTTTAAAACAAGAAATCCAATTCGTTACTTGTTTTGCGGAAGATGATTTTGCGCAACTCATTAAGGAAGATTTTAAGAAAAAGGGAATTCATTTGGATTATTCCAAATCGGTACCAAATGAAAAATCATCCATGTATCTAGCTATTCTCGATGATGAAAATGATATGTACATCGGCATGAATGATATGAAGGTGCTAGAGCATCTTGATTATGCGATGCTAGATCGGGTACTTCAAGATATTACCGAAGAAGATTTTTTGATTATTGATTCGAACTTAGATGAAGCACATATTCAATATATGGTGGAGCGCTGTAAAGGTAGAATTGCGGCAGATCCAGTCAGTGTTGCAAAAGCCAAAAAGCTAAGTGGTGTATTAAAGAGTTTAACCTTCTTTAAACCAAATGAATATGAAGCAACTTCCTTTACAAATGTAGTTATTAAAGATGAAGTAAGTGCCAAACAATCTTTACAATGGTTTCTTGATGAAGGGGTAAAAGAAGTAGCTATCTCTTTAGCTGGTAGAGGCGTTCTTTTAGGCACAAAGGAATTAAAGGTATGGATTCATCAGCGCGGTATTCAATTAAAAAATGCGACCGGTGGAGGCGATGCCTTTATGGCAACGTATCTTGCGAAGCGATTAGAAGGGTATCAAGAAATTGATGCGGCTTGTTATGCGATTTATGCGGCTGTGAAAACCATAGAAGGAACCCCACTTGATATGGTAGAGTTAAATGCAGAGTTAAGTGAAATCATTTCCGATATGGAAATTAAGATTTTAGAATTATAAATTGAGGAATTTTTATGAGTGAAAGAAAAACCGTGACCGACATGATAACAAAAGAGAGCTTTAAAGAAGCACTCTATAATCTTGGCGTTGAAAAAGATATGATTTTGGAAGTGCATACGGCACTTTCCTCTTTTGGTTATGTGGTTGGTGGGGCAAGAACGATTGTCGATGCGCTACTAGAAATCGCAGAAGATGGAGGTACCATCTTGATGCCTGTCCAAACAGGGGATAATACAGAGCCCAGCAACTGGAGTAAGCCACCGGTATTGCCATCGTTATGGAAAGAAATAAGAGACGCGATGCCTGCTTATGATTCCAATAGCACCGACTTACGTGGTATGGGAGCGGTAGTTGAAAACTTCCGTCATCGTGATGGAGTTGTCTATTCCAATCATCCATATTTATCGTATGCTGCATGGGGGCGTTACGCGAAGCTATTATGTAATCGTCAATCTTTACATTTCCCACTTGCAGAAGAATCACCAGCTGCCCGCTTATATGAACTAAAGGGATATGTCTTATTGCTAGGGGCTGGCTTTAATACTTGTACGTGTATGCATTTAGCCCAATACCGTGCAGAAGCGCGTCCCATTATTCTAGATGGCTCTAGCATTCAAACAAGCGATGGGAAAAAGGAATGGAAAAAGTATTTGAACCTTGCTTTAGATGTAGAAGGATTTGAAGAAGTGGGGGAAGAAATGCGTAAAAAAGGTCTTGTGAAAGAAGGAAGCATTGGCAGCTGTCATGTCCAATTCTTCTCCGCCAACAAGGCCATTGATGAGGCAACAAAATATTATGAAAAATCAGTGATTTATGATTTGTATCGTTAATCATTTACCACTGATATTGAATCCAATAGGTTGAAATAAGATTTGCGGCTTGCTGCATTTCTTTTTCTTCTTGCTCTGTAAACCGACTTTTGATTGGGGCATCTAAGTCAATCATAGCCACACATTCTTCATTCACAAGAATGGGTACACACAATTCACTACGACTATCTGCATCGCAAGCAATGTGATCTTGATGCGCAAGCACATCATCAACGCGTTGGGTTTGTTTGGTGCGATAGGTTAGACCACAAACCCCTTTATCAAAGGGGATATGCGTACAAGCCACTTTCCCTTGGAAAGGACCTAATACTAGTTCCCCATTTTTCACAAGATAAAAACCAGCCCAATTCAGATTGTCATAATTTTGGTTGATACAGGCACTGATATTGGAAAGCGCCGCAATCTGGTCTTTCTCTTCTAATAAGCCTTCAATTTGTTTTACTACAATAGAACTCATAGACAATATTTTAATACAATTGGATGCGATTGGAAAAGTATACTTTATGAAGTAATAAGCGAAGCTTATGGTATAATCAATCTATCAACAGGGGTGCACATTGTGCTGAGAGATACCCTTTGTACCTGATCTAGGTAAAGCTAGCGTAGGGAGTTTGATCCTTACGCCTTCGACTGGAGGTGTATTTTTATGAGTCAACAACAAAAGATCAGAAAAATTGCATACATGGGAATGTATTTAGCCTTGTATTTTGTATTAGATTGGCTAACCCATACGGTGCCATTATTCAAGATGCCACAAGGTGGTAGTCTTGGTTTATCCGTCCTTGCCTTATTACTTGCTTCTTATCATCTTGGTTGGAAGCAGGGGGTATTAGTAGGATTGTTATCTGTGCTCTTACAGTTTATGACAGGCCAAGTCTATATCGTACAAAATTCTGATGGGTTTACCCTTTGGCAAATCGTCTTACAGTTTTTAATGGAATATCCTCTTGCCTTTGGGGTATATGGCTTAAGTAGTCTCTTTAAAAATTACAAAGGATTCTATACAGGGATTCTTGTGACCGGTATGATTCGCTTAGCACTGCATGTTATTGCGGGGCATTATTATTGGGGTAGTCCATGGTGGGCAAGCTTTACTTATAATGCGTGGTACATGATTCCAACAACTCTTTTTGCCTTAGTTGTCGTGCCACTTTTACTCCCACGCTTAAAGTATTTATTCAAATAAGTATTTGAAAGCACTTCAAGCAATTGGTACCATAGTATGGTATGGAAAAGTTAGAAATTGGAAAAGAAGTCTATATCCAAAGTTATAAACATAACGGAAGCTTGCATCGAACTTGGTGCAAGGGTTTTGTGGTGGATGTCAAAGACAATGAATATGTAGTGATAACCAATAAAGCATGGGTAATTGAAGCCGATGGTAGAAAGTGGCTCACAAGAGAACCGGCTGTTTGTTTCTTTTGGACGGACCGATGGTATAACGTGATTGCGATGATTCGTAAAGCAGGTATTTATTATTACTGCAACTTAGCAACCCCGAGTGTATTTGATGGAGAAGCGATTAAGAATATCGATTATGATTTAGATGTAAAGTTGTATCCAGATCGCACCTATCAAATCTTAGATGAGTTTGAATTTGAAGAACATGCGCAAAGCATGCATTATCCAGAAAACATCAAACGCATCGTTAAAGACCAAATGCAACGTTTATTACATGCGATGGAATATGAACAAGATCCATTCAATAAAAAGACAATTGATGCCTACTATCAAAAATATTTAGAACTATACCGCAATGGTGCACGTGAGGAATGATTATGAATGCATTAGAAAAAGAAATCTTGGCACAAGTGGAAAACAACCATGAAGAAGTCGTCAAGCTTCGTCGCCACCTTCATGCAAATCCAGAATTATCAGCCCAAGAATTTAAAACCCAAGAATACATTGAACAATACTTAGACACGCTTGGCCTTTCTCACTTGCGTACAGCAAAGACCGGTGTGGTAACAGAAGTAAAAGGGGAATTGGAGGGTGAAGACGTCATCATTTTGCGTGCTGATATAGATGCCTTACCAATCCAAGAAGAACATGCCTCTTCTTATCAAAGTCAATGTGATGGCGTTATGCATGCATGTGGACACGATGCCCATACCGCAAGCCTCTTAGGAGCACTTAAAATCTTAAGTGTGAATAAACATCTGTTTGGAGGAACGGTGCGTGCCATCTTTCAACCAGGAGAAGAAATTGGCTATGGTGCCATCCTCATTGAAAAAGAAGGACATCTAAAAGGCGCAAGTCGCACATTTGGAATTCATCTTGCCCCAGAAGTAGATTGTGGCAAGGTGGTACTCATGGATCAAGAAAACAATGCAAGCGTAGATGCATTCACTGTAAAAGTACATGGGAAAAGTGCGCATGTCTCAACACCTGAACAAGGCATTGATGCACTTTATGTCGCAAGTCTTATGGTCTCTAATCTACAAGGGTTAATTACACGTACCACAAACCCTATGGAGAATGTCTTAATTGGAATTGGAAAGTTTGAAGCAGGGAGTGCCTATAACATCGTTGCGCAAGAAGCCCGTTTTGAAGGAACACTTCGATGCTTATCGGTTACCTTACGTGAAGAAATGATTTCTAAAATGAATATGCTTTGTGAAGCACTTGCAAAATCCTATGGGGCAAACATCGAGATAGAATGGAAATCCTATGCACCCGTTTTAGTAAATGGTGAAATTGCGACAAAAGAAGCGCAAGGGCTTGCAAAGCGCATACTAGGTGAAACAAATGTCATTGAAAGACGGAAGCCTGCTTTAAGTGGAGATGATATGGCCATCTTCCTAAATGCAGCAGAAGGAACGTATGCGTATGTAGGTTCTGGAAATGATGCAAGACCAGAAACGCGTGTCTCGATTCATAATTCCCATTTTGATATCGATGAAGATTGTTTGAAAGTTGGCGTCTTACTTTATAGCTTATATGCAATGGAATACTTAAACGGAGCGTTTAAATTATGATTTATATTACAGGAGATTTTCACGGATACTTAGATGGAGCACGCCTAGAACCTGCTCAATTTGATTACGAAGGTCTAACACGAAACGATAAGATGATTAATGTTGGAGACTTTGGTTTTATTTGGTATGGGGATAAGCGCGATGAAGAACAGATGGAATGGTTGCGTAAGTTACCGATTACCTTATTGTTCATTGATGGGAACCATGAAAACTTTGTGGCGCTCAAAGAGTATCCAGAAGAAGTATGGTGTGGTGGTCGCGTGCATCGCATTGCCGATAACATTCTTCACTTAATGCGTGGACAAGTATATGACATAGATGGAAAACGCTTCTTTACTTTTGGGGGCGGGAAGTCCATAGATAAAGCACGGCGCACAGAAGGCGTATCTTGGTGGCCCGAAGAAATGCCAAGTGTTGCGGAGTGTGAAGAGGCAATTAAAAATTTAGATCAAGTGGAATGGAATGTAGATTATGTTTTAACGCATGCTGCACCAAACAATGTGATTCCTCGTATTGCACCTTATATCGGTAGTGATATGTTGAATCAATTTCTTGAAACGATAGATCAAGAGTTACGTTATAAGCATTGGTACTTTGGGCATTACCACGCGGAAAGAGATTTAGATGCGAAGCATACGTTGCTATATCATTCGTTTGTAGAAGTTGGCAAAACATTACAAGAGAAAGAAGTATTCCGCATCAAACACGAACTCTAACATGCATGCAAATAATATGCACGCATGGTTATGGCTTTGGGAAGAGGAACCAAAGCAAAAATAGCGAATAAATAGAATTATGAAAAAAGTAAGAAATTTTAGGGAAATATCTTGCTTTTTTCATTTCCCACGTGCTATATTTAAAGCCCACGCCAAAAAAGCGCATAAAAAAGAGGGTTTCAAAACTTTTTTGGGAAAAGTTGAAAAAAGTTATTGACGACTATTTCCCGGTGTGCTAATATCGTGGAGCGCGCATAAAAACGCATAGAAATACTAAATTTTAAAAAATTTGAAAAAAATTTAAAAAAGTAGTTGACAATGTGATTGCGCAGTAGTAACATCTTGATTTGCACCCACTTCTGAAGTGTGTGCGAGTGATCTTTGAAAACTGAACAGGAATTAGACAACGAAAACGTCAATGAATTTATGGAATTAAAGGTCAGTAGACCTTGAGCTAAATCAAATGGAGAGTTTGATCCTGGATCAGGATAAACGCTGGCGG
>JAGAVW010000013.1 GCA_017941735.1 Solobacterium sp. | reverse complement strand
GAATCATTCTTTACTCCAAAACCACTTGGTACGAAGAATGATGCTCCTTCAGAGTTCTGTTATCAAATTGTTATCAGAAGAGATTTTCAAATTCAGAAACCCCAGTGTTTTCAAGGCTTTCCGAGCTTTTCGCGATTATTCGTACTCAATGGTTGCTTTGGGTTTTGAAGAGATATCGTAAGCGACACGGTTTACGCCTTTTACTTCATTTGTGATTCTCTCATATAGTTTCTTTAATAATTCATATGGTAACTCTTCAATTGTTGCACTAATCGCATCGGTTGTATTAACGGCACGAATGAGCACCATCCAATCATCTGTACGCTTCCCATCTTTAATGCCAGTAGAGGTAAAATCTGGAACAGCTGTGAAATATTGCCATACTTTATCTTCTAAGCCATAATTCGCAAATTCTTCACGTAGAATCGCATCACTTTCACGTACTGCTTCTAAACGATCCCGTGTGATAGCACCAATACAACGCACTCCTAAGCCAGGTCCTGGGAATGGTTGGCGATATACCATGTTATCTGGTAAGCCAAGTTGTTTCCCAACCACACGCACCTCATCTTTGTATAAGAATTTGAGTGGTTCTACTAATTCAAAATCGAATTCTTCTGGTAAGCCACCTACGTTGTGGTGTGATTTCACCCCATCGCTTTCAAGAATATCAGGATAGATGGTCCCTTGCGCTAAGAATTTCACACCTTCTAATTTGGATGCTTCTTCCGCAAAGACATCGATGAATACTTTGCCAATGATTTTACGTTTTTGCTCAGGATCTGCTACCCCAGCAAGTTGGTCTAAGAAGCGATTCGTCGCATCGACATAAACAAGATTCGCATTCATCTCATTTCGAAAGACTTGAATGACTTGTTCCGGTTCCCCTTTACGAAGTAAGCCATGATTGACATGGACACAAACTAAATTTTGACCGATTGCCTTAATTAATAATGCGGCAACAACCGAAGAATCCACACCACCCGATAAAGCTAACAAAACTTTATGATCTTGTACTTGGGCTTGGATTGCTTTGATTTGTTCATCGATAAATTGTTGCGCAAGTTCCTCGTTTGTAATTCTCTCCATTGTTTCAGGGCGTACGTTGTTATTCATACCAAAACCTCCATCTTTCGTTTGGATTATAGCATAGCCTCTTTTTTATTGACCATCTTCTATGTATTTTACTATTTTGCCTTGTTTTATAGTCTCTTTAAGGTTTAATACACGTTGATTTTCAGAGCCACGGAATGATAAGGCGAGATTACGCTTTTGAATCATAAATGGACCATCTACCAAAATATCAATATACGATAACATTTCATCCGTATAAGGGGTATGTTTTTTCCCACCTTCAATCAAATCTTGATCATAAACATAACCTGTCCAACACCAAATATCTTTGTCTGGTAACTCTTCTCTTACACGTTTTAAAAGCGTCACAATCACTTCTTGGTTTTCGGGTTCAAATGGTTCTCCCCCTAAAATCGTTAAGCCTTCAATATGTTCATCCTTCAAAGCTTCTAAGACTTCTTCTTCGGTTTCTTTTGTATAGGGTTTTCCATATTTAAAGTCTTGCGTTTGGGCTTGAAAGCAACCTTCACAATGAATGCGACACCCTGACACAAACAAGGTTACACGCACCCCTTCGCCATCTGCGACATCAAACTTTTTTATATTTCCATAGTACATAGTTTCCCTCGTTTCTTAAGAAAAGGGTTACATCTTAGAGATGTAACACCCGTTCTTTAATTTCTTGTGTTCTTCCTTGGTTCCAATATTGGGTTCCAATGTAACCACACGTACGTCTAGCGACATTCATGGTATCTTGGTTTGTATTCCCACAGTTTGGACAACGCCAGATTAATTTATGATGTTCATTCTCAACAATTTCGATTTCTCCATCATATCCACATTCTTGGCAATAATCACTCTTTGTATTGAGTTCTGCATAGAGAATGGTGTTATAGATATGTTTCATTAATGCAAGAACCGCTGGAATGTTGTTTTGCATATTCGGTACTTCGACATAAGAGATTGCGCCACCTGGAGATAATTGTTGGAACTTCGCTTCTTTTGTAAGCTTATCAAACGCATTGATTTCTTCGGTTACATGTACGTGATAAGAGTTTGTGATATAGCCTTTATCGGTAACATGTGGAATGATACCAAAGCGTTCTTGTAAGCATTTCGCAAATTTATAAGTTGTACTTTCAATTGGTGTTCCATAAACAGAGTAATCAATATTCTCTGCTGCTTTCCAAGTCTTACACGCATCATTTAAATGTTGCATCACCTTTAAGCCAAATTCCATGCCCTTTTCAGTGGTATGACTTTCGCCTAACATACGATATACGCATTCTGCTAAGCCTGCATAGCCAAGGGAAATGGTGGAATAGCCATCATATAATAAGCGGTCAATGACTTCGCCTTTTTGTAAGCGTGCAATTGCACCATATTGCCATAGGATTGGCGCGACATCACTTGGTGTTCCAAGTAGACGGTTATGACGAATCTGTAATGCACGGTGGCACAATTCAAGACGCTCATCAAAGATCTTCCAGAAAGTATCCATATCGCCTTGTGAAGAACAAGCGATATCAACTAAGTTGATGGTTACAACTCCTTGGTTGAAACGACCATAGTATTTGTGTTGTCCTGGCTTGTAGCTCTTTTCTTCTGCAATATTACCAACGCCTGCATCGGTGAAACGGTCTGGTGTTAAGAAGGAACGACAACCCATACATGGATATACATCTCCACCCTTTAACTCTTTCATGAGTTTTGCGGAAATATAGTCTGGAACCAAACGTTTTGCGGTGCATTGTGCTGCAAGTTCGGTTAAGTAATAGTACTCTGTTCCCTTTTCAATGTTATCTTCATCTAATACATAGATTAGTTTAGGGAATGCTGGGGTAATCCATACACCCTTTTCATTCTTCACGCCTTGCATTCTTTGTTTGAGCATTTCTTCAATGATCATCGCAAGGTCATCTCTTGTTTGTCCTTCTGGAACTTCATCCAAATACATAAAGACCGTTACAAATGGTGCTTGCCCATTGGTGGTCATGAGGGTGATGATTTGGTATTGAATCATTTGAACACCCGTTTGAATCTCTTTACGTACACGTTGTTCTGCTACGGCATGAATCTTATCTAAACCCACTTCAATACCAGCTTCCGCAAATTCTTGCGCCACTTGTTCACGGTGTTTTTGACGCGATACATCTACAAATGGTGCTAAGTGCGATAATGTGATTGATTGTCCACCATATTGGTTGGATGCAACTTGGGCAATGATTTGGGTTGCGATATTACAAGCAGTCGCAAAGGAATGTGGTTTTTCAATCATCGTTTCGGAAATGACTGTGCCATTTTGTAACATATCTTCCAAATTGACTAAGCAACAGTTGTACATTGGTTGCGCAAAATAGTCACTATCATGGAAATGGATAATACCTTTTTCATGTGCTTCATAGATATCCGCTGGAAGTAAGAAACGCTTCGTAATATCTTTCGAAACTTCTCCTGCCATGTAGTCACGTTGGGTACTATTAACAGTTGGGTTTTTATTTGAATTTTCTTGTTTTGCTTCTTCGTTATTACGACCAATCAAACTTAGAATTTGTTTATCGGTTGTATTTGCCTTACGAACAAGTGCTCTTTCATAACGATAGGTAATATAGTTACGCGCAACCGCAAATCCTTGTTCAATCATAATTTCGTTTTCGACCATGTCTTGAATTTCTTCAACACTGGTTGCACGCTTTAATTCTTCACATTTTTCGACTACATTCTTGACGATTTTTTCGATTTGTTCTTCGTTGAGTTGACGATCCATTTCGGTCGCTTTGTTGGCTTTTCTGACTGCATTTTCGATTTTGGAGGCGTCAAAAGTAACCTCTTCACCACTTCGTTTAATGACGTTCATATTCAATTCTCCTATTCCCTATATATAAATAGTTGGAAATCCAACTTTTTCGGTACAGTATTGAATATAAACCTACAAATTATTTTCCGCAAGAGGAAAAATCAAGAAAATAGTAAAAAAGTTTGTGAATTTATTTGCTTATGAAAAAATAGGGATTCTTTTCAAAATATTTCCCTATTTCCCGTTTTATCAACGCATCTCAGACACGATATTTTCAAGGGTTTCCTTTGGGACATAACCCGGAACATAGCCTAATATTTCCCCACTGCTCTCGAAGAAGTATGTGCTTGGAAATCCGGAGACTCCATAGGTTTGTAAGACAGAATAATCTTCATCAAACAGAAGTTCAATCGTACTTCCCTTCTCTTTCAAATAATCAATAATATATTGTTTGTCTTTTTCTTGGCCTAGGTTTGGCGTTGTGATCATTAAGATCTTGATATCCTCTCTTGTATTATTTAATTCGATTAAATCAGGCAATTCTTCATTACAATAATGACACCACGTACCAAAGAAATTCACCAACACTTTTTGTCCTTTATAATCCGTAAGTTGAACTTCTTTTCCTTCTGCATTCATTAATTTGAAGTTCACATCTTCCATGGTTAGGGTTGGTGCTTCTTCACTTGTTGAAGAAGGAACTTCTTCTTGTTCACCCGAGGCAATCGTTGGGGTTTCTTCTTTCTGCATCATCCCATTAATGGTTTTTGTGCCTTGCCATAACATATAACATCCCATTCCCACAACGACGATGCCACCTAATAGCTTGGTATATTTCACCACATTCTTATTCTTTTTCAAGAAACCTAATACTTCTTCGGTAAATAAGCCAATTAAGATAAAGATGGAAATAAAGCCAAGCGTATATGCGCCAATATAAAGCCATCCGAGTAAACGTGTACTTGCCTGGGCTGCGGTCATGATGGCGGTTGCTAATAGTGGTCCTACGCATGGGCTCCAGGCAAAACTAAAGAAGAAGCCAAGTAAGAAGGCTTGGAAATAATTCATGGAACCTTTTATTTGATATTGCACTTTTCTTTCTCTTTCCAAAAATGGAATGCGTAAAACGCCAAGTGAGAATAAGCCAAATAGAATTAAAACAATGCCACCAATCAAATAAAAATATAAGGTATATTTTGTGAAAAACTGATGTAAGGCTGAAGAGCCTAACCCTGCTAGAAAGAAGACCGTGCTAATTCCTAAGACAAAAAAGAATGTACGCAAAACCGTCTCGATGCGACGCTTTTTTACGTCCTCATAATCTTGGATACCAGCTGTTAAATAACTAATATAAAGAGGCACAAGTGGTAAGACGCATGGCGAAAAGAAGGACAATAATCCTTCTAAGAATAATCCCATGATTCCTACACTTCCATTCATATTAAGCTGCCAATCCAGAAGCAGGTAATAACTTCATAATCACTAAAATAAGAATTAAGATTCCTAAAAAGATACGATAATAACCAAAGACTTTAAAGTCATGTTTCCGGATATATTTTAAGAAACTACGAATGACAATCACCGATACGATAAAGGCCACAAACATGCCTACAAATAAAACAATAAACGCAAAGAAGGTCATTGGTGCTTCCATTTTAATTAACTTTAATACCGATGCCCCAAGCATCGCAGGAAGTGCCAAAAAGAACGAGAACTCGGTTGCCATAGGTCTTGAGCACCCTAATAAACTCGCCCCTAAAATGGTACTACCTGAGCGCGATGTTCCAGGAATCAACGCAAGGGATTCAAAGAAGCCAATCTTCCCTGCCGTCATATAATCCATTTCTTGAATATTCTTAAACTTTGGTTGTCTATTCATTAATTCAATTACGATAAAGAGCACACCATATACAATCAACATAATCGCTACCACAATGGGTGTTGATAAGCGTGCATCGACAATATCGTCTAACAAAAAGCCAATGATTCCAACCGGAATGGAGGCGATGATGATCTTAATCCATAAATCAAAAGTCGCCTTCTTTTGGGCTTCACTCTTGCGCGTGGAAAAAGGATTTAACTTATTGAAATAAAGTAATACCACCGCAAGAATGGATCCAAACTGAATCACAACTTTATACATCTCCCAAAATGAAAGATTCATTTCTGCATCTTCAAATACTTTTAGTGGCATAACTGTATTCAATAGGATTAAGTGTCCTGTACTACTAATTGGAAGCCACTCTGTAATTCCTTGGACAACGCCAAAGATAATGGACTTTAAAATTTCTAATATCACCGTCATAATTTACCTCGAACGTGTATTATTATAGCATGGTTTATAATAATAAAATGACAGCGAGGTAAAACATGAAATACCCTAAATTCTTAAAGAAAAACGATACCATTGGCATTTGTGCACCAAGTGCTGGAGTTGGAAGAAAGCTAGAATCTTTTGATCGCAGTTTAGACATTCTTAAAAAACAAGGTTACCAAATCAAAGAAACGGCTTCTGTGCGTGTGAATGATGTACGTAGTGCTGACGCAAAAACACGTGCTGAGGAACTGGCTTCTTTATTTTTAGATGATTCCGTGAAGTTTGTTTATACGGCAGCAGGTGGCGATTTCTTATTTGAAACGCTACCCTATATTCCTTGGCAAACGCTCGCAAAACACCCTAAGTGGATTTGTGGGGCAAGTGATCCCACCAGTATTCTTTATACCTATACAACTAAATATGATGTCGCAACGATGTATGGGACGAATGCTGGCAGCTATGATATGCAAAAACTGCATACCTCCTTAAAAAATAACCTACAAATGTTACAAGGAAACCTTCCTGTTCTACATAGTTTTAATAAGATTTCTTCTACCCCACGTTTTTCAGAGGAAGAACCTGTATTTGATTTACCATCCAAATGGATCAGTTCTAAAAAAGAAATCCATGTAAAAGGACGTTGTATTGGTGGATGCATTGATGTTTTAAGTAACTTAGTAGGCACCAAATATGATGCGACCAAAGCATTTTTAAAACGCTATGAAAAAGATGGCTTCATTTGGTATTTTGATAACTTTGCCTTATCTGCCGAAAACTTCTATTTAGCGCTTCTTCAAATGCAATATGCTGGTTGGTTTAAAAACGTAAAAGCCGTTATTCTTGGAAGAGTCTTATTCCCTTCTGGTGATACCGGCCTTACCTATGAAGAAGCACTTATGCGTGTATTTAAAGATATTCCTTATATCCATGAAGCAGATATTGGACATACCTTACCTACCTTATCGCTTATCAATGGTGCCCTTCTAGACCTCCAATACCAAAACAAAAAAGCGACTCTTACTTTCACTTTAAAAAAATAAGGTTTGTGCTACAATACTCTTGCAGTGGGGTTTTAGCTCAGCTGGGAGAGCATCCGGTTCGCAATCGGAAGGTCGGGAGTTCGATCCTCCTAAGCTCCACCATTGTGTTATTATCCGAACCCATTATCATTGGTGATGGGTTCGGTGTAATAATCAAATTTGAACATGATTAGAATAAAAAACGAAGTTAATCAAGAGGCGCGTAAATCTTGTAACTTCGTTTTTTCTTTGTCATCTGTCATCTACTTTTAAGCTTTTTGACTTTTCTCTTTCTTCCTTCCACTTCTTAAACTCTTCCTGTCCTTCTCTAGATTTATAATATTCTAGTATCGAAGGAAGAATTGTTCTAACTATAGTATCTATAACGTGTTGTGGAATCTCAGAGTTATTAATGACTTTCTTTTTCTTTTCCATACGCTTTTTTGTATAGCATTTTTTCATTTGGCTTGTAGGAGTATTACAAACTAATCACAATATACTATCGGGATTAGTAATTGTTAATAGACAATGTCGTCATTTGACAACAAAGTGTATAATAACAATATGATTAATGACATTGGAAATAGAATCAAATTCGCTAGAGAATATAGAAACCTATCCACCAGACAATTAGCTGATCTATGTAATAAGATAGATGCTTCTATTACTTATAATGGCATGTGGCAATGGGAAGTAGGAAGAAGAATACCTAAAGCAGATGTTTTAAGCATTATTGCTTCTGTTTTGAAGGTGCAAGTTCAATATTTTCTTCCTAGGGAACACTTTAACGATCCAGTAGAGAAGATATCCCCTTACTTAATAGATGAAGAACAAATCGAATCAGATATCCTAGCATCTAAGGATCTAAAGAATAAAGAGTCTAAGATCAGTTATATTAGTCATTCTATAAAACAATTATCATCTAAACAGCTTGATACCTTAATAGAGCAAATTAATATTCTTAAAAAACATAGATAG
>JAGAVW010000012.1 GCA_017941735.1 Solobacterium sp. | reverse complement strand
GTATGTAGACCCCTTTAAGGGGTAAGCCATAGTGCAGAGCACGGTTGGCGGTCATTTACGAGACCCTTAAGGGTCGATGTGTGGTATAGGCCCTTATAGGGGAGCCGAAAAACCGCACGTTTCACGTGCGGATTGTTATTTTGTTCGATTCTTTTTCTTGATATAGGCAATTAAATCACGATAACTTTGTTCATAGCCAAAAGTCTTAATGTCTTTTTTGTATTTTCGATAAATCATTCTCGCAGTTTTTAAAGTGTAGTATTCACGATAATCACGCGAACCAGAATTATTGTAATGGCCTAATGGCTTTAAATTGTACTTTTCTTGAATTGGCTTGAAGCCCTCTTCAAGGGTTTCAAAATGACCAATAAAATCGACACGACAATTCTTTTGTTGGTCATATAGTAATAAATATTGCGGAACAAAATGTCGATCACAAAACCTTGAAGGAATACTACAAATCTTTTCAACAAATGTTTCGAAGCCTTCATCTTTTGCGATATATCCATAAAAATAATTAGAAAAGTCATTTTTATTAAATCTTTCTGAATCTATTCTGAGTTTGCTTTCATAACAGGAGACAATACGATCAAATGGATTACGCACAAATGAAAACTTAAAATACGTTTTTTCTTCATCGTTTAACTCTGAACCTTGTTTTCGAAACCCTTTTTGGGTAAGCGTATAATGAATCGAATAATTATCAGGAATTTCTTCCTCTAAAAAAGCAGCTTTAATCGAAGAGCATGCGACTTTACTAATCACAAGATAGACAAGCTTTCGAGAGTGATCAATGGTATACTCTATTGGGTCCCATAAAGAACCAGATTGATAAACCTCATACAATCGGCGCATTCTGAAGCCGTTATTGTAAAGGGTAGCGAAAAAGGAATTCTTAAATCTCATACACACATATTTCATTAAAGGTGTCATTATCTTTCAATGAACATTCTTAAAGATTTGTATATAACTCAGCAACACTGTAGAAATGTTTATTTTAGACCGTAATTTTATAGTGTTTTAAGATGCTTCCATTCATTTTCGAGATTACTGAAGTATTTAAAAACGAGCTTTAAATATGATAAAAAAATAGTTTTTATGTTTGTGGTATATAATATCTCTGTTACATTTATGGAGTTAATATGGAAATAGAAAAGAAGAAAATTGATTTATTACAGTTGATTACCTATATTTATTTGTTTACCCCTGTCTTTTTATTTGTGACGATGTGGTTAAAATTTTATATTGGGATTCCTTTAGGAATTGCGATTCTTGTGGGGATATATTTCTCGCTGAAGAATGAAACACCACTATGGTATCCAGAGCGCAATAAACATACATTCGTTTTCTTAGGACTAGTACTTGCCATTACAGTTATATGGACTTTCACCTCTGGTGTTGGCTCCTCAGTAGTCCAATATCCAGATCATTTATATCGAAATGCGTTATTTCGCATTTTAATTGATCATGAATGGCCAGTTAAATTAACGGTAAATGGGAATACAAAAGGGATGGCTTATTATATTGGTTTTTGGTTACCTGCTGCACTTGTCGCAAAAGTATCTTCCTATCAATTCGGGTTTTTATTCTTACAAATCTGGATGATTATTGGCTTATTCTTAATTCTTTATTACATTTGTGAAAAACACCAAAAACTACGTCTTTGGTATATTCTTGTGTTTATTGTCTTTGGTGGTGCCGATTGGATAGGTTATCAACTGATTGGAAAAGCATTTGACCAATTAGGGAATCGCATTGAATGGTGGGCCTATGTCTATAATTATCCCGGTGTCATGACGAGTACATTCTGGGTATATAACCAAGTTATCTATGGTTGGCTCATATTTTCCATGATTATGCGCCAAAAGGATAACCGAAATATCCTATTCCTTTGGAGTGCTGGCGTATTAAATTGTACATTCCCAGCGGCAGGTATGATTCCCTTTGCGATATATCGCGCATTAAGGAATACGGATGAGAAAGAATTCTTTACGAAGTTTGGGAAGGCGGTCACATCCTGTTTATCGTGGCAATTCTTAGTAGGCTTTTTGATATCGCTTATCTCAACGGTATATGTTTTATCGAATACGAATGTCGGGGCGAATTTAGCTATAGATAATGCATCCAAAGTGATGTCGATTTTACCGACATTGACTGCAGAAGGGGCAACCGTGGTGAGTTTTAATGCTTATCCATGGACGACAAGAGTTTATATTTATTTGTGGTTTGTCTTATTGGAGTTTGGCCTTTACTTTATAGTGATTTACAAATCACAAAATAAAAAACCAATCTATTGGTTAACCTTAATTGTCTTATTAGCTTGTCCACTTATTGAAGTAGGTGGATGGATTGATTTCTGTATGCGAGCGTCAATACCCGGATTATTTGTGTTATTTCATATGGTGATTGATGCCTTTGAAGATTATGTCGATAATAAAAAATATGTTTATGTGGCAATCCTTGTTTTATTCTCGTTCTTCTCAAGTATGACGTGTCACGATACTTTAATGGGTGTTATGGGACCAATGGCACAAAAGTTCTATAATAATGAAAAAGTAAGTGCAGATGCATTTAGTGAAAGTTATGTATTTAACGCAGATAACTTCTTTAGTTCAATGCAATCGCCATTCTTTAAATACTTTGCGAAATAATTCATTTACGATAAAGATAATGTTTCACTATTTCAATCATTTTAATAATAATTTGACTAAAACCGTTTAGATCCTCAAAAGTAGGTACTTTTTGTGGTTCTCTTTTATCTAATGTAATATATCTCTTTTTGGCTCTTAAAAACATGATTTTATCGAATGGTAAATCATAACTCATTTCTGGATATGCATAACTAGCGGGCAGTTTTTTATAATTTGTGTGTTTAAAGAGAATAACAAACTCTTTTTAATATGTCACCTTATCCATCCGTCATGCCTTGTTTTCTTAAACAAAGGTATATTATTATTCTTACTATGAGCAGTACATATGAAATGACACATTTAGATCAATTAGAAGCAGAAGCAATTTACATCATGCGTGAAGTGGTGGCGGAATGCGAAAAACCAGTCATGCTATATTCGATTGGAAAAGATTCTTCTGTGATGTTGCGGATAGCAGAAAAAGCATTTTATCCAGAAAAGCCACCTTTTCCTTTTTTACATATCGATACAACTTGGAAATTCAAAGAGATGATTGAATTCCGTGATCGCATCATGAAAGAAAAAGGATTGGAACTTCTAGTTTATCGAAATGAAGAAGGAATACGCCAAGGCATCAATCCGTTTGACCATGGGTCTGCCTATACTGATATCATGAAAACGGAAGCTTTAAAACAAGCCTTATCGCTATATGGTTTTACTGCCGCTTTTGGTGGGGGGAAGAAGAGATGAAGAAAAATCGCGTGCAAAAGAACGTGTCTTTTCTTTCCGCGATGTAAACCAAACATGGGACCCAAAGAATCAAAGACCTGAATTATGGAATTTATATAATACAAGAATACATAAAGGAGAAAGTATTCGCGTATTCCCATTATCGAATTGGACCGAAAAAGATATTTGGCAATACATAGAAAAAGAAAAGTTAGAAGTGGTACCACTTTATTACGCAAAAGTAAGACCGGTCGTTAAACGAGGGGAGAATTATATTCTTGTGGATGATGAACGTATGCGTTTAAATCCAGGTGAAGAAGTGGAATATAAGAGTGTCCGCTTCCGTACCTTAGGGTGTTATCCATTGACAGGTGGAACATTATCCGAAGCGGATACCATTGAGAAGATTGTTGAAGAAACGCTCCATTATCAAAACTCCGAACGTACCACACGTGTGATTGATCAAGATGGTGGAAGTGCAAGTATGGAAGTACGGAAAAGGGAAGGGTATTTCTAATGAAGGACCTTCTGAAGTTTTTAACATGTGGAAGTGTAGATGATGGGAAATCGACTTTAATTGGTCGACTTCTTTCGGATGCGAATTTGTTGTTTCAAGATCAAAAAGAAGCCTTAAAAACAAATAGTTATGCAGATTTATTAGATGGGCTTATGGCAGAACGTGAGCAAGGCATCACAATCGATGTGGCCTATCGTTACTTCACAACAGAAAATCGAAGTTTTATTGTTGCCGATACGCCAGGCCACGAACAATACACAAGAAACATGGCTGTAGGTGCTTCGTTTGCTTCCCTTGCGGTATTACTGATTGATGTGACGTATGGAGATTTAAAAGTACAGACCTATCGTCATGCGCGTATTTGTCGCATGATGGGAATTGATTATTTTGTCTTTGCGCTAAATAAGATGGATAAAGTAGATTATGCGGAAGACTGTTATCTTTCCTTTAAAAACAAAGTCCAAGCATTATGCGAAGAACTACAAATTTCGCATGCGTGCATCTTACCAATAGCAGCGAAAAAAGGAGACAATGTGGTTTTCGCCTCACATAACATGCCCTGGTATAAAGGCCCTACATTACTTTCTTATTTAGAACAAGTTGATGTACAGGAAGATAAGAACTTGGAAGGAACTATCCTTCCTATTCAACGTGTTTGTAGACCCAATTCGAGCTATCGTGGATATCAAGGAGAACTTATGCGTGGCTCTTTAGCGGTAGGCGATGAAGTCTATTTACTTCCTACTAAAGAAAGATGTCATATTACCTCCATCTTATGGGGTGATAAGCAAGTACAAGAAGCATGTGTCCATATGCCAATTAGTATTGAATTAGATAAAGACATTGATGCCTCACGTGGCAATGTCTTTGTGAAGGATATTCGTGTTGGGATTAGTGATCATTTTGAAGCAAAACTCATCTGGATGGCAGAAGAACAACTCTCCATCACAAAGTCTTACTATTTAAAACTATCTACACAAGTCATTCCAGTACAAATTAGCTCTGTTTTATATCAAGAAGATGTGGAAACAGGAATTCATAAAACAAATGTGAATATTGGCAAAAATGATATTGCGGGAGTCGAAATCAGTGCAAGTCAAAAAGTGATTTTAACGGAATTTGAAAAAGAAGCATTAATGGGTCGCTTTTTACTCATTGACCGCATTACCAATGAAACTGTAGCAGGCGGAATTGTATTAAATGCGCAAAGTGTTGGGAATAATCTTGTATGGCAAGAAACCGATATCACCAAAGAGCTTCGTGCCACCTCTCTAAAACAAAAGCCAATCACCATATGGATGACAGGTTTATCGGGTGCAGGGAAATCCGCACTTGCGAATGCTTTAGAAAAGAAATTATATGCGTTAAATAAACATACGATGTTACTCGATGGAGATAACATTCGTATGGGCTTAAATAAAGATTTGAAGTTTAAAGAAGCCGATCGAAGTGAAAACATAAGGCGTATTGCGGAAGTGGCAAAATTGATGAATGATGCAGGCTTAATTGTCATGACTGCTTTCATTTCACCATTTGAAGAAGATCGACAACTCGCAAGAGATATCATTGGCCAGGATGCTTTTTATGAAGTATATGTCAGTACACCTCTTGAAGTATGTGAAGCACGTGATGTGAAGGGTCTTTACCAAAAGGCACGCTTAGGAAATATTTCGAACTTTACAGGTATTAGTAGTCCCTACGAAGTACCTGAAAACCCAAATTACACAATGAATATGAGCGAAGGGAGTATTGAGGCTGCGGCTGATTTGTTGTTGGAAGAATTGGTGAAAAAAGGACTTATCTGATAGAAATCTATGAATCAAATTTGGTTATTTATTCTAGTAGGCTTTTTAGCACAAATGATTGATGGCACGCTCGGCATGGCATATGGGGTCTCCGGGCGTACCTTTTTAAAGACGTTTTTAGGTTTACCGTCTTCTTTAGCAAGTGCCATTATCCATGTTGCCGAGGTACCAACTACTCTTGTTTCAGGCGTTTCACACCTATTACTTAAAAATGTAGATAAAGATAAATTGCTAAAACTCGCAATTCCAGGAATCATTGGCGGTGCGATAGGCGCATGGTTTTTATCGGATTTTGGAACTTACTTGGAACCATTTATTAATGTGTATCTCATTTTGATGGGGATTCGAATTCTCATCAAAGCAATACAACCCAAAATTCTTACGAAGGAAATGGGGAAATCTATTTACGTATTAGGATTCGTAGGTGCTTTTTTTGATGCGTGTGGTGGAGGAGGCTGGGGTCCGATTGTTACTTCCACGATGATGGCAAGGGGAAGTGATGCAAAGAAGACAATTGGTACAGTCAACACCGCAGAATTCCTAGTGACGGTTGCAGAAACGACTTCCTTTGTCCTACTGATTGAAAACCTCCATTTATATGCTTCGATGATTGTATCGATGATTATTGGTGGTGTGATTGCGGCACCAATTGCCACGTATCTTTGTAAAAAATTACCAACAAAGCCTTTGATGATTGCGGTAGGCATCTTAATTATTGTTTTAAATATCTATAGTTTGGTATCATAAATTGCATGAAGAGAAACCTGATTTTACATGTTGGGATGCCAAAAACAGGAAGTACTGCATTGCAGGGTTTTTTAAAACGACATAGCGTGAAATTTGAAGATAAAAAGATTGGTTATTATAAACCAATTAACCAATTTACTCCTTGGGTAACATGGTCAAATGCATCATTTCTACTAACACAATTATTATTGTCTTTACCAGAAGTAGATGAAGGAGTAAAAAGAGCATTTTTAATAAATAATCCATCACTGGATATCGTTCGATTACGCTTTAATGAACAAACCAAACTCAATTTAGCGAAAGAAATTGAAAACTTCAAAGCATATGTAAAAAAATATGATACCGTCATCTTATCGGAAGAGGTAATTTGGCATTATGAACCTTTTTATGAATCTTATTGGGACACCTTAAAGAGAATAATTGATGAATACTATGAAGAACCCTATGAAGTAAAAATCATCGTCTATCTACGCAGACAAGATCAGTGGTTTGAATCTAAGTGGAAAGAAGATATGCGAAATCAAATACCCTATACTTTAGATTTTGAGGAATCATTAAAGGCATATGATGAGGTCGGATATTTTGATTATGCCAAGGCAATTCAAAGAGTAGAAAAAGCCTTTGGCAAAGAAGCAATAATTGTTCGCAATTACGATCGGCGCATATTAATCAAAGAAAGTATTATCGAAGACTTTTTTGATGCGACAAAAATAGAGAACCCAATTGAAGTAAATAGTAGCGCTATAAGAAATCCTTCTCTTAGTGCAGAGTTAGCTAGAGGGATGTTGTTGATTAATAAAGGGGATACCAAATGCGAAGCTAGGGAGAATTGTCCAGTGGTATCAAATATTTTATCAAAGTATTTTAAAAAGAATTATAATCTAATGAAGACAGAAACAGCCAAAACACTGTTAAATAAATATGAAGAAGGAAATACATACATTAATGAAACCTATCTTACGAAAGAAACAGCGCTTTCAAATATTATGAAAAAGCGAAAGGTATTAAAAAAGAATGATCTGCGTGATAAAACGATATCTATGCTTATTGCATTCTTATGTAAACCAAAAATCTGTAAAAAGTTATTAAAAATGAGAGATATACTAGAGGGGTAAATTAGTATATATGAATAAACATGCCTATTTATTAATGATTCATCATCGAAAGGATTTAATTGATCTTCTTTTAGAAGAACTGGATGATGTAAGAAATGATATTTTTGTACATATTGATAAGCGATGTAAAGCGTTTTCTTTTGAAGACTTTCATTTGAAACATGCTGGTTTTTATCCAGTGAAACAAATCGAAGTAAACTGGGGTGGCTATTCACAAATTAAATGTGAATTCTTATTAATGGAAAAGGCAAAAAAACATGGCCCTTATGCCTATTATCATTTGATTCAAGGATCGAGTTTTCCGTTAAAGAACCAAGATGCGTTACATCAATTCTATGACGAACGACAAGGGACAGAGTTCATTACGATTGATGATCCCATTTTAGAAGAGAGGGTCCGTCAACTATTTTTATTCAATGAATATGGACGAAGGCCAGGCCGCATTTATAAATGGCAAAAATATATCTCTTTCGGACTATTAAGACTACAACAATTATTTGGATATGACCATTTCAAACAGTTCCATATGGAATATCGAAAAGGCTTTGCGTTGTGGTCTATAACCGACGATTTGTTAACGTATGTTTTAAGTAAGAAATCATTGATTCAAAAAATGCTACGGTTTTCTACAAGTGGTGATGAAGTTATGATGCAAACACTTGCGTATAATTCAAAGTTTCGGGATGCCATTAGTTTTATCGATGATTATTATGCGTCTTCTCTTTGGGCTTCTACTTGGGGATTGGAAGAAAAATACAATAAGCCAAGAAAAAATAATAACTTTGAATATGAAGACTTAGAATATTTAATGAGTGGAGAGTTTAATTTTGCTAGAAAATTTGAAGGAGAAGATGGCATAAAGCTCATTGAAGAAATTAAAAAGAGGATACATGAGAAAGATGCTTAGTATTATTGTACCTTGTTATAATCGAGAGAAAACCATACAAAGATGCATTGATAGTATATTATCTCAAGAATTTCAAGATTTTGAAATTATCGTGGTTGATGATGGTTCAACGGATAATACAAAATCTATTTGTCAAAAACTTGGCAGCTTGGATACAAGAATCCGACTTATTTCACAAAATAATAAAGGTGCGGGTGCGGCAAGAAATGCGGGTCTTACGGTAGCTAGAGGAGAATATGTTGGATTTGTTGATAGTGATGATTGGATTGAAAAAGAATATTATTCCATATTGATGAAGGAAGTGGAAGAAACAAATAGCGATATTGTGTGTGGGGGTCTTACGATACATCGAAATAAAAAACTTGAAAAATTACCAAAGAAAGACAACGATATAAATCATATCGTAAATCCACAAGAGGCGATGATGCTTATTCTAAATCACAAAGCCGTTTTTCAATACGCTGTAAATAAAATATATAAATCTGCAATTTTAACAAATATACGTTTTTCCGAAAAGAAATTGATTGGAGAAGATTTCCTTTTTGTTTCCGAAGCTATTGATAAAGCGCAGCGTATTTCTATTGTGGAAACAAAAGGGTATCATTATGAAGTTTTAGAAGATTCACAAACAGCACAAGGCTACAATACGTCTTATCTAGAGATGTATTATGCGTTTAGTAATTATTATAATTGCCATAAGAATAAAGAGGATGATTATAAGCGCGCCTTAGAACGATATATATTGCTACATTATATGGCTATTTTAGTGGCAATGATTCGCAATGATTCTTATAATGAAGCATTAGTTGATAGAATAATGGAATTTGTAAAAGAACATAAAAACGATTATTTGAGAAATTCAACAGATGGGTTGAAGGCTAAATTGGCGGTTTATATTGCAACAAAAAGTTTTGCTTTCTTTAAAGCTATAACAAAAGCCATATTATGAAGCATGTTGAAACAAAGAAAGCGTTTTTTTGTATAATGATTACATGAGTCAAAGCGAATTAATATCAGTGATTGTTCCTATATTTAATGAAGAAAAACATTTAAAACGATGTGTAGATTCCATATTAAATCAAACATATCGAAACTTGGAAATCCTTTTAATAGACGATGGTTCAACAGATAACTCACCTGAAATATGTGAAAATTACAAAACGGTAGACACAAGAATCAAAGTGATTCATCAAGAAAATGGTGGCTTATCAAAAGCACGTAATACAGGAATCGATCATGCTACAGCGGATTATTATGTTTTCATTGATAGTAATGATGCGATTATGCCTAAGATGATAGAAACACTTAATGATATGCGCTTAAAAACAGGAGCGGATATTTCAATGTGTAATTATTTTCGGATTAACGATAATCAAGCACCCTATGAAGATATGCCATATCCAACAAGGGTATTAGTTGGTGAAAATAAGATATTATTGATTTATCGGTTATGGGGGTTGGCAGTTGTACAATGGAACAAATTGTTCAACAAAAGAATATTTGATGGTTTTAGATATCCAGAAGGTCTATACCATGAAGATGAGTATGTGATTCATCACGAATTATATAAAGCAAATAAGATCGCATATACTTTGCAAAAGCTATATATATATTATCTAAGTGAAGAAGGAATTATGGCAACCCCAACATTAGAAAAAAAGTATCACGTTTGTTTGGCTTATCAAAACAGATTGGAATTTTTAGAAAAAGTACATTATCATCGTAGTGCAGCAAATACGTTTATCCGATTCAAAACGCATTATAAAGACGCTATGAAATCGGTAAATCTTTATAATGATAAGGATGAATGGATTTTAAAAATGGAAGAAATGGGGCATTATTTAGAAGACAACAAGAAGAAATATTATGATTTCTATTATTTTGTTGACAAGATAGTACAAAAATATCGTAATTTCCCTTATTTTTTAAGCTATCATTACAACACACTAAAGAATCGGTTTTTAAAGGAAGAGAAAAATGATTAGTGTAATTGTGCCATTATATAATTCTGAAAATTATCTTGAAAATTGTGTCAATAGTATACTCAATAACACGTATACTGATTTTGAAGTCATTTTAGTGGACGATGGTTCAAAGGATACTACGTTAGAGATTGCTAAGAATCTTGCAAGTAAAGATAAAAGGATTCGCGTTATTACTTCTGAGCATAAAGGAGTCAGTTTTACGCGAAATCGTGGCATAGATGAAGCAAAAGGTAACTATATTTCTTTTGTTGATTCGGATGATGAAATAACGCCTTTGTTTTTGGAAAAATTAGTTTCAATGATGGAAAATAAAAAATTGGATTGGGCAATATGTAATAGTAAGTTGGTTTACCATAATATGCCAGTTTATTATAATCCAATGCCTTCCTTTGACGAAAAACAGATTTTTGAAGGAACCAAAATAGCGGAGATACAAGATGCAATTTTTTTTAGGGGAGATGAAGTACATCGAAAAAATATGCCAAACGCGGTATTGTGTTTATACAAAGCAGATATAATAAAAAATAATCAAATATATTTTAATGAATCAATTGCCTATGGGGAAGATTTATTGTTTAATCATACTTATTCGAATTATATTGAAAGAGCTGGGTATACACCCGAAGCGTTGTATATTATTCATCGCAGGTCTGGATCATCAATGGATACGTTTTATTGGGACTTACAATTGGCAAAATTAATCGATTTATTTGACGAGGTTTATAAAGTAGATATGCTACATAATCGAGATATATCGGAAAGCCAATTGACTTATTTTGCAATTCAATTAACCTTAGCGATGCGACCTCTAGCAGAAAAGTATTCATTGAGCGAGGCAAAGCAGATGATAGACAAGTTAAAAATGCGTGTGAAAGAAAGTGAGATGGTCGCAGGCTTAAAGAAAAAGAAGTTTTCTAATAATAAGAAAAATCCATTCCTCAATCATATTTTGGTGTTTTTGTTTAAACATAATTATTTATATACAATCTACTTGCGATATCGCATTGAAGTGCTTTTTAAACGATTATGGAATGTATTGATTAAATAAAATACAATTTTATTTACTAATAATAATTGTATAATATGAAAGCGTTGTAGGATAAGAAGATAAAATGGCTTGGGAAGAGAAATTGACATTTAAGGAACGTTTCACAAAAGAGCGTTTTCAATATGCTTTTTCGGTTTTGCCATGGGGTTTTCAAAAACTTGATAAGCATTATAAACGCATCATCTTTTTGAACGCCATTTTAAACGTGGTCCCAACAATCGCCGGATTATATTTAACAGTTCTTTCGAGAGAAATCATCAATGCAGCTGTGGGACATGATAGAAGTATCTTCATGCAATCCATGATGATTTATGTATTAGTTTCTTTATTTAATCTATTGTTTAATACCATTTATGGTTATTATAATGCAGTTCAAAGTAGTGGAATGCTGCTACAAATGCGGAAGATGTTTTATCGCATCATTTTCGAAAAGGAATATGGGGCAATGGAGCGCTTTCGAACAGGGGAACTACTTTACCGCATTCAAAATGATATTCCCAATATTTGTAATCTTTTATATTCATTACCAAGTACATTATTGTCTTTGGTTATACAAATTGTAGGAAGTGCATATCTTATTTTTAAGAATGTTCCTGAAATTGGTTTAATCGCAGTGCCACTTGTATTATTTATGGCACTTGGCACATTCTTAATTAATGATCGCTTACGGATTTATGCGAAGTTATCTTGGGAGAAAAGTAGCGCAAGTACATCTGTGATGATTGAGCACATTCGTAATTTGATGTTATTTCATACTTTTGGTAAAGAAGAGTATTCCTATAAAGAAGTATCAAACTCGCTTAGTTCCCAACGTGAAACACAACTTGATATTTCAAGATTAAGTGCTTTTTATGGGAATATATCGAACATTTTTATGATGGCAATTTCCGTTGGAGGTATGTTTTATTTCTTGAGTAAAGTATTGAATGCCAATATGAATATCGGTACCTATACGATGTTGATTTCACTTGTGGAAAGACTAAAAGGACAAATCTCACAAGTATCAGGACTTATTCCGATTTTCTTTAATCTCATGCTATCTTCTGAGCGTACGAGTGAAATTGAGCATTCCGCAAACGATTTAACAAGAGAAAAAGTATCGGAAGAAGCAGCGCGCTTGTTCTACGATGAACAGTTGGTATCCTTTGGTATGCGAAATGTATACTTTGCGTATCCGGGTCGTAAAAAAGAACTTGTTTTAGAAGATTTTAGTGTAGACATCAAAAAAGGAGAATTTGTTGCGACTACAGGATTATCTGGTTGTGGGAAAAGTACCATGCAGAAATTGTTGTTAGGCTTATATCGACCAGATAAGGGCGAACTCTATTTAAAGAAAAAAGATGGAAGTGAAGAAGTTTTGGATTCTGCGTGGAGAGAATTATTCTCGTATGTACCACAACAGAATTTCTTATTCTATGGAACCATACGTGATGTTGTGCGTTTTGGTAGCGAAGTAGAGGATCCAAATGACGAAAAATGTTGGCAAGCGTTAAGAATTGCCTGTGCTGAAAACTTTGTAAAAAGATTACCAGAAGGCTTAGATACTGAGCTTGGGGAAAATGGAGCAGGGTTATCTGAAGGACAAATGCAAAGATTATCCATCGCAAGAGCCATTTACACAGAACGGCCAATCCTGTTACTTGATGAATGTACTAGTTCTTTGGATGGGGAAACTGAACGCAAGACCCTTGAAAACATTAAGGCTATGACAAATAAAACAGTGGTTATTGTAACGCATCGACCTGCCGCATTAGATTATTGTGATTGCGAAATCCATTTCCAAAGCAAAGAGGAAAAAGAGGGCACAAAAGCAGAGATTAAATCTTAATTTGAATCCACACCTCGATTAGTAACATTTTTAATGATTGATTAGATTTCAAACCGAAAATCATGTATCTCATCATGTTTATAAAGGTGATATGATGTCGAAATAACGGATAATCAGCAAATCATTAATTAATTTAAAAAAAATCCATTTATAAAAAAGATTGACTCGATAACTAAAGTTTGATTAAATAACAATATATATATATATATGAGGGGGCTTTTTCTTATGGTTAAAAAAGGACTAAAGAAACTATTAACATCAGTAGCTATATTAATGTTATTTATCACTAATGGTAGTGCAAATATCATTCGTGCTAATGAAGAGGTTAATAATGAAGCAGAAGAAGTATTAGAAGAGGTACAAGTAGAAGCAACAACAGAAGAAGTAAGTGTTGAAGAAGAAACAGTACCAATGATTAATACCGCTTTACCTTTAGAAGCAGCTTTGAAAGAAGCTGGTTTAAGCGTGGAAGAAAACAGCGAAGTACAAGAAGAAACAAAGGAAACCCTTGAAGTAGTAGAAGAAGAACC
>JAGAVW010000011.1 GCA_017941735.1 Solobacterium sp. | reverse complement strand
TTGTAATGCAGCTTGACGAACTTCTCCAGATGTTAAGCCATGATATCTTTCTTGGGGATATTCATTGATATAGAAATCAAATGTTTCATCGATTGCTATTAATAATTCATTATACGTTTCTACATCGGGATGAAGTGTATATAGTAAGTCTTTAAATATTCCTTGAAAGCCTTCCATCGGTCCGTTATCGATACAACGTGACACTCTAGACATTGATTGTGTAATTCCTAAGTCTGTTAATGAGGTTTTAAATACGTTTCGCGTATATTGAAAGCCTCTATCGCTATGAAGTAATGGTTGAGCTTCTGGATTATCTTGAATCGCATTATCTAACGTCTTATTAACTAGAACTGTATCATTTCTTGAACTAACTTCCTTTGATACAGGATATCGATCATATAAATCTAATATCGTACTAAGATATGCTTTTCGAGGTATTCCTGGATATGCTATCTCGGTAATATCTGTTACCCACTTTTCGTTAATTGTTGATGCGCTAAAATCTCTATTAAGTTTATTCTCTTCGACATGTTCAGCTTTGGATTTGATATATGTATTTTTCTTTGGTTTTTTAACCACTGACTGTATGTCGTTGATGCACATAAGTCTATAGATGCGTTTCTTGTTATAATTTCTTTCATATTTTTTGTTAATGTAATAGGTCATCTTTCTATGGCCAAATAGATGATTAAACTTCACATCAATTTCTTTTATCTTTTCTAATAATTCTTCGTTCTCTATATCCCTTAAAGTTGGGTTCCTTTTAAACCACTTATAATAGGAAGCTCGTCCTATTTCTAGTTCTTTACACATCCATTCAATGCTCCAACCATCATTATTATGATATTCTCTGATTAATTCATAATCTGCTATTCTTTCTTTTCTTAATCGATCTATACGTTTTGATCTCGGTAGATTATTTATCGCCTCCTTTCGAATTCTTCGGCTTTTTTTAATAGTTCAACTCTTCTAGCTAGTTCTTCATTTTTCTTCTCTAGTTGTTTAATACGGCGTTTCGCTTTTTCTAAGTCTGTCAGATCTTCTTCTTGTTTACGTTTTCCACGTCTATCTTTTAAGCCATCTTCGCCATCTCTTTCATACTTCAAAACCCAATTTCTTACCTGCGAATAATTACAGTTATATAAAGATGCGGTCTCTTTGTAATTATGGTTATGTTCTAAGCAGTATGTAACGATTTCAATTCTCTCTTCTAATGTAGTATCTCTTCTGGCTTTCATTGCGTATACCTCCGGTCTAGGTAGATAATCTCTTATCTCTTCTCCTTTAGTATACTTGATTACCCATTGGCGTATTGTTTCGTGTTTTGGAATTCTGTATTTGACTTGTAAATCCCTCAACGAGCCCGCACCTTCTAAATATTCTTTAACTACTTCTTTTTTGAATTCTTCTGTGTAACTTTGATTATGCTCTTTTGGATAGAATACTTCACAGCCATATTCTTTATACATTCTGCTCCATTCGCGAATACTAAAATCTCCTCCTTTGCCTAATCCCAAACTTCGTGCTAATGCTTTCGCACTACTTTTACCACTTAAATATGCTTCACATGCTGCTATCTTTTGTTCGATTGTATATTTTGCTTTTCTTCCCATAAATAAAATCCCACCTCTGTAGAACTTTACATATTTCATGTGTCTACTTTAGTGGGATCTTATCATAATCATGGCTTTAATGTGTTAAGCGATAATAGCGCATACCTCCGGGATAAACTTTCAAATGTTTGAAACCGTGTTGTTGTAAAAGACGATAAGCATTATATGCACGTACGCCTACAGCACAAAAGATAATATATTCCTTATTTGGATCTAATTGTGCGAGTTCTTGTCTTAAAGAACCTAATGGAATATTTATGGCATTTTCTAAGCCAAAGTTACTTACTTCTTGTGGCTCACGCACATCTAGAATGATCGCGTCTTGGTTGGTTTCAACTTCATCCCATTTCGCAAAAGAGACATGTCCTTCAAGTAGATTTCCAGCCACAAAGCCAGCCATATTAATGGGATCTTTTGCGGAAGAATAAGGTGGGGCATACGCAAGTTCTAATTCTTTTAAGTCATGGATGGATGCACCAAGTCGTATCGCAACTCCTAAGGTATCAATTCGTTTATCAACGCCTTCCTCTCCAACAATTTGACCACCATAAATTTTAGATCCATCTTTGGAAAAGAGTAATTTAATCATCATTGGTTTTGCGCCAGGATAATAGGTCGCATGTGAGTTTTGAGAAAAGAGAATGGAGGCATAAGGGATTTCTTTTTTTACCAATGATTTTTCATTTAAGCCGGTACACGCAACGGTTAAATCAAATACTTTGACAATGCTAGAAGCTTGGGTTCCTTCATAACGTGAGGCAATTCCAGCGATGTTGTCTGCCGCAATACGCCCTTGTTTATTGGCTGGGCCAGCTAAAGGAATCATTGATTTGTCTTGTGATATAAATTCGGTGACTTCTACAACATCTCCAACCGCATAAATATTTGGGATTGATGTGCGCATATGTTGATCTACTATAATGCCTCCACGCGCATTCATTTCTAATCCCGCTTCCTTAGCAAGCGCGCTATTGGGGCGTACACCAATCGCTAATAAAACAAGATCGCTTTTGATTTGTTTGCCACTTTGTAAGTGAACAAGAATTTGCGAAGCATCTTCTTCAAACGAAGTGACGCCATCTTCTAAGTGAAGGTGTACACCATGCTCTTGCATATGTTTATGTAAAATTTGTGCCATGTCAAAGTCGAGCGGAGCCATAACTTGGTTTGTGGCTTCTACTAAAGAAACTTCTTTCCCTGCTTCTTTGATATTTTCAGCCATCTCTAAGCCAATAAAGCCACCACCTACAATTGTGACATGTTGAATGTGGTCTTGTTGGATGATGGTTTTGATTTTAGTGGTATCATTCACCGTCCATAGCGTTTGAATTAGGGGTGAATCAATACCAGGAATATTTGGGCGAAGTGGAGAAGAGCCCGTTGCGATGATGAGGTTGTCATAGGTTTCTTGGTATGTTTCATCTTTATTGGAATCATAAACGGTGATTTCTTGTTTTGTGGGATTTATTTTAGTGACTTCATTTTGGATGCGCACTTCAATGTTGAAACGCTTCTGCATCATTTCAGGGGTTTGCAGAAGTAAGTCATCTTGGTTTTCAATTGTGCCACCAATGTGATAAGGCAACCCACAATTCGCATAACTAATATAATCGCCTTTTTCTAAGATGATGATTTCTTCGTCTTCTTTTAAACGACGTAAACGTGCAGCTGCACTAGCACCACCCGCAACGCCACCAATGATTACAGTTTTTGACATAGCAATACTCCTTTACGTGGTTATCTTAATTTGATTGTCGCATAAAAACTGTGACAATGTCACAGACTAAAAGGTTAAATCCAAATAAACTGAATTTGAAAGGTAGGAAACAATTATGAATGAAATTACCATTACAAGTGAAAACTTCGAAGCCGAAGTTTTAAAAGCAGACAAACCCGTGCTATTAGATTTCTGGGCGAGTTGGTGTGGACCATGTAAGATGTTGGCACCAATTGTGGAAGAAATTGCGAATGAGAATACGGATATTAAAGTAGGGAAGGTCAATGTTGATGAACAACCACAGTTAGCACAACAATTTGGCATTATGTCTATCCCAACCATTCTCGTATTCAAAGATGGGAAAGTCGCAAATCAAACGGTTGGTTATCAACCAAAAGAGAATTTATTAGCGCTAGTGAAATAAAGATTTGGTATCATACTTATAGATGGTGCATGACGATGTTAGATGAAAAATACTTTGTGGACTTCCCGTTTTGGGACAACCTAAAAAAAGAGGAGAAGAAAGAACTACAGACGTATTCTTATCTTCGTCATTTTGATGCGGGAAGTATCATCCATACCCAAGATAGTGAATGTCTTGGTGTGGTTAAAGTATTAAGTGGTGATGTGCGCATCTATATGGTAAGCGAAGAAGGAAAAGAAGTAACCCTATATCACGTAGGAAGTGAAGAAGTAGATGTCTTATCGGCTTCTTGTGTGGTGAATCAAATTACCTTTGATACACAAATGATTGCGAAAGAAGAAAGTGACCTCTTAATTATCCCTGTTACCATTTTGTCTAAATATAAAGAGGAAAATATCTACATACGCAGTTTCATTTATGAAATATTAGCCGATCGTTTTTCCGATGTGATGTGGACGATGCAACAAATTCTATTCTTAAAAATCGATCAAAGGATTGCATCTTATCTGTTAGATACCGCAAATAAAACAAAGTCATTAGAACTACATATGACCCACGAACAAATTGCGGAAGAGATCAATTCCGCAAGAGAAGTGGTGGCACGTATGATGAAGCACTTTCAAGAAGACCAAATTCTTTCGATGAAACGTGGGGTCATCACAATTAAAAATAAAGACCAATTATTACAAATGATCGGATAAGTAAAGGACAAGGAGAAATCCTTGTCCTTTGTGTATAGAGATTTAATGAGAATCTTAAATCTCCATAGCCGTACGATATGCTTTATAGATTGCCCATTTTGCGTCTTTGACTGCTTCGGCATCGCCAATGACAAATACTTGTTCTGCTAAACCATCTGCAACAAACGGAAGATATGGTTTTGAACCTAGGGCAAGAATGACCGTATCAAATCCATCGAGGGTAATCTTTTCGCCATTTTGTTCGGCAATGACACCACCTTCAATGAATTCTAATACTTTCGTATTGGTATGAATTTCAATTTCTTCTTCCTTCATACGTTTTAGCATCGCATTACGTACTGTGAGGTATAAGGTTGGCACAATTTCGGGAAGCATTTCAACAAGGGCGACTCTTGAACAATAATCGGTTGCGTATTCGGCAGTCTCTGCGCCCACTTCACCACCACCAATAATAAGTGCACTCTTTTGTAAGACTGGTGTGCCTAATAATACATCATTCGCAAGCACAACACCGGTTTCTTTTAAGCCTTTAATATCTGGAACAACAGGCGTTGCGCCGGTTGCCATAATGAGTACATCCGGTTTTAATTCGGAAATAATTTCTGGGGTTGCTTCACAATTCCATTGCATTTTGACACCATTCTTTTCGCACATATGAAGCATATAGCGAATTTCTCTTGTGAGTGGTTGTTTGAATGGTGGGAAAGCACCAATGCGTAATTGTCCACCGGCAGCTAATGGACCATTCTTTTCAAGTAGGGTTACATCATGTCCACGGAACGCAGACATCCATGCAGCCGTTAAACCACCAGGTCCAGCTCCAACCACTACGACTTTCTTTGGAGTCTCTGTCTTTTTTAGCATTCGATCTTCACGGTGCGAAGATTGTGGGTTATACATACAGCCAACACCCCAGTCTCCTGGCATGAGGTTTTCTGGATAATTGAATTCCATACATCTTTGCGTACAACCAATACATGGAATGATATCCGCTAGTCCTCCCGCTTCCGCTTTATTTGGGAAAGCAGGATCTGCGATGGATTGACGACCTAAGGAAATTGCATCACAATCACCACGACGTAATGCAGTTTCAATGGTAAATGGGTCATGGAATAAACCAACGGAGAAAACAGGAATATTGACTGCTTCTTTAATGCGTCTCGCACTGGCGAGGTTCCATCCAGATTGCCATGCGGTTGGAGGTACGATGGTTTCCCATGTTTCATAAGTACCAGCAGAAATATGTAATGCATCATAACCATATTCTTCTAACATGGATGCATAGACAATGGTTTCTTCCATTTCTAATCCGCCAATGCGGTTTTCTTTAGAAGATAAGCGCGCAATAACAGGGAAATCTTCGCCACATTCTTTTTTGATTCCCTCTACGACAAGCTTCATGAAATAAGCTCTTCCATCAATGCCGCCACCAAATTCATCAACACGTTTATTCGAACGTGGGGATAAGAATTGACCACCCATGTATCCATGTGATGCATGGATTTCAACGCCATCAAATTCCGCCTTCTTCATTCTTACAGCGGTATCGACATAATGCTGAATGAGTTCATAAACTTCTTCGGTGGTAAATTCTTTTGGTGTTTCACGGTTTGTGGGGCAAGGAACGGAAGATGGAGCAACGACTTTACCTGCAAGCGCAGAAACGGTTTCACGTCCGGCGTGATGTAATTGAACAAAGGATTTACTTCCATTATCGTGAATGACTTTCGCTAATTGTGTCATTCCAGGGATACAATCATCTGTCCATCCTGCAGGCTCACAAGGCATTCCAACACCAGTTGGTTCAACGGCTGTAATTTCGATAATTACTAAACCAAATCCACCGGCAGCACGGGCACCATAATAATCTAGTGTAGGTTGATACACAAAACCTTTTGGATCAAATACACCAGAATCCATGGCAGGTACAATGAGTCTATTTTTAAGTTCGACTTTGCCTACTTTGTAGGGAGAAAAAGTTGTTGAAAATTGCATACTATGTCCTCCTTTTCCTTTATGCAAAACTTCCTTTTTCTTTGTGTTACTTGTCTTATCTAACTTAAAAATAACAAAAATAAAACCTCATAAATATAGGCCAAAATGAAAGATTAATGAAATATTTCACAAGTTCAAGTATTAAAAGAAGATTATTAAATAATGATTAAAGATTATCGTTTTGTTTCAAATGGACCTCGATAAGAATGAAGACCTCCAAGGTTTGTAAGATTCGTATAACCCATTTTCTTTAAAAGTGATTGGGCTTGATAGGAGCGCGCTCCACTTAAACAATAGAGAAAAATAGGTGTATCTTTATCATTTACGTAATCTTGTATCTTGATTGGGATAAGAGATAAAGGAATGTTGATGCTATTTGGAATATGCGCTTGTTGGTATTCATCGACTTCTCTAACATCAATGAGTTTTGATTGTGGTGTATTTTGACATACTTCCAGCATCTCCATAAAGTTTGGCTTTTTGAAAAAATCAAATAATCCCATTTTAATTGCCTCCTTCTATTTCACCTGGCCAATCTCCAATACCACCCATATCAATGATATTTGTATAACCTTCATTGGTTAACTTAGTGGCTGCTTGGTTACTTCGATTTCCACTACGACAATAAAGAAAATAGGTTTTCTCTTTGTCTTCTAGGCCAGCATAATTTCCTTCTTGTATGGATTCATTAGGGACAAGGATCGCGTTAGGAATATGACCACTTTCGTATTCGTCTTTTCTTCGTACATCCACAATGACATAGTCTTCCAGTTGAGCCATTGTCTCTTGTGCTTCTTTTCCACTCATTTTTTGAAAGCTAGTAGGTTTAGCGCAACCAATGAATAGGAATAAACCAAATAAAAGTAAAATAATCTTTTTCATAACTCCTCCATGGTTATCATAAATGTGTTCGGTTTTTTAAACTGTAACTTCGTCACATTCTTGCCTTGCATGGTATAATTTTGAGGATGAAAAAAGGTATGTTTATTACATTTGAAGGACCAGATGGTTCTGGCAAAACAACCGTGAGTAAAGCGGTCATGGAGCGCTTAGTAAACGAAGGCTATCCTTGTCGTTATACAAGAGAACCAGGTGGAAGTGAAATCGCTGAACAAATTCGTGATGTCATTTTGGATCCAAAGAATACGGCAATGGATGCGCGCACGGAAGCTCTTTTATATGCGGCTTCCCGTCGCCAACATCTTGTGGAAATCATTTTGCCGGCTTTAGAAAATGGTATCCATGTGATTAGTGATCGTTTCATTGATAGTTCGTTAGCTTATCAAGGGTGTGGGCGCAACATTGGGATTGAAGAAGTATACCGTATTAATGAATTCGCCATTGAATCCTATATGCCAGAACATACGATTTATTTGTCTGTTTCAGCAGAAGAAGGTTTAAAACGGATTCAAGATCGTAAGTTCTTAGATCGCTTAGACCAAGAGTCCATTGAATTCCATCATCGTGTATGGGAAGGCTATCAAAAGGTTGTTTCGCGCTATCAAGACCGTATGATTGTGATTGATGCGGAAAGGCCAGTCGAAGAGGTCATTGAAGAAGCATACCAAAAGGTAAAAGGATTATTAGATGGCCACTAAGTTAACCGCAAAAGACAAAGAATTGATACAAGCTTCCAAAGAGCAAGAAGAAATAGATAAATTACGTTATCGTTTACGTGTTGAAGATCGTAAACGATTTGCGTCTTTTCAGCCTGTGGTTTATCAAATGTTAGATCAGTCGCTAAAGAATGCGCATGTCTCACACGCTTATTTATTTAGTGGACCAAAAGGTTGTTTTAAAAAGGAAGCTGCTTTGTTGTTTGCACAAAGTCTAATTTTAGATACGAAAGGGTTGGTAGAAGAAGAAACACTATCTTCTTCCAAGCAAGATATTACGCGACGTATTGCGGATGGCACGTATAGCGATTATATCTTTTTTGATGGGTATCAAAAAGAAGCCATTGGGCGGGAAGAGATTTTGGGAATCCAAGAACTCTTTTCCAAAACTAGTATGGAAGAGTCGGGGCGAAAGATTTATGTGATTGATCACGCTGAAAATATGAGTATTGCGGCAATGAATGGCTTATTAAAATTCTTAGAAGAGCCAGCAGACCAAGTCTATGCGATTTTAACGACAGATAATATGGAGCGTCTATTACCGACGATTGTATCTCGGTGTCTTGTCGTACCCTTTAGAACACTTTCAGAAGGTATTTATTATGACTTTTTGATGGAAGAAGGGGTCGATGCGGAAGATGCCTTCCTTCTAAGTAGATTGGTATCGAATACAAGAGGGTACGAAGATATCGTTGCGAGCAAATCTTACCAAACCGCAAAGAGTATGTTGAAGCAATGGATTGGGGTAGAAGGAAATGAACGTCTATTCCTAGTGGATTATGAAGTGCGTTATCGCTTAAAACAGAAAGATGTAAGTGGTGAAGATGGGGTTTCAGTACGGGATGCCAATTTAGATGTACTTTGGATGTTTTTTGGGATGTTAATTGGCTTTTATAAAGATGTGATAAGACATGCCGAGGTAGGACCAACATGGTATAGTAGTGCTATAGAAAATGCGTATTCTAAACAAAGAAGCTACGCAAAATTACTCGACATTGCGGTAAAAGGACGAGATCGTTGCAATCGTAATAACGACTTAAATCTCGTTTTGAACCAGGCGATATATGAAATGGAGGCAGTATAAGATGTCAGAAGCAGAAATGGAATTTATTGAAATAGAAGATGCCCCGGAACAAGAGTTTACATATGTTGTACAAGTGAAACTACATAACACAACAAAACCATATTCTTTTGGGACCGATGATCCAACAATTAAAGATGGCGATTGGGTAGTTGTAGAGACCGTACAAGGCATTGAACTAGGGGAATGCCAAGGAGCACCTATATTAAAGGAAAAGTATCCTATTGCGATTCCACTAAAACCGGTATTACGAATTGCGGATGAACAAGATAAACAAGACTATGAAGATAACTTTGGTTATGCCGAAGAAGCAATGCGTATTTGCGAAGAAGAAATTCAAGACCTTGGCTTAGGGATGAATCTTTTAAATGCGACTTACGCATTAGATCGCTCCAAAGTCTTATTCATTTATACGGCCGAACAACGCGTGGATTTCCGTGAGCTTTTAAAGCGTCTTTCTTCGCGTTTACATTGTCGGATTGAGTTACGTCAAATTGGAGACCGTGACCAAGCGAAGATGGTTGGTGGAATTGGTTTGTGTGGTATGGAATGTTGTTGTTCAAGATTTAAAACACGTTTTGACAACATCTCCATCAATATGGCGAAAAACCAACAACTCGCTTTGAATATTGAAAAGTTATCCGGCATGTGTGGAAAACTCATGTGTTGTTTGAAATATGAAAATGAAGCTTATGAAGAATTGACCGCAGGCTTACCAAAGCTTGGTGCACATATTGAATATGATGGCGAATTATATCGTGTGACTTCGATTAATGTTATTGCGAATGAAGCACGCATTGAGAACCCAGATACCTATCAAACCATTACGGTAGATGACTTGCGTGAAAAAGCAGAACTTAGAAAAGGGGTCACAATTAAGCGTACGAGTGATACAACCCATCAAAAACGTATCATTCAAAAAATGATTGAACGGGAAAGTGCAAGCACACAAGAAATGGCACCCGTAGAAGCTACTCCTGTTGCACGCCCCCAAGCAAAAGAACCACAACGCCAACACAACAATCGAAATCGAAAGAATCAAAACCGTAGAGAACGTCGTGATGAGCAACCACAAAATACCAATGTAACCGTGCGTACATTTAAAGCGAAGAAGGATGCATGAGATGATTCGTCAAAAGAGTTTTGAGAATGAAAAGCCAACGCTATATTTAGTACCAACCCCAATTGGAAATCTTTCGGAAATGACCCCAAGAGCCATTGAGGTTTTAAGTATGGTTGATGTGATTGCGTGTGAAGATACACGCACAAGTGGACAATTGTTAAAACATTTTGATATCCATAAACGTTTGATTTCTTATCAAAACTTTAATGAAGATTCTTCAAGTAAAGGTATCATCAATCTATTATCGCAAGGACTTAATGTCGCCCTTATCAGTGATGCGGGTTATCCCTTATTATCCGACCCTGGTCAACGCGTCGTCCAAGAAGCCAGTGCCCTTGGCTATAACGTGGTGCCTCTTTCAGGGTGCAATGCGATGTTGAATGCATTAGTCGCAAGTGGTCTAATCGTACAACCATTCCTATTTGTGGGGTTTTTACCTGCGAATAAAACAGACTGTTATAAGAAGTTAAATGAATATCGGAATTACCCTATGACACTCGTGTTTTATGAAGCACCCCATCGCATTGAAAAAATGTTGCAGGCATGTTTAGAGGTACTTGGAGATCGTAAATGTTGTTTAGCAAGAGAATTAACGAAAATACATGAAGAGTTTATTCGTGGTACCATTCAAGAAGTCTTAATGGAATGCGATGACTTAAAAGGAGAAATGGTAGTCGTCATTGAAGGCAATCAGGATGAACCAGAAAAAGATATTGATTATTCTGCGATTCTACAAATGGTCAATGAATCAATCGAAATGGGTTTAACAAAATCGGATGCGGTAAAAGAGATTTCTAAGAAACTAGGGATTTCTAAAAATATTATTTATGATCTCGTGCATCATAACCAGAATTAGAAAGGGCGCTTATGTTAGAGTATTTTTCACCAAATGTTTACACTGTCTTAATTACACTTGCGGCCCTTGTGCCTGCGATTATCTTATTGGTGATGATTTATCGCTTAGATAAAGTAGAGAAGGAACCATCAAAATTATTAATGCGTTTATTTTTGTTTGGGGTTGCCTCAGCCTTTCCAGCAGCACTACTTGAACAATTAACCGATTCGTGGATTCTTCCTTCTTTACCCATTCAATCGGAAACGCTTTATATCTTACTTGTTGCGTTGTCGGTTGGTTTGATTGAAGAAATCTGTAAATTCTTTTTCTTATTTCGCACCACATGGAATCATCCACATTTCAATTACCGATTTGATGGAATTGTGTATGCGGTATTTGTATCGCTTGGTTTTGCGGCCATTGAAAATGTCCTATATGTGTTCCAATTTGGCCTTGAAGTTGCGCTGTTGCGTGCAGTATTAGCACTGCCTGGACATACAGCCTTTGGCATCTTCATGGGAGCGTATTATGGACGAGCAAAGATTTATCAAGTACAAGGTAAAAAGTCGAGTATGACGTGGCATCTCATTCTTTCTTATATCATTGCGGCCTTCTTGCATGCCTTCTATGATGGAGCAGCAATGTTAGGAACAACACCAGCTATGATTGTATTCTTCCTATTTGTAGGAATGATGTATATTATTACGATTCGCTTAGTTAAAAAGGAATCAAAAGAAGATACTTCGGTATATTAATTGGAGGGAAATATGGATTTAAAAGTAAATGAAAAAATTCATGGTTTTGTGGTCACACGTATTCGCGAAGTCAAAGATAGTGAGGCAACCATGATTGAAATGGAACATGAAAAAACAGGTGCACAACTTGTCTACCTCAATCGTGGAATTGAGAATAAGACATTTTCCATTGCGTTTAAAACGACACCGAAAAATGATACAGGTGTCTTTCACATCTTAGAGCACTCTGTCCTAAATGGATCGAAGCGTTATCCTGTACGGGAACCATTTGTCGATTTATTGAAGGGAAGTATGCAGACATTTTTAAATGCGATGACTTATCCAGATAAGACGATGTATCCAGTTGCTTCTAGGAATAAAAAAGATTTCTTTAATCTTGTTTCCGTTTATATGGATGCAGTATTTGCACCAGCAATCTATACAAACCCAAACATCTTCTATCAAGAAGGTTGGCGTTATGAAATTCGTAAGGAAGAAGAGGAACCAAAATACAATGGCGTTGTATTCAATGAGATGAAAGGGGCTTACTCTTCCGTAGATGATGTGATGGTGAATGAAATCAATCGCATGTTATTTGATAATACGTATCAATATTCTTCAGGTGGGGATCCTGTACATATTCCTGAATTAACATATGAAGAGTTTATTGAAACGCATAAGACCTATTATCATCCAAGTAATGCACGTATTTTCTTAGATGGAGAAATTGATTTGGATGAAATTCTTGGCTTAATTGATGAGGAGTATTTTTCACATATGGAGAAAGAAGAAATGAATTTCTCCATTCCGATGCAAGAAGCAAAACCAAAAGAAGAAAAAGTTGTCGAATACGAAGTGAATCCAGGTGACCCATTAGAGAATCGTACGCAAATTGCGTTTGCGTCCATTTATAGTCGTTTTGATGAAGTGGAAAAGAATATTGCGATGCAGGCATTATCCACCTATTTAACTGGAACCAATGAAGCACCTTTTAAAAAGGCAATCATTGAAAAAGGCTTAGCAGAAAATATTGAAGTTTATGGAATGGATGGCATCCAACAACCATTCTATGTGATTGTCTTACAAAATACCGAAGCAGAAAAGAAAGAGGAAATCATTCGTACCTTAAATGAAGTGGTACGTGATTTAGTCGAAAAAGGTTTAGACCACAATAAGTTAAAGGCGAACCTAAACTATATGGAATTCCGGTATCGTGAAGAATATGAACCTTCTGGTGTCATGAATGCGGATGATGCGTTAAAGTCTTGGCTCTATGATGGAGATCCAATGTTGTATCTCAATTGTGGTGATTGTTTTGATGCCTTGCGTCAAAAAACAGAGGACAATTATTTTGAATCCTTATTACAAGAACAATTTTCGAATTTAGAAAATAAGATGACTTTAATTGTAAAACCAAGTGATACACTCGGTGAAAAGCGTGTTGCGGAAGAGGCAAAGAAACTAGAGGCAGCGAAACAAGCTTGGGGTGACCAAATTAAAGAATACATTACATTAAATGAAAAACTAGATATTTGGCAACAAACTCCAGACACCCAAGAAGCACTCGACACTTTACCAAGACTCGATTTATCTGATGTGGAGCCACTACCTTCAAAATTTGAAGCAGAAGTAAAAGAAGTCAAACGTGTCCCAGTACTTGTGTATCCAGAAGTCAATCCAGGTATTACGTATCTCAATGCCTATCTATCTTTAGCGGGTATTAAGTTAGAAGAATTACCTGCGCTTGATTTATATGTGAGTTTATTAAAAGAATTACCAACGCAAAAGAAATCAGTCGAAGAATTGCGTGAAGAAATTCGTGGACAATTAGGTTCTCTTTCCTTTAGTACCACAAGTGTATCCGCATCAAATCGTACGGATAAAGCAGTGGCCTATCTAGCAATTACAAGTAGTGCATTGGATGAGAATGTAAGTAAAGCAGTCGATTTGATATTAGAAATCTTACAAGAAACCCAATTTGAAAAAGAAGCGGTACGTCGTTTGGTCGCGCAATATGTAGATGAAAATCGGAAAGTATTAATTTCGAGTGGCCATTCGGTGGCGATGAAGTATTGTTCGGCAATGGTAAGCGCAAGTGGGGCAGCATCGGAATGCTTAAGTGGGTTTACGAGTATGCGTTGGTTAGATGATTTCTATAATCATTTTGATGAGCGTATCGATGGGCTTTTAGAACAATTTGCCTTATTCCAAACCGTATTAAATAATCGCAATCGTCTCACCCTAAGTGTGACAAAAGAAGAAAACTTAAAGGAAGTAGAACGCTTGATTAGTGGGATGGAAAATGAGGCCTTTGAGCGTTGCGTTGTGCATTATCCAATCAAAGATAAAAAGAATGTAGGCATCGTGATTCCAGCTGCGATTTCGTATACTGCGACCGTACAAGATTTGAATCAATTTGGTTCTGCATACCAAGGTGCGTATCGTGTCTTAGCACATATTTTGACATACGATTATCTATGGAATGAAGTGCGTGTTAAGGGAGGCGCTTATGGGGTAGGCTTTACCACTAACTTAAATGGTACAGTTGGAAGTTATTCGTATCGTGATCCAAACCCAACAAATACCCTTCAAGTTCAAAAGAATATTGGTAAGCATATGAAAGAATGGTTAAAAGAGAATACCGATTTAACGACCTATATTATTGGGGCAATTTCTTCCAGTGATCCATTATTACCACCATCTAGTAAAGTGGGAATGGCAGATGTGCGTTATCTAAGTGGCATTGATTACGATACACGTAAGCGGAATCGAGAAGAAATGCTAGAGGCGAGTAGTGAAGAAATTGCAGCACTCGCAGAAGTATTAGAAAAGGCATTAGAAGAAGCTCCAACTTGTGTGGTATCCGTAGAAGATACTTTAAAAGCAGTTGGTGTAGAAGAAGAGAATATTTATAAATTGTAGTCAAAAAAAGTCATTCATTGAATGACTTTTTTGAGAGGAAGAGAATGATTGATAGTATAATAAGTATCGTGGAGGCATATGAGCCTATGAGAAACGCAATTGTATTAGCTGCAGGAAAAGGAACGCGAATGCATTCAGATGTACCAAAAGTACTACATGAAGTATGTGGTGTACCTATGGTAGAACTGATTGTGAATACGTTAAAACAAGCAGGGGCCGAAAGGGTAGTTACCGTTACTGGCTTTGGCCACGAAATGGTAGAAAGTCGCTTAGAAGGGCAATGTGAATTTGCCTTACAAGAGCCACAACTTGGCACAGGGCATGCCGTTATGCAGGCAAAACAATTAGAAGGAGAAAGTGGCATTACCGTTGTTGTAAACGGGGATGTTCCATGTATTCGTCAAGAAACCTTTGAGAAGTTATTCCTTTCTTGTGAAGAGGCTGATATGGTCGTATTAACAGTCAAGTTAGAGGATCCAAAAGCATATGGTCGGATTGTGCGTGAAAAAGATGGAAGCGTACAAAAGATTGTGGAATATAAAGATTGTAGTGAAGAAGAAAAAACAATCAAAGAGATTAACACTGGGATCTATGCGTTTAAGAATGAATTATTGTTTACGCATGGGAAAGAAATTAAAAATGATAATGCCCAACAAGAATATTACATTACAGACTTGGTGGAATTATTCAAGCAAGCAGGGCATGTTGTACAAGCAGTAGAGATTGAAGATCCCTTTGAAGTACAAGGGGTAAATGATAATGTTGAACTTGCCAAAGCAAATGCGACAATGCGCAAGAGAATCAATGAAAGTTGGATGCGGAAGGGTGTTACCATGGTGAATCCTGATGCTACCTACATTGGTCCGTATGTCACCTTTGGAAAAGATGTGGTGTTACATCCAAATGTTTACTTATATGGAAAGACATCCATCAAAGATGGCACAACGATTCTTCCACAAAGCTATCTCGATAATGCGATAATTGGATCTCGTACGATTATCAATGCTTCGGAAATTACTGATAGTGAAGTCAAAGATGATTGTAAGATTGGACCTTATACGCATTTCCGTAATGGTTGTATTGTGGAAGATAAAAACCGTGTCGGAAACTTTGTGGAATTTAAGAATGTACACTTTGGCGTTGATAGCCGCTGTGCACACTTAACCTATTTAGGAGATAGTGATGTGGGTTCGAAAGTTAATATTGGCTGTGGGGTCATTACCGTCAATTACGATGGTGCGAACAAATATCACACTACCATTAAAGATGGCGCATTTGTAGGTTCAAATAGTAACTTAATTGCACCCGTCACCATCGGTGAAAATGCTGTTGTAGCGGCAGGATCTACAGCTACCATTGATGTTCCAGATGGCGATATGGCAATCAGCCGTGTTCGTCAAGAAAATAAAGAGGGATATGGGAAGTTCTATCTAGAACGGAACCGTAAAAAGAAAGCAGAAAGCAAGAAATAGAAAAGGAGAACATCATGATTACAGACACCAGTATCTTTGCGTTAACATCAAGCGTCGATCTCGCAAATAAAATTGCGGAAAAACTTAACACGAAATTAAGCGATATCAAAGTAGAGCATTTCGAGGATGGAGAAATCCTCGTCACACCACAAGAATCCGTGCGTGGACGTTCCGTATTCCTCATTCAATCTACTTGTCCTCCTGTAACGGAGCGCTTGATGGAAGTTCTCATTTGTATAGATGCACTCAAGAGAGCTAGTGCAAGAGAAATCAATGTGATTATGCCGTACTTTGGATATGCACGCCAAGATCGCAAAGCATTCCCAAGACAACCAATCACCGCAAAGCTTGTGGCCGAGTTGTTACAAACCGCTGGTGCAAATCGTGTGGTAACCATTGATTTACACGCAACCCAAGTTCAAGGTTTCTTTGATATCCCAACCGATGATTTAACTTCGGTGCCACTGCTTGGTAATTTCTTTGAGACACATGAAAACATCGACATGGAAAATGTGGTTGTTGTTTCTCCAGACCATGGGGGTGTCAAAAGAGCACGTAATTTAGCGGATATCTTAAATACACCACTTGCGATTGTGGATAAGAGAAGACCTCGTCCAAATGAAGTGGAAGCGAAAAATGTCATTGGTGATGTCGAAGGGAAGACTTGTATTGTCATTGATGATATTTGTGATACCGGTGGTTCCTTATGTGCTGCTTGTCAGATCTTAAAAGATAAAGGAGCAGAGAAAGTATATGCGGCTGTGACGCATGGTGTCTTCTCGTATGATGCGATGCAGACCATTCAAAATTCGGTTATTGAAAAACTCGTAGTGACAGATACGATTCCTCTATCTGAAGAACAGATGAAACAGTGTAATAAGATTGTACAAGTATCGGTTGCGGAGATGTTGGCAGTGACAATTGATGCGATTCAAAATCACAGTTCGGTATCAAGGGTATACGACAAATACCTCCATAAGAAACTTGCGATTTAAGGAGTGGGCAACCACTCTTTTTTATGTAAATGCTTTATAATACAAGTATGAAAATAAAACTAAGAAAATGGACGCGTGAAGACGCAAAACGACTAGCAGAAATCTGTGATGCGATTGATTTAAAATATTTAACCAATCGTATTCCCCATCCCTATCATGAAGAAGATGCAAACGCTTTTTTGGATTATGTCTTTTCGAAAGAAGGAAAGGAAAATATATGTCGGGCGATTGTGGTGGATGGAAAGATTGTTGGGAATATATCGGTGGAAGGTAAAAGCGATGTCTTTGAGAAGGATGGTGAAATTGGATATTTTATCTTAGCGGATTATTATAACCAAGGCATCACCACCCAAGCAGTAAAGGAAATATGTAAGCTTGCGTTTGAAAAGCTTGCTGTTATGAAATGACCTTTGTCAAGCATAAATATTCTTGAAGATATTTGGAAAGAGTTCTAGACCAGTAACAGTTCCCGGGTATTGGCCATTCTGTTATTCGTGGATTGGTTACCGCAGGTCAATGACGTTCGCCGTTAGT
>JAGAVW010000010.1 GCA_017941735.1 Solobacterium sp. | reverse complement strand
GCAATTGAAGAATATATTTATTACTACAACAATGATAGAATTAAAAGCAGATTAAAAGGCTTAACTCCTATGGAATATAGGAATCAAGCCTTAATGAGTTCTTAGAACTTAACTTGTCCAAATAATTGGGGTCAGTTCAGACTAAGCTTCCTTCTTCAATAGTGGTCGCGCAATATGGGCTGCAAAGAATTCAATGAGTGGTCCCATAAAGAAGGCCGTAATAATCGTTCCAATCCCCACAAAGGTTGGAACGTTTTTAATATCTCCTTTACCAACTAGAAATAAAAGGATACCTAATAGTACACATACAAAATCACTTCCAATACGCACATATTGGAACTCTCCTTTTTTCCAAGTATGCGCAATGATGAGTGCAATTGCATCATAAGTAGAAACCCCTAAATCCGCGGTAATATAAAGCGAAGCCCCAAAGGTTAAAACAACAATCCCTACTAATAAACAAACAATACGAACAAGAAACGAAGGTGAAACAAAAACGCTTTGGAAAAAACGATAAGAAAAATCGGTAATATAACCCAATAAAAATAAATTGATAAAGGTTGCGATGCCAATGTAGTGGCGATCAAATACAAGCGCAAATAATAAGAGCACGGCATTTGCCAGCATATATAAGGTTCCAAAATCAATGGGAATAAGTTGGTCTAAGCCAGCCATAAAAGCTTGAAATGGGTCTACCCCAAAAGCAGCCAATTTAAATAAGCCAACACTGATAGCTGTAATCACAACCCCGATTAATGACATGAGAATTCGTTTAATGTTCATAGATACCTCTTTCGTTATGTGCCTATTTATTATAGGGTATAAGACAACTAAATAAGAATTCAAAAAGCAGATTCTGTATAATAAAAATCCTTCCGAAGAAGGATTCTTTTAAGCAAGATTTTCGCCTAAGGCTTTACATTCCGCAAGCGCTGCATCATCTGGTTCATTGTTTGCCATGACGCCATCTTGTACAAGCACACCATTCGCTGCACTTACACGATCTTGCCAATCACGCATCCATTGCCCATCGCCCCAACCATAGGAGCCAAATAAGCCAACTTTCACGCCACCTAGCTTTGCTTCTAAAGCTGTGAAGGCTGGTTCTACTACGCTTTCTTCTAATACTTCTGCACCCATTGCTGGACATCCAAACGCAACCGCATCATAACCTTCAATAGACCCATTAAAGTTATCAAAGGTCATACAATCAACTTCTGCGCCTTTTCCTTTTGCGCCTTCTACAACTGCATTAGCCATCTTCTCTGTGTTACCAGTGCCACTCCAATAAATTACTGCTACTTTACTCATCGTATACCTCCTTATTTACTGCGAGTTCTTGTATTTTCTTTCCCGTTTTAAGCATCGACAAATAAACTTCTGTACATTGTTCAAAACGTTGAAAGCTCTTATTTGCTTGGTTTAGATTTCCATATACCTTCCAAGCCCCTACCCCTTTACAGGGACGATTTTGAATAAACCCAATCACATCTTCCACTGGATAACCTAAGAAACATCCAATTTCATGTGGAAATTCCTCTCTACACTTTAACTTACGCATAAGATGCGATAAACATTTTCCCATATGCATTGGCTCATACCCTAGGGAAGATAAAAGTAGAAAGGTTTCTTCTTTTAAAATGTCTTCTTTTAGTTTTGTAGGACGATACATATAAATGAGAGCCCTTGTTTTGTATAACCCAAAATAAGAAGACGGATTCCTTTTCCCTTCAGTTCTTGATTCCGTGCACTGATTTCTTTATATAAACTTTCACGGTTAGGAAAATCGCACGTAAAGAGATTTGCGGTTTTAATACCCGCCAAAGTTGGAGCACAATATTTCACAATCAAACTTTCTGGCATAGGTTATAAGTTAGTTGTAACTAACCTATATCAATTTAACAAAACCCGCGACAACTGTCAACGGGTTTCCAATTAAAGATTTTCCATATAGTCTTTGATTTCGTTCATGCGTTTACTTTGTTCGACATGGAATGGACAACGCGAATCACAATGCCCACAACTTATACAATCCGATGCATTCTTATCGAGGCTTCGATAATGCTCGATTGCCATCACATCTCCAACAAGCGCTAAATCATAATACTTATTCACAAGATCAATTTCAATTCCCATCGGACACGGTTTACAATGCCCACAATATACGCATTTCCCATTTGCTTCAGGAGGCGCAAAGGTACTAATGATGGAATAGTCTAATGCTTCTTGGCTTTGTGTTTCATATTCTAATAGTGCTTTTACTTCTTCCTTTGTTTTTGCGCCAGGCAATACACATAAGACACCTGGTTTATCTAGGGCATATTTGATGCATTGATAAATGCTTAAAGCCTCTTTAAATGGAGATAAGGAGGCATCCACAAGTTGTCCTCCAGAGAAAGGTTTCATTACGGTAATTGCGATTTTCTCTTTTTCACAACGTTGATAAATCGCATTTCGCTCTTCCACTTCCCCAAAGGCATATTCCCCTTCTCCATAATCATAAGCAGGATTAATCGAAAACATCAGGGTATCAATTTCGATTTCCTCTAAGATTTTCATAATCACTTTTGGCGTATGCGAAGATAAACCAATATGCCTAACAATTCCTTTTTCTTTTAGTTCCAATAAGTAGGCATACACTCCATTTTTCTTATATGTTTCCCAATCGCTTAATTCATCTTGACAATGGATGAAGCCATAATCAATGTAGTCGGTTTGTAAGTCTTCTAACATTTGTTGAACGGATTCTTTGATTGTATCTAAATCCAAAGACCATCCATATTCTCCCGCATGGTAATCAGCCCCAAAATGGATTTGGTAAAAGACTTGATCGCGCACATCATGAAGTGCTTTTCCGGCCATTAAAAACGCATCGCGATGGCCAGCAGCTAAGTCAAAATAATTGATGCCATTCTCAAAAGCATACCGATATGCTTTCGCACCTTCTTCGATTCCATTTTCATAAATATAGGCAGAGCCTAAGCCAATCACAGAAATCTTATCTTTGGTTTTGGGATGAATTCGATATTGCATCATTCTCCCCCTATGACGTCTTTATAATAATCTAAATAATCTGCATAATTCTTCTTTAATAATTCTGGAATATTTAATTCATATGGGCACCGTGATACACACGTACGACAATTGACACAGTCTTCTGTTTTCTTCATCACTTCTTGACGCTCTTTGCTACCCCAAATGGCAGGATTCATTTTACGCATCAAAATCGATGCCCGTGCGCTCGTTGGAATATCAATCCCAACTGGACACGGCATACAATACCCGCATCCCCTACAGAAATCCTTCTCATATTGTTTTCGATCTTGCGCAATGACTTCTTTTAGTTCTTCATTTAAAGCCGGTTCTTGATCCATAAAGGATAACCACTCCTCTAATTCTTCTTGACGCTGGATGCCCCAAATTGGTAAGACATGGTCAAATTGATAAAGGTAAGCGAAGATTGCTTTGGCATTGGAAAGAATACCCCCAGCTAAGCCTTTCATCACAATAAAACCAACTTCATATTCTTTACACTTTTGAACAAGTTCGATTTCTTCTTGTTTCGATAAATAACTAAATGGATATTGGAGGGTTTCATAAAGACCAGATTCCACAATTTCATGCGCCACTTGAATCTTATGGGTTGTAATACCTATGTGACGTATTTTACCTTGTGCTTTGGCCTCTAACATACATTCATACATACCCGTTCCATCCTCTGGTTTATAACACTGATCCACCATGTGGAATTGGTATAAATCAATATAGTCGGTTTGTAGTTTAGATAGGGAAGTTTCTAAATCTTCCCAAAATTGTGCAGGCGTTTTGGCTTTGGTCTTTGTTGCTAAATAGAGGTTTTCTCGAATCCCCTTAAAAGCAGCTCCCACCTTTTCTTCACTATCGGTATACGCACGGGCTGTATCAAAAAAACGCATGCCACCTTTGTATGCATTTTGTAATAGCGTCTTTGCCTCTTCTAAAGGGATACGTTGGATGGGTAATGCGCCAAACGCATTCTGTGGGACAAGCATTCCTGTCTTGCCAATTTCAATTGTTCTCATAAGCACCTCTATAACGTATAAACACGCCGAATTAATTCTTCTGTATGTTGAATCACTTCATCCACTTGACTACGCGCATCCGTGATTTCTTTTTGAATATATAAATCCGTAATGGGATTATCAAAAATATAATCCGCGATATTCGCTAAACGGCTCATTTCAAATTGAATATTACGTACTTCCATTTGATTACGTAAACGCGATTGTAAGATGCGTAAGGCTTCATCGGCATATGCGATTTCTACACGGGCATCATACATCTTTTGTTGCTTAAGAGTTGTAATAATCACACCACCACAAAAGACATCTGCGATTCCCCAATCCCGTGCAGAATGAAGTCCTTCTTTTGCATGGTAAAGATGTTGAATGGCTTCACCAGCTAAATCAATGACTTCTTGCACATCAAATTGTCTTGCACGTACTTCTTCCATAGTTCACTTTCTGATTAAATGATACCACATTCCTATGCTATAATTACAAGCACAACGGGATGTAGCACAGCTTGGTAGTGCGCTTCGTTCGGGACGAAGAGGTCGCAGGTTCGAATCCTGTCATCCCGACCATTGGTTTTTTGTTAAAAGGCACATGACATATGTGTTTTAGTTTTCTTGGCCCTTTGACATTTATGCTTGTTTTATTTATTATAATAAGCATAAATGTCAAAGGAGGTATCGCAATGCCAGGTTCTTATGATATCTTAAAAATCCTAAAGAAAAATAATGGAATGATTACAACAAATATGGTTTCGGAGGCCGGAATATCAAGAGGCAATCTTAAACATTTAGCCGATACTGGTGTTTTGGAAAAAGTCTCACGAGGTGTCTACGTTCTTCCAAGCACGTTTAATGATGAATTGTTTGAATTACAAAGTAGATATAAAAAAGGAATCTATTCGTTGGGTACCGCACTTTACTTACATGGATTAACCGATCGAACACCGCTTCAGTATGAAATGACTTTCCCTGCGACGTATAATCTTTCTAGCCCAAAGCAAGAAAACATTAGGTGCTCTAATACAAAAGATTCTTTTTATAGAATTGGTATCGTAGAGGTAAGCACCCCTTATGATCATTATGTGAAATGCTACGATGCTGAAAAAACACTATGTGATATTCTAAGACCTCATAATGCAATAGATATAGAAATTATTACGGAAGCTTTTAAACAATACGTAATGCGAGAGAATAAGAATTTATATAATCTATCCATTTATGCAGATTTACTTCACGTTGAAGCAAAAGTACAAGCCTATTTAGAGGTATTACTATGAATAATGCGATGCAGTTAAAAGCAAAAATTAATCATATCGCAAAAGAAAAGAGTATACCCGCGCAACTGATTCTTCAAATCTATATGATAGAACGATTTTTAGAAAGAGTGTCAGTTTCTCCTTATAAAAATAACTTTATTCTCAAAGGAGGTTTACTCATTGGTTCAATACTAGGTTTCGAAGAAAGAACAACAATGGATATGGATGCTTCTATCAAGAATGCATCTATCTCCGAAAAATCATTGCGAGAAATGTTTATACAAATTATAAACATGCCTGTAGACGATGATATTAACTTTGAATTTAATGAGATTCGTGCAATTCATTTAGAAAGTGAATACGGTGGATACCGTATTAGTTTCTTTGCAAATTATGAAAAAATGTCTGTACCCTTAAAACTAGATATCACGACAGGAGATATCATCACGCCAAAAGAAATCACATACATGTACAGACTCATGTTGGAAGATAGGAAAATTCCTATTCTTGCCTATAATTTACCGACTATACTTGCAGAAAAACTTCATTCTATTATCTCAAGAGGTAATCAAAACACTCGCTTAAAGGATTTCTATGATGTTTTTATTCTAACGAAATTACAATCGAAAAACATTGATTTAAATACCTTAGGAACAGCGATAAATCAAACATTTAAACAACGGAATTCTCTTGAAACTCTCGCACATTATGAGGAAATCATCAACGTCATAAAGAATGATGAAAGAATGACAAAACTATGGAACGATTATTGTAGACGCTATCCATTTGCTCATGGCATAAGTTTTGAGCAAACATGCAATGCTATTACAAATATCATGAGCCAAATTAATAAAACAAAATACATTATTCATAAATAAAAGCCAGACTAACTGGCTTTTATGATTTTGGATCTACAATAATTTCAACTTTATAGGCTGGGGAGACCGTGTTAATGATTGGCTGATAGAGTTCGTATGCGGTTAGTTTTGTAAAGCGTGCTGCTTTTTCAAAACAATCCTGTCCATTCAAGGCAACCGTTAACTTCTCCACCGCTTCCTCTTCAAAGGCTTTTGTTTGTTCGGGAGTTAGTTTGATATCTCCAAACGCTAACCATCCTTTTTCCGTATCTCCAATTTTTGTTTTGGAAGGATCAAAATTGACTAAGTGTAGTTCTGGATATGGGACATGAATCGTGACGGTGTACGTATCTTCATTTAACGAAATGTCTGACTTTTTAATCTTTGTAAGATCAATGGTATAGACACCTGTCCCATAAATGGTTTCATTTTTCACTTTCGCAAAAATACTCCAATTGAATAATCCCGCATCAGAAATGGTAGTCGCAACGGATACTTCTTGTTCATCCACAATCAATAATTGTTGACGTGTCGCTTCCCCAAGAATAGGTTCTTCAAAATCCGCAACCGTAAACCCAAAGATTCCATTATTCTCTAATGTGACATCGTGATCTTCTACCGGTTCGATGGCTTCGGGTGTCTTTGGTTTTAAACTTTGATACATAAAGAATAAAGCTGCTAAGATTCCTATATACGCAAGAATCTTAAGGAAGTTGTTCCGTAAGGTGTTTTTCATTAGAGACTTGGAGACGGCTGATTTGACCGACTCTTCAATCATCTGTTTTAGTTCTTCTTTATTTTCCATATCTTCACCCCTCTCTAAAGTCTTCTAAAAAGACTTCATCAAACATCGGTGTTGCTTGGCTTGCACAATAATCCGCAACCCGTTTAATTTCTTCATTTGTAATATTTGCGCCTTGTAAGTTCATTGGGTATTTCGAACCAGGGAAGAAATAAACCATGTCTCCATCTCCCAATAAATTCCTTGTTTGGAATTCACTCTGTAATACAAGTGCTGAATTTTTAGTCTTTGTATGGTAGAAAGCAATCTTACGATTGAAACCAGTTTGAAGCTCTTCAAGAATTCTCTTTGTCGCATCCACATGGTTCGTAGAAAGAATCAAATGCACACCAGTGTATTTTGAAAGCTGTAGGATGGATTGGAGAATTTGCTTAAAAGATTCTTCTTCTACAAAGTCACTGATTTCATCCGCAATCACTAATACTTCTGGCATCTTTTCTTTAATATCTTCTAATTGGTTATAACCAACGATATCTTTAACATGATACGCACTAAAAGTATCTAACCGTTTCTCCATCATACGTACGATATATTGAAGAATATAAGGCGTCATTTCACCATGGTTAATAACTGGAGCTAAAAGATGTGGTAAAGAACGATAGGGTGTAAACTCTATTTTCTTAGGATCAATCAATAATAACTTCACTTCATCTGGTCTAGCCTGTAATAAAACAGAAAGGATGATGCTATGCAACAGTAAAGACTTTCCGCTTCCTGTTGCCCCAAACAGAAAGAGATGTTGGAATTGTTTTAAGCGAATATTTTCTTGCCCATTATTGCGTTTCCCCATAAAGAATCGTAAGGAATGGGCACGGTTAGCATAAGGCTCATATAGTTCTCTTAAAAAGACGAGATTGCGTTCTTCATTAGGCACAATGATTCCCAATGTCTCTCTTTGAAAAAGTGGAATGACAAGTATCTTAGAGTTCAATTCATTTTCTAATATGCGCTCTTCAATTTGCTTAATCAGTTTTGCATCAATTTCTTTCGATAAGCTAAACTCAAATACCGTTTTGCGTGGTCCTTTATATGCTTGAATATATTTCGCATCAATATCATAGAGATTTAAAATATCGGTTAATTGCTTAGCAATTGCCTCTGTATAATCCACTTGATTCGTCGTTGATGTAGGTGGCGTCAGTAAATCAATACCTGGTAATTGATAATTGGAATAATTGCTTGAGTACTTTTCCTTCTCATAATTATAAAGAGAAGTCATTTCCATCGTTGGCTCTTGATCCAATTTTTCAATGATTAAATTATTCGTATGCTGTAGTTTCGCAATACGATCTAAATCTTTTACTTCTGTACCTTGTGCTTCTTTCTTGTCCAACTCATCAAAAAAGGAATTCTCTCTTCTTTCTTCTTCCATGGTGGTTGTCTCCTTCTCAAAACTTCTATTTTTATTATAAAGAAAAAGAATCCTAGAAACTAGGATTCTCATTCACTTTTATCATTCCTTAGACTAATTCTTTTTCAAGAAATAGGTTGTTCCACCAACGACTAGTATTGCCCCACATAATAGGCCAATCCATACCCATACATTGAAGTTATCTCCAGTAAATGGCACAGGTGTCCATGTACTCGTTGTCTTGGTTGGTGTTTTTGTTGATGGTTTGTGCGTATTTGTGAGGGTGTATCCCTTATTCATATCACCACTCTTCGCTACCGTATACCCATTTGGCACCACTTCTTCTACATCATAGGAAATCTCTTTACCGTTTTCATACTTATAGAGATCAGCGAAGCTAGCCTTCCAACTATTATCCTTATTGAGCGTAACTGTCTTACCAGTGTCTTTTCCATTCGCTAAGAGTTTTACTGTAACAGAAGCTGGACGCATCTTATCTTTATCATTTTCGTCATCCCAAACTTTTGTTACACTTAACTGAATCTTCTCTAACTCATGGGTATTTGTGACTGTATAACCAGAAGCCATATCTCCAGAAACTGTAGAATTATATCCTTCCACAACGAACTCTTTAATCGTATATATGATTTCTTGACCGTTATTGTATTTTGGTAAATCTTTGAAGGTATACTTCCATCCATCTGCCTCTGTCACTTCTACGCTTTCTTTTTCTTCACCATCCGCTAGTAATTCAACAGTAATGGATTCTGGACGGATTCCATCTTCATTGTCATTGTCTTCCCATACCTTTGTTACTTCGAATTCCGTTGTTTCTAAAGTGTTAGTAAATATGACACCATCACTATCATATTGCACATCAATAATCGCATCGGCTAATTCCGCACCTTTTACAGATACGGTTACATCTTCCACGTGCGCATCGTAGGTATATGCACCTGTATCGGTTGGTACAACTTCACGTATTTGATAATTTAATTCTCCTTCAAAGAGAACTGCATAATAGCGATAATTGTACAATGATATGTCATCAAAATATCGAATAGTATCTGATTTCTCATTAACAAACCAATAGTGTGATTCTTCCTTTATAAAATCATTCGCTTCTGAATATGGAATACCATCAAAATTCCATACATCATCAGAATAGGCATTATCAGGGACTCCAAATTGATATAAATAACCAAAGTTATTTCCTAGTTCCTTCCAATATTTGATCCGTTCTCTTTCCTCTTCTGTAGCGATTGGAAGGTCCTGGTAATTCTCTCCAAAAGCCACAAATCTCGGTGTCAACTTACTAACATCCACCTTAATCGGATCAAATATAATATTCCCATCTGCATCATTTGTGACCGTTTGTAATACATTTCCATCCGCATCCAGTAATTCAAATGTGAATTGCCCTTCTGATAATGTTTCACCTTCTAATATTTTCTGTCCTTCTAGGACAAATTGGCCAATTGGACTATTGTTTGAATTTGTGAAATAGTAATTAATACGGCTTTTTGTCTCAGAGAATGTCGTATTGTCATCAAAATCTTCTTCCAAAAGATACCAACCATTTTTCGGTTTTTCTTTTACACTTGCTGTCGTTCCAAAGGGAATATCGTAGATGTAAAGATATTTATAGTAATATTTATCATAATCACCTGTCCTTTTGTATTCTTCGGAAAGACTGAGTGAGATTGTTGCTTTTCCATCCACAAATGTAACTTTTGAATACGGTGCATTCTCATTATCTTTATATGGTGGATTCGTATCATCTGCTCCGTTTGTTACATAGTAATAGAACCAATCATTTATTCCATTCCCATTTTCATCCGTCAAAGTGATTTCAAATTCAAAAGTGTCAGGCGTATTTTCTGCTTCTTTGTAAATATATAGTACGCCACTTTTTTTACTATTTCCAGGATTGCGTTCTATCACTTGATTCGGTTCTCTAATTGTAGCTGCTGAATCAATAATTCTTGAATCTCCTAGGAAGTAATAACCTTCTGGTGCTTCAATTTCTTCAATCTTATACTTCGCTTGTTTACCGTTCTTTGTGTACTTAGGATATTTTATTTCTGTATTGATTTCCCCATTTTCATCTGTAACAAGTGTTTCGATAATTTCACCATCTTCTACTTCGGTACCATCTTTTAATACAACAATGTCATCACTTACATTAATAAAATTGACTTTTGCGCCTTGTAAAAGGACAGGGTAGAATTCTCCATCTCTTTTTATGACTTTAAAGCCACCATAGACGTCAATGGTATTAACTACTCTAACCCATGTTGAACCATAATTACTGGTTTGACCCATTATTTTACAAATTTGTTCTACACCATTTTCAGAATAATTAACTTCTTTGAATTCGAATAGACTATCTTCTGGTAAAATTTCTTTAACTTCTTCAATAACCGATCCATTTGGTAAATCGAAAATATAATTAAATCTCTTTGTATTAATCGTAAGGGTTCCTACACCCTCAGTAAATGTCACTTTCTCAAAATCAGGATTATCTGCATCATGCCATAAAGAAACATATGTTTCCATATCATTTCTCTTGTCATATGGAAGATACCCGTAATAATAGGATCCCTCTAAAGGATTTCCATCTGGGTCTTTGATTTTTACTTGAATTTCAAATTCTTCATTTGGAAAATCTGAAGTGATGTTTGATCCCGATGAAGTTTGTATTCTTTTTTCTATTTCTAATTGTCCTGTATTTCTTATATTCGTATGTTCAGCTTTATATACTTCGTTCGCTGTTACTGTAATTTCACGCACTTCATTTTTTTCAGCACCAGCCCCTGTACCTCGATACGCTTCAAATTCATCCGGAATATCTACTTCAACAGCTTTGTAATTTCCTGGAGGTAATATTTCACCAGTTGACATCACACCATTTTCAGTCTTAAACGTCCCAACAAGACCATTTGCTTCTACAACCGTTCCATCTTTTAATGTAATTGATTGATCCGAAGCATTATAGACTTCATAAGTAAATACAACGTCACCTGTATACTTCCTATAAAATGAGCCACTAATATATAATTGTTTTTGAATTTCGATTCCACCATATTCAGGTTCAGGTTTATCTTCTTTTATATTTGTAATTGTTGTATTAGATGTGTTTCCAACTACCTTCCAATCAGTAGGACCATCTGTTGTATATCCTTCCGGTAATACTTCCTCTACCTTATATTGAATTTCACCATTTTCATCATATTTTGGTAAATCGGTAAAACTACCATACCAGTTTCCATTTTCATCTTTCTGTGCTGAAGTAATCTCAATCTCCTTTAGTTCCTGATTATTTGCTGCATTTAATAACTTCACTGTTACAGAATCATGACTTCCACTTCCGCCATTCCACACCTTTGTGACATTGATGGTTATAGTGGTGTTACTTGTATTTGTCGTATTTTCAGGTTCTGCTTGAAGGGTTGTTTCCTCTACTTCTTCTTCCACAACGACTTCTTCTGGCTCTTCATTATTTTCTTCTACTGGTTCTTCTTTAGAGGTTTCGTTTACAGGTTCTTCTTCTACTACTTCAAGGGTTTCCTTTGTTTCTTCTTGT
>JAGAVW010000003.1 GCA_017941735.1 Solobacterium sp. | reverse complement strand
TGGAATATCTACTGCATGGAATACGATATTAACAACCATCAGCACAGTACTCACAAATATATGGACATTTATTACAAATGTTTGGAATGGAATATTGACTACAATTGGTTCGATTGTTAAGTCTATATTGTATGAGGTATCAGCGATTTGGAATACAATATCAACTACCATTTCCAATATCGTTAACAATATAAAGACTTCTGTTCAGAACAAATTTAATAGCATAAAGTCGGCTATTTCAAACGTTGTAAACAGCATTAAAACAGTAGTGGGCAACGCATTCAATGCGGCGAAAACAGCTATGACACAGCCACTTGAAACGGCAAAGAGCACAATCAAAGGAATTGTTGACAAGATCAAAGGGTTCTTCCCTGTAAATATTTTGAAAGCGTTCAACCTGCCTAAATTGCCTTCAATCTCGATTTCTCAAGGAACGAAGAAGGTAGGCCCTGTTGAAGTTCCATATCCTATTTTAAAGTGGAATGCAAGGGCTATGGCGAGCGGTCTTTTATTGAATGGAGCTACAATCTTTGGCATGAATGGCAATAGATTATTAGGTGGTGGAGAAGCAGGTCCTGAAATTGTTATCGGAAAAAACAATCTAATGAGAATGATTAGTGAAGCTCAAGGTGGCGGCATATCAGATGAAGCTATGGCTTCTATGCTACAATTTATGGCCAGCAATCTATCCGAGGAAGCAATCACAAGAGCATTTGTAAAAGGTGCTAGTCAGATTGATTGGCAATTAATCGTTAATAATCGAGAGTTCGGACGAGCTGTAAAGGCGGTGATATAAATGTTTGAACATTTAATACACGTTAATTCAAAAGGAGAATCCCTTGACTTTTACGAGTTAGGGATTTTCCAAAATTACAATGATTTACGAGATTACGAATGGGAGTATTCAGAAGTTGGAAATAGGATCAAGAACTTCAGGAAAAAGCCTGTTCAAAAGACAGTTCCATATGTATTCATAGTGGATGAACAAAAAGCAGTAGAGATCGTGAATAAATTCCATGAGCATTTTGATATTGATATTGTTAGAAAAACAAAAGGATATTTCAAGATTGGTGAATGGAGGCTTTATTGCTATTGCGAAGGAATGAACTTTGATGATTATTTAAAATTGAACGGCTATTTGAAAATCACATGTAAATATATAAGTGACGAGCCGAACTGGCGAAAGGAACAGAAAGCTAGTTTTAAACCGCAAGAGCAAGGCGATTATGACTTTTTAGATTTCTACAGTCCGAATGCTGAAGCATCATATGGTGGCGATTATCCATTTGATTTTACAGGAAGGACAGCAGGACGAGCGCCATTCGTGGTAGACCACTTTGCAGATTGCGATTTCAAAATGACAATTTACGGTCCTGCGATTTATCCACGAGTGCTTATCGAGGACACGGTATATCAGGTTTATACAACGCTTGCAGCAAACGAGTATCTGGTCGTGGATTCTAAGAACAAGCAAGTTATCAAATACTCGGTGAATGGTACTGCCACAAATTGTTTCGATTTAAGAAACAAAACGAATAGCATTTTCACAAAGATAAGCGGTGGCTCACATTCCGCAATTTGGGATGGAAGTTTCGGTTTTGAAATCAGTTTCTATGTTGAAAGGAGCACGCCAACATGGAATTTATTCTGACGGACAGATACAGGCGTGAACAAATGGTTCTTAATGCTTTACAGGTTGACATATCAATTCACTATGAAGATTGCGACGCGGACAATAATACGTTTTCTGTACAGATAGAGCCTGATGTATATGACGCCAGCTGGATGAACAGTGGTTGCGTTATCTTTTCCCCTAATGAAGAATTTGGGGGAGAGGTAGGTGTAATCGGTTCAAATACTGAAGAAAACATTGTTCTTTTGGAGGGTGATACATGGCGAGGCAAACTGAAGAAAAAAGTTATCAGCCCACCGAATGGAGAAGCGTATAAGGTCGTGAGTGGGGATGTGAATGCCATAATAAAACAGCTAGTCGACCCATGTTACAGTGGAGTCATGCAAGGGACGTCACTGCCCGCAGATGTGACCGTTACAAATTACCAATTTGACCGATATTGTACGCTTTTAGACGGAATAAACAAAATGCTGAAATCTGTAAATCGGAAGCTACACATCCGATACGTACAGGGCGAACAAGGTATGAATGGCTATTGTGAAGTATCGTCAAGTCCGATTGAAGACTTCACTGAAACATTAGAAATATCGCAGGATACAGATATGAACACATTGAAATTTGTTACGTCCAATAAAATGAATGGTATCAATCATTTGATATGTTTAGGCACAGGCGAATTAACTGAACGAATGGTTGTTCATTTGTATGTAGATCATAACGGTAATATATCGCAGAGAAGAACGTTCACAGGCAACGAGGATAGAACAGAGGTTTATGATTATCCTTCTGTGCAAGATATGGATGAATTGATAGAAGGCGGTATCAAAAGACTGCAGGAAGTAATGAACTCACAGTCGTTTGGTTTTGATGCTGATGATCTA